>NZ_JBEGGO010000008.1:0-300502 GCF_052112345.1 Pseudomonas sp. SAS7 | reverse complement strand
CGTTTGGCAAAAAGTGACTCGCCGTAAGGGCGAAAAGGTGAGTCAGCGTCGCCATCGCAAATGGAGTTTTCGACATATCAAAACCAACGCTTAAGCTTTTAGCTTTTTTGGTGTGGGCATTCACACCGAGCAGACATTCGTTCGCGCAGGTGGCGCCAAGTCACCTTTCCGCCCTTCCGGCGGGTTACTTTGGTCTTGGCCAAAGTAACCAAAGCCGTCCGCTCCCATCATCCGGCCCCTACGCTTCGCTCCGGGGTCCCCTCGCTCCGGGCTTGCTCCCGGGAGGACCGCGCTGCAGGCCCCATCCTGGGGCCCAGCGCTTGACGGGCATCCATGCCCGTCACCTCCCTTCGCAAGCCCTGCGCTCGGCCTCCTGAAGTCGCAATCTGCGTCGCCTGAACTACCGCGCGCTTAAAAGCAAAAGCAAAAGCAAAAGCAAAAACAACGGCAACGGCAACGGCAACGGCACGAACCGCGTCTGATCAACGATCCTTGAACTGTGCCTCGCGCTTGGCGATGAATGCGGCCATGCCTTCTTTCTGGTCTTCGGTAGAGAACGCCGCATGGAACACCCGGCGCTCAAAGCGCACACCCTCGCTGAGGGTAACTTCGAACGCGCGATTGACGCTCTCCTTGACCATCATGCTCACCGGGATCGACTTGCTGGCAATGGTCGCCGCCACTTTCAGCGCCTCTTCGACCAACTCCGCCTGCGGCACAATGCGCGCCACCAGGCCAGCACGCTCGGCCTCTTCGGCGCCCATCAGGCGGCCGGTCAGGCACAGTTCCATGGCCTTGGCCTTGCCCACCGCACGGGTGAGCCGCTGGGTGCCGCCCATGCCCGGCAGCACGCCAAGGTTGATTTCCGGCTGACCAAATTTGGCGTTGTCCGCAGCAAGGATAAAGTCACACATCATCGCCAGCTCGCAGCCGCCGCCCAAGGCGAAGCCGGATACCGCAGCAATGATCGGCTTGCGCCGGTTGGCAATGCGGTCAGCATCGCTGAACAGGTCATCGACGTAGATCTGTGGGTATTGCAGGTCGGCCATTTCCTTGATGTCAGCGCCAGCGGCAAAGGCCTTGGCCGAACCCGTGAGCACCACACAACCGATGTTCGGATCTCGCTCGAGCTGGTCCAGGGCCTGGTTGATCTCGCCAACAATCTGCGCATTCAGCGCATTCAGTGCCTGCGGGCGGTTGAGGGTAATCAGGCCGACCTTGCCGTGAATGTCCAACAGGATGGTTTCGAATGCCATGCAGTCTGCTCCTTCAAAGATTGCGCGCAATGACCATGCGCTGAATGTCGCTGGTGCCTTCGTAGATCTGGCAAACCCGAACGTCGCGGTAGATCCGCTCCAGCGGGAAGTCACTCAGATAGCCATAACCGCCCAGGGTCTGCAAGGCATCCGAACAGACCTTTTCGGCCATTTCCGAGGCAAACAGCTTGGCCATGGACGCTTCCACCAGCGCCGGGCGCCCGGCGTCACGCAGCGCGGCGGCGTGCAGCACCATCTGCCGGGCCACGGCAATTTTGGTCGCCATGTCGGCCAGGCGGAAGGCCACAGCCTGGTGTTCGATCAGCGCCTTGCCAAAGCTTTGCCGCTCATTGGCGTAGTCACGCGCCACTTCGAACGCCGCACGGGCCATGCCCACAGCCTGCGAAGCGATACCGATGCGCCCGCCTTCCAGGTTGGCCAGGGCAATCTTGTAGCCCTCGCCTTCTGCGCCCAGGCGGTTGGCCACCGGTACACGCACGTTATCGAAGACGATCTGGCAGGTGTCGGACGCGTGCTGGCCGAGCTTGTCCTCGACCCGCGCCACCTGGTAGCCCGGCGAATCAGTGGGCACGATAAAGGCGCTTATCCCTCGCTTGCCGGCCTCGGGATCAGTCACGGCAAACACGATCACCACCCCGGCGTTCTGCCCGGAGGTGATGAACTGCTTGCTGCCATTGAGCACATAGTGGTCACCGTCCAGGCGCGCTCGAGCCTTCAGGCTGCTGGCATCGGAGCCAGCCTGGGGTTCGGTGAGTGCAAAGGCACCCAGCATCGCGCCAGTTGCCAGGGGGGTGAGGAACTGCGCCTTCTGCTGCTCGGTGCCAAAACGCAGGATGGGTACACAGCCTACCGAATTGTGCACGCTCATGATCGTCGAGCAGGCACCATCGCCAGCGGCGATTTCTTCCAGGGCCATGGCGTAGGCCACGTAACCGGTGTCGCTGCCGCCCCACTGTTCCGGGACCAGCATGCCGAACAGGCCCAGCTCGGCCATCTCCTCGATGGCCTCCTTGGGGAAGCGGTGTTCCTTGTCCCACTGCTCGGCAAATGGTTTCAGGCGTTCCTGGGCAAAGGCGCGTACCGCATCGGCGATCTGTTGTTGCTCGTCAGTTACCAGCATGGTTCACCTCAGTACAGGCATTCGACGGCCATGGCCGTGGCCTCGCCACCGCCAATGCAGATGGCCGCCACGCCGCGGCGCAGGTTGTTCTGGCGAAGGGCCGACAGCAGGGTCACCAGGATGCGTGCGCCCGAAGCGCCGATCGGGTGGCCAAGGGCACAGGCGCCGCCGTGGATGTTGACCTTGTCGTGGGGCAGGTCAAGGTGTTTCATGGCCGCCAGGGTAACCACGGCGAAGGCCTCGTTGATCTCGAACAGGTCGACTTCGGCCAGGTCCCAGCCGGTGCGTTTCATCAATTTGTCGATGGCGCCGATCGGCGCGGTCGGGAACAGCGCCGGGGTGTCGGCGAAGGCCGCGTGGCCGTGAATCACTGCCAGTGCTTTGAGGCCGCGCTTGTCGGCTTCGGAGCGGCGCATCAGTACCAGCGCCGCAGCACCATCGGAAATCGAGCTGGAGTTGGCTGCGGTCACCGTGCCACCTTCACGGAAGGCGGGCTTGAGCTGCGGGATCTTGTCCAGGCGCGCCTTGGGCGGCTGCTCGTCATCTTTGATAACGCGCTTTTCCTTGACCTCGGTGACTTCCACCGGCACGACTTCGGCGGCAAAGCGGCCGCTGCTGATCGCGTCCTGGGCACGGGTAAGCGAGGTGATAGCGAACTGGTCCTGGGCTTCGCGACTAAAAGCATTGGCCTGGGCGCAGTCTTCGGCAAAGGTGCCCATCAGGCGGCCTTTGTCATAAGCGTCTTCCAGGCCGTCCATGAACATATGGTCGATGATCTTGCCGTGGCCCATGCGGTAGCCGCCACGGGCTTTGTCCAGCAGGTACGGGGCGTTGGTCATGCTTTCCATGCCACCCGCTACTACTACGTCTGCGGTGCCAGCCAGCAGCAGGTCATGGGCCATAATCGCGGCCTGCATGCCCGAGCCACACATCTTGTTCAGGGTGGTGCAGGTGGTGTGCTTGTCCAGCCCGGCCCCCAGCGCCGCCTGGCGTGCCGGCGCCTGGCCCAGACCGGCCGGCAGTACGCAACCGAACAGCACTTGCTCGACACTGGCAGCATCGATGCCGGCACGTTCCACGGCACCACGAATGGCCGCGCTGCCCAGTTGTGGCGCGGTCAGGCTTTTCAGGTCGCCCTGCAGGCCGCCCATGGGCGTGCGCACGGCGCTGACGATTACGATCGGATCATTGGCGAGGGTCATGTTCGCTCTCCTTACTTGGCAGCCATGCGCAGTGCACCGTCGAGGCGGATCACCTCGCCGTTGAGCATGCTGTTCTCGATGATGTGACGGGCCAGCGCAGCGTATTCCTGCGGGCGCCCCAGCCGTGGCGGGAACGGCACGCCGGCAGCCAGCGAAGCACGCACTTCCTCGGTCATGCCAGCCATCATCGGCGTTTCGAAGATGCCCGGGGCAATGGTCATCACGCGGATCCCGAAGCGTGCCAGTTCGCGCGCGGCCGGCAAGGTCAGGCTGGCAATGGCGCCCTTGGAGGCAGCGTAGGCAGCCTGGCCGATCTGGCCGTCATAGGCAGCGATGGAGGCGGTGTTGATGATCACGCCACGCTCGCCGGCCTCATCGGCAGGCCCTTCGGCCATGGCTGCAGCGGTCAGGCGCAGCAAATTGAAGCTGCCGACCAGGTTGACGTTGATGACCTTGGCGAAGCTGGCCAGGCCATGCGGGCCCTGCTTGCCCAGCACCTTCTCGGCACCAACGATGCCGGCGCAATTGACCAGCCCTTGCAAGCTGCCAAAGGCGCTGACGGCTGCATCGACGGCCGCCTGGGCAGCCTGCTCGTCGCTGATGTCAGCCACGGCGAAGCGGGCGTTGTCACCCAGCTCCCGGGCCTTGGCCTCGACGGCCTGGGCATTGAGGTCGACCAGCATGACCTTGGCGCCGGCCTCGACCAGCATCTGCGCAGTGGCAGCACCCAACCCGGAGGCGGCGCCGCTGACGATGAAGTGTTTATTGGCTATGTGCATGATCGGTTTCCTTTCAGGCGCTGGCAGGGGTGGCCTGTTGCGCTTGTTGTTTGGCGACTTCCTGGTTGCGCAGGATGAAGCGTTGCAGCTTGCCGCTCGGGGTCTTGGGCAGCTCGCTGACGAATTCGATTTCGCGGGGGTAGGCATGGGCATACAGGCGCTGGCGTACATGCTGACGCAGCGTTTCTTCCAGCTCGGCACAACCTACGACGCCTTGGGCCAGCACCACGAACGCCTTGATCAGTTCGGTACGTTCCGGGTCCGGCCTGCCGATGACTGCGGCCTCGACCACCGTGGGGTGCTCGATCAACGCGCTCTCGACGTCGAACGGCCCCACGCGATACCCGGACGTGGTAATCACGTCATCGCTGCGGCCAACGAAACTGATGCTGCCATCAGCGTTAAGCTCGACGGTGTCGCCACTGAGGTAGTATTTGCCGATGAACGCCTTGGTCGGCAGGCCGTGGTAGCCGCCGAACCAGCAAAGGGGCGATTGCTCGCGGTCGACGGCCAGGGTGCCCGGCTGGCCAGTCGGCAGTTCGTTACCCTGCTCGTCCAGCACCACGATGCGATGGCCGGGGATGGCGAAACCGGCCGACCCCAGGTGCACGGGGTGTGACAAGCCATGGTGGTTGCACAGCACCATACCCAGCTCGGTCTGGCCGTAGTGGTCGTGGATGGTCACGCCCAGCTCGTCGGCGAACCAGCGGATCACTTCCGGGTTGAGCGGTTCACCGGCACTGCTGACTACGCGCAGGCGGCCTTTGACAGGCGCCGAGAACGCACTGCCGGCAGCAATCAGCAAGCGGTAGGCGGTGGGCGAGCCTGCCAGGTTGGTGATGCCCAGCTTGTCGATCACCCGCGCGCAACTTTCGACGCTGAACGGGCCATCGTAGAACGTGGTGGCATGGCCCAGCGACAACGGGCCGGTGACCGCGTAGTACAGGCCATAGGCCCAACCCGGGTCGGCCAGGTTCCAGAAGTTGTCTTCGCTGCGCAGGTCGATGGCGTCGCGCATGTAGCCCTGAAACGCGACAATGGCACGCAGCGGCACTTCCAGCGGTTTGGCCGGGCCGGTGGTGCCTGAAGTGAACATCAGCAAGAACGGGTCGTTACCCGAGCGCATTACCGGCTCACAGTCGCTCGCGGCACCCTCCAGGCACTGCTGGAAGTCCAACTCGCCGACGCGGGCATTGACCGTGATGATGGTCGGGCAGGCATGCACGTCGTCCAACTTGCCCCGGTTAAGGCTGTCGGTAACCACTACGCGGGCATGCGACTGCTCAAGGCGGTGCTCGATGGCCTTGGGGCCGAACGCTGTGAACAACGGCTGATATACGGCGCCAAGGCGCCAGGTGGCGAGAATGGTGACAAGCAGCTCGGGAGTGCGTGGCATCAACCCAGCCACCCGGTCACCGGCGCCTACGCCTCGTGCTTTGAGCACATTGGCAAAACGGGCAGCCTGCGCCTTGAGCTGGTCGAAACTGTACCGCACAGTGTTGCCATCGCGGTCTTCGTGGATCAGCGCCAGCTTGCCGTCACCGGCATGGCGGTCACAGCATTCGACACAGGCATTGAGGGCTTCGAGGTGGCCATGCAGCGCCGCAGCAGCAGCCTGGCCATGGTCGAACGCACGAGCAGCCTCAGTGTAATCGCGCATCGTCAGACTCCTGGTTTCTTGTTTTTGGAGTTAACCATCGGTCTGACGATGTTCGCGCCGCTCATGCACGGCGGCAATGGCCAAAGCTGTCAATCTGGATGACTGGTTTGGCCGCCTTGCAGATCAGGCGGCGCCCCGGCGCAGGCTATGCAAGTAAGACTCGGTCAACCCTGCCATCAGTCGCTCTGTATCGCGTAGTTCCTGATCGTCCAGATCAGCAAGCTGCGAACGCAGGTGGTCGACCGGGACGGGTGGCTGGATAGCGCGCAAGTTTGCCCTGCGCTGGAGATAGTCGGTTCTGAGTGCCTCGAACAGCGCGCGGTGCTGCTCACGAAGGCAGGTTTGCCAGAACAGTCGACTCAGCAGGCTTTGAGTCAACGCCTCCATCGTTTCATTGGCGAGGACAACCGCAGCCACGCCGTTGACTTGTTGATCGCTCAAGGCGACAGAGTCCGGGTAGCGCATCGCCCGTGGTTGGCCCGGCAAATCAAGACGCTCGCGCAGGCGCACGCGGTAGGCCAGTGCCAAGGCCGAGCGCCCCACCTGTTCATCCTCGCCGCCCTGGCGCAGTATCGCTCGGCGGGCTTGCTGCCATACCTGATCAAGCCGAAACAGCTGCCGGCCGAATGCCATCAACTGTGCCCGTTGCGTCACGTCTCGCGCATCGGTTTCAGCCTTGGCCAGCAACACTCTCACATTCACTTGACTGAACCGATCGCTGACCATGTCCGCGCAAGAAACCGGTTGATTGGCCTCTGCAAAAACGCGTATCCGCAATGCCGGACTGCCCTCGATCGCCAGCAGCGCAGCCCATACATCACGCGCAAGTGCGTCTCGACCACCTTCGGCAACTGCCGATTCATAATCAGCCGTCTGCTCCAGCAGCGCCAAAATACGGAACAAGCCTGCGCTGTCCGGTTCGGCCAACAGCCCGTCCCACAGCACTGCGCGCGCAGCTCGATCAATCTCGGGGACATGCTGCAGCCACAAGGATCGCGCATTAAGCAAGTCGACCCTGCCCATCGGCTCTGGCAAATGCCCATGTTCCTCGATGGGGTCCAGCGCGAACAACCGTTGCAACTGCCCCCCGGTTAGCGGGTTACGGTCGACGAGAAGTGACTGGCGCCAGGCATACGGCATTGCCATCAACGCTTCCGGTGGTGCCAGCAACTGGTTGTCGCGCAGGTCACAGTGCATCAGCAAGCCACACAGCTCAATCCGGCTGGGCCACGTGCTTAGCTGGCAGTGGCGCAGGGTCAGGTGAGTCATGGCCGAGAAATGGTTGAAGTCAAGGTGGAGGTCTTCCAGCCGGTTGTAGCTCAAGTCAAGCTGGGACAAGCCCGTCATTGCCTGCAAGACTCCGACTGCTTGCGCATTGAGGCGGATCTGATTGTGCGCCAGGCGCAAACGTCGCAGTTGCGGCAGGTAAGCAACCCCGAGCGGAATGTTGCGCAGCCGGTTGAAACTCATGTCCAGCTCGGTCAGCGTGGTAAACGGGCGCAAGAAGTTCACTGGCACCGTATCGACCGCCGACTCCTGCAATTGCAAGCTGGTTACACGGTGGAAATCGATGACAACCGGTAGCTCCGGCAAACTGTTGAGCAGCATGCCACTCAGCGACAGGCGCTGACCTGTCGCAGTGCCCGCATTGTCGTAGATCCAGTCGCCCTGCAAGCGCCAAGCCCGCAGAATGACGTCGGCCACGCGACGCCGGAGTATCCGGCGCCCTTCGCCCAGTTCGGCGCTGCTCCAGCGATTGAGGTGGCGAATCAACTGATCATGGTCATCCTCAAGCTCGACGAGGCGCTCATAGGCCGGCCGCTGCCCGCTTGCAAGAAGCGCCTGTTCCTGATCCAGCTGCGTCTCATCCAGCCCTGGATAAAGCTGGCGCAAACGCTCCCGCACACGCGCAGGGAATGAACGGCTATCGCCCCCAGCCCGGCCACTGAGCAGGTAGCCAACCCGGCCGTCTGGCAAGCGTCGCCCAGGGTTCAGCCACTGCGGCTGGGGCGGCCATTGCAGGAGTTCGGCAACCCCTTGGTGCGTGGCAGGAAGCCTGGCCAGCAGTCGCTGGCGTAGCTGGGCCCCAGCGTCGCCTTGAACAATGCCAAGCGCTGCGCGATGCTCAGGCGCCAAAGCCGCCGCAAGCATTTCGTACACGCTTGCCGGGTTACCAGGGCCGAACGGCAACCCACGACCCAGGCCATCGTAAAGATCGAACCGCCCCTCTTGGCGCACCACTATTCTGCGCACGAGGGGGTCCACAGCGGTACCAATGGCCTTTAGCAAACGCCCGTCCGGTCCACCATCGCGCAATTCCAGGCTGAGCGCTTCGCAAGACACGCCCGCGCCGCTTTCCACTTCGCCCTGAAGTAGCGCGAAAGCCAGTTGGCCAGTTTCGTCCCGGTAGCTGGCGGGCAGGTAAAACCCCTCGAGCGTACGGTTCAATCTGGCCAGGCGCAGCAGGGAGCGGGCCTTGTTCGCGAGCCCCAGCGTCACACGCCCACTTGACGTTGCCAGCAACCGCTCACCTTCGCTGGCCTGTACGACCAGCGCCTGCGCATAGGCATCCGGCAACCCGGTAAAATCACGTTTTATCAAGGTCAGCAGAGCGTCAGCACCAGCGGGTGGGCTGCTCAGGTGCTCTAGAAGAGGCCCCTGCAAGGCCGCTCGCTGGCGCAACAGGACGTCGTTGTCGGTACTGGCACAACGAGCCTGGCACCACGCCAGCAATGGGCTGTCTTGCGTGGCAAGCGAGTAGCGGGTGAGGCGAGTGAAAAACGACTCGATGCGTGCATCGGCCTCGAAGCGCCGCAAGGTCTCGCGCAGGTTCACAGGCGCCGGCCGGTTTTCTACCAGCACGCCCCGCAACTCTTCTGCATCCACACCGGCCACTTGCAACACCTGCGCGGCCCGCTGTGCATCAATCGCAGGATGCTGCGGCCACAGGCTATCGAGCATCACGCCAACATCGCTCCAGCGTTGCGGTTGATCCTGCAACAGGCGCCAGCCGCGCTCACCGTTGTGCAGCACGGTCGGCCCATGCACCTGGTCCCCGCCAGGGTGATGCAGGCGGTATGGGGCTTCAGGCTCACTGCGCTGTACTTCATAGTAACGCTGCCCCCTGCGCATCCAGCGCCTGTTCTCGTCACCATAGAGCCCGTCATCACGCAGGGCGATGGTGCCTGGGTTCGACTCATAGGGCGTGATGTCATCGGAACACAACCGGCCACGCCGCCCTCCCACATTCACCGGCTGCAGGCTATCGACAAAGGTGCTGCGCAAAAAGCTCACAGCGCCCACTGTCACCGCTGTCGCAGCCACCGTCTCGGCAACCCCCAGCATGTGCTCCAGCGCCTCGTGCTGGTGCCCTCGGGCCCAGTCCTTGACGCCCTCGAAGACTTCGCCAAGCGTCTGCGCCACCAGTTGGCCGAGCAGTAGCGCGCCTACGACAGGGATGAAAAACCCTGCCAGGTTGAGCAAGTCGAGCCCTGCGGCATGCCAGGCCGCATGGCGAGCGCGGGCGGCGGCAGCATCGGCGTCTGCGGTGGGGACCAGTAACAGCCGGGCGTCGTCCTTTACCCGCTGCAGCTGTTGCGCGGCCAGCGCGGCGAACAGGTCCCCAGATGCTGTAGCCCCCTTCAATGCCAGATCGGGCTGCGCGTCCTTGAGGCGTGCACTCAGCACACTTGCGATGCTTGCCCGATGTCGCAAGCTGATCAACTGAATGAAGTAGTCCCGGTAGGCCTTCCCTTGCAATGCTGCAGCCATCGCAGCGTTCATGGCCTCTGTGGAGTCGAAACGGCGCAGAGCCTGCACGGGATCGCTGGGCAGGTAGAGAACCACACCTCGGTCCTGGCCAACACTGTCTCGTAAACGAATGAACAGGCCGTCAGCCACAGGCTGGCCCAGCACCTCCAGCAAGCCGGGGTAGCCATGCAGGCCAGTGTCTGAATGGGCACCACCCCCGTCTACCATCTTGCCCAAGGCCTGCTGCACCTGCTCGTCGATGTCGCCCTTGAGCGTCGCAACCTGCGCAGCCAGTACCAGGCCTGAACGTTTGTCCTGGGCAAGAATGCCTTCGGTGGTCGCATTGAAAGTACGCTGCAGCTCGGCCTGGTAGAGCCTGCCCACGTCCAGCGCACGGCATGTCGCAACCAGTTGCTCGGGCGTACCGGTGAACACATCATCCCGTCCAGGGAGTACCAGCCCGGTGCCCAGGTAAAACGATTCGTCAGGGCCGAAGTTGCCCATCAGCCTCAGCAAACCGTCGCGCCGGGTCGCCGAATACTGGTAAGTCTGCTGAAACGTGCCGGGCAATGTCCCAACGCGTGGTGAGACCTGCAGCCATTCCAGCCCTGCGAGGGTCATGCCTTCAGGCAGTGGCTTCACCAGCACGGCCAACAGGCTCTGTTCGGCGAACACCTGCAGGGGTTGCAGGGTCAGCGTGAGCCCGCGCAGGCGGGCCTGGCTGGCGTGGTGGGCATTGAGGCTGCCGCGCAGGGCGACGATCTGAGCCTGGCTGGCGCGTTTCAGCCAGTCGGGTAGCCTGGCAGCGATGAAGTCATCGGTTGCTTGTTCATGGCTGATCACAGGGTTGAAAGTGCTGGAAGTCATGGATGCCCCGGGAGCGAGAGGTGAGCTGGCATGCTCGCCAACTTGCCCAGGGCAAGGCACACGGAAATACAACCGTGACCGTGATTCGACTGCCTGCTGCCTTCAGGACTGCGCCAGCAGCGCTTCACGGGTCAAGCGCAGGGCCAATGCATCCAGCGCCGCGTCGCGGTCCTTGCCCATCTGGTTGGCCTCTTGCACATAGGCGGCGCTGCCGAGTGCCTCCTTGCGCTCATCGAGTGCCTGCAATCGGGTGTCGAACCCTTGCTCGAGCGCCTCGAACTCTTCTGCACATTGCACACGCAGCACCGGCAACCAGAAATCACGCTGGCTGATGAACACCGCCAGTTCGTCGCTGGCTTCAGCCTCTTGCACAGCTTGGTAGACCCTTTCCAGATCATCGTGGGTCACCCCGGCAATCGCGCGAAACTGCATGGTACGTGGTTGACCGATCAGATCGAGCCTCCCCGATAGCCCGGTGCGGTAGGCGAGGCTGACTTCTACCTCGTCCACCGCTTCACCATCCCCGGGTTGCGGCCGGGCCTGGAAGTCCTGACGTGCAAACGCTTCCACACGGTCCAGCCGGAAGAGGCGCCGAGCCAATTGCAGGCGCGCGTCACGGGTGCTCAGTGGGTCGCCTCCATGGGTGGCCTGGAGCACTTGCAGGCGCACTTCAAGGTGGCCGAAACAACTGGCAACGCTGTCCACGCAAGTACGCGGATCAGCCGCCAGCTCGAACAGTTCCTGGCGCATGCGCGTGTCCTGGTTGAGCGCCTCGATCATGGCCCAGACACGCCGGCTCAGGTCAGTGCGCACCAAACGATAGTCCGAGCTCCCGGTAAGCTCGTCGAGCAGTTGGAAGAACGCAGTGCTTCCCGGCTCACGCAGCAAGGCTTCCCATTGGCGGCGTCGGTTGTCAATATCCGCCTCCTCCAGGGTAGCGAGCCAACTGGCCTTGCCATCCGCAGTTTCCACTGCCTCGCCCCCCACGTGCACGTGCGGAGCCCGGGCATACAGGCGCTCGGTGATGTGCGTGGCCAATGCATTGCCTTGTACAGCGATGACGCGACGCAGAGGCTCAGGGGCATCGAGCAATGCCGCTGGCAGATCGTTGAGCAAGTTGTTGCGCAGGTCAACATGTTGCAACATCCCCAACCACTCCAACCCTGCCGGCACCCGCAACAAACCGCAGCGGAACAAACGCAAGTCACGCAGGCCGGACAACTGATTGAAATGAAGGCTGATCGTACCCAACGGGTTCTCACTCAGGTCAAGCGTTCGCAATTGGGGTAACTCGGTCAGGGCGTTGGACTGACTCGTCGACACGCGAATGCGGTTGCGCCGCAGGTTCAGGTGCCTCAAGAGGGGCAGCCCACGCAGATGTTCAGGCAGGGCGGCCAAGCTGTTGTTGCTCAGGTCCAGGCTCTGCAAGCCGGGAAAGCTGCGCAGAAAACCGGCCGACAGGGTTTGCAGATGCAGCCCAACCAGCCGCAAGTCGATGACATGAGCAAAGTCTGTCCCGGCGGGTATGGTTGGCAACTCTCCCACCGGCCAACCGACGAGATTCACGCGCAAGCCGCTCGCCTCCCCACTGCCATCGACCAACTGCTCGCCCTCCAGCCGCCAGGCACGCCGGAAGGCATCAGCGACCTCCCGCCGGGTATTTCTCGCACGAGCCGACACCGCCACCGTCCAGCTTTGCAGGTGCTCATCGAGGCGCTGATACTCCTGCTCCATGCGCAGCAGGCACGAGTAGACCGAGCCAGGACCACGCAGCAGAATCTGCAGGAAACGCTCGACCTCTTGCTGATCGAAGCCTGGGTAAAGGCTGCGAATCCGCTGACGCAGAACCTGCCCTGAGGGCACCGACGATACGGCCCGACCACTGAGCAGGTAGCCGACCCGCCCGTCAGCAAGGCGCTGCAAGGACGAAGGCAGCGCGCGCGCCTCGCGCCAGCCGAGCAGACGAAGCAACGCCTGCCGCTGCGCTGGCACCCAGCCCTGCATCGCGGCCCGCATGCGTGCCAGGGCATCTTCACCAAGCCAGCCCTGACGCTGCCGATAGGCTTCTGGAAGGCACGCTGCCAATACTTCAAAAATGCCTTGCGGCTCAGCGACCTCCAGCTCGCTGCGCAACCCGTTTTCGTCATACAGGTCGAAAGCACCTTGTCGCCACACCAGCACAAGGGTTTGCTGACCCCTTGCTTCGGGAAACAGCCTTGCCAGCACGGGGCCGAATTCGGACTTGTCACGCAGTATCAGGTTGAAATGAGACTGCCCAAGCCCATGGCGCCGTAATAGCACGAACAGCAGTTCGACCGAATCGACGCGGTAGCTACCCCGCAGGTACAGCGCCTCGCGTAACCGGACCAGACGGGCTTCCTGCAGCAGGCCACGTGCTCGCTCTGCCAATGCCAGTGGCAGCCGCGCTTCGGTGCGCATGCGCAGACGAATTGCGTCATCGGCCCGATTCAGTACCTCGAGTGCATAGGCGTCCGGCAGTGTCGGGAAGTCTCGTTTCACCAGGCTTACCGCCTCGTCATCGATCAGGTACCGGCTGGAGAAGTGCTCCAGCAAACGCGGGCGCAAGCTGACCGCGCTGGCCTGGATCAAAGCGGTCTGCTCGGCCTCTACCACGCCTGCCAACCCCAGGCTATCGACACACCAGTGCCAGATGTCGGGCTCGGCCTCGCTTGGCGCTGCAGCCTGGAAAAACCGCTGGATACGCGCGTCCACCGTGAATCTCTCCAGGGTGTCGCGCAAGCGGACCGGCAAACGCCGCCCTTCAACCAGCAAACCCCGCAGGTGCGCCTCGTCGACATCGGCAACCTTGAGGATCTGCGCTACGCGCTCGCGTTCCAGCCCCCTTGCCGATGGCCAAAGCCGGCTCAACAACTCAACCTCGCCCTGCCACTCCAATGGGCGCTCCAAGGCCAGACGCCATGCACGCTCGCCATTACCTTGCAAGCCAGGCCCAAAAGCGCCGGGCTGCTCTCGATGCAGCAGGCGCCAGGTGCCACGGGTATCCTGCGCCACCCGGTAATACCCTTGCCCATCACGCCACCAGTGCCCATTACCATCGCTGTATAACCCATTGTCCAGTTCGACCAGTGGCACGCTGGGGGCGGGCTGGCGGTAGGGTTGCAGATCATGCCGCCACAAGCGTTGCGCACCCGCTTCGGTAGTGACAGGTTCCAGCGCATCGAAGAACGCACTACGGGCTGCGACTACGCCTCCTGCCACCAGACCTGTGGCCGCAAAGCTGGAGGCCAGCTGCAACAGGTGTTCAAGGGCTTCGTGCTGATGCCCTTGGCTCCAGTCATTGACCCCTTCATAGAGCTGGCCAAGCAATTGCTGTCCCCAGTCGATCAGCAACAGCGCGCCAATCGCTGGCACAAACAAACCCGCCAGGCTCAGTAACGCAAGGCCGGCGCTTTCAAGTTCGCGCTGTCGCCGGGCTGCGGCCGTGGCATCCGCCTGCTCAGTGGGTACAGCCAGAAAGCTTGCGTCGCGCTTGACCCGCTGCACGTGCCAGGCGGCCATCGCACTGAACGCGCCTGAAGAGCTCGGCACCAATACAGGTTGCAGGTCGGGCTGGTCATCGCCCAGACGCGTGGCAAGCAAAGTCAGGTAGCGCGCCCGGTCATGTAGCGTTGTCCGCTGGGCGAAGGCCTGGCGGAAACTGTCGTCTGCCAGGGCCACAACCAGCCCCCGGTTGGCCGCTGACCAGTCATCGAAAAAGCGCAACGGCTGCTGTGGATCATCCGGCAGGTAGAGCAGCACTCCCCGGGTTGTGTCCGGTAGAGGGATAGGGTGGCTAGGCCGCGCCCATGAGCCCAGCAGCTCGAATGCCAGCACGCCATCCAGTTGGCAACTCAATACCTTGAGCCCCCCCACCACCACTCGCTGGCTTTGCGGATGGCTGACTGCCACGCCGCGAATCGCCTGCTGCACCATGCGCAGATCATGCTGGGTCAGTTGCTCCTTCATGCTCGCCGTCTGCACCGCCACCGCCAGTTCAAGGCGCTTGTCCTCGGCCAGGGCGCGTTCGAAGTCATCGGTGTACACCTGCGCCAGGTGCCTCTGGTAGGCTGCGCCAACGTCCGTACTGCGGCACAGGCTGACCAGGCCATCAATGTCACTGCACACTACCTGTTCGCTTGGCGCGCCCGCCTGCGCAGCTTGCACCAGAGCAGTCTGGGCAAAGAACGACTCAGCGTTCTCGAAGTTTTGCACCAGCTTCTGCAGCGCAGGGCCTCTGACGAAATAAGACGTGAATTCGCGTATCGTCCCTTGCGAAATATCCAACCGACGGCGCTCTTCCCGCCACAGCGCAGTATCCAGGTCAAGCGTCACGCCCATCCTGGCCTTAATGGCCGGCTCGAGCAAATTCTTGGCGAATGTGTGCAGTGGCTGAAGTTGCCGGGTCGAGACCGACAACTGCCTCTGGCTGGCGAGGTGAGCCCTGACCTTGGCGCGCAGGCGCTCGATTTGCACCCCGCTGGCATTCTTCAGCCAAGCGGGCAGGAGCTCGGCAGTGAATTCAGCATCGGCATTTTGCACGCGGGTGTCGGTATCAGTCTGTGGCATGGTCGCTTTCCTGGGTGGGGGACGACCGATAACCTGCCTACACACCACCACCAGCGGCAGTGGGAATCACCACCCTTCAGCCAGCCGCCCCCCGGGCCTGGATCAGCGCACGGTAATGCCCAGGGTTGCAGCCGAACCACTTGCGAAATGCCTTGTAGAACGAACTGCCATCGGCGAACCCCAGGCGCTCGGCGATTTCCCCCATGGGCGCTTCGACCTGGCTCAACCAGGCAATGGCCAGTTCACGCCGGACGCTGTCCTTGAGCACCTGGTAGCTTTGCCCCTCCTCCGCCAAGCGACGACGCAAGGTTGACGGAGACAGGCACAAGTCTCGTGCCAGGGCATCGGCATCCGGCCAACGCGACGGGTCCAGTTGTAGCAAGTCGGCGCGAATACGCCGCGCCAGGCTGGATGGATCACGGTACTTGACCAGGATGTTGCCGGGCGCCTCGGCCAGAAAGCGCTGCAGGTCCTCGGGGCTGCGGCGCAGTGGCACGTCAAGGCAATCTGCACTGATGATCATGCGGGTGCGCGGCCGCTCGAACTGCAGATTCTGCGAAAACATTACCCGGTAATCGTCGCAGTAAGGTGGTTCGGCACAGCGCAGCTCGATGGCCAGGATGGCGATACGTCGCCCGGCCAGCCAGCAGGCCACGCCATGCACGATCATCCAGAAGGTGAAATAGGTGAACGGGCGCCGTGGGAGATCGCGCGGCTCATTGATGACAATCTCGGCCAGGCCCTGCTGACGCACCAGGCTCGGCTGCAAGTCCTCGAGCATCAGCGATAGAAACGCCAGCGCGGTTTCCAGGCCATCGCCCAAGGTGGGCTGGGCCATGCTCGCGCGGCACAGGAACGCCAGGCTGCCGCTGCGCAGGCCGCGCGGGTCCATGGCAAAGAACTCGTCATTGCAACGCCGCGCCAACAAGCGCCAGAGCCGGGCATACGCCTCGGCGCTGACCCGTGCATCCGGTGCCTGCAACTGCCCGGCGTCAATACCGGCGCGGGCCAGTAATCCCACATCCGGCTCACCCGCCGGGCAGGTCTGCAACAAGGCTTCGCGCACCAGTTGCATGGAAATGGTGTCTTTCTCGCTCATCAACTGTCCATCAGGTTATGCCGGCATCTCAGGCCGGCTCAAAGGCTGGCCGCCAGGCCCAGGAATGCCTGGATCAAGCGTAACTCACGGCGCCGCTCCAGGCAGCCAACCATGTGCTGGTTGACCAGCCCCTGCCCGCCCAGCGGTCGCGCCACCACCCGGGGGTCGTTGGCCACTTCCGTGGACGACACCACACCGATGCCCAGCTGCGATGCCACCGCCTCGGTGACCGCCTCACGGCTGTCCAGCTCCAGCAGCACCCGTGGCTGCACACCGGCAGTAGCGCAGGCCTTGTCGAAGGTGCGCCGGGTGGTCGAGCTGGGTTCGCGCAGCACCATGATCTGCTGGTGCAGCTCGGCCAGGGGCAAGTCGCCTTCGCCGCCAGCCCAGGCATGGCCCGCTGGCAACAACGCGCACAAGCGCGATTCGCACAGGTTCTGCAGGTACAGGCCCTTGCGTGGCTCGATCTCGGTCAGCACCGCCACGTCGGCATGTTCCGACAACAGTGCAGCCAGTGTCTCCTGGGCGTTGCCCAGCCGCAAATTGACCGTGATGCCGGGGTAGCGCTCGCGTAACTGCGCCAGCATGGGCATGACCCGGTGCGGCCCGTCTGCGGCCACCTCCAGGCGTCCGGTCAGCAACTGCCGGTTGGCTTCGAGCATGGCCTGTGCCTCTTCCGCCAGGCCGAACATGGCCCGGGTGATGGCCGCCAGGCGGGTGCCCTCTTCGGTCAACTCCACGCGCCGCGCGGTTCGCCGCAGCAAGGTGATCTGGTAGTGCTCCTCCAGGGCCTTGACGTGCCCGGTCACCGCCGGCTGGCTGATGAACAGGCGCTCGGCAGCACGGGTAAAGCTGCCCTCACGGGCCACGGCGTCGAAGGCACGTAGCTGGAACAGGTTCATATTTATCGGCCTGACTTATAGCTGGGATAACAACAAACAATTTGATTGATGGCAGCCCGAATTGCAACCTAGGCCCCGTAGTTTCACTCCACCGCTTGTGAGGAAAAACGGAATGAGCAACGCCCCTATCTTGCTGACCCCCGGTCCCCTGACCACATCAATCCGCACCCGCCAAGCCATGCTGGTGGACTGGGGCTCTTGGGACCGTGACTTCAACCAGCTGACGGCCAGCGTCTGCGAGCAACTGCTGGCGATCATCGAGGGCACCGCCAACCACCACTGCGTGCCCCTGCAAGGCAGCGGCACCTTTGCCGTGGAAGCGGCCATCGGTACCTTGGTGCCACGCGACGGCAAGGTCCTGGTGCTGATCAATGGCGCTTATGGCCAGCGCCTGGCAAAGATCTGCAAAGTGCTGGGCCGCACCTACAGCACCTTCGAAACCGCCGAAGACCAGCCCACCACTGCCGCTGATGTCGACAGGCTGCTGGCTGCCGACCCGGCCGTGACCCACGTGGCACTGATCCACTGCGAAACCAGCACCGGCATCCTCAACCCGCTGCCCGAGATCGCCCAGGTGATCAAACGCCACGGCAAGCGCCTGATCATCGATGCCATGAGCTCGTTCGGCGCGCTGCCGATCGATGCCCGCGAAATCCCCTTCGAAGCGCTGATCGCCGCCTCCGGCAAGTGCCTGGAAGGCGTACCCGGCATGGGCTTCGTCTTCGCCGAAAAAACAGCCCTGGCTGCCGCAGAGGGCAATGCCCACTCGCTGGCCATGGACCTGTACGACCAGCACGCCTACATGGCCAAGACCGGGCAGTGGCGCTTTACCCCGCCCACCCATGTGGTCGCGGCCCTGCACGAAGCACTGCAGCAATACAACGAAGAAGGCGGCCTGCCTGCGCGCCACCAACGCTATGCCGACAACTGCAAGACCCTGCTCGACGGCATGGCCGCCATCGGCCTGCGCAGCTTCCTGCCAGCCGACATCCAGGCGCCGATCATCGTCACCTTCCACGCACCAAACGATCCTCGCTACCAGTTCAAGGACTTCTACGAGCGGGTCAAGGCCAAGGGCTTCATCCTCTACCCGGGCAAGCTGACCCAGGTCGAAACCTTCCGCGTCGGCTGCATTGGCGTGGTCGGTGCCGATGGCATGCAGGCCGCCGTGAATGCTGTGGCCGAAGTGCTGCGGGAAATGGAAGTGCTGGACATCTGACCCTTTGCCCACCCGAATTCAGGAATTAGCGCACATGAACTACAGCAACCCCCCCCAGCTGCAAGCCGCCATCCTCGACTGGGCCGGCACCGTGGTCGACTTCGGCTCTTTCGCCCCCACCCAGATCTTTGTCGAGGCCTTTGCCGAGTTCGACGTGCAAGTGTCCATCGAAGAAGCCCGTGGCCCGATGGGCATGGGCAAATGGGACCACATCCGCACCCTGTGCGACGTGCCGGACATTGCCGAGCGCTACCGCAAGGTGTTCGGCCGCACGCCGACCGACGATGACGTCACCGCCATCTACAACCGCTTCATGCCGCTGCAGATCGAGAAGATCGCCGTGCACTCGGCACTGATCCCCGGTGCGCTGGACACCCTCACCGGGCTGCGCCAGGACGGCCTGAAGATCGGCTCGTGCTCGGGCTACCCGAAGGTGGTGATGGACAAGGTGGTGGAACTGGCGGCCCAGAACGGCTACGTGGCCGACCACGTGGTGGCCACCGACGAAACCCCTAACGGCCGACCATGGCCGGCCCAGGCCCTGGCCAACGTGATTGCACTGGGCATTGACGATGTGGCGGCCTGCGTGAAGGTCGACGATACCGTACCGGGTATTCTCGAAGGCCGCCGTGCCGGCATGTGGACCGTGGCGCTGGTGTGCTCGGGCAACGCGCTGGGGCTGACCTGGGAAGGCTTCCGGGCGCTGAGCGCCGAGCAGCTGGAAAGCGAGCGCCAGCGCATCCATGCGCTGTTTGCCGGCTCGCGCCCGCACTACCTGATCGACACCATCAACGAACTGCCCGAAGTGATTGCCGACATCAACCGGCGCCTGGCCAAAGGCGAGATGCCACAAGCCTTCTGAAGCCGTGCGTAAGGCCTGTAGATACTCTGTTGGCGGTCAAGCTTTTCCGAGGTGTTCAGCGCTGAAAAGCTTGGCCGTATCAAATGGTTCACCGGTGCGGATATCCCCCATGGCAATTTTGCCGGCAATGGCCCAATCGCTCAGGCTGGCCATGTCCTTGTAGGAGCAGCCTTGTGCTGCGAAGAGGCCGGCAAGGCAAAAGATCATCTTCGCCAGCTATGGCCTCTTCGCAGCACAAGGCTGCTCCTACAGCATGACTTGAACCAGTGCCTCCTTGGCCCGGTTCAGCGGCTGGATCAAGTAATCGAGGATGGTCTGCTCACCGGTGCGGATATCCCCCATGGCAATTTTGCCGGCAATGCCCAATCGCTCAGGCTGGCCATTTCCTTGTAGGAGCAGCCTTGTGCTGCGAAGAGGCCGGCAAGGCACAAGATCATCTTCGCCAGCTATGGCCTCTTCGCAGCACAAGGCTGCTCCTACAGCATGACTTGAACCAGTGCCTCCTTGGCCCGGTTCAGCGGCTAGCTCAGGTAATCGAGGATGGTCTGCTCACCGGTGCGGATATCCCCCATGGCAATTCTGCCGGCAATGGCCCAATCGCTCAGGCTGGCCATTTCCTTGTAGGAGCAGCCTTGTGCTGCGAAGAGGCCGGCAAGGCAAAAGATTATCTTCGCCAGCTATGGCCTCTTCGCAGCACAAGGCTGCTCCTACAGCATGACTTGAACCCGTGCCTCCTTGGCCCGGTTCAGCGGCTGGATCAGGTAATCGAGGATGGTCTGCTCACCGGTGCGGATATCCACCATGGCACTTTTGCCGGCAATGGCACAATCGGTCTGAATGGCCATGTCCTTGTGGAGCGGCCTTGTGTCGCGATCGGGCTGCGCAGCAGCCCCAGCAATCCAGCCCTTTTTGCTGAATCCGAGGGGCCGCTCTGCGGCCCGATCGCGACACAAGGCCGCGCCCACACAAGACTACAAAGCCGGGCGGATCAAGCAGGTAACCTGGGTCGCTTTTCAGTCTGGATCTGTACATTGAGTTGCCGCTGCAAGTTCCCAAAATGGGCCATCCCTGTCCTGAGATGCCCAGCCCCCAATGAGCACACATACCCGCACCTGCCGCCTCACCGTCCCGCAACTGGTAGCCATGAAAGGCCGGCAGAAGATCGTTTCGCTCACCGCCTACTCAAGCTCCATTGCCCGGGTGATCGACCCGCTGGTCGACTTCATCCTGGTCGGCGATTCCACGGCCATGGTCGGCTACGGCCGCCCGTCCACCCTGGGCATGCGCCTGGACGAGACCATCGCCCACACCCGCGCCGTGGTCGACAGCACCCGCCTGGCCTGCGTGGTCGCCGACATGCCGTTTGGCAGCTACCAGGAATCCCACGAACAAGCCTTTCGCAATTGCGCCCAGGTATTGGCCAGCACCGGCTGCGACGCGCTCAAGCTGGAGGCCAACCAGGCGTTGGCGAGCACCGTCGAATTTTTGGTCGCACGGGGTATCCCGATCATGGCGCACATCGGGCTGATGCCGCAGTTCGTCAATGCCATGGGCGGCTACAAGGCCCAGGGGCTAAGCCCGGACAGCGCGGCAGCGCTGCGGGCGGATGCGCAGGCCAACCTGCACGCCGGGGCTTTCAGCCTGCTGCTCGAAGGGGTGGCGGAGCCCGTGGCCCGCGCCATCACCCAGGCCAGCGACAAACCGACCATTGGCATTGGCGCCTCACCCGCCTGCGATGGCCAGGTGCTGGTCACCGAAGACCTGCTGGGGCTGGGGGGGGACCACGTGCCACGCTTCGTCAAGCAGTATGCCGACGTCGGCCAGGTGATTCGCGAGGCCTGCACCCGCTATGCAGGCGAAGTGCGCGACGGGGCGTTCCCTGCCCTGCACCACTGCTACGGGGTTTGAGCTTCGGCCTGAATCGCCTCGACCAGGCATTGCAGTGCAAAGGCAATATTCTTGCTCCAGTCCACTGTGCAGCACAGCCGCAGGTGGCTGCGCCATAGGCCACACTGGCTGAAAAGCTCCCCGGGGGCAATGACGATGCGCTGCGCCAGCAACCGCTCGAAGACCCGGCGCATATCCACCGGCCGGGTCGCCTGCAACCACAGGCTGGCCCCGCCTTGGGGCTCGGTGATGCGCAGGCAGCCCTGACCGTGAACGTCCAGTAGCGCGTTCATCTGCTGCAGGCGTTGGCGCAGCATGGGCCGCAAGCGCTGTACATGCAGCTCGACCCGGCGCGAGGTGAACAGCCTGGCGATGGCCTTTTGGCGAATCGGTGACAAGCGAAAAGCACGTTCCAGAAACAGCTGCTGCAACCGCTGGTTATGCTGCCGGCACAGCAGATAGCCAAAGGGCGCCTCTGCGCCGATCAGCTTGTCGAAGGTCGAAAACACAAGCAGCCGTTCAGGGTCGGCGAAGTCCCGGTAGCGCGGCGCTGACGCGTGGAAACACAACTCGCCGTAGCCATCGTTTTCAAACAGCCACACCGCGTGCTCGGCCAGCCAGCGGCAAATCTGCTGTTTGTCCGCCGCGGGCATCAAGCCACCTTGCGGCACGTTGGCCGCCGACGACAGCACTGCCAGGCGCACAGGCTGATCGCACAGCAGCCGGTGGAACTGCTGCAGGTCGAAACGCCCGTCATCACCCAGTGGCACTTCGATAATGGTCATGCGCGCAGCCTGCAACTGCCTCAGCACCGCCCAGTTGCAGGGCGACTCCACCAGCGCCACCTGGCCTTCCAGGTCGAGGGCGCGTAACGACAACTCTAGGATGCTGCGCAGGTCCGCGCCGATGAACACCTGATCGGCGCTCCAGTAATGCTGCGCCGAGCGGGTGTAGCGGTCGGCCAGCACGCTGCGCAACTCGGGCTCACCGAACGGCTGGAACAACGGTGCCAACGAGTGCGGGTATTGGCGCGCCAGTTCGCGCTCGATCATCAGTAACGGCTGTTGCAGCGACAGCAACATGGCCGGCGCATCACTGCCCAGGGCCAGCATGCCCGGCTGACGGGCGCTGGCGAAAACTGTGTCGAGCAGGCTCGGTGAATGCTGGCCACGCATGGTGGGCGCGCGGGATCGGCTGAAGTAGCCCTGCTTGGGCCGGGCATACACCCGCCCTTCGTCTTCCAGCAGCGCATAGGCGTACTTGGTACTGGATACCGAAACGCTCAGGCGCTGGGCCAGCTCGCGCAGCGACGGCAAGCGCTGCTCCACATCGCAGGGTGCTGCCTCGATCCTGTCGAGCAAGTAGCGGTAGACCGCCTGGTAGGTGTAGCTGGGCTTGTCGATCTGACTGTTGTCCATGGCGGCGACTGTGACGCATTGAACCCAACCCTGGCGCGTTGGTAAACCCCTACTGTGGCAATTGCACCTGCGGCTTGGTTGCGGCAAAGATTGCCCAACTGGACACGAACAGCGCCGCGATCAATGGCCCGATCACGAAGCCGTTGAGCCCGAATACTGCCAGCCCACCCAGCGTCGACACCAGGATCAGGTAGTCCGGCATGCGCGTATCCTTGCCCACCAGAATCGGCCGCAGCACGTTATCTACCAGGCCAATCACCAGCACCCCGAACGCGGTCAGGATAATCCCCGGCAGTATCGCACCGGTCAGCAGGAAATACGCGGCCACCGGCGCCCAGACGATGCCCGCACCCACCGCCGGCAGCAGCGACAGAAACGCCATCAGCACCGCCCACACCAGTGCGCTGGGGATATCCAGCACCCAGAAAATGAACCCGCCCAGCGCCCCTTGGGTAATGGCCACCAATACGTTGCCTTTCACCGTCGCCCGCACCACACGGTTGAACTTCAGCTGCAAACGGCGCTTCTGATGCTCGGGCAGCGGTACGGCCTGCCTCACCCGGCGGGCCACTTCCGGGCCGTCGCGCAGAAAGAAGAACAGCAGGTACATCATGATGCCAAAGCTGACCACGAACTCGAACGTGCCTTGACCAAAGCTGAACGCCTGGCTGGCCAATACCTGGCTACCTTGGGTTGCCCACTTGGTGATCTTGTCACGCAACCCGTCGAGGTTGCCCATGCCCATGTTGTCCAGGCCATGCTGGGCGAATGCCGGGAGCAGGTCCTTGCCGTGCTCGACGTAACCGGCAATGTCCAGTTGCCCGCTTTCGATGCGCTGGTACAGCGTGGCGCCCTCCTGGACCAGCAGCGCGCTGGTGATGATCACCGGCAGGATCGCCACCAGCAGACATACCAGCGTGGTCGTGGCCGCGGCCAGGTTGCGTCGCCGCCCGAAGCGGATCAGCAGGTGGCGCTGCAGCGGGGCGAACAGGATGCCGAGGATCACCGCCCAGAAGATTGCGCCGTAATACGGCAACAGGATCCAGAAGAAGGCAATGGTCACCAGCGCCAGGAGTACTGCCAGGGCTTTGTTCTGTAACGCGGTTTCGTTCATTGCAGTTCCTCTCATGGCTTGTGAGAGATTAGTGCATGGCACTCGGGCAAAAGTGCCGCGCTCACTTGACGCAAATCAATACGCGCCTTGTCCATCGCCCCTAGCATCCCGGCCTTTTTGCCCCGGTGCGCACATGAACCTTACCGCCAAGCCCGAACTGCTGGCCCCCGCCGGCACCCTCAAGACCATGCGCTACGCCTTTGCCTACGGCGCCGACGCGGTCTACGCCGGCCAGCCGCGCTACAGCCTGCGGGTGCGCAACAACGAATTCGACCACGCCAACCTGGCGCTGGGCATCCAGGAGGCGCATGCCCTGGGCAAGCGCTTCTACGTAGTGGTCAACATCGCCCCGCACAACGCCAAGCTCAAGACCTTTCTCAAGGACCTGGCACCGGTCATCGACATGGCGCCGGACGCGCTGATCATGTCCGACCCTGGCCTGATCATGCTGGTACGCCAGCACTTCCCGCAGATGCCGGTGCACTTGTCGGTGCAGGCCAACACAGTCAACTGGGCCAGCGTGCAGTTCTGGCAGCAGTTGGGCCTGAGCCGGGTGATCCTGTCGCGCGAGCTGTCCCTGGAAGAGATCGAGGAAATCCGCCAGCAGGTACCGGGCATGGAGCTGGAGGTGTTCGTCCACGGCGCGCTGTGCATGGCCTACTCCGGCCGTTGCCTGCTGTCGGGCTACCTCAACAAGCGTGACGCCAACCAGGGTACCTGCACCAACGCCTGCCGCTGGAAGTACGACGCCACGCCGGCCACCGAGAACGCCACCGGCGACATCGTGCGCGAAGTGCAGCCCACCCTTGGCCTGGGCGCCCCTACCGAGCAGGTTTTCCTGCTGCAGGAAAGCAACCGCCCCGGCACCGAAATGCCGGCGTTCGAAGATGAACACGGTACCTACATCATGAACGCCAAGGACCTGCGCGCCATCCAGCACGTCGAGCGCCTGGCCGACATGGGCGTGCATTCGCTGAAGATCGAAGGCCGCACCAAGTCGCACTTCTATTGCGCCCGTGCCGTGCAGTCGTACCGCCAGGCGATCGACGACGCCATGGCCGGACGGCCGTTCGACCGCGCCTTGATGGGCAACCTCGAATCCCTCGCGCAACGCGGCTACACCGAAGGCTTCCTGCGCCGTCACGTGCATGATGAATACCAGAACTACCAACGCGGCAATTCGGTCTCGGAGCGCCAGCAGTTCGTCGGTGAACTGACCGGCGTGCGGGTCGAAGGCCTGGCCGAGGTAAAGGTGAAGAACCGCTTTGCCGTGGGTGACCACCTGGAGCTGATGACCCCGCGTGGCAACTACCACTTCGACCTGCACCGCCTGTGCAACCGCCAGCAGCAGGCCATCGACGTGGCGCCAGGCGACGGCCATGTGGTGTACCTGCCCATCCCGGAACAGGTCGCACTGGACCACGCCCTGCTGATGCGCGACCTGCGCGGCGACGAGGTGGCAAGCTGACAATGCTGTAATGTGCGCCTCAGCTGCCTGACAGGCGCCTTCAGCCAACATCGTGGCTCCCCCACAGAGGCCACGCCATGTTGCGCAACCCCACCCGCCGTACCTTTGTCAAAGGCCTGGGCGCCGCCAGCACACTGGCGGGCCTGGGGCTGTGGCGCCCGCTGGCCCAGGCCGCCGAAGGCCAGGACCTGGCCGGCCAGCACTTCGAGCTGTTCATCGGCCAGACCCCGGTCAATATCACCGGCCGCCCGCGCACCGCACTCACCCTCAACAACAGCCTGCCAGGCCCGTTGCTGCGCTGGCGCGAAGGCGACACCGTGACCCTGCGCGTGCGCAACCGCCTGGCCCAGGACACCTCGATCCACTGGCACGGCATCCTCCTGCCCGCCAACATGGACGGCGTACCAGGCCTGAGCTTCGCCGGTATCGAACCCGGCGGCGACTACCTGTACCAGTTCACCCTGCGCCAGAGCGGTACCTACTGGTACCACAGCCACTCTGGGCTGCAGGAACAGGCCGGGGTGTACGGGGCCATCGTGATCGAGCCACGCGAACCCGAACCGCATCGCTACCAGCGCGACCACGTGCTGCTGTTCAGCGACTGGTCGGACCAGGCGCCGGAACAGCTGATGGCCACCCTGAAGAAACAGTCCGACGCGTACAACTACCACAAGCGCACGGTTGGCGACTTCATCGACGACGTGGCCGACAACGGCTGGAGCCCCACCGTCGCCGAGCGCACAGCCTGGGCGCGCATGCGCATGAGCCCTACCGACCTCGCCGATATCAGCGCCGCCACCTACACCTACCTGCTCAACGGCCAGCCGCCGGAGGGCAACTTCACCTGCCTGTGCCAGCCGGGCGAAACCGTGCGTCTGCGGCTGATCAACGCCTCGGCCATGACCTATTTCGATTTCCGTATACCCGGTCTGAAGCTGACGGTGATCGCCGCCGACGGTTTGCCGGTGAAGCCGGTGACCGTGGATGAGCTGCGCATTGCCGTGGCCGAAACCTATGACGTGCTGGTGACCGTGGGCGACCAACCTGCCTACACCCTGTTCGCCCAGAGCATGGACCGTACCGGCTTCGCCCGCGGCACCCTGGCCCGCGCCACCGGGCTGCAGGCCCCGGTGCCTGCACCCGACCCGCGCCCGGTGCTGAGCATGGACGACATGGGCCACGGCGGCATGGGCGCCATGGCGGGCATGGACCACAGCAACATGGCCGGCATGGACCACGCTGCCATGCCAGCCATGCAGCAACACCCGGCCAGCGAAACCGGCAACCCGCTGGTGGACATGCAGACCATGGCACCGCGCGCCAACCTGGCCGACCCCGGCATAGGCCTGCGCAACAATGGCCGCCGCGTGCTGACCTACGCCGACCTGCGCAGCCCCTACCCCGACCCGGACGGCCGCACGCCATCGCGCGACATCGAGCTGCACCTGACCGGCCACATGGAGCGTTTCGCCTGGTCGTTCGACGGCATCAAGTTCAGCGACGCCGCGCCGCTGCGCCTGACTTACGGCGAGCGGGTGCGCATCACTCTGGTCAACGACACCATGATGACCCACCCCATCCACCTGCACGGCATGTGGAGCGACCTGGAAGACGAGCACGGCCAGTTTCTGGTGCGCAAGCACACCGTCGACATCCCGCCCGGCAGCCGACGCTCCTACCGGGTGACTGCCGACGCCCTTGGCCGCTGGGCCTACCACTGCCACCTGCTCTACCACATGGAGACCGGCATGTTCCGCGAGGTACGCGTCGATGAATGACACCCGCAACCGCAGCGTCGTGGCAGGCGTGGCCCTGCTGACGCTGTTCGCCAGTGAACGTGTGCTGGCCGCTGGCATGGAGCACATGAACCATGGCCAGATGAACCATGAAAGCATGGGCCATGGCCCGGCTACGCCCAGCCCGCCGCGCACGCCCCTGCCTGCAATCACCGACGCCGACCGCCGCGCTGCCTTCCCGCCACTGCCAGGGCACCAGGTACACGACCGGGCGCTGAACGGGGCCGTGATCGTCGACAAGCTCGAATACCAGAACTTCGAGAGCAGCAGTGCCCTGAACTGGAACGCCACGGCCTGGGTCGGCGGCGATATCGACCGCCTGTGGCTGCGCACGGAAGGCGAGCGCGAGCAGGGCAAGACGCACAAGGCCGAACTGCAGGCGCTGTGGGGCCATGCCGTGAGCCCGTGGTGGGAGCTGGTGGCTGGCGTACGCCAGGACTTCAAGCCTGCCAGTGGCCAGGCCTGGGCCGCTTTCGGCATCCAGGGCACGCCGCTGTATGGCGTGGAGTTGCAGGCCACCGCCTACGCCGGCGAGCGGCAACAGACCGCGCTGCGTCTGGAAGCCGCTTACGCTATGCTGCTGACCAACCGCTGGATACTGGAACCAACCCTGGAAGCCAACCTCTACGGCCGCAACGACGCCGGGCGCGAGCAAGGCGCAGGGCTGGCCGACAGCGAGGTGGGCCTGCGCCTGCGCTACGAGATCACCCGTGGCTTCGCCCCCTATGTCGGGGTCAGTTTCAACCGCCTGCACGGCAAGCGTGCCGACCAGGCCCGCGAAGACGGCGAAGACCTGGGCCAGACCCGCCTGGTTGCCGGTGTCCGCCTGCGTTTCTAAAGGAGTGCTCCACCATGCTGCGCAAACACCTACTGCCCCTGGGCCTGCTGGCCATCACCGGCCTGGCCCAGGCCGCCGAGACCATCGACGTCTACCGCGACCCCAACTGCGGCTGCTGCAAGGCCTGGATCAGCCACCTGCGTGACAACGGTTTCGCCGTCAACGACCACGTCGAGCCGAACATGAGCGCGGTCAAGCAGCGCTTGGGCGTGGCGCCGCGCCTGGCGTCGTGCCACACCGGGGTGATCGACGGCAAGTTCGTCGAAGGCCATGTGCCGGCTGAGCAGGTGCGCCTGCTGGCCAAGCGCAACGACCTCAAAGGCCTGGCCGTGCCGGGCATGCCGATGGGCTCGCCCGGTATGGAAATGGGTGACCACAAGGATGCCTACCAGGTCATCGGGGTCACCCAGGATGGCCAGGAAACCGTAGTCGCCAACTACTGATGCTCAGCCTGTGGGCGCTGTTCCTCAGCGCCTTTGGCGCCGCCACCTTGCTGCCGCTGCAATCGGAGGCCGTGCTGGTCGGCCTTTTGCTGCGCCAGCCCGAGGCCTGGGCGACACTGCTGCTGGTGGCCTCCCTGGGCAATGTGCTGGGTTCGGTCGTGAACTGGCTGCTGGGCCGCGCCGTCGAGCACCTGCGCGACAAACGCTGGTTCCCGTTCAGCGCTGCCCAACTGCAGCGCGCGCAGCAGCGTTACCAGCGCTGGGGGCAGTGGTCGTTGCTGCTCAGCTGGATGCCGGTGATCGGCGACCCGCTGACGTTGATCGCGGGCATCATGCGCGAGCCGTTCTGGCGCTTCCTGCTGCTGGTGACAATTGCCAAGGCAGGCCGCTATGCAGTGCTGGTGATGATTACCCTGGGCTGGTTTCACGCCTGGTAACACCTTTCACGATCCCGTCGCACGCCTGGCTGCTAAAGTCGCCTATTCCTACACGGCCCTACACGGAGTGCCCCCATGCTGCGCGCAACCGCCCTGGCCCTGGCCTGCCTTGTCGGCAGCCCGGCCATCGCCGCCGAGCCACCTACCTACGGTCCCCAGCTCGAAGGCTTCAGCTACCCGCACCCGCTCAAGCACTTTGACTTCAAGTCTCAGGGCCAGGCCCTGCAGATGGGCTATATGGACGTCCCCCCACAAGGCCAGGCCAACGGCCACAGCGTGGTGCTGATGCACGGCAAGAACTTCTGCGCCGCCACCTGGGAAACCACCATCGACGCGCTAAGCAAGGCCGGTTACCGGGTCATCGCCCCCGACCAGGTTGGCTTCTGCACTTCCAGCAAGCCCGCGCATTACCAGTACAGCTTCCAGCAGTTGGCCGACAACACCCATGCCTTGCTCGAACAGCTGGGTATCAGGCAAGCCATCGTGCTAGGGCATTCCACGGGCGGCATGCTCGCCACCCGCTATGCGCTGATGTACCCGCAGCAGGTGGAACGCCTGGCCATGGTCAACCCGATTGGCCTGGAAGACTGGAAAGCCCTGGGCGTGCCCTATCGTACGGTCGACCAGTGGTATGCCCGCGAGCTCAAGCTGGATGCCGAGGGGGTGCGCGAGTATGAGCGCAAGACCTACTACGCCGGGCGCTGGAAGCCGGAGTACGAGCGCTGGGTACAGATGCTGGTGGGCCTGAACAAGGGGCCGGGGCATGAAGCGGTGGCGTGGAACTCGGCGCTGATCTACGACATGATTTTCACCCAACCGGTGTACCACGAGTTCAAGGACCTGCAAATGCCGACCTTGCTGCTGATCGGCGACAAGGACACCACGGCCATTGGCAGCGATATCGCACCGCCGGAGGTAAAGGCGAAGCTGGGCAAGTATGAAGTGCTTGGCCCGCAGGTTGCCAAGCTGATCCCCAAAGGTGAACTGATCACGTTCGAAGGCATGGGGCATGCGCCGCAGATCGAAGAACCGCTGCGGTTCAACCGTACCCTGGTCGAGTGGCTGGCCAAGTGAAACGGGGGCCGCTTTGCGGCCCCCAGCACTCATCAGCCAAACCGCTGTAGTTGCATCTCCCGCAACCGGCTCAAGGTTCGCTGGTACGGGAATGCCAGATACCCCTGCGTATACAGTTCTTCCAGCGGCACCTCGGCCTCCAGGTACAGTGCCACACGGCGGTCGTAGCACTCATCGACCAGGGCGATAAAGCGGCGTACCGCATCGTCCTTGGGCGACAGCGCCGGCAGCTCACGGTCGCCTGCCACCACCCGCGCCGCACCATCTTCAGTGCCACGCGCAATGCGACCGGCCTGCTGCTTACCGCCCAGCGCCGGAATACCCGACACCAGGATGGCCGGAAAACGGTCGCAAAGTGCCATGAATTCCATGGCCGCCAGCGGTTGTTCGCACAGGTCGATGAAGCGGCACCAGATAGCCTGCTCGCTGCGCCGCACGACCTGCACCTGCCTGGAGCCGATAACCAAGGGCTGATCAGTACCCGTGTGATCCGGGCTGAGCTGGCAGAACACCTCGCCCAGCCTGCTGGCCTGCCCTGCCGCTGCCACCCAGTAGCGCTGCCGCTCCGCACCGGGGTGCAGGCGGTGGTCCTGCTCGCCCGTCACCGGCAGTACCTGCATGTTCCGCTCAATGGCGGCGATGGCCGGCAGGAACCGCTCGCGGTTGAAACCGTCGCGGTACAGATGTTCGGGTGGCTGGTTGGAGGTGGCGACAATCACCACGTCCTGGTCGAACAGCACCTGGAACAGGCGGCCGAGGATGATCGCGTCGCCAATGTCGTTGACGAACAGTTCGTCGAAGCACAACACGCGGATCTGCCCGGCCAGCTCCCGGGCCAACGCCAGCAGCGGGTCGGCGGTGCCATTGAGCTGGAACAGGCGCTGGTGGACCCAGGCCATGAAGTGATGAAAGTGCTGGCGCCGACTGGGTATGCACAGGCAGCGGTGGAACTGGTCCATCAGCCAGGTCTTGCCCCGGCCGACCGGGCCCCAGAGGTAGATGCCCTGGGTGGGGAGGCCCTGCTCAAGGGACTGGAAGCAAGCTTGCAGGGCCTCGACGGCACGGGCCTGGGCTGGGTCGGCGACGTAGCCCTGAGTGCTCAGGGCATGCTGGTAAAGGGATTGGGGAGTGATGGCCATGGCCGCATTCTACACAGGTCCCTGTAGGAGCGGCCTTGCGTCGCGATGGGCCGCAGAGCGGCCCCAACAATCTATGCAGCAACGCTGAAATCCTGGGGCCGCTGCGCGGCCCATCGCGGCACAAGGCCGCTCCTACAGGGACCGCGTCAGTCGGCCAGGCCTACCTTCAGCAATGCGCCGTCCTTGTCATCGGTCAGCACATAGATGTAGCCGTCCGGCCCAACCCGCACATCGCGGATACGCGCCTTCAAGTCACCCAGCAAACGCTCCTCATGCACCACCTTGTCGCCCTTCAGCTGCAAACGGATCAGCTCCTGTGTCGCCAGCGCACCAATGAACAGGTTGTGGTCCCAGGCCTTGAATGTCGGGCTGTCGTAGAACGCCATGCCGCTGATGCCTGGCGACTTCTCCCACACATGGTGCGGGTCGACCATGCCGTCCACATGCTTGCCCTTGGCCTCGGGGATCGGCAGCAGCGAGTAGTTGATGCCATGGGTCGCAATCGGCCAGCCGTAGTTCTTGCCGGGCTCGGGGATGTTGATTTCGTCACCGCCGCGCGGGCCGTGCTCGTGGGTCCACAGCTTGCCGGTCCAGGGGTTCAGCGCGGCACCTTGCTGGTTGCGGTGGCCGAACGACCAGATCTCTGGCCGCACGTTGTCCTTGCCGACGAAGGGGTTGTCCTTGGGCACTTCGCCATCCGGCAAGATGCGCACGATCTTGCCTTGCAGCTTGTCCAGGTCCTGGGCCGTAGGGCGCTGGTTGTTCTCGCCCAAGGCGATGAACAGGTAGCCGTCGCGGTCGAACACCAGGCGCGAGCCGAAGTGGTTGCCCACCGACAGCTTGGGCTGCTGGCGGAAAATCACGCTGAAGTTATCCAGCCGGGCGCGGTCTTCGGACAACTGGCCACGGCCGACGGCGGTGCCGGCCTTGCCGTCACTGCCCTCCTCTGCGAAGGACAGATACACGGTACGGTCCTTGTCGAACTCCGGCGACAACACCACATCCAGCAGGCCGCCCTGGCCCTCGGACCACACCTTGGGCACGCCGCTGATCGGCGGGCCGACCTTGCCTTCAGCGTTGACCACCCGCAGGTTGCCAGCGCGCTCGGTTACCAGCATGTCCTTGCCGCCCGGCAGAAACGCCAGGGCCCAAGGGTTGCGCAAGCCGTCCGCCAGGGTGCTGACGGTCAACGTGCCTTCTTCGCTGCGAAACTGTTGCTCTGCCGCCGCCTGTGCCAGCAGGGGCATGAGTGCAGCAGCAGTCAGGGTGGCTAGCCAGGTTGCTCTGGGCATGCAGGATTCCTTTCGTATGGGCTCACGGCGCACGCGTGCTGTCGCGGGGCGGCCGGGTCGGTTCCAGGTTTGGGGTTTGTTGCTGCCGACGCAGGTTGTCGCCGTTGCCGATGCCGCGGTTGTCCAGGCTGGGCGTGCGCTGGTACGGGTCGGTGGACGGGCCGCGCACCGGGGGCGTTGCCGGCATGCTGCCCTGGCGGCTGTTGGGGTTGGCGCGCTGGATCGGGCTGTTGTAGGGGTTGTTGTTACCGGCCGCAAGCTGCAAAGGCTGCTGCAAGGCCGCGTGCGCGGGCAGGCACAAAGCCAGGCCGAGGGCCAGGATGGGCAATGTTGGGGTCATGCTTCACCTCCTGTACGAAAATGCCGCGCCTGGTGGGTTTGATAGCCTAAGGCGCGAGGGGTTCGAGACAAAAGCGTGAATTTGGGCGGAGATGATTCCTGATGTTTCAGTATGTGCTCGTGGGGCTGCTTTGCAGTCTATTGCGACGCAAGGCCCTGTAGGAGCAGCCTTGTGCTGCGAATGGGCCGCAAAGCGGCCCCGGATCACTGGCTCTTGTCTACCCTGTGCCGCGCCGCATACAGGCACAGCATCTCCATCGCCAAAGTCGCCCCCGCCAGCGCTGTGATATCGGCATGGTCATAAGCCGGCGCCACCTCCACCAGGTCCATGCCCACCAGGTTGATCCCCCGCAGCCCGCCAAGAATCTCCAGCGCCTGCACCGTGCTCAACCCGCCACACACCGGCGTACCGGTGCCAGGCGCATAGGCCGGGTCGAGGCAGTCGATGTCGAAGGTCAGGTACACCGGCCGCTCACCTACACGCTGGCGAATCGCCGCAATCACCGCCTCGGTGCCCTGACGGTGCACCTGGCGTGCGTCGAGGATGGCAAAGCCCTGGCTGTCGTCATTGGTGGTACGCAGGCCAATCTGCACCGAGCAGGCCGGGTCCACCAGGCCCTCACGGGCGGCATGCCAGAACATGGTGCCATGGTCGATACGCTTGCCCTCCTCGTCCGGCCAGGTGTCGCTGTGGGCATCGAAGTGGATCAGCGCCAGCGGGCCATGCCGACGGGCGTGGGCCTTGAGCAACGGGTAGCTGATGAAGTGGTCGCCACCGAGGGTAAGCATGGCGCAGCCCGCTTCAAGGATATGCGCGGCATGGGCCTCGATACTGTCTGGCACCGACTGCGGCGTGCCATTGTCGAAAGCGCAGTCGCCATAGTCGATCACTGCCAAGTGGTCGAACGGGTCGAACGCCCACGGCCAGTGCCGGGCCCAGGCCTGCTGCACCGAGGCGGCGCGAATCGCCCGTGGGCCAAAACGCGCGCCTGGACGGTTGCTGGTGGCGGTATCGAACGGCACTCCGCTGACCACCACATCCACACCGCGCAAATCGCGGCTGTAGCGGCGGCGGGAGAAACTGGTAATGCCGGCGTAGGTACTTTCTGCGGCAGTGCCATACAGGCTGTCGCGGGTCATCGCCTGGTCGTTGCTTGCGGCTTGCTCCATGGTCGGGCTCCTTGGTTGTGATCAGTCACTGGCGCGTGCGAAAGGCCGTCCACAGGCGGTTGCGCTGGCGCAGGTCGGCCAGGGCCATGCTGCGGTCGGCGAACAGGCGCTGACGCACTTCGGCAGGCGGATAGATGTCCGGGTCGTTACGCACCGCCTCGTCCACCAACGGCGTGGCGGCCTGGTTGGCGTTGGCGAAGAACAGTGTGTTGGTCAGCGCAGCCACCGACTCGGGCTTGAGCATGAAGGCGATGAACGCCCGCGCAGCTTCGGGGTGCGGGGCGTCCTTGGGGATGACCAGGTTGTCCTGCCACACCAGCGTGCCTTCGCGCGGAATGCGGTAGATCAGCTCGAAAGGCTTGTTGGCACGACGGGCCTGGTCGGCCGCCATCGCTGCATCGCCGTTGTAGGTCAGCGCCAGGCACACGCTACCGTTGGCCAGGTCGCTGATCTGCCGGCCATTGGCGACGTAGCTGATCGAGGGTTGCAGCTGGCTCAGCAGCTGCTGCGCGGCGGCCAGGTCATCCTTGTCCTGGCTGTAAGGGTCCTTGCCCAGGTAGTTCAGGGCCACGCCAATCACTTCCTGCGGCGAATCGGGCATGGCGATGCCACAGTCCTTCAACCGGCTGGCGTATTCGGGTTTGAACAGCAGGTCGAGGCTGTCCAGCGGCACGTCGCCCAAGCGCTGGCGCACGGCCTGCACATTCACCCCAAGGCCCAGCGTACCCCAGGTGTACGGCACGGCATGGCGGTTGCCGGGGTCGGCCTCGGCCAGCTTGGCCAGCAGGTCTTTGTCGAGGTTGCTGTAGCCGGGCATGGCCTGGGGGTCGAGCGCTTGCAGGGCATTGGCCTTGAGTGCCCGGGCCAGCACGGTCGACGATGGCACCACCACATCGTAACCACTACCACCGGTGAGCAGCTTGGTCTCCAGCACCTCGGTGGTGTCGAAGGTGTCGTACCGCACCTTGTAGCCGGTTTCCTGTTCGAAACGCTGGAGGGTTTGCGGGGCGACGTAATCGGCCCAGCTGTAGAGGTTGACGACCTTTTCTTCGGCCTGCAGCGGCAGGGCCAGAAACAGGGACAACAGGCACAATGATCGACGCATGACGGACACCTCGGCAAATGGGTGGATGCCGCGAGCATGCCAGCCGGGTTACATTGCAGGAATTGCAAGTTTGCAAAGCTGACATTCATCAGGAGCAATGTAATGCTCGGACAAGTGCACGATACCGACCTGCACCTGCTGCGGCTGTTCGTCACTGTAGTCGAGGCCGGGGGCTTCAGCGCCGCGCAAGGCGTGCTGGGCCTGAGCCAGCCCACCATCAGCCAGCGCATGGCGCAGCTGGAAACACGCCTGGGCTACCGCCTGTGCAGACGAGGCAAGGGTGGCTTTCACCTGACGGAGAAAGGCGCGTTGCTGCTGGATGCAGCGCGTGAGCTGCTGCTGAACATCGAGCAGTTTCGCCAGCAGGCCAACGGTGTTGCCGGACGGTTGCTGGGGACCGTGCGCATCGGCATGGCAGAAAACCAGGACAAGGCAGTGAGCCTGAAACTGGCGGCGGCCATCGCGGCGTTCCGCACACGGGAGGAATCAGTGCAGCTGGAGCTGATCAGTGCACCGCCGGCGGAGCTGGAGCGGTTGTTGCTGGAGCAGCGGCTGGATTACGCCATCAGCTACTTTTCCGGCAACCAGGCGGCCTTTGATTACCAGCCATTGTTCGAGGAACGGCAACGGCTGTATTGCGGCAAGGGGCATGTGCTGTTCGGCGAATCGGGTATTGAGCTTGAGCGGTTGCTGGAGATGGACCAGGTGCGCCATCCATACCGGTTTCTCAAAGGCGGTGAGCCGTTCCAGAGCCGGCACAGCATGGCTGTAGCGGAGCAGATCGAGAGCGTGCTGACGTTCATTCTGTCGGGGCGGCATATGGGTTACCTGCCCTGCCACTGCGCGCACGCCTGGGAGGCGGAAGGGTTGTTGTGGGCGTTGAACCCAGGGCTGGATTTTGTGGTGCCATTTACCCTGGCCCGGCATCGGGCACAGGTGACGGGTGAAGCGCAACAGGCGTTTGCCGAGGATTTGCTCGTAGCGTTTACCTGATGCGCTCCTACAAGGGCCGGGCACGCCTTGGAGAAGGGTTAGTAAGCCATGCTCCAGGTCAGGGTGTAGGTGCGCCCGCGCCCTTGGTAGTCATACAGGTACGCCGGGCCGTAGGTCGGCGAATAGAACAGCGTCGCGCGTTGGCCCCAGACCGTGCTGTACTGCTTGTCCAGCAGGTTCTGGATGCCGGCACTGAAGGTGCCGAAGCCGGTGTCCTGGCTGCCCAGCAGGTCGAAGGTGGTGTAACCGTCGATCTCGTGGTCGGCATCGTCTTTCAGGCTGAACGCATGGTTGGCCTGCAGCCGCGCACTGCGGCCATCGCCCTTCCAGCCAACGAATGCAGTGGCCTTGGACAAGGATGCATAGCGGGCATCACGCTTGTTCCAGCCGCCGTCGGCAGCCTCTTCCTCGGAGCGGGTCAGGTGCAGGGTACCGCCCGCTTCCCAGCCTGTCTGGAAGTGCCGGGTCAGCGCACCTTCAAAGCCGAAGTCGCGGCTCTTCTGCTCTTCCACGTTGATCGTCAGCGTTTGCGAATCGACGTTGATGATCTTGTCCGACCAGATGTAGTACAACGCCGCCTGGGCATCCCAGTCCAGGTCGGCATAGCGCCAGCCCAGTTCCACCTGGCGGCTCTTGATGCCGGCCAGCGGGTTGTCGGCCACGCTCAGGCCCGGCTTGCCGTAGTACTTGGCAGGGTCTGGCAGGTCGAAGCCTTCGCCATAGTTGCTCCATACCTGGTGGCCGTTCTTGAAGTCGTAGATGGCGCCTACGTTGAACAGGTTGACCTGATAATCGTTGCTGCCGCCCGGCACGCCCTTGAAGTCGCTGACGTCGACGTCCATCTGCTGGCGACGGGCACCGCCGGAGAACGTCAGGTTGTCGGTGGCATGCCAGTCCAGCTGGGCGTACACCGACACGCCATCGACCCGGTAGCTGGGGTAGCGGGGTGCCTTGCTGTCCTTTTCCAACTCAAGGCCGCCCGACTCGGACGAGGTCAAGGCGTTGAACGTGGTCTGCTCGGCGTTGAAGCGCTCGCGGTCAAGGTCAACGCCGTAGGTCAGCTTCAACGTGTCCCACTGCTTGGCGAGCAGGCCCTTGAGGCTGGTGACCTCGAAGTTTTGCTGCGAGGCAGCAAAATACACCCCGCGCGAGCCGGTGGGCGTGGCGCGGTTGTAGTACGGGAACGGGTAGAAGTTGTCGTCTTCCTTGCGGTACGAGGCCTGCAGGTAGAAATCCTGGCCCAGCACGTCGCTGTGGTGGTAATTGGCGTTCAGCAACAGGCGCCGGGTACGCGGCTCCAGGTCCGACGAATAACCGCTGCGCAGCTCGGCGTCTTCCAGGTCGGATGGCGCGTTGTAGTTGAGGTTGGGGAAGTAGATGCCCGTGCTGCCGTGGTTGCCCGAATCGTAGTACTGGGCCAACAGGTCGAGGCTCTGCTGGTCGTTCAACTGCAAGCCCAGGGTGCCGAGCACGTCGATGGTGCGGTTGTATTGCAGGTCGGTCTGGGTGTTGTCGATGAAGATCTGGTCGCCGGCACCGTCGTAGAAGGCTTCGTTCTGCTCGCCGGAAATACCCAGGCGGGCATTGACCCGCTCGTTGCCGCCACTGATCGACTGGGCAAAGCGGGTGGCCAAATCATCGCTGTTGTTGAACCCGCTGCTGGCACCGAGCTGGGTCTCGAAACGCGCCGGGCCGGGTTCGCCCTTTTTGGTCACGATGTTGATGATACCGCCGGTGGCCCCGCCGCCGTAGATGGCGCTGGCGCCAGACAGCACTTCGACACGCTCGACGTTGAACGGTGAAATGCTGTCGAACTGGCGCGACAGGCCGCGCGAGCTGTTCTGGCTGACCCCGTCGATCATCACCAGCACGTTGCGCCCGCGCATGTTCTGGCCATAGTTGGTGCGCCCTTCCGGCGCCAGGTCCAGGCCAGGTACCAGCTTGCCGATGGCTTCCTTCAGGCTGACGCCGCTGTCGATCTGCTCACGCAGCTGCTGCTGGTCGACCACCCAGACAGTACCGGGGATTTCACTGATTGCGGTGCTGGTGCGCGAGGCCACGCTGACTTCGATCGGCTTCAGGTTAACCGCCTGGGGCGCTGCCTGGGCCTTGCGCAGGGTTACGGTGCGCGCGTCGCTGAAGTGCCAGCTCATGCCGCTGCCGGCCAGCAACTGCTGCAGGGCCTGCTCGACGCTGTAGCTGCCGTGCATGGCCGGGCTGGCAAAGCCTGCTGCATCTCCTGTGGTGTACAGCAAGTGCAGGCCGGCCTGGTCGGCAAAGGTGGTCAGGGCCTGGTCCAGCGGCTGCGCTGGCAGGTCGAGCTGGACTTGGCGAGCCTGCATCTGGGCCTGTTCGGCGGTAGTCGCGGCTAACACATGCAGGGGGCCGACCAGCATGGCCAGGGCACTGCAGGACACCAGGGCGTGGTGAAAAGAACCGCGACGGCGGTGCAAGGGCTTGAGCATCAGAGGCACGAATGAGCTTCCTGACAAGTCGTAAATGAGAATGGGTTGCTGATCAGTCCCACTACGACGATCTGGCTTGCAGGAACTTGCAGTGCCAACTGGAAAATATTTTTATTTGTGTGCCGGCCTCTTCGCAGCACAAGGCTGCTCCTACAGGAATCGCACATGCCTGTAGGAGCAGCCTTGTGCTGCGAAGAGGCCGGCACAGGCTGATCAATGAACCACAGCCAACCACGGCAGATAGGTAACCTTCAGCCCATACCGCTGCTCAAGCGTGCGCAGCAGTGCTTCAGGCTCGTCAAGGTCAAACACCCCGCTCACCTCCATCGCCGCCAGCTTGCTATCAGACAGCACGATGCGCCCATGCCGGTAACGCTCAAGCTCCGTCAGCACCTGCCCCAGCGGCTTGCCGTTGAAGATCAGCTTGCCGCGCTGCCAGGCCATCTGCGCACCGGCATCGGCGGCCACCGCCAGTTCATGTTCGCCGACCTTGGCTTCACCGCGTGCCAACACCACGCGGCCATCGCGACGCACGCTGAAGGTGGCGGCACCGCCCTGCACCCGCTCGCCTGCCGTATCGACCACAAACGGCCGCGGATCATCCGTGGTCTCGAACAGGGCCTCACCGGCAGCCAGCACCACCCGGCGTTCGTGCTCACTGAACACTACACTCAGCGCACTGGCGCTGTTCAGCGTCACCCGCGTGCCGTCCGCCAGGGTAATCACCTGCCGTTCACCCACAGCGGTGTGGTAGTCGGCCAACAACACCGGTGCCTGCTGCCAACCCGCCACAGCGGCGACCAGCAACACCACGGAGGCCGCCACACCGGCCTGCTTGAGCCAGTCGCGGCAATGGCGCAGGGCCTGGCCGATATATTTGGCCACCATGCTCTCGGAAACCCCCAGCCGCTGTGCAATCTGCGCCTGGGTCATGCCTTCGACGCGGTTCAGCAACAACGCCTGGCGGGCATTGTCGGGCAGTTTCAGCAGCGCATCGTCAAGGATTTGCAGGCGCTCCCGGGCCAGCAACATCGCCTCGGGCGCTGGCGCCGGGCAGGCCAGTTCACCGGTCCCGTCACAGTCGTCATGGCTGGCAGCCAGGCGCTGCTCGCGGCGCAAGGCATCAATTGCCAGGTTACCGGCCACGCGGAAGATGAAGCTGCGGGCGTGCAGCACCGGCACCGCCTGGGCATCGACTTTCACCAGCTTCAGGTAGGTTTCCTGCGCCACGTCCGCAGCGCGCTGGCGGTCGCTCATGCGCCGGGTCAGAAACTGCAACAGGTCGTCGTAATGCTCCTGGAAAGTCGCCAGCAGGCCCGACACGGGTGACGTCAGCATGGGTTTGGGAACAGCCAGTGGGATGAGTTATCGGGCGTTAATGAGAAACAGTATCTTTCATCTGCAAGGACACTTTCAACGCCGACGCGCATTTGCCACACTGACTACTCGCCCACTCCGGCAAGGTCGCCCTCAATGACTGCCCGCCTGTACCGCTGTACCCGCCTGTTTCTCGTCCTGCTGATGGCTTATGGCCTGGGCGCTTGCGCGCTATTCCAGCCACGCGACCCGGTCAACATCAGCGTGATCGGCATCGAGCCGCTGCCCGGGCAGGAACTGGAACTGCGCATGGCGGTGAAAATGCGCGTGCAAAACCCTAACGAGTCGCCGATCGACTACAACGGCATTGCCCTGAACCTGGAAGTGAACGGCCAGCCGCTGGCCGCCGGGGTCAGCGACCAGCAGGGGCATATTGGCCGCTATGACGAAGCGGTGATCGTGGTGCCGGTGAGCATCACGGCGTTTTCCTTCCTGCGCCAGGCCTATGGGCTGGGCACGGTGGACTCGCTGAAGGGTTTGCCCTACAAGCTACGCGGCAAGCTGGCAGGCGGGTTGCTGGGGACCGTGCGCTTTACTGACGAGGGCAAGCTGGACCTGCCCAAAGGCGCGAACTGGTAAGCGCCCGCCAGGGGTAATCAGCGGCTGGCGCTGGCAGCGGCCATCAGCTTGTTGACTTCGCTGCGCACCATGCTGGCGTATTCGGGCGGCGACATGGCGTCCAGTTCGGCGCGCACCCACTCGGCCCATTTACCCTTGCGCCGGGGCTTTTCGGCGATCAGCCGGGCCGCATCGCCCTTGGCCTTGCCCAGGCTGCTCTGCCACATCTCGAACAGCCGCGCCTTCTCTGCCTCGATCTGCGCCCGTTCCTCGAAGCTCATGTTGGCCAGATTGAAACTCATGAAGGTACCTGCAGGTTTGAAAATGGCCGCTATCTTACACCCAGGTAACGCAACATCGGAAAGCCGCCGCAACTTTCCCGACGCAGCGGCATCCATTGTTCACACCACCCCATCAACGAGGACGAGTTCATGGCCCGTAAAAACGCCACACTGGCGGACAGCGATCAAATCAAGGACCAGGTATTCAGCGAACTGCAATCGCTGATCGAAGAATCGGAAAAACTGCTGAACGACAGTGCCACCCTGGTGGGCGAAGAAGCAGAAACCCTGCGAGCGCAGGTCAGCCTGAAACTGAAACAGGCGCGCCAGGCCGCTGGCACTATGCGCGACAAAGCGCAACCGGTGGTGGACGCCACCCAGGACTACATCGGCGGCCACCCTTGGCAGACCGTCGCCATTTCCGCCGGCCTGGGGCTGGTGGTGGGCCTGCTGCTGGGGCGGCGCAACTGAAGCCTGGGCCGCCTGGTGCGAATCAGGCGGCCAGCGCTTGCGGGATACCGCTGTGGAAGCGCAGTTCCTGGTCCGGGGACTGGATCAGCTCCATTTCTGCAGCGCGCACTAGTTCAATCCGGCGGGCGATGTCCGCCTCATCACCGTAGTTGTGCGCCAGTTTCAGGTAGCCCTGGTAATGGCGCGCTTCGCTTTTCAGCAGGCCGTGATAGAAGCGGCCCAATTCTTCGTCCAGGTGCGGCACCAGCGCGGCAAAGCGCTCGCAACTGCGCGCCTCGATGAACGCCCCCACCACCAGCGTGTCCACCAGCTTGACCGGCTCATGGGCGCGCACCAGGCGGCGCAGCCCCGAGGCATAGCGGCCCGCCGACACCGGCCGCAGAGGCACGCCACGGCGCTTCATCAGGCGCAGCACCTGTTCGTGGTGCACCAGCTCCTCGCGGGCCAGGCGCGACATCATGTTGATCAGGTCGAGGTGGGTGTTGTACTTGGCCATCAGGCTCAAGGCGGTGCTCGCGGCCTTGAATTCGCAGTTCTTGTGGTCGATCAGCAGGGTTTCCTGGTCGGCGAGCGCCGCTTCGATCCAGGCGTCTGGCGTCGGGCAGCCGAGGAAGGCATCGATTTCGGGGATCAGGGACATAAGCGTGCAACCACACAGAACAGGCAGGGCTGGCGATTATACCGGCGGCGGCGGGCGGCGCCAGTGACTATGCTTGTTGATGTACATCAAGCGCCAGCGGCGGGCGCGCCGTCTATAGTCAGGCATCGGTCGCCACCTTTGAAGGGAGCTAACGCCCATGCAAGCCGTCCGCAGCATCCTCGTCGTCCTCGACCCCGAGCACGCCCACAGCCGGGCGCTGACCCGGGCCAAGCTGATCGCCGGCGTCACCGGCGCACGCCTGCACCTGCTGATGTGCGACAAGAAGCATGACCACACTGCACTGCTTAGCCTGCTGAGTAGCCAATTGCACGATGACGGGTACGACAACGTCACCCATGAGGAGGCCTGGCGCGACAACCTGCACGACACCATCATCTATGTGCAGCAGGCCGAGGGCTGCGAGCTGGTGATCAAGGAACACCGCCCGGACAACCCGCTGAAAAAAGCCCTGCTCACCCCCAGTGACTGGAAGCTGCTGCGCCAGTGCCCGTGTGCCGTGCTGATGGTCAAGAGCGAACGGCCGTGGACCGGTGGCAAGATTCTGGCCGCGGTGGACGTAGGCAACCAGGACGAAGACCATCGCCGCCTGCATGCCAGCATCATCGACCATGGCTTCGAGATTGCCAAACTGGCCAAGGGCGAACTGCATGTCATCAGCGCCCATCCGTCGCCAATGCTGTCGGCCTCCGATCCGACATACCAGCTGAGCGAGACCATCGAGCAGCGCTACCGCGATGCGTGCAAGGCGTTCCAGGCTGAATATGGCATCAGCGACGATTGCCTGCATGTGGCTGAAGGGCCGGCGGATGTGCTGATCCCCTTTACCGAGAAGAAGCTTGATGCGGTGGTGACGGTGATCGGCACCGTGTGCCGCAAGGGGATTTCCGGGGCGTTGATTGGCAATACCTCGGAGGTGGTGCTGGATGCCCTTGAGGGGGATGTGCTGGTGCTCAAGAGCGAGGAAGCCATCGCCCACCAGGCCGAATTAGCCCGCGGCTGACGCAAGGTCCACAATTGGCGCGGTCCCTGTAGGGACCGCGCCAATCCGCTACGGCATAGCCTCCAGCACCTTCGGGTCCAGCCCCTCTCCTGCATTGGCCTCGATCCATTCTGCCAGCTGCCGGCGCATGGCCGGCGTCCAGAAGCTTTGCAAATGCTGGCGCACCCCCTGCACCGCCAGCGCCCGGTCTGGTTCGCTGTCGAAGTAATGGGCAATCTGGTTGGCCATCTTGACCAGGTTGTCGCTGCTCATCGGCGCACCTCGGCTTGCTCCGCTGTACGGCGTTCCTTCAGCAAGCGCCGCTGTTCGTCACTGAAGTCCTGATAGCGCTTTTGCCATTGCGATGGCTGGAACACTTTCACCACTTCCACTGCCGTCACCTTGTACTCCGGGCAGTTGGTGGCCCAGTCGGAGTTGTCGGTGGTGATCACGTTGGCCCCCGACTCGGGGAAGTGGAACGTGGTGTACACCACCCCCGGCGCTACCCGCGCACTGACCTTCGCACGCAGCACGGTCTGCCCGGCGCGGCTGCCGATGCCCACCCAGTCACCGTCCTGGATGCCTCGGCTTTCAGCATCGGTCGGGTGGATTTCCAGGCGGTCGGCGTCATGCCAGGCGACGTTGCCGGTACGCCGGGTTTGGGCGCCGACGTTGTACTGGCTGAGGATGCGACCGGTGGTGAGCAGCAACGGGTAACGGTTGTTGACCTTTTCGTCGGTGGGCACATAGCCGGTGAGCATGAACCGGCCCTTGCCACGCACGAACTGGTCGATGTGCATGGTCGGCGTGCCGTCGGGCGCGGCGTCGTTGCACGGCCACTGCAGGCTGCCATGGCGGTCGATTTCGGCGTAGCTGACGCGGCGGAAAGTCGGGGTCAGGCGGGCAATCTCGTCCATGATCTCGGACGGGTGGCGGTAGTTCATCGGGTAGCCCAAGGCGTTGGCCAGGGCTACGGTCCCTTCCCAGTCGGCTTTGCCGGCTAGCGGCTCCATCACCTTGCGCACCCGTGAAATGCGCCGCTCGGCATTGGTGAAGGTGCCGTCCTTTTCCAGGAACGAGCTGCCCGGCAGGAACACATGGGCGAATTTGGCCGTTTCGTTGAGGAAGATGTCCTGCACCACCACACATTCCATGGCGTGCAAGGCCGCCGTGACGTGCTGGGTGTTGGGGTCGCTCTGGGCGATATCCTCGCCCTGGCAATAAAGGGCCTTGAAGCTGCCGTCCAGCGCCGCCTCGAACATGTTGGGGATGCGCAGGCCCGGGTCGGGCTGCAAGGTCACGCCCCAGGCGCGCTCGAACTCGGCGCGCACACCCTCGTTGGAAATATGCCGATAGCCGGGCAGTTCGTGGGGGAACGAGCCCATGTCGCACGAACCCTGCACGTTGTTCTGCCCACGCAGCGGGTTCACCCCTACCCCTTCACGGCCGATATTGCCGGTGGCCATGGCCAGGTTGGCGATGCCCATCACCGCAGTGCTGCCCTGGCTGTGCTCGGTCACGCCCAGGCCGTAGTAGATGGCCGCGTTGCCACCGGTGGCATACAGGCGCGCCGCGGCGCGGATCTGCTCGGCGGGCACGCCACACACCGGGCCCAGCACCTCGGGGGCGTTGTCTGCCTGGCTGACGAAGTCGCGCCAGCGGGCAAAGTCTTCGGTTTCGCAGCGGGCATCGATGAAACGCTGGGCCAGCAGGCCCTCGGTGACGATCACGTGGGCCAGGGCATTGAGCATGGCCACGTTGGTACCCGGGCGCAATTGCAGGTGCAGTTCGGCGCGGGCGTGCGGCGAGTCGACCAGGTCGATGCGCCGTGGGTCGATCACGATCAGCCGCGCACCCTGGCGCAGGCGGCGCTTGAGCTGCGAGCCGAACACCGGGTGAGCGTCGGTGGGGTTGGCGCCAATCACCAGCACCACGTCGGCCTGCATCACCGAATCGAAGCTTTGCGTGCCGGCCGATTCACCCAGGGTCTGTTTCAGGCCATAGCCGGTGGGCGAGTGGCACACCCGCGCGCAGGTATCGACGTTGTTGTTGCCGAACGCCGTGCGTACCAGTTTTTGCACCAGGTAGGCTTCTTCGTTGGTGCAGCGGCTGGAGGTGATGCCACCGATGGAATCGCGCCCGTACTTGAGCTGGATGCGGCGGAACTCGCTGGCAGCGTAGGTTACCGCTTCGTCCCAGCTCACTTCCTGCCACGGGTCTTCCAGGCGCTTGCGGATCATCGGCTTGGTAATGCGGTCCGGGTGGGTGGCGTAGCCCCAGGCAAAGCGGCCCTTGACGCAGGCATGGCCGTGGTTGGCGCCGCCGTTCTTGTCCGGGACCATGCGCACTAGCTGGTCGCCTTTCATTTCGGCGCGGAACGAACAACCGACACCGCAGTAGGCGCAGGTCGTGATCACCGAACGCTCGGGCTGGCCAAGCTGTACCAGGCTCTTTTCCGTCAGCGTCGCTGTTGGGCAGGCCTGTACGCAGGCGCCGCACGACACGCATTCGGAAGCGAGGAAGTTATCGCCGCCCGCTGCCGCCACCCGCGACTCGAAACCGCGGCCGGTGATGGTCAGGGCGAAGGTGCCCTGGATGTCTTCGCAGGCGCGCACGCAGCGGCTGCAAACGATGCACTTGCTGGGCTCGTAATCGAAATACGGGTTGGATACGTCCTTTTTCTCGGCCAGGTGGTTGGCGCCGTCGTAGCCGTAGCGCACCTCGCGCAGGCCCACCTGGCCGGCAACGGTCTGCAGCTCGCAGTTGCCGTTGGCCGAGCACGTCAGGCAGTCCAGCGGGTGGTCGGAAATGTACAACTCCATCACGTTGCGGCGCAGGCCGGCCAGGCGTGGCGTTTCGGTACGCACCACCATGCCTTCGCTGACCGGCGTGGTGCAGGACGCCGGGTAGCCGCGCATGCCGTCGATTTCCACCATGCACATGCGGCATGAGCCGAAGGCTTCGAGGCTATCGGTGGCACACAGTTTGGGGATGCTGGTGCCGAGCATGGCCGCGGCGCGCATCACCGAGGTGCCGGCAGGCACGCTGATGGCACGGCCGTCGATGCTCAGGCTGACCTGCACGTCGCTGTCACGGGCCGGGGTACCGAGGTCGCTGCTTTTATCAGAAGCGGGGTCGAAGAAATTGATCACTGCGCGGCCTCCGTGGTGGTAAGCCCAAAATCGGCGGGGAAGTACTTGAGGGCGCTAGCCACCGGGTAGGCAGTCATGCCGCCCATGGCGCACAGCGAGCCGTACTGCATGGTGTCGCACAGGTCGCGCAGCAACAGGGCCTGGTCGTGGCGCTCGGTGAAATCAGTCGTTGCGATCAACCGGTCGACCACTTCCATGCCCCGCGTGGAGCCGATGCGGCACGGGGTACACTTGCCGCAGGATTCTTCGGCGCAGAACTGCAGGGCGAAGCGCGCCATGCTGGCCATGTTCAGGGTATCGTCGGCCACCACCACACCGCCGTGGCCAAGCATCGCGCCCATGGCGGCGAAGGCTTCATAGTCCAGCGGGGTGTCGAAGTGGCTGGGGGGTACCCAGGCGCCGAGCGGGCCGCCGACCTGCGCAGCCTTCAGCGGCCGGCCACTGGCCGTACCACCGCCATAACCCTCCACCAGCTCGCGCAGGGTCAGGCCGAAGGCACGTTCCACCAGTCCCCCCTGGCGGATGTTGCCGGCCAGCTGGAACGGCATGGTGCCCAGCGAGCGGCCCATGCCGAAATCGCGATAGAACGCCGCGCCCTTGGCCAGGATGGTGGGCACCGAAGCCAGGGTAAGCACGTTGTGCACCAGCGTGGGCAGGCCGAACAGGCCTTGCAGCGCGGGCAGTGGCGGCTTGGCCCGGACGATGCCGCGCTTGCCTTCGATGGATTCGAGCAGCGCAGTTTCTTCGCCGCAGATGTAGGCGCCGGCACCCACCCGCACTTCAAGGTCGAACGCCTGGCCGCTGCCGGCAATGTCAGTGCCGAGGAAGCCGGCCTCACGTGCAATGGTCAAGGCCTGGCCCAGCACGCGAATGGCATCCGGGTATTCCGAGCGCACATAGATGTAGCCCTTGTCGGCCCCCACGGCAAGGCCGGCAATGATCATGCCTTCGATCAGCAGGAAGGGGTCGCCTTCCATCAGCATGCGGTCGGCGAACGTGCCAGAGTCGCCCTCGTCGGCGTTGCATACCACGTACTTCTGCCCAGCGCCGGCGTCCCGCACGGTGCGCCACTTGATACCGGCAGGGAACGCCGCACCGCCACGGCCACGCAGGCCGGAGTCGAGCACGGCCGCGACCACTTCGGCACCGTTCAGGGCCACGGCCGCTTCAAGGCCGGCGAAACCGCCATGGGCGCGATAGTCGTCCAGCGACAATGGGCGGGTGATGCCGGCGCGGGCGAACAGCAACCGCTGCTGGCTTTTCAGGTAAGGGATTTCTTCGACCAGCCCCAACGCCAGCGAGTGGCCACCTGGCTCACCGGCCAGGGCATCGAGCAAAGCGGGCACGTCTTGCGCAGTAACCGGGCCGAAACCCAGGCGCCCTTGCGCACTGTCGCACTCGATCAGCGGCTCCAGCCAGTACAGCCCGCGAGAGCTGGTGCGCTGGATATCCAGCGGCAACTGGCGGCGCTCGGCCTCGCGCTGCAAGGCATCGGCAACCTGGTCGGCCCCTACGGCACGGGCCACCGAATCGCCCGGGATGTAGAGCTTCAGCATGCTGCGTCCTCCCGGCAAGCGGTCACCAGAGCGCGCAGGCGCTCAGGGGTAAGCCGCGCGTGCACCTGGCCGTCCAGCTCCAGCGCTGGCGAGCAGGCACAGGCGCCCAGGCAGTAAACAGGGCGCAGGCTGATGGCACCGTCGGCGCTGGTGCCATGGTCGTCCAGTGCAAGCTGATCACGCAGTTGCGCGGCCAGGGCCTCGGCGCCACGGCTCTGGCACGATTCGGCGCGGCACAGGCGCAAGGTGTGGCGCGCCGGTGGCGAGGTACGAAAGTCGTGGTAGAAGCTGATCACCCCGCGCACTTCAGCCAGGCTGAGGTTCAGGGCATGGGCAATTTCGGGGACAGCAGCGTCGGGGATGAAACCGATGTCGTGCTGGATGGCATGCAGGATAGGCAACAAGGCACCGGGTGCGTCCTTGTCGCGAGCCAGAATGCGCTGGATCACGGGCAGGTGGAGCAATTCATCAGGCATACAGCGGACCTCGGCATCACGGACCCCGCCTGAATTGTTGTGGGGGCAGGTATCCGGCGTGTTCTGCTGCGGCGCGTCGGCCACGTCACGGTTGCGCGGCGCCGACGGCCTCCTCGCCCACGGCCGCGCATCTGCGCACGCTGGTCCGAAGGCATCCTGCAAGCATGGCACTTGTGGGGCCAGGGGGTTGCGTGCGAACGACCAGGCGCATCCTGAAACCGACGCCAAGGGCACGCCCCCTGCGCGGTAGGCGAGGTTTCAGAGCAGTACAGGTGCTTCGATGAGTACCCCAGGCATCATCTGCCGCAGCCCATCCACCAACCGTTCCCCTGCTTCATGCAAGGCAGCAAGGGGCATCGCCGGCAAGCTCTCGAGAATGAACCACATTTGCTGCGCATCGGCATCCAGCCGCGTGCGTACCCCTTGGCGCCAATTCCAGCGCCGGCAGGTCACGCCGTGGTCATCACGCCATACAACCTCGCCCGGTGCAGGCGGGTCGTTGGCCAGCACGCCATCCTTGTAACAGTCGAACAGCTCGCAGCCATCGGCAACCAGCAAACGTGGCGCGCCTTTATAGGCGGCCAGGTTCTCGCCTCCGACCGGCACCGCGTACTGCAGGCTGATGGCGTTGTACAGGTCCACCACCGGGTCGATGCCCGGCATGCTGCCATCGCGCATCACCCGCTTGCGCAGGGCATCGGCAGAACACGGTGTACGCTTGGGTTTGGCGCCAAAGGCCTGAAACACTTCGGCCCAGGCAGCCAGGTGCGCATCAGCCCATGCAGGCCCACCCGCCAGCACCGTCGTGCAGGCTTGCTCAAGCGCTTGGCTGGCAACCTGTGGCTGCTGGATCGGTGCGGCGTGCGCAACAATGCTCAGGGCGCGAAAGCCTGGTGCAAGTTCTGAAATGGCAGGGGCGATGGACGGGATGACGGAGGGCATTGGCAGGCTCGTGCGGGGTATGGAGCAAGCAGAATGCCGCTGAAAGCTGACGTTGGAAAAGTGATATCTGCTTACCCTGCATAAGCCAGGCTAATGCCCCGCGAGAGCAGCCATGCCGGGCGCCGTACCGGCCGGAAAGGGGCGCAAAGCGCCCCCGGCCATTCGGTACAGGCCTCAGGCCACTGCCTTGTCTACGCCGCGCCCGGCTTCCAGCTCACGCACCAGCGGCAATACGCGCTCGCCAAAGTACGCCACTTCCTCCTGAAAATGCAGGAAGCCGGACAGGATCAAGTCCACCCCTACCGCCTTCAGTGCAACGATACGCTCGGCAATTTGCTGCGGCGTGCCGATCAGGTTGGTCTTGAAGCCATCGTTGTACTGCACCAGGTCCTCGAAGCTGGATTTGGCCCAGTTGCCCTCGCCTTCCGGGCTGGCAGCCCCGGCGTGCTTTACCTCGTTGCCAAACGCCCGAACCGCCTCGGGGTTGGCCTTGTCGATGATTTCCTGCAACACCGCCCGCGCCTCTTCCTCGGTGTCGCGGGCAATGATGAAGGCATTCACCCCCACCTTGACCGAGTGGCCGTTGGCTGCGGCCTTGGCGCGGATGTCATCGACCTGGGCCTTGATCCCTTCCACGCTGTTGCCGTTGGTGAAGTACCAGTCCGACACCCGCGCGGCCATGTCCCGCGCCGCACGCGAGCTGCCGCCCTGGAAGATCTCGGGGTGCGGCTGCTGCAGCGGCTTGGGTTTGAGGTTGTAGTCACGGAAGCGATAGAAGTCGCCGTTGAAGGTGAAGTTGTCCTGCGTCCAGATGCCCTTGAGCGCGCGGATGAACTCCTCGGAACGGCGATAGCGCTCGTCGTGGTCCAGCCACGGCTCACCAATGGCGTGGAACTCGCCCTTGAACCAGCCCGAGACCACGTTGATGGCGATGCGGCCATGGGTGAACTGGTCGATGCTGGCCAACTGCTTGGCCGCCAGCGCCGGGTTCCACGGCCCTGGCAGGATGGCGGCGATGACCTTGAGCTTTTCCGTGGCAGCCAGCAGCGCGTGGCTGATGGTGACCGACTCGTGCTGGTTGTCGGCACCATAGCCGGCGGTGAAGCGGATTTGCGACAGGGCGTAGTCGAAGCCAGCTTTTTCAGCGATTTGCGCAAGCTTGCGATTGTAGTCGATGTCCCAGCTGGTGCGTTGCTCGATGGTGCTGACCACCAGGCCACCGCTGACGTTGGGGACCCAGTAGGCGAACTTGAGTGGGGCGTGGCTCATGGGGAAGCTCCTTGAGAATGCTTGGGGTGCAAGGAGGCAGGAGCAGCAAGCATGCCAACGGCTGGATTGCTTTACTTTCAACGGGTTAATGGAATTAGTCGGCGATGCTGGCTGCATGTGATCAAACACGCTGTCGGATCACTGTTGCCTGCGCAACATCGCCGCTTGTTGCTGGCTCACCGGTTCTTGCGCATGCCCATGTGAGCGTCATCCATCAAGGCTTTGGCCATGTCGCAGAGAAAGTGCGAGGCCCAGACCAGCACCGGTTCGTTGTCCATTACCCCGATAAACGATGCCCGCCGCGAGCAATCCATCAGCACAGAGGCCTGCTCGACAGCATGGTCACAGCAGTTGCCGGGCTCGACACGGAACAGCTTCTTGCCGTCAATGATACCGTCCAGGAAAGTGGCCGAGCCTACGGTCAGCCCAAGGGTGCCGGTGTCGTCATCCAACTCCTTGTCCATCTTGAACCTCTTCTGAATCTGCCAGCCAGTGGTACTGCCCTCCACTATCCTGTGGGAGCGGGTTCACCCGCGAACACGGGCGCAGCCCGCGCCATCCACCGCTGGCAAAACTTGATTTCAGCCAATCAATGCAAGGTATGCATTTGCGGCTTGCCTTTGAACTGCACCTGCGCAATCGCCGACTCCAGTAACGAGCGCACAGCCTCCACTTCATGCATCACCGCCAAGGTCATGACGGTGGCGGGAGACTTGGGCAGCGTGGAGATGGCGTGATGGCCTACGGACAAGGCGCAGAGGACGTATTCCGTGGCCTGGATCAGGGTGTCTTCCAGGTGGTGCGAAGGGTCTGAGGAAACGGGTGGATCCGGGACAATTTTGAGCATGGTCACATCTCGATTTCGTGAGAGAAAACCACACCCCATCCCTTGCAGAGAATGGGTGGCGGCTGCGTACGGGCCTGCAAGACCGGGGAAGATCGAGAAAACCCGGCTGACCCGAAGGTCACCCGCACGCAGCCACCATTAAGCACGACCATTGGCGCAGGCCAATAGCTCGATGGTGAACACGCTTTCGATACTTCCCCGGGCTTGCAGACCCGGTCGTTGAATTTGCAACGACAGGTCGAGACTAGGGAGATCAGGTTTCCATCGCAATGGTGAAACGGCTTGAAAAGGATGATTCAGAAACGGCCTACATGGAAGGGGAAAAATCTGGCTCTATCGTGTAGGAACGACAAAGAATGTGGCGGACCAACCAAGAGCCCTGTGCGTGGTTGCCTCACGCAAAGCGACAATGTTCAGTGCTGACTAAACCGCCAACCGCGCCAGCCGCTGCAGAGCCAGAATCACTCCCTCGTCCCGCTCTTCGAGCACATCCGCCTGGATCAGGGCGATCACTGCCTTCAGCAACTCGGTCTGGTTCATCTCTGTTTGTTGTTGAAGCGCAAGCATGTCCTCTGCCATGTGCGGATTAACCTTCATCGACAACCGCCGGGTTGCGTTGGACCTTGCAAGCCCTCGCTGCTCCCGCTGCTCATCCAACGCCTGGATGAACGCCAGGTGCGCAGCCCGCAATCGCCCCCCCTGCTGAACCTGCGCCAATCGCTGAACATAGTGGGCCAGAAACAACTTGCGTAAATTGGCCCCGGCGTCGCTGCTGACTGCATGCATGGCCGCATCCAGCACGTCCACGTAGACCGCCGGCAAGCGTGCCTCGATAGACTTGAGCTGCTGCTTGCGCGCCTCATGAATGGCTGGTGTGGATTGCGGTGGAAGGGCGACCACGCCATCGCAACGGGTACACACGCCCACCAGTATGTCCCTGGCCACACCCTTGCCATCGCTGAACGGTACATCCCGGCGGGCATAGCGAGTGGTCACCACTGCCTGGCACTGCTCGCACAGTGCTTTTCCGCTATCCCCTTCGAACAGAATCTTCATGATCTGGGTACTCCCGCTGATTCAAGCGCAGCTATCTCTGCGCACCGGGCCTCTCTGAACCCAATTGTCATACATCACCGCTGCCAGTACGAAATTTATCGTACAAACCAGAATGGAATCTACCGCTTGCGAAGCCAAAGCGACCAGCGGCACGCCTACGGGTTCGGGCGAAGACTCAACGCTTTTATGGTTGCTGGCGGCTGCCCATATACGCGTATGCGTTAGGCAACCCGATGTCATACACCGCGTCGCATTCTTCGCGGGTGAACCCGCTCCCACAGTTACGGAGCAAGGTCCGGGGTCGCCGCTCCCATGTGCCATCCATTGAGGCCCAACCGCGCGAGAGTGAAGAAGCATGAAACATTATTTATCAATATATTTTCTCATTTGATGTAGCTTCTCATTCGCACGAAATCTGTAACCCTTTTACCAGCCCCCCGCCTCAGGAATTCCCCGTGAAACGTCATCTCCCTGCCCGCCTCCTGCTGGTCGGCGCATGCAGCGCCATGCCTGTCGTTCATGCCGCCGACAACCTCACCCTGCCCGCGACCCAGATCGACAGCACGAGCGAAGTGGTGGATGGCGTGAGCCAGGGCTACGAAGGCAGGGCTTCATCCAGCACCACCAAACTGGGCCTGACCGACAAGCAGACCCCGCAGGGCGTGACAACCATCACCCGCCAGGCGCTGGACGATTTCAAGATCACCGGTATCAAGGACGCACTGCGCGCAGCACCGTCGGTAACCGTCGAGCAAACCGAAACCGACCGTACCGAATTCACTTCGCGCGGTTTCGACATCGACACCTTCGAGTACGACGGCATGGGCTTGCCTTTCGTAAGCAGCACGTTGGTAGGTGACCAGGACCTGGCCGAGTACGAGCAGATCGACGTGTTGCACGGCGCCAATGGCTTGATGAGTGGTGCCGGCAACCCGTCGGCCACGGTCAACTTCGTGCGTAAACGCCCGACAGATACCTTCCAGGCGCAGGTCGACACCAGCGTCGGCTCGTGGGACAGCCGCCGTATCGACGTCGATGTTGCAGGCCCGCTGACCGACAGCGGCAATGTGCGCGGCCGCTTCATCTACTCCCACGACAAGGGCAACTCATGGATGGACCGCTACAGCCACGAGCGCAACGTTGCTGCCGGCCTGCTGGCGTTCGATGTGTCCGACGCCGACACCGTGACCGTGGGCTTCTCCCAGCACAACAGTGACTCCAACGGCAGCACCTGGGGCAACCTGCCACTGGTGGACAATGACGGCAATGCCATCCACTACAGCGGGCGCAGCAACAGCATCGGCCAGCCGTGGACCTATTGGAACCTGCACACCCAGCGGGCCTTCGTCGAGCTGAAGCATGATTTCGGCAATGACTGGAACGCCACGCTCACGGCCACCGGGCAGCAGGAAAAGCAGAACACCAACATGCTTTATGTAGGTGGCGTCTCCGGTGATGTAGCCGACGCGTATGCCAACCACACCCGCAGCGAGGCTCACCAACTGCTGGGCGAGGCCAAGGTGCAAGGCCCGTTCAGCCTGTTCGGTCGCGAGCACCAGTTGACCTTCGGGGCCGCGTACGGGCGCACGCACCAAAAAGGCCAGGAGTATGACGAAGACCTGGAGCATGGCAGTTTCTTCAACACTTCGTTCTCGGGCATCCTGGCGGGCAATACGCCAATGCCCTCGTTTGGCGTCACCAGTGACGACCTGGCGCAGAACTTCCAGGACACGCAAAAAAGCGTATTCGCCGGTGCGCGCTTCAACCTGGCCGATAACCTTCACTGGATAGCCGGTGCACGCATGCTCAGCGCCGACGGCAAGGGTGAGAGCTACGGTTCAGAACACTCCACGCGCGCCCATGGCAAAGTCACGCCCTACACCGGCCTGGTCTACGACCTGAACGAGGCATGGAGCATCTACGGCAGCTGGACCAAGATCTACAACCCGCAATACAACGTGGTCGGTACCGACGGCAAGCTGCTCGACCCACTGGAAGGCAAGAGCATGGAAGTGGGGGTAAAAGGCAGCGTGATGGACGAGCGCCTGCACCTGACCGCTGCGCTGTTCAAGACCGAGCAGCGCAACGTGGCTGTGGATGCCGGATTCGACGGGGTTCAAGAGGTTTACACACCGGGCGACTTCAAGAGCCACGGCGTAGAGTTGCAGGCGTCCGGCGAAGTGGCGCCGGGGCTCGACCTGCTCGCCGGCTACACCTATGTACGTATTGACGATGACAACGGCGAGCGTGCGCGCAAATATGTGCCGGCCCACAGCTTGCGCGGCATGGTCACTTACCGCTTGCCGACCCTGCCACAGATGAAGGTTGGCGCCCGTGTCAGCTGGCAGACTGGCGTCGAGAACGACACCAACAGCGCCATCCACCAGAACGCCTACGGCCTGGTTGACCTGATGACCAGCTACGACATTGACAGCAACTGGAGCACGTCGCTGAACCTGAACAACGTCACCGACCGCAAATACCTGCTGTCGCTGTACAACAACGCGACAACCGCCAGCTACGGTGCACCCCGCAACCTGACGGCTTCGGTGACCTGGAAATATTGACCCCGCCCATACTGTGTAGCGGCGCACTGAACGGCATCCAGTGATGGCTTGTCTTGGTCGAGTGACCAGAATGCTCAAGCTAGTGAGCGGTTTTTCGACCCGTCGAGCCACTCACTGCGTGTCAGCTCCCATACCTCGACCTGCATTGGCCCAGAAACAAAATATCCATCACGGGTACTCACCCTACGCATGCCCTCATGCTCTGAAACCCTGCGCGAGGCATGGTTGGCAACGGCTTTGGGAACCTGCATGAGCGGGCGTGACAACGCCTCAAACCAATAGGCGTTGATGACCCTGCAGGCTTCGCGCATGTAGCCCATGCCCCACCACTGCGGCGCAAGCCAGAAGCCTCTGTTGTTTCCAGGCTGCTCATACAAACTGATGCTGCCAATGGTGCACTCCGCCTCGTTGCGCAGGCGGATCATCCAGTGCCATTCACGGCCCGCAGCCATGGCAGGCAGGGCGATATCCCGCACATAGACCAGCGCACCGTCCTCCGGATATGGCCATGGGACGCGACGATCGAGGTAGCGGACAACTTCCCATTGCGGGAACAACTTCTGGATTGCAGGCGCATCCTCCAGTCGCAGGGGCGTGAGTACAAGGCGATCGGTATACAGCGTCGGCAGGCAATCCATGGCATTCGTTCCTGGGCATCCTTGTGGAAGCTTCTGATAGTCTGCGATGGGTCGTTTGTTGTCGAGCGGGATAACGGCTTACCTATGTGACCTGCATCCAGACGCCTCTCAGCTGAACACCCAAAGCACGCGGGTAGGCTTGTCGGTGAGGTTGGCGTAGCGAAAACTGGCGTGGGGTTGCAGTTGAAAACTGTCACTGGCGCGCAGCGTGACCGGCTCGCCGCCACCCAGCCACACAGTCAGCTCGCCTTCAAGCACGAAGCAGCCCTGCTCCGAGCTGTCGTCCAGGTACTCCTCACCACTGCTCGCCCCTGGCTCCAGGTGGCTATCGAGCATGGAGAACGCGCCCGTTATCGTGGGGGATGCCAGCACATCGGTAATGCCACCGGCCAGGTGCAGCGTGCGCCGCTCGTGAGGGCGGGTAACCCAGTCGAGCTCGCGGGGCTTGTCCAGTTTGTAAAAGTAGGCGGTCGAGACGCCGAGCTCTTCGCTGATGGCCGTAAGGTCGGCCACGGTCGGGCGCGATACGCCGCGTTCGACCTGAGACAGAAAACCCACCGAACGGCCGATACGCTGCGCCAGCTCGCCCAGCGTCAGGCCTTTGAACTTGCGCAGGTCGCGAATCAGTACTGCCAGGCCTTCGATTTCTTCGTGCACTTTCATAGTTGAATCGCGACTTTCAGACGGGAAAATAATGCCCTGAAAAGTACATGATTCATCTCACAAAGCAAATTGCTTCACACAGCGGCTGACACGGCCCCTTGTAGGAGCGGCCTTGTGTCGCGACAGGGCTGCGCAGCAGCCCCGGCAATCGATGCATCCACCCTAAGATCCCGGGGCTGCTGGGCAGCCCTATCGCGACGCAAGGCCGCTCCTACAGAACCGCGCCAGGTTTGGAAGATGTGCTTTGCCCTTACCGGAGAGCCTCATAGGTCAGGTCCAGGCACTTGCGGGCTTTTTCCACCAGCTCGTCGATCTCTTCGATGCTGATCACCAGCGGCGGCGCGATGATCATGGTGTCGCCCACGGCGCGCATGATCAGGCCGTTGTCGAAGCAGTGCTGGCGACAGATCATGCCGACACCTTTGCCTTCGTAACGGGCACGGGTGGCCTTGTCTTTCACCAGCTCGATCGCGCCGAGCATGCCCAGGCCGCGCACTTCGCCTACCAGCGGGTGGTCGGCCAGTTCACGCAGGCGTTGTTGCAGATATGGCGCGGTTTTATCGTGCACCTGCTGGATGATCCGCTCGTCACGCAGAATCCGCAGGTTCTCCAGGCCCACCGCAGCCGCCACCGGGTGGCCGGAATAGGTGAAGCCGTGGTTGAAGTCGCCACCTTCGCTGATGACCTTGGCCACTTCGTCACGCACGATCACCCCGCCCATGGGGATGTAACCAGAGGTCAGGCCCTTGGCAATGGTCATCAGGTCGGGCTTGAGGTCGTAGTAGTCGGTACCGAACCACTCACCGGTACGGCCAAAACCGCAAATCACTTCGTCGGCAACGAACAGGATGTCGTACCTGGCCAGGATTTCCTTGACCTTCGGCCAGTAAGTTTGCGGCGGAATGATCACGCCACCGGCGCCCTGGATCGGCTCGGCGATGAAGGCGGCAACGTTGTCCACGCCAACTTCAACAATCTTCTTCTCCAACTGCTCGGCCGCCCACACGCCGAACTCGGCCTCGGTCATGTCGCCGCCTTCGCCGAACCAGTATGGCTGCGGAATATGCACGATATCCGGGATCACCCCGCCCTGCTGGTGCATGCCGCTCATGCCACCCAAGGCTGCGCCCGCCACGGTAGACCCGTGGTAACCGTTGATGCGGCCAATGATGACGTTCTTGTTCTTCTTGCCCTTCAGCGCCCAGTAATGGCGCACCATGCGCAGCACGGTGTCGTTGCCTTCGGAGCCGGAGCCGGCGAAGAACACGTGGTTCATGCCTTGCGGCGCCACGTCGGCGATTGCCTTGGCCAGCTCCAGCGCAGGCGGGTGCGCGGTCTGGAAGAACAGGTTGTAGTAAGGCAGCTGCTTCATCTGCTGGCTGGCAACTTCGGCCAGCTCATCGCGGCCGTAGCCGACCGCCACGCACCACAGGCCCGCCATGCCATCAAGAATCTTGTTGCCCTCGCTGTCCCACAGATACACGCCCTTGGCGGAGGTGATGATGCGTGGGCCTTTCTCGGCCAGTTGTTTGACATCGCTGAACGGGGCCAGGTGGTGGTCGCGGCTCATCGATTGCCAGGCAAGGGTCTGCGAATTCTTTTCACTCATTGACTTCTACTCCATCAAGGTGCGCAGCCGGGCTGCGCGGGTACTTTTTATAGTTGGGAACGGTCGCTGTTCAGGCCGACAGCAACAGCCTCTGGCGCAGTACCGAGCGGTGCCGGCAGGCCTTGCCAAAGGATTGGAAGATGGTCAGGTAATGCGGGTTGTCCATGACCTGGAACTCGGGGTGCCATTGCACGGCCAGGGCAAACCCCTTGCCGTTCTCGACCGAAATCGCTTCCACCAGGCCATCGGGTGCCAGCGCTTCCACCCGTAGCCCCGGGGCCAGTACATCGATGCCCTGGCCATGGATGGAATTGACGTCGAAGACCGCGGGCAAGCCCATGCGGTCGAGCAGGCCGCCGGGCTCTACATGCATGGTGTGGCGTGGCCCATACTGCTTGTCGATGGGCTCACCCTTGCCTTCGCGGTGGTCCATGAACACACCGGTCTCGTGGACCTTCTGGTGCAGAGTGCCGCCCAGTGCCACATTCATTTCCTGGAAGCCACGGCAAATGCCGAGCACCGGCACGCCGGCGGCGATGGCCGCACGCATCAGCGGCAAGGTGGTGGCATCACGCAACGGGTCGTGATGGGTGCCCTCAGCACTGGCCGGGCCGTTGTAATGGAACGGCTCGATGTTGGACGGCGAACCGGTGAAGATCAGCCCATCCACCACGTCGAGAATATCGGCGCTGTCCATCAGTTCACCGAGGCTGGGAATCACGATGGGCAGCCCACACGCTGCCTTGGCTGCCGCGCGCGCATACTTCTCGCTGATGGTCTGGGTTGCATGCAGCTCGATCATGCTGGTGCATGCGGTAATGCCGATAACGGGCACACGTGGCATATCTTCCTCCGGCAAATCCATATTGCGCGTTGTGTTGAAAGGGAGGGTGCAGCGTCGCTGTGCGAACTCGGCACCTACAGGAACCAGCGGTATTCGCGGGCATCGATGTAGCGCATGAAGTCCAGTTGCTCCTGGTATTTGTTTTCGCAATAGACCATCACGAACTCACTGCCCAGGCCTTCGTTGACCACCGGGTGGTGACGCATGGCGGCCAGGGCGCTGAGGGCATCCTTGGGGAAGTCGATGCCGCTCTGACGGTTTTCGTTCAGCGGGGCGATGGGCTCGACACCGCGGTCCAGGCCGTGCTCCATGCCGGTCAGGATGGCCGCCAACACCAGGTACGGGTTGGCATCGGCACCGGCGATGCGGTGTTCGATGCGCAGGTTGCGCGGGTCGGATTCGGGGATGCGAATGCACGCATCACGGTCTTCGAAGCCCCAGCTGGCCTTGCTAGCCGCGTTCACCATGGCGCCGTAGCGCCGGTAAGCATTGTGGTTGGGGGCGAAGATCGGCATGCAGTGCGGCAGCAGCTCCAGGCACCCCGCCACCGCATGGCGCAGCTTGCGTTGTTCAGCGCCGGCCAGGATGTTGTTGCCGGCGGCGTCATACAGGCTGACGTGCACATGCATGCCGCTGCCCGGCGCGTCCAGGTACGGCTTGCTCATGAAGCTGGCACGGTAGCCGTGCTTCATGGCGATACCGCGGGTACTGCGGCAGAATAGCGCCGACCAGTCCGCCGCGCTCAGGGCATCGTCGCTGTGGGAGAAGTTGATCTCGAACTGGCCAGGGCCCAGCTCTGCGGTGATGACGTTTGCCGGCACACCTTGCTCGTTGGCGCCATCGACCATCTCGTGCAGCACCGACGAGAAGCGTGAAAGCCGCTCGATGTGCATGTTCGGCTGGTCGTCCTCGTCCCCGGTGGCTGTGTCGCGTGGGTACTGTGGCAGGCCGTTGTCGAGCTTGCGGTCGAACAGGTAGAACTCCAGCTCGAACGCCACCACCGGGCGTATGCCGCGTTTGGCCAGGCGCTGAATCACGCGGGCCAGCACTTCACGGGGCTCGAACTCGATAGGCTTGGCGGTGCCGTCGGAGGTGATGAGCATCTGGGCAATCACTTCCTTTTCCCAGCGCACCGGCTTCAGGGTACCCGGCACCAGGCGCCGGACAGCATCCGGGTCGCCGTCGGCAAAGCAGTAATCGCCAATCGGGTAAAGGCCACCCTGGGTACCCAACAACACGCAGTTCTGCGGCAGCTTCAGCGGCGCGCCGGCTGCAACCTTTTCCAGCATGTCCATGGGGTAGCGCTTGCCGTAGAAGTGCCCGGGGATATCCAGCGCAATCAGGTCGACATAACGAATTTCTGGGTGCTCCGCTCGGAACGAGCGCACTTCGGCCAGCAGATCCGCAAAGATGACACTCATCTTCTTATCCTTGTGAGGTGAACGAATTCAATTGAAGACCCAGAGCACGCGGGTGGGTTTTGCCGTCAGGTTGGCGTAACGGAACTGCGCGTGGGGTTGCACCTGGAAGCAGTCGTTGGCCTGCAGGGTCACGGCCTCGCTGTCGTCCAGCCATACCGTGAGTTCGCCTTCAAGCACGAAACAACCCTGCTCGGAACGGTCACTCAGGTACGCCTCGCCACTGGTGGCGCCTGGCTCCAGATGGCTGTCGAGCATGGCGAAGGCACCGGCGATGGTGGGCGAAGCCAGCACATCGGTAATGCCCGACTCCAGGTAAAGCGTGCGCCGCTCGTGGGGGCGCGTGACCCAACCAATGCTGCGGGGCTTGCTCAGGTTGTAGAAGTACGCGGTGGATACGCCGAGCGCTTCGCTGATGGCAGTGAGGTCCGCCACGGTAGGGCGCGAAACACCGCGTTCGACCTGAGAAAGGAAGCCGACCGAGCGATTGATGCGCTCGGCCAGCTCGCCCAGGGTCAGGTTCTTGAATTTGCGCAGGTCGTGAATAAGGATCGCGAGGGCTTCAACCTCTTCGTGCATCTTCATCGATTGGGCTGCCGTGAAATTTTTAGAGTTATTTTTCATGAAAAATTACATGAAAATTTTCACGAGTCAAGCCGAACTCTGATTTGTGCAGCAGCGAACAGAGGGTTTGGGGTGCAAGGATCCGGATTGGCAACGGTGCCGCGGGTTTCTTTAAAGGTGCTCAGGGAGTAGCCTCGGCGGTGAATCTTCCCAGCCCGGCCATTGCCCTCGTCATGCCAAACGGTTTCCCAGAATTGCCCCCGCTTAACGCGTTACGCGTGTTTGAAGTGGTTGCCCGCCACCTGAACTTCCGCGTGGCTGCCGAGGAACTGGGTGTGACCCAGGCTGCAGTCGCGCAACAGATACGCGGGCTGGAAGCGAACCTGAACCTTCGCCTGTTCGAGCGCCTGCCCCGGGGCCTGGCGCTGACCGATGCCGGCCTGGGTTACAGCGGCAGCATTCGCAGCGCCTTGGCGATGATCGATGAGGCAACCCGCCTGCTACGGCCACAAACCTCTCACCTGACCGTCAGCGTTACCCCTACCTTTGCCTCCAAGTGGCTTATTCCCAGGCTGGGCAGCTTTGCGCAAACCTATCCAGACATCGATCTGCGTGTACTGGCCACAGATCGGCTGTCGCACTTCAGCACCGATGGCGTGGATATCGCAGTGCGCTATGGCAAGCCCGAAATTGGCGCGGGTTTGAACAGCGAACTATTGATGGAGCAGCGCATCGTCGCCGTGGCCAGCCCAAAGCTGTTTGAAGGCACTCATGCCCCGGCCAGCTTTGCCCAGCTTCAAGAATTCATCATGCTGCACGATGCCCATAATTTCTGGCCTCAGTACCTTGCTGCAGTGTTCCCGCAACACACCCAACCGACTGCGAAAAACCTGCGGTTCAATCAGACTTCATTGGCCATCGACGCGGCCATCAGTGGTCAAGGCATTGCTTTGGCCAGCCTGGCGTTCGTCAGCGATGAAATCGTTGCGGGCAGGCTGATGCAGGTCTTCGGTCAGCAGCTCAGGCTCGATAAGTCGTTCTATCTGGTGTGGCCACGCAAGCTGCAGCAGCCTGAGTCGCTAAGCGTTGTACAGCGCTGGCTCAAGCAACAGGCTGACAATAGTTAATCTACTGCCACGGTAAAGTTTGCCTGCCTCCCTCACCGCTGGGGCTGCTGCTAAGGTGATTGCACCTAAGCAATCACCCGTTCACGTTGGAGGCAGCATGTCAGTAGAAAAAGTAGCGATTATCACGGCCGGTGGCAGTGGTATGGGCGCGGCAGCAGCACGGCGCTTGGCCGCTGACGGCTTCAAGGTTGGCATCCTTTCCTCTTCGGGCAAGGGCGAAGCACTGGCTGCCGAACTTGGCGGCATTGGCGTAACCGGCAGCAACCAGTCAGTTGATGACCTGAAACGCCTGGTCGACGCCGTGGTGGAAAAGTGGGGCCGCGTCGACGTGCTGGTCAACAGCGCCGGCCATGGTCCGCGCGCGCCGATCCTGGAAATCAGTGACGAAGACTGGCACAAGGGCATGGACACCTACCTGCTCAATGTCATCCGCCCGACCCGCTTGGTAACGCCTTACATGCAACGCCAGAAGGGTGGCGTGATCATCAACATTTCCACCGCATGGGCATTCGAGCCGAATGAGCTGTTCCCGACCTCTGCTGTATTCCGTTCGGGCCTGGCTGCGTTCACCAAGATCTTCGCCGACAATTTTGCCGGGGATAACGTGCGCATCAACAACGTCCTCCCCGGCTGGATCGACAGCCTGCCAGCCACCGAACAACGCCGCGACAGCGTGCCGCTCAAACGCTATGGTACCAGCGAGGAAATCGCCGCCACCATCGCGTTTCTGGCCAGCGAAGGCGCTGCCTACATCACCGGGCAGAACATCAAGGTAGACGGCGGCCTGACGCGCAGCGTGTGATTGCCTGTGGCCGCAGTGTGCGCTGCTGCGGCCTTCGGTTTATGCAACATGGGTGTTCTTCAAGGGTAATACTGCTCGTAGGCCAGTATGAATTGAGCCAAGGCCATATCACTGATAGCTATGTCCGGATGGGATTGTCGAAATTTATCCATCGCAGCTTCAAGGTAAACCCCCTTGATATTGCCATCGCTCGCAACAAAGCTGCTGGCATCATCTCGAGTTGCTGCTATCAGCTTATTATCTCGCGAGGTCAAGTAGGTGGTTGCAGTGCTCGTGCTGGAGATGAGGGTTTCGGCCCAGAAATCATTCATCGCCATCGCAGGACTGGAAAAAACCAAAAAACAACAGATGGACAAGGAAAATATATAGCGCATTACTAAACCTGAATGGAATATACCCAAAGTAGTGTTAGCGTCGTCAACCCTTCGCTTAACTACACTCACCCGCGAGCCATTTAATTGCATTACTCAACAACGTTTCTCCCCTTCATACGCATAGCAGCATTATTAGCACGCTTCAAGCGCTCAGCACGCTGGGATTTACTGTAATCGTCACGCCCTTGCATGACCCCGCCCGCCACCTCAATCCAATCACTCGCGGTACAACCGGAAACAAGAAAGGAAAATAAAAGCGGGCACATACACATCAATGATTTCATCAAACGCCCCAGTGATCATCGCTCACTACAATATGCAACTACTTTTCTTCCCCTGAAACGCTACGCAGTCGCTCCTGCGCTTGCTCCAGTTTTCTTTTGTATCTTTCAATCATTCTGGCAGACCCGGACTCTATCGCAGCTTCCAGCTGGTCCTCCCTGCGGTGAACATCTTTCAGTGCGCTAGACAATTGTTCTTCTTTTGAGCTCGGCTCATCATCACGGCAGTACCGCTGAACCCGGGACAACGCAGCTTCCAACCCTCTCTGCTGATATATATTCCCATACCGTATTGCCTGTTCCCTTTCGTGAGCAATCTCGTCCCTGCGCTGTTCACAGCTCTTTCTATCTTCAGCCAAAGACAGGTCACACACTGCAAACACAGCGAATACACCCAGTAAAAAAGGCGCTGCCCCCACGCTACGAATACCCAGCACGTGCTTCCTGTACGGATACCCTTCTAACTGCTTGCCAACAACACTTCGACCATTCATAACTGAACGCCTTGTAAACCTGAATTTTGCCACATCGCACAGCAACGCCAACAAGACGTGCGCTGCCATGAGTACTTGTACGTACAGGCCATCGAGCACCATGCTCAACTTGAGCAGCACAGTACCTCGCGATGACGCGACCGGCTTTACTTCAACCTTACTTGGCCTTACTTATCCATCTCAACAGGCGACTGGCCCTTACTTTTTCTTACCAAACGCCTGTACACCGCCACCCTGCCCTGATAATGCAGCCCCCGGGCAACGGACGAGCACCTGCCCAAGCCGCGCGACATTCACTAACGCGGCACGTGGCACACCCCCACCACCAGGTTATTCACATTAAAATAGTACTCAAAATCCGAGAACGCATTAAAGGTCATGATGCCCCCTTGAAAACCACGGGCCATGAATGGAATATTACTTCCCGCCGTATCGCCATCGAATGTTGAAATAGAACGTGTCTTGAAGAGATACCGCGAGGTATCCAGGTGCGTCATCGACAACTCGAAGCGTCTGTCGTACAAATACTTCACACCGTGCGGGGTTGTCACATTGTAATAGACATAAATCGCCCCTTCATTGGGGTCGATCGTCATATCTCCAACGCCGCGCCAAAGTCCCTCCCCCTCTTCCACGTGGACAAAGTCAATGGAGGCACTGCACGGGGCCCGAGGAATATCCCTGTATACCGATATCACATACCTGCTTATCAACCCTGCAAAGATCATTACCGAAAGAAGTGACGTGAGGCCAATCACTTTTTTCCAACGCGCAGATAATTTACGCACAACGCCTCCCCGTGGCTTTCAGGCTTTACACAGCTTATGAGTAATTGACTGAGAGGCTTGCGGACATAATAGTTGCTATCTTTCAACACCAGCGCCGGCTCGAACCCGGCCATCGCCATCAATACATCATCCTTGGACATACTTTCACTCTGCTCGGCGTACAGCGTTGCTCCTTCCCCTTCCCATACACGCTTCCAGGCTTCCAGGTCCGGCGGCTTGTGAAACATCAGGTAGGCATAGATAACAGGGAGCAACGCACCTAGAAAGGCGAGGGCCGGCAAAAACAAATGGCTATTTCTTCTTATCCATCCGTCACGCAATGGAAGGGGGGCAATAACAGAGGTCTGCCTTTCTTCAGCGAGCTCCGCCTTGCCAGATGCAGCCTCCCTTGAGCCGGTTTGCCTGCTGTCATTGCCAACAGGTTGCTCACTGGCGCCTGTTGATGCTGAAGGCCTGACTTGCTCGAGGTGCAATGGCATGTCCCGTTCAACTGCAGCGCCTGCGGAAACCATGGTAATTTCACACAGAAGTATCAAACCGCGCTTGGGCAATGTTTTCAAACTGTCTCGAGGCACACCAACATCAACAAGCTTCGAACGAAGCGCATGCACTGTCTTGTAATAACTGCTCTCAGAGACAACCAAGCCCCGGCCACCCCATACCTGGGAAATTATCGCCTCTTTATCAGTAATGCCTGCTATCAGGGCAAGCAACATATCGCTTTCGTTACTGCCTAAAATTGTTGATAACTGAGCACAACTCAGCGTCATCCGTTCCGCGTCGTAACAGACCTCCATCAATACCCTCCACGGCCAATGACTTGCGCCAGCACAATGACAACCTTCCGGCTAGCCAGCCGCCACTGTCCCGCTGCGCCACGCATAATATCATCACTGACTTTACAACCAGCCTATGCGGCAAGCGACGAGTTGATGGCCAGCAGATCAAAAGCGCGACCTGACCTGACCCGAGGCAGGCAGCGAAGGCGCTATTTACTGGCGACCGACTGATTGGCCAGCGGGCAGCTCTGGGCGTTAAGAAAACGCGATGTTTTCAGCCAGTTTTGCTGCGGGTAATAGGCAAACACGTAGCTGCCGCGTTGCAGCGTTTCGATCAGCTTGCCAGCAATCGCCGGCCGAACCGCAGGGCAGCCCTGGCTGCGCCCCAGGCGCCCGAGGCCGGGCACGACCTTGGGGTCGGCATACGCAGCGGCGTGCATCACAATCGCCCGAGACATGCTGTTGTCGTTGAACCCCGGCTCCAGCCCTTGCAGGCGCAGCGAGCGGCCATGCTTGCCACTGTAGGTCTGCCCCGTCTCGTACAGGCCGATGGAGGACTGGTAGCTGTTCGGCGCATTGGAAAACGTGGTCGGCACATCAGCGCCGCTGTTCTTGCCATGGGCGACCCACTCCTCGAACAACAGCTTCCTGGCGCGCAGGTCGAACACCCACAGGCGTTTGTCACGCGAAGCCTTGGAGTAATCGATCACCGTCAGCAACTTGTCCGCGTCGCTGTGACTGGCGCACGCGTAGGCGGTGAGTGCCAGGGCCAGGGTCGAAAGGCTGGCGTTAGGGGCCAACTGCTGCAGCTCGGCAGCGCTAGGCAGGGGTTGCGCGTAGGCAGCATGCCAAGCGCTGAGGAAAAACAGGCCAATACTGGCCGCTGAGAGCCGGAAGGCTCCCCGCAATGGTTCGAACATCGACATGGAATACCCTGTTAAAAACCTGTCTTTTCTTGCCTTGTTGCAGCCAAAAGCGGCTACTTTGCTTGATTACCTCAGGAAAGCCGATCACTTCTTGACCAATGGTTTAGATTCTTCACTGCCTTCGGTGCTGATCACCGTGAATTTTCCTTCGGTGCGGGTTTCCCGGGTCGACGCCCAGTCGGTGATCACCAACATCGTGCCGACGTCCATCGCCGTACGTAAATGACGGCGAAACTCCGGGTTGATGTTCAGTTGCCCCAGTTGTTCATAGGGCGTATTCCCGTACTCCGGGTTGCTCAGGCCCACCACCGACCACCGTAAGGGTAGCGCGCCATCGAGTGCCAGGGCGGATGGTTTTTGCAGCAGGGAATACACCGCCATGCCACTGCGGTGCTGGCTGCCTGCAGGCGCAAATGCTGGCGCCGAGCCGACCAACTGGCCACCGCGATACACGTAGGCACGCAAGTCGGCGCGGCTGATCAGGATCGACAGGGGCCCTGCCGTGGGGTCTGGGTCGTTCCAGAACTGCTGGTTGCTCAGCATCAGCGGGCCTTGGGCCTTGCCATCGCTGACCGTGGGCGCCAGCACGCCGGGGTGGTAGACCTCCACCGGGGCACTGCTGGTATCGGAAACGATGACGGTGGTCGAACTGAAGCCGGTGACTTCGTACAGCTTCTTGGCAAAGTCCATCGGCAGCCGCACGCAACCATGCGAGGCGGGGTACCCCGGTAGATGGCCTGCGTGCAGGGCAATGCCGTCCCACGTCAGGCGTTCCATGTAGGGCATCGGTGCGCTGTTGTAGAGGCTGGACTTATGCTCGACCTTCTTCTGCAGAATGCTGAATACCCCGGTGGGGGTTTCCCGCCCTGGCTTGCCGCTGCTCACGGTGCTGACACCAATGGCAATGCCATTGCGATAAACGTAGGCACGTTGCTCGGTAAGGCTGACCACTACGGTCACCGGCCCCACCGGCGAAACCTGCGGGTACCAGAGAAACTGGCCAGGCTTGAGGCTTTCAAGCTGGCTCCTGAGTGCGGCCGGTGTGGGCACCTGCAGTGGAGCCGCTTCGACCAAGACAGCGCTGAGTAACAGACCCAGTCCAAGCGTTACATGCAACATCCTATCGCCCTCCATAGAACCCTGCCGCCAGCTTAGTCGGAACACTCCCCGCAAAGCCAACCGCTCAACACGCCGGCCCCGGCTGCAAGGCCAGCACGCGCCCGTACCTGGTGCACCTGGTAACAAATTTGCACACTAAATGTGCACAAAATACCCACTTAAAGGCGCAACGCATCACGCAAAAAAGCCGAATGAACGCCTGTGATCCGTGAAACCCACCAAACGCGGGGGCTGGTATGAATCTTGTTTGTATACAAGACAAAAAATAAAAGTACACAACCATCACGGAGTTCCGATGGCGTCGATTTCACGTTCCGATGTTGACCAGCTCGATGCTCTCCCGGCCGATACGGCAGGGCCCAGTCAGCTGGCGTTGAGCCCCCGCCTGTACAGCGCCGACCTGGCGCCCACCCGCGCGGCAAATCGCACTTGGGGGCGCTACAGCCTGTTTGCGCTGTGGACCAACGATGTGCATAACATCGCCAACTATTCCTTCGCCATCGGCCTGTTCGCCCTGGGCATGAGCGGCGCGCAGATCCTCTCCGCCTTCGCGCTCGGCGCACTGGTGATCTACGGCCTGATGAACCTGTCCGGCTACATGGGCCAGAAGACCGGCCTGCCCTACCCCGTGCTGTGCCGGATCAGCTTCGGCATCCATGGGGCGCAGATTCCGGCACTGATCCGTGCGGTGATCGCCATCGCCTGGTTCGGCATCCAGACCTACCTCGCCTCGGTTGTCCTGCGCGTGCTGCTGACCGCCATCGTTCCAGACCTCAAGGCCTACGACCAGAACTCCATCCTCGGCCTGTCGACCCTGGGCTGGCTCACCTTCCTCGGCATCTGGTGCGTACAGGTGACGATCTTCGCCTACGGCATGGAGATGGTGCGGCGCTTCGAGTCCATCACAGGGCCGATCATCCTGGTGGCTTTCGCCTGCCTGGCGGGCTGGATGTACTGGCGCAGTGGCCTGTCGATTGCCTGGTCGAGCGGCAACGCACCAACCGGCTCCACAATGTGGCTGAAGGTGCTCGGCGCCGCTGCGTTGTGGGTCTCGCTGTACGGCACCATGATTCTCAACTTCTGCGACTTTACCCGTAACTGCCCGGACCGGCGCACCATCAGCGTGGGCAACTTCTGGGGCCTGCCAGTGAACATGCTCGGCTTCGCGCTGATCGCCGTGGTGCTCGCCGGTGCGCAGTTCAGCATTGATGGCAAGCTGGTGCAGGGCCCAACCGAAATCGTCGCCGCCATCCCCAACACCGCCGGCCTGGTGCTGGCCTGCCTGGCCTTCCTGATCGTCACCGTGGCAGTGAACATCATGGCCAACTTCGTCGCACCGGCCTACGTGCTCGCCAACCTGGCGCCAAACCTGCTGAACTTCCGCCGCGCAGGCCTGCTCAGCGCCGCCATCGCGGTGGTGATCCTGCCGTGGCACTTGTACAACAGCCCGTCCGTGATCGTGTATTTCCTCGGCGGCCTGGGCGCCCTGCTCGGCCCGCTGTACGGCATCATCGTCACCGACTACTACCTGGTACGCCGCAGCCGGGTGAACCTGCCGCAGCTGTATAGCGAAAGCCCGGAGGCCGCCTACCACTACAGCGGCGGGGTCAACCTGCGCGCCGTCGCGGCGTTTATCCCCGCTGCGCTGATCGCCATCGTGCTGGCACTGGTGCCGGCGTTCGAGACGCTGTCGCAGTTCTCCTGGTTCTTCGGGGCGGGTTTGGGCGGGTTGATTCATTACGCGATCGCCAATCGCAGCATCAAGCACGTGGAAGTATCCGGCGAAAGCATCGCGGTAGATAGCGCGCAGCACTGACCGGCGCAACAAGAAGGGACAAGGTTCATCGCGCTCTGGGGCACGATGAACCTTTTTTTGAGTACTACTGCTTGATCAAATCGCTAGGCTTCCAGCTCTGGTCGAAAAACGCCTGTTTCGGCCCGTACAGCCGCACAATCACCAGGAAGCCTTTGCCCGGTACCGTACGAATCCAGTTTTTCCCTGAACCTGGTGATTCAGGGCCGAAGTAGATGTCGGTGGAGCCGTCGCTGTTCTGCGCTGGCTTGTCCATCTGGTTGAGCGACGGGAACGGCTGGCCGTTGTCCAGCCCCGAGGCGGTCAGGTTGTCGTAGGCAGTCACCGACCAGAACAACGCCGCCGGCACATTTGCCGGAAGGTTGAGCTTGTAGGTGTGGGCACCGTCGAGGAACTTGCCGTCGGCATCGCGGGTAGTCGCCGGGTACTTGGCGCCGGCACCGACCATGTTCATCACCATGCCCGGGCTGTCCGAGTAGGCAGAGGTGAAGAACGCCACTCGCTGCTCAAGATTGGTGAACGTGCCGCTGGCCTGGAACTCGGTGTTTTCCCCGGCGAACGTATTCACATACTGGCGATCCGTGTAGTACAGCCCCCCTGGCTCTTTCATCAGCAGATGACTGGTGACCACCTTGCTCATCTTGAACGCCGTGCGTGCCGCCTCATCCAGCAGTTTGCGCCGTTCGGCATCCGGGGCGAAGGCCTTGCCCTTTTCGATGCCGATGGTATGCAGGAAGCCTCGCATGTCCATGTCCGCCGGGTCGACCGCTTCGGCTTCTATGAAGCGCGAGAGCAGTTCGAAGTAACGGCCGTCTTCGGGGAACAGCATGTTGATCGGTGCACCGGTAGCATCCGGGAACTGCATGGGCAGCGCCGAATCCTTTTTGCCTAACGGATAGATTTTCGTGCGCTCCACTTCGGCCACCGGCACGCTCAGGTCCTTCGGGTCCTTGAAGAAGGTGCGCCAGAACAGGAACACATTGTTGGTGCGCGAGCGGTAGACAAAGCCCTCGGTCGGTTCCGGGCCGTCATAACCAGGCGGCAGCAGCACATAGGTACCGCCCTTGCCCTTGTCGGGCCCGGCCAGGCCGACGTCACCACGCCAGGTCTTGCCATCGATGGTGGGCCCCACAATCGGCCGCTGGAAGAAGTCATCGAACATACCCTGCACCCCGGGCGGTGCCTCGACCACCAACGGACCGTACTTCGCCAGGTCCAGATAGCTCATGGCGTAGACCAGGTCAGAGTTCGGCGTGGTCACCAGCGTCTTGGCATTGATGCGCTTCTTCCAGGTCGGCAGGATGTTGTAGCCGGCACCGAACTGTTTCTCCGACGCCTCTTTCATCGACCAGATGTTGATTGCTGGCAACGCCCACAGGTACGACTGTACTGCACGCTGAAAGACCAGTTCGTCGATCAGGCTGCGGGCGGTGGCTTCGGTCGGGAAGCCATTTTCGAAAGGCTGGTTGGCCAGCTCTTCGTAACGCGTGGCGGCATTGGCGACGCTGCCCAGCGAGACCGCTACGGCCAGGGCGGTCAGGGTGTTGCGCAAGCTGCTCATGGGATGTCCTTATGTGGCGCAGTTTGAAAGGGTGCCTGATGCGGCCTTCAGTTGGCCTTGACCACCGCCGGCGGCGTCCACTGGCCGTTCATTGCAGAGGCTTCAGGCCAGTAGGCTCGAACGTACAGCGAGAAATCGGCGCCCTTCGGCGCGGGCAGCCAGTTGCTTTCCTTGTCGGCACCCGGCGATTCGCTCTGCACATACAGCGTCAGCGAGCCGTCAGCATTGTGTTTCAACGCTTTGTTCTTGGTACCCAGGGAGTACCGGCCCAAGGCGTTTTCGGCAAAGAAGTGTTGTTGGTTGTAGAGCGTGAGTGACCAGAAACCTTTTACCGGCGGCAGGGCATCCTTGGCGAACGTCACGCTGTAACGTTGGCCACCGTTGAGGCGTTGTCCGGTTTGATCCAGGTCCTGGTAGAAATACTTGGTCTCGATCTGTTTGTTGACGAAGATGTTCGACCGGGCGACCGCTGTGCGCAGGAAGTAATCGGTACCAAACGCTGCGCCATTGTTGATCGTGCTCCAGTGATGGGGCAGTTGCTGGCCGTAGTTGCGGAACTGCAACAGCGGCTTGACCACTTCCTCATCGGTTTTTTGTGCTTCGTCAATCATCGCCTGCTTCAGCTGAGGGTCGCGCTGGGCAATCTGTGCCAGGTTTGACAATTGAGCGTAGCGGGCCTCTTCACCGGGCAAGGGTTTGGCATCTGCGAGAATGGCCGGCAGTTCATCAAAGAACTTTTCCGGGAATACCCAGCGGGTTTCTTCATCACCCGCCGCTTGCGCAGGGAATTTGGGCGACTTGCGCCAGTCACGCTGTTTGGCTTTGCCATCGAATTGCGAAAGTGGGTACATGTCGATACCCGACAGGAATGGCTGAATCGCTTCGCGGTCCTGGTCGGTGTCATCCTGGAAAACACGGGGGATGACAAAACCGGTATTGGTCTTGGCCCGGAATACCTGGGTAATCCCTTCGGGTACTTTTCCGTTCCATTCAGGCCCGACCAGCAGATAGAAGCCGGGTTTGCTGCCATACATCTTGCCCAGTTCGGCAAAGCTGTCCGAGCGCAGGTCCACCACCTGGTACACCCAGAAACGGTCCTTGAAATCCGGTACTTGCAGCACCACCGGCTCGATGTCCAGGGCAATGCTGCCAGCGCCGTAGACCACGTCCTGGTTGGGGCAGGCGACCAGGCGTTCGCCGGGGGAGATGTAGTCGGTGAGCATGGACAGGTGATTGATCGGCGCCACCGGCACGATGCCACCCATCAGCCCGGCTTCGGGCAGGTCCTTGAATTTCTGCCTGCGGTTGTAGATGTTGGCCATCGTCCAGCCCCAGAAATACGCATCCCTGGCCTGCATGCGCACATAGGCCTCGGTCACTTTCACATCCGCCGCAGGGCCGGTTACCTGCACTGCCGGCTGATCGTTTGCCTGCACTGCGGCACTGATCAGCAGCGCGCTGGTTGCCAGCGCCAGGTGGGCCATCATTGCACCTTTTCTCATGCGGTCATCTCCTTGTCCGTTACTTCCCCAACGTGATGTTCAGACCCGCGAACAACGTGAACTGCGGCACGCCCGGGCCCTTGTGGTCCACCGTCCACTGCGGCTCGACGAACCAGTTGTAGATGTTGCTGCCCACCTTGCTGGCCTTGCCGATACCCAGGCCTACGGGGATGTAATGCGTGTCGTTTTTAAGGTCGAAGGTCCAGGTGCCGGTGGAGCGCAGGTACCAGCCCTTGGGCAGGTTGTGAATGATGAAAGGCTGAAAGGTCGCGGTCTCGACATGGGGCCGGTCATCATCACCGGCAAAAGATGACTGGTACTGCACCAGGGCACCCAGCAGGCCGCGTGGGGAGGCATCGATGGCCACGGCGGCAAGGCCGCCCTGCCATTTCCCGGTGCCCAGTTCATCATGCTCGGCAGTGGGGGCCGTGATCTGCGGGCCGATGCCCAGCTGCACGCCCTCGGTCTTGAGCAGAAAGATGTCGAACAGGTTCAAGTCGCCCAAGCCGGTGCTGTAACCGCCGTGCGGGTCCGGGCGGGTACTGATGGGCACCGTGGCGCGCAGCAGTTGCGGTACACCGATGAAGTCCCCCGGCGCGATTGGCAACGTGCCGCGCACCAGCAGGTCGTTGGTGTGCGCGTTGGTGTCATACAGCGACGGCGTGTAGTAATCCTGGAAGTTCAGACCCGGGGCAAGGTTGAGCGGGTTGTTACTTTTGTTGGCTGTTTCGGCATTGTCCGCAAAAGCGTCGAACGGTGACGAACATAAAACTGCCAATACCCACAATCGTAAAAGTTGACCTCTACGCATGCGTAATCTTCCCTGATCTGGCGATCGGCATCTGCAGCCGACCCGAATCGATTAATAGGTCGACTCAAAGTTAGCAGAGGTTCTTTATTGTGCTAGCAGGCGCCGTTATGTACCGGTCAGTTAAGCCATGAGGAATCAAGCGGGCTTTCAGTTTGTGTCTATGCTCAATAGCCAATCGCGTGTAGCCGAAAGGGGCCCCGCAGGCATTTGTTGCACGAACAGGCCATTGACTGAATCGAAACATGGACGGGAACACTCGATGAAATTTTGCAAACATGTGCTGGCTGCGGCAATTGGCCTGAACAGCGTCTGGGCCTTGGCCCAGGTAGAGCCAAAGGACGCCAGTGAGCAGACGCGTCAGGCCAATGCCGCCGTGCTAAAAGAGCTGCCCTTTGCAGACAAGCAGGACTTCGAAGACGCCAAGAAGGGCTTTATCGAAACCCTGGTGCCGATGACCATTCGGGACGCCAAAGGCGAAACATCCTGGGACCTGACCAGTTACGATTTCATCAAGGACGAGGCGCCCGATACGGTCAACCCGAGCCTCTGGCGCATCGCCGAACTGAACCTGAACAACGGCCTGTTCAAGGTCACCGACAGGGTCTACCAGATCCGCGGTTTCGACCTGTCCAACATGACCATCATCGAAACCGACAATGGCCTGATCATCATCGACCCGCTGGTTACCACCGAAGTGGCCAAGGCGGGCCTGGACCTGTACTACAAGAACCGCCCGAAAAAGCCGGTGGTGGCGGTGATCTACACCCACAGCCATGCCGACCACTACGGCGGCGTGAAAGGGGTGACCAACGAAGAGGATGTGAAGGCCGGCAAGGTCAAGATCATTGCCCCGGAAGGCTTCCTCGAAGAAGCCGTGAGCGAGAACGTGCTGGCGGGCAATGCGATGAGCCGACGCACCCTCTACCAGTACGGCGCATTGTTGCCGCGCAGCGCCCGTGGGCAGCTGGACGCCGGGCTCGGCAAAACCACCTCGTTCGGTACCTTTACCCTGATTGCGCCGACCGACACCATCACCAAGACCGGTGAGAAGCGCAACATCGACGGCGTCGAGATGGAATTCCAGATGGCGCCAGGCACCGAAGCGCCATCGGAAATGCTCATCTGGTTCCCGCAATTCAAACTGCTCAATACCGCCGAGGATGCCACTCACACCCTGCACAACCTGTACACCCTGCGCGGCGCCCAGGTGCGCAACGCGGCCAACTGGTGGAAGACCCTCAACCAGGCAATCAACGCCCATGGCAGCGAAGTCGAAGTGGTCATCGCCCAGCACCACTGGCCGATGTGGGGCCAGCAACGCATCGTCGACTTCATTGCCGACCAGCGGGACATGTTCAAGTACATCCATGACCAGTCGCTGAACCTGGCGAACAAGGGCTACACCATGGTCGAGATTGCCGAACAACTGCAGCTGCCCGACAGCACCGGCAAAAAATGGCACAACCGCGGTTACTACGGCTCGGTCAACCATGACGCCAAGGCCATCTACCAGCGCTACCTGGGCTGGTACGACAGCAACCCGGCCAACCTGCACCCGCTGCCACCCACCGAGGCGGGCCAGAAGTACGTCGAATTCATGGGCGGTGCCGAAGCGGTCATGACCAAGGCCAAGGCCTCGATCGACAAGGGCGACTACCGCTGGGCCGCCGAGGTGCTCAAGCATGTGGTATTCGCCGACCCGGCCAATCAGCAGGCGCGCAACCTGCAAGCCGATGCCTTTGAGCAACTGGGCTACCAGACGGAAAACCCGACCTGGCGCAACGAGTACCTGATGGGCGCATACGAACTGCGTAACGGCGTACCGAAGGTGCCGGGTATCAGCACCTCGAGTCCGGACATGGTGGCGGCGATGAGCCCCGACCTGCTGCTCGACTACCTGGGTGTGCGGATCAATGGCCCTAAAGCCATTGGCAAGCATGTGCTGCTGAACTGGAAACAGCCCGATGGCGGCAATTATGCGGTTGAGCTACGCAACGGCGTGATCATCTATACCGAAGGCAAGGTGCTGGACAAGGCCGATGCCACCTTGACGGTCGACAAGCTCGGCTTCGCCGGGCTAATGATGGGCGGCGTGGACCTGGACAAGGAAGTTGCCGCAGGCAAGGCCAAGGTGGAGGGCGACGTCGCCAAGGTCAACGAGCTGCTGGGGCTGCTCGATACCTTCCCGACCATGTTCGACATCGTCACGCCTTGACCCTGCCGCAAGCCCCGGCAACTGGCCGGGGCCACTCCATGGATGAACAGTGAGGACCCTACATGCTTCTACGCTCGTGGTGTACCGGCACAACCCTGTTGGGTATCAGCGTTGCCGCTTCCCTTTGCTCCGTTAACGCTCACGCAGACAACGCTCGCGACTGGCAAAACCTGCCAACCGACCTGAACATGATCTTCGGCTACTACAACCTCATCGACACCAACACGCCAATCGACACTTCATTGCCGATCGACGGGCTGTCGCTGAACGCCGACCTGTACATCCTGCGCTACGCGCGGTCCTTCGGCATCGACGGGCGCAACTCTGCGATACAGGTAATTCAGCCGTATGCCGATGTCAGCGCATCATTCGACGATGCGCGTTTTTTCGACGGTACCAAGCACAATGGCGGCATGGGTGATGTGCAGCTGGTTTTCGTGCACAACCTGTTCGGCGGGCCGGCGCTGACCCAGGAAGAGTTCGCCACCTGGCAGCCCGAGACGTTCCTGACCGGGGCCTTGTGGGTCACGGCCCCCACCGGCGACTACGACAAGAAGCGCATCATCAATATTGGCGCCAACCGCTGGGTGTTCAAACCGGAGCTGGCATTTGGCACGCCCATCGGGCCGACCTGGCTGGAGGTGAACACCTACGTGTCGCTGTATGGCGACAATGAGGATTACCTGGGCGACAACAAGCTTGAGCAGAAGCCGCTGTATGCCGTCGAAGGGCACTACAGCTACAGCTTCAACCGTGCGCTGTGGGCCTCTCTCGACGCCACCTACAACAAAGGCGGGGAAACCAGAATCAATGGCGTGAACCAGGACAACCAGCAAGAGAACACACTGCTGGGTGCCAGCCTGGGCTTCATGCTATCGCCCCAGTTCGGCGGGTTGATTGCCTATTCGGATACTGTCTCCGAGCGCACAGGGTCACCGGATGTGAATACCTGGACGTTGCGCTTGCAGTATGTGTGGTGAAGGTTTAATCAGCCAGCGCAGGCGACGCGAGTGAAACGGGTCGAGGGAGCAGTCAAATGCTCGAGTCATGCACCGCGAATGTGACATACCGTGCGCGGCAAACTACTGAAGCTTTTCTATCCATCTCCGATACTGACGAGTGCGAAAGGCCATGGCGAGTTGTTGAAGGATCAGCGCGCGTAACGGTGAAACGCTGGGGTCGGGCTTTTTGGCTCGGCTGAGTTTGCGCAATTGATACTTCACTACTGCCATGTTCGCCAAGGCGGCAAGGGCTTTGTTTTTCCAGGTTATCGGCGGCAACTGCGGGGCATTGTCCTTGCCCTGAAGCCAGTCACGAGGCAAATGCGGGTCGATGGCCAACGCGGTTCCGATGCCCACCATGTCCACACCACGCTGCACGACACTTTCGGCCACCGGGCGGCGACGTATACCGCCGGTGACCATCACCGGCATCCTGGCGACGGTCTGGATATCACGGGCAAACTCGACGAAATATGCTTCGCGAGCCAGGGTCCGGCCATCGCGCGCTTCACCTTGCATGGCCGGTACTTCGTAACTGCCTCCCGACAACTCCACCATATCCACGCCCAGGTCGTTGAGCCAACCAACTACCCTTTTCGCGTCATCGGCGGTGAAGCCTCCGCGCTGGAAGTCTGCAGAGTTGAGCTTGACCGCCACTGCAAAATCCGCAGAAACCACAGCCCTGACCGCCTTGACGATTTCGAGCAACAAGCGCGCCCGGTTTTCCAGAGCCCCGCCCCACTCGTCCGTCCTCTGGTTGGTCAACGGCGACAGGAACTGGCTCAGTAAATAGCCATGTGCAGCGTGGATTTCCACGCCTGTGAACCCTGCGCGCTCGCCGAGGCGTGCGGTATTCGCAAAGCGCTGGATAACCTCTTCGATCACGCCAGGGGTCATTGCATACGGCGTGACAAAACGTTTGGAAAGCTTGCCAAGCTCCAGCGGCACGGCTGAGGGTGCCCAGGTTTTTTGCCCAAGGTTGGCCTGCATCTGCCGGCCTGGGTGATTGATCTGCAACCAGAACTGCGCACCGCCGGATCGCCCCACACGCGCCCAGCGCTTGAACTTGTCCAGTTGCTGATCGTCCTGCAACACCACGCCACCCGGCCCGGTCATCGCGCGGCCGTCGACCATCACGTTGCCGGTGATGATCAGGCCGGCACCGCCGTCGGCCCATGCTTGATAAAGGCGCATCAGCGCTTCGGAAGGTGCCTGATCGGCGTCCGCCATGTTCTCTTCCATGGCAGCTTTGGCGATTCGATTCTTGATGGTCGAACCGTTGGGAAGTATCAGGGTGTCGAACACATTCATGGAGCAGTCCTCAACTGGGTATGAGGCCACCATAAGATTAAAGTGAACTTTAAGGTCAAGACCTTTTTGTTGGGGGGGGGCAGCCTGTCAGGCCTCGGAACCTTGGCGAGCGTTTTTTCTCAAGGAAGGCCTCACCGAACGCTTGCCTGAAGCTTGGCCAACCCCTTCTTCACGTAAACGATTCATCAACAGTTGCGCATTTTCCGCACACGCCATACCTTGAGGTTTACCCTCAATACCCTCGATGACGAGCAGAAGTTGCGCTTTGTTCTGGGCCAGCCGTTGCTGTAGAACGCCGATTTCCTCAACCTTCTGCTTGAGGCCACTGAGCAACTCATCGTGCTGCCAGCCGCTGGCATTCATCGGCATCAGTTGGCGGATTTCTTCCAATGAAAACCCCGCCGCCTGCGCCCCGGTGATGATCTGCAGAACCCACTGGGTATCAGGCGCGTAGTCCCTGTAGCCATTTGCTTTGCGCTCGACAGATCCGATCAAGCCGCTGGCCTCGTAGAAGCGGATGCGTGATGGCGCCAACCCGCTGATCTTCGCCAGTTCACCTATTCTCATAACCCACCCTGAAAATGCTATCGCCCCTGAGTTGACTTTAAAGCTGGAGTCCTCGGTCGGCAAAGCAAATCAGTATTGCCTGGGCCCACCTACGTCATATTACTTTCACTGCGCGGCCGATGAACTTCACCGGGCCCGTTGGCGCACCCGTGGGAGAGCCCCCCGCTTTCTCAAGGGTCAGCTCGAACAACTGATTGGGCTCAAGCGCAGGCAAGCGCGTCAGCGGCACGCGGTACTGTTCGCCCGGTTTGACCAACCCCAACGAAACAGGTGCGCGCCACTGCTCGCCCTTGGTCCAGAACTGCAAGGTCATGCCTTCGGGCACATCGTCCACGCCAAGCGGGATCAGTTCGATCATGCTCGCATCGTTGGCTTGCACTACCCACCCTGGGGCCTGGCCCGACGGCGCTACGAGCACCACCATGTAGGTGGTCACAGGCGGCGCCTTGGTCAACAGCGCAAAGGCCAGGAGCAAGCTCGCTGCAAGCCCCGCAGCGCTCAAGCCCTGCCAGAGTCCAAGCCGCTGCCACCACCCAGCTCGTGGATGCCCTGGCGGGTAAGCCTCTTCAAGGCTGCGCTCGATTCGTCCCCACAAGCGGTGGCTTGGCGTGATGGGTTCAACCTGCGTGGTCAGTTCGAGCAGTCGCGCCTCCCAGGCATCAACCGCGGCTCGTACGGCCGGCTCCGTTTTCAAACGGTCCTGTATGGCAGCACGCTGCTCGCCACTCAAGGTACCCAGCACATACTCGGCCGCCAGGTCGTCCAGGTCCTCGGCGCTGTCATCACCTGGGGTACGCTTCATGTCATGCACTCCCGCAGGGCCTTCAGGCTTCGCTTGATCCATGCCTTGACAGTGCCCAACGGCGCACCCAGCAGGGTTGCGATTTCGGCATTGCTGCAACCGTCCACATACGCATGCAGGATGCAACGCTGGGGAGCGGGTTGCAGTTGCTCAAGGCAGCGATAGATTTTCGCCGAGCCTGACCACAGTTGCAGGTCGTCCAGCTCCGGGGCCAGTGTGACAGCCGCGCCCATGCCAGGCTCGTCCAGCTCGGCTTCCCAGCGGCTGTCACGCACGAGGTTCAGCGCCAGGTGACGGGTGATGCTGTACACCCAGCCCCGTGCTGAACCGCGCGCTGGGTCATAGCTGGCAGCACGTGTCCAGATACGGACAAAGGCATCGTGAACAATGTCCTCCGCGCTCGCCTGGTCGCGCGCGATGCGCCGTGCGACGCCCAGCAAACGTGCCCCCTCATGTTCATAGAGCGCCTGCAAGGCGTGGCGGTCTCCTTGGGCGCAAGCGGCAAGACAGCCCTCGAAATCAAATGGAACAACGGGCGAATTCAAAATGGGGCGTTCCTTCATCATGAAACCTGGACGGTGCCCTGGCTTACCGGCCTGGGGCACGTCCAGCAGCGTAGATGATCAATCGCTGGTGTGCTGCTCAAGCCCTCCTCACTTGGCTGACCAGAACACGTAATCCGCCTGGTACTTGACTGTCTGCTGCGCCCCTTTGCTCTGTGCCGTGCAGTCCATGGAAGGCGCTACCCCACCGCGCGTAGCCAGGCGCTGGATGTAGCTGACCCCCTGCATTGCGCCCTTGCCCTCGGCAGGGTTGGCCTTGACCAGTTGATACGGGATATCGCCTTTGGCCGCCGGGGCGACTGCAAGCTGGGTGCCGGTCACTTTCGAACCGTCCTTGGCCTGCCAGGTGGCCGGAGGACCAAAATAGTCACCCACAGGCTTGCCGCTGCGGTCGTTGAGCACCGCCTTGGGGCCGACGAAAAACCACTCTGTCTGGCCTGGCGCATTGGCCTTGTCGCGGCATTCGTAGGTGATCTCACCGACACCGACGGTTTCCAGCATGATGGCGTGGCCATCGGGAACCTTGACCGCCTCCGGGACGCCCGACTGGGCATGGGCGGGTGCAGACGCGAGTACAAGGCAGGCGGCGAGCAGGGAGAAAGCGGGCTTGATGATCATGGGGCGAACTCCGTGGGGATCATGGGTCAGGCAATCACCGACTGCCTGATAAGAACTACCCATCGGGTGCCGTTCTGGATGCACCGGCTCAAAAATAATTTTGCATGCTCGTTATTGATACCGTGCTGACACCGAAGCAGGTGTGCAGGCGTGCCACGGTCGACTGATCACGCCGGGGCGGTTACGCTGGCGTTTTCCACCTGCACGGAAGCGCCAGTGAAAGAGGCATACCAAGGAAGCTGCTTGTGCGCAGCGGTCAGTTACCTGCTGCTTACCCCACCCAAGGCCGTAAGCCACTGCCATTGCAGCCAGTGCCGCAAAGGGCACGGGGCAGCATTCGCTTCATACGGCAGCGTTCCGCGCAGCATGCTGCGCATCCTTCGTGGCGCCACCAGTATCAAGACCTATGCGTCTTCGCCGACGGTGGTGCGGGAATTTTGCGTAGAGTGCGGCTCGACCTTGTTCTGGTCACGCTCAGAAGGTGAGTTTGCCGACTGGGTTTCGATAGCCCTGGGCACGCTTGATACACCGTTCCTGCCCAAGAAGCAGCAACATCTGCACGTCGAGTCGGCTGCCCCTTGGTACTTTCCGTTCATCCCCTCTGATTGCAAGAGCTGATCAGTTGACCGCTGAGTTCAATGCAACGGTGCTGCCATCCCCGGCAGCTTCAGGATAATCCGCAACAGAGCAATCACGGCTAGGCACCTCGATGCCTGAACAACGGATGCTAGCGCTCACCGCACCTTCCGGAGACATCGCTCGTTGACTGACTCACAACCCAGCCCTGCCTATGCAAAACGGTTCGAAGCCGTGCTTGCCTACATCGACAGCCACCTCGAAGGTGACCTGTCGGTGAATGCCTTGAGCCGCATCGCCAACTTTTCGGCGTTTCACTTCCATCGGCAGTTCACGGCATACCTGGGCGTTCCGGTTTCACGATACGTGCAACTGATGAGGCTTCGACGCGCGGCGCACCAACTGGCCGCATCGCCCGCAACGCCCGTGCTGGAAGCCGCTTTCGGCGCCGGCTTCGAAAGCCCCGAAGCCTTTTCCAGGGCGTTCAGGCGTGCCTTCGGCATGGCACCGAGCGTGTTCGCCAAGGCGCCGAACTGGCAGGCCTGGAGTGCGGTATTCGTTGTTCCACACCTTTGCAGGAGTATCACCATGCAGATCCGTATCGTGGAGTTCGCCGAAACCCGCGTAGCCGTACTAGAACACCAAGGGGCGCCCAGCCTGGTCGGTGAAAGCGTCGCGCGTTTTCGCCAATGGCGCATAAACAGCGGCCAGTCGCCGGTGGCCAGTAGTCGCACCTTCGGCATCCCCTACGACAACCCCGACACCACCCCGCCCGACGCCTTTCGCTTCGCCGTTTGTGGGGAGATGGACGAGGCTGTGCAGGCCAATGAATTCGGTGTGCATGAACGGGTCATACCGGCGGGCCGTTGTGCCGTGATTCGGCATACCGGCTCGCCTGACTACATTGGCGAAACGATCTACCCGCTTTACCGGGACTGGCTGCCGTCGAGCAATGAAGAACTGCGCGACCATCCGTTGTTTTTCCATTATTTGAGCGTGTATCCGGAGACGCCGCTGGAGCAGTGGGAAACGGATATCTATGTGCCGCTGAGGTAGCCCGGCCCATGGCAGAAGGGTGAGCCAACCATCACCGGCCCAGACGTATGGCTGGCCAAGTTGGTAGACTATGTCCATTCCCCAAATCCACCCGGCGCCGGGCAACCGAGCCGGGTATCAGATACGTGCCCCAGATGCCCCAAGAATCAGCTGTAATTCAACGTGCGGAACCGACACGCCGGTTTTCCGTTGCGCCTATGATGGACTGGACAGACCGCCACTGCCGGTTCTTCCTGCGCCTGCTCTCCAGGCAAACCCTGCTCTACACCGAAATGGTCACCACCGGTGCCCTGCTGCACAACGACGCCCACCGTTTCCTGCGCCACGATGCCTCCGAGCACCCGCTGGCCCTGCAACTGGGCGGTAGCGTGCCCGCCGATTTGGCAGCCTGCGCACGCCTGGCCGAGGACGCGGGCTATGACGAGGTCAACCTCAATGTCGGCTGCCCGAGCGACCGGGTGCAGAACAACATGATCGGTGCCTGCCTGATGGCTCACCCGGCGCTGGTGGCCGATTGCGTGAAGGCCATGCGGGATGCGGTGTCGACACCGGTGACGGTCAAGCACCGCATCGGCATCAATGGCCGCGACAGCTATGCCGAGCTGTGCGACTTCGTCGGGCAGGTGCGCGAGGCTGGGTGCCGGAGTTTTACCGTGCATGCGCGCATCGCGATTCTGGAGGGGTTGTCGCCGAAGGAAAACCGCGAGGTGCCGCCCCTGCGCTATGAGGTAGCGGCGCAGCTGAAGGCGGACTTCCCGGACCTGGAGATCGTGCTCAACGGCGGGATCAAGACCCTGGACGAATGCCAGGCACACCTTGAAACTTTCGATGGTGTGATGCTGGGGCGTGAGGCGTATCACAACCCTTACTTGCTGGCCGAGGTGGACCAGCGGCTGTTTGGCAGCGAAGCGCCGGTGGTCAGCCGTAGCGAAGTGCTGGCGCAATTGCGGCCTTATATTGTGGCGCACATGGGCAGTGGCGGCGCGATGCACCACGTTACCCGGCATATTCTGGGGCTGGCCCAAGGGTTCAAGGGGGCGCGGCGCTTCCGTCAGTTGCTGTCGGCAGACATTCACAAGGCGGCGCAGCCGCTGGCCGTGTTTGACCAGGCGGTGGAGTTGTTGCAAGGGCGGTGATACTACACGCGACAGGGCCGTTGTAGGAGCGGCCTTGTGCCGCGACAGGGCTGCAAAGCAGCCCCAGCAATATAGGCATCTGCGCGGAAACCCTGGGGCTGCTTTGCAGCCCTATCGCGGCACAAGGCCGCTCCTACAGACGATCGTGCGAGCTTGAGAATTGCAGTATGTGGAACCTCAAGGCAGCCGGGCACTCGAATCTTCACCTTACGTACGGCCCTTCGTGGGCAAGCCCGCTTCTACAGGCCCTTGAGCGGCTGTCGGGGCTCGGGTAATGTCGAGTAAATGCACAGGACAGAGCACGCCCATGACTTCCAAGCTGGAACAACTGAAGCAGTTCACCACCGTGGTCGCCGACACCGGGGACCTGGACGCCATCACCCGCCTGAAGCCGGTCGATGCCACCACCAACCCGTCCCTGCTGCTCAAGGCCGCTGCCATCCCGGGCTACGCCGACTTGCTCAAGCAGGTGAAGGCCGACGCCAAGGGCAATGTCGACCTGGCCTGTGACAAGTTCGCGGTGGCCGTGGGCTCGGGCATTCTCAAGGTCATTCCGGGGCGTATCTCCACCGAGGTGGATGCCCGCCTGTCGTTCGATGAACCGGCGCTGCTGAACAAGGCCCGCCAGCTGATCGGGCTGTATGACGCAGCCGGGGTTTCCAAAGACCGCGTGCTGATCAAGCTGGCCTCCACCTGGGAAGGCATCCGTGCTGCCGAGCAGCTGGAAAAAGAAGGCATCCAGACCAACCTCACGCTACTGTTCTCCTTCGCCCAGGCCCAGGCCTGCGCCGATGCCGGTGTGTTCCTGATTTCGCCGTTCGTGGGCCGTATCTACGACTGGTACAAAAAGAGCACCGGCACGGATTACGTGGGCGCCGACGACCCTGGCGTGCAATCGGTGACGCGCATTTACAACTACTACAAGGCCAATGGCTACAACACGGTGGTCATGGGCGCCAGCTTCCGCAATATCAGCCAGATCGAGCAGCTGGCCGGCTGTGACCGCCTGACCATCAGCCCTGAACTGTTGCAGCAGTTGAGCGATGACCAAGGTGAACTGCCGCGTGTGCTCAAGCCGGGCAGTGCCGGCGAGGCCAAGCAGCAGCTGAATGAAAGCCAGTTCCGCTGGGCAATGAACGAGGATGCCATGGGCACCGAGAAGCTGGCCGAGGGGATTCGCCAGTTTGCGCGGGACCAGGAGAAACTGGAGAAGTTGATGGCTGAAAAGGCCTGACACATATCGGATTTGCCTGACGGGCGGGAAGTGTTCAGCATTTTCCGCCCGTTTTGTTTTGCCAAGCTTTAGTTGTGAATTGAATTCCAGGGCCTCTTCGCGGGTAAACCCGCTCCCACACGCATACCCACAGGCCTGAAATTGGCGCTGTACTTGTGGGAGCGGGTTTACCCGCGAAGAGGCCCGATAAGCCACCCGAGCTGTCGATGACCTCCTCTACCCCCTTGCCTCTCGTACTCACCGGCCCGGTACTGCGCCGCCTGGAACCCCAGCGCCTGGCCATCTGGCTGGTCGCAACCCAACCGCTGCAACCCGCATTCATCCTCCCGGCAAGCGAGGCCAAGGTGGATTGCCAGGTCGTCCCGGTCGGCCAGCACGCTTTCATTCACCTGCTGGAAATCCACTTCGCCAAACCCCTGCCCTGCAACCAGCAGCTCGACTACGACCTGCTCATCAATGGCCAGGGCATCGCGGGCTGGGCGCCGCACCTGCTCTACCCCGGTACCCAGCGCCCGAGCCTGGTGCTGCGCGACCGTCTCGACCACTTGCTGCACGGTTCCTGCCGCAAGCCGCACCACCCCGCTGCCGATGGCTTGCTGTGCGCTGACCGCCTGCTGCAGGCCTGCGAGCAGCCTGAAGATCGCCCCGCCGTGCTGCTGATGACCGGCGACCAAGTGTACGCCGACGATGTCGCCGGCCCGATGCTGCGTGCTATCCATAGCCTGATCGAGCGCCTGGGCCTGTTCGACGAGCAGCTGGATGGCGCCGTGGTTGCCGACAGCCAGGCGCTGTACCAGCACCCGGCCAGCTACTACCACCGCGCCGACCTGCTGCCGGCGCAGGAAACCAACGATACCTTGCGCGAGCGGTTTTTTGGCGGCAAGCGCAAGCCGATCTTTTCGTCCAGCAACGCCGACAACCACCTGGTGACCTTCGCCGAGGTCATGGCCATGTACCTGCTGGTGTGGTCACCCGTGCCTTGGCAGTTGGTGGACATGGCGATGCCCAGCGGGCTGACCGAGCAGCGCCAGGCCCGTTATCGACAGGAGCTGCCGCTGATCCAGGCGTTTGCCGAAAACCTCGGTCAGGTGGCGCGGGTGATGGCCCACCTACCCTGCCTGATGATCTTCGACGACCACGACATCACCGACGACTGGAACCTCTCGGCACAGTGGGAAGAAACCGCCTACGGCCACCCCTTCTCGCGGCGGATCATTGGCAACGCACTGCTTGGCTACCTGCTGTGTCAGGCCTGGGGTAACGATCCGGACAGCTGCAAGGCACTGGTCAGGCAATGCCAGGCATTGTGCAGCGAGGCCCGCGATGAACTGATCGGCGAACTGCTGCGCTTTCAGGGCTGGCAATTCAGCTTGCCGACAAACCCTCCCTTGCTGGTACTGGACACCCGTACCCGCCGCTGGCGCAGCGAAAGCAACCTGGCCAAGCCGTCCGGCCTGCTCGACTGGGAAGCGCTGAGCGAGTTGCAGCAGGCGCTACTCGACCACCCGTCAGCGGTCATCGTCTCGCCTGCGCCGATTTTTGGCGTGAAGCTGATCGAGACCGTGCAGAAAGTATTCAGCTGGCTGGGCTACCCGCTTTTGGTGGATGCCGAAAACTGGATGGCCCACCGGGGTGCGGCGCAGGTCATCCTCAACATCTTCCGCCACTCGCGCACGCCGGGGCACTACGTGGTGCTGTCCGGGGATGTGCACTACTCGTTCGTCTATGAAGTGCTGATCCGCCACCGCCAGCGCAGCCCGCATTTGTGGCAGGTGACCAGCAGCGGGATCAAGAACGAGTTCCCCCGGCGCTTGCTGGATGTACTCGACCGACTCAACCGCTGGCTGTATGCGCCGCGCTCGCCCCTGAACTGGTTTACCAAACGCCGGGAGATGGAGGTGGTGCCGCGTACGCCCAGCCACAGTAAGGCCGGGGAGCGCTTGTGGAACGGTGCGGGGTTGGGGCAGGTGTTCTTTGATGAGCAGGGGCGGCCGGCACGGGTGTATCAGCTGGATGCGGGTGGGGGTGAGGCTACCGAGTTTGTTGGCTGAGTCGAGTATTCAGCTTGTGCTGGCCTCTTCGCGGGTAAACCCGCTCCCACAGGGATCGTGGGCCTTTCAGACCTGTGCAGATCCCTGTGGCAGCGGGTTTACCCGCGAAAGGGCCGGCACAGGTTAACGATCAGGTCCGCTCCAGCGCATTGACCAGGTCATGGAAGGCTTCGCGGTTGGAGTCGTTCAGGCCCATGAGAATCTTGTGCGCCTCCAATACCTTGGAGCGCACCACGTCTTCGTTCTGGTCCTGCGACGGCAGGTCGGTCAAGCACTCAGGGCACGGAATCGGGCGATCGACGATGTTGAACACCTGATCGAAACCCATCGACTGCAACAACCGGGAAATGTCCGGGTTGGTGGTGACCACGGTCGGCAATAGGCCTACCTTCTGCCGCGACAGGATCGACAGCTTGGCCAGCAGGCCCAATGTGGTGCTGTCGATACTCTCGGTTTCGGTCAGGTCGATGACAATCGCCGAGAAGTTCAACGCCGTGAATATCTTCTCGATCGTCGCATCCAGCGCCGAACACAGGGTCAGGCGCACTTCACCGACGAATTTCAGTACGAAGGTACCGCTCTGCTCGGCGAACTGGATTCTACCGGTACTCATTGAAGGTTCCTGCTTAACACCAATAGGGCGATATCATCCGGCATCTCCCCAAGCGTAGCTAATCCGAATCGTTGACGCAGCCCATCCAGGCTGCCACCTGCTGCCCTGACGATCTCCGGCAAGGCGGCTTCTTTATCTTTGAGCGTGTCACCCGGCAAAAGGTCCAGAATGCCATCGGACATCAGGCTGAGGCTGAACTGCGGTGGCAGCTCCACGACCAGGTCCTGATAGGTGGCCTCGTCGAACAGCCCCACCGGCAGGCCACGGCCTTCCAGGTAACGGGTGTTCACAGGGGTATGCAGCACAGGCAGAGGCAAGTGGCCACCCACGGCGTAGGTCAACAGACCAGACTCTTCATCGATCACCCCGCCAACCATGGTGACGTGCTTGCCCAGCTTGCTGTTGATCAGGCCGCGGTTGATGTGACTGAGCACTTCGGACGGCTTGAACTCGCGCATCCTGCTGCGCTTTAGCTCAAACATGAGCCGCGTGGTCATGAATTTCAACAGCACGGTGACAAAGGCCGACGACGCTCCATGCCCGGAAACATCCGCGAGGTAGAAGGCAATGCGCCGCTCGTCCACGCGGAAGTAGTCTACAAAATCACCCGACAGGTACAACGACGGGATGATTTGATGCTCGAAGGCGAACTCGCCAGCTACCCAGGGGCTTTCCGGCAGCATGTTCATCTGCACCTGGCGACCAGCGGTCTGGTCCTCCTGCAGCAGGTGCAGGCTGGCCTCCAGCTCGCGGTTGGCCGCTTCGAGCTTGTCGCGGTAGCGCTGGTTTTCCAGCACCAGGCGCGAGCGGTCGAGTGCACGGCGCACCGAATGCTCAAGTACGGCCAGGTCTTCCAGCGGCTTGATCAGGTAGTCGGCGGCGCCCAGGCGCAAGGCTTCCACCGCATCACTCATGACACCGGCACCAGACACCACGATCACCGGCAACTGCGGCGCACGCTCGCTCACCTGACGGATCAGTTCGAGGCCGCCCATCTGCGGCATGCGCAGATCGCAGATTACGAGGTCGGGCTGGTGTTCTTCGAAGACCTGAAGCCCCTGCTGGCCATTACCGGCCTGGAGGACGCTGAAGCCACTGTCTTCAAGATAGGCGGCGAGGCTCGCACGGACCACGTCGTCGTCATCGATAATCAGCAGCGTTGCACTGGTTTTCTGCATGTGGGCGAACGGCGCCGATTTGGGTGGGTGCAGCGGTGTCGGCAAAGCAGACGGCCAGCTACGGGAATTCTTTGTGGTCACACTCTACTTGAGTTGTAGGACAAGAACACCTGCCCGGCAACTGTTCAGAGGTACCTTGTAAGGCGCAGACGGTACTCCCATCCGGCAGGCGTTTCAAGCATGCAAGGGTCGACCTCGCCGCTCTTTACAGGGCAAATCACTGGGAGTTATAAGAAAGTCGACCAGCGTACCCCGATGGGAAGGATGCAGCATGCCCCACACGCCCTCCAGCCACAGCGAAAAACGCGATTTCATCCGCATGCGCATCGATACCGCGGTCAGCCTGCTGCATGAGGGCCAGGTGATCGCAGCCGTGTGCCTGGACCTGTCCAGCAGCGGCATGCAAGTGCAGGCGCCGCAACGCTTCCAGGTGGGGGATCATATCGAGGTGCGGATCGATTCCGACCACCCGGCGCTCAAAGGGCTGCATGCCAGCACCGAAGTGGTATGGATTGCCGACCAGCCGGGTGGGCAGCAGAAGTTCGGGCTGCGCGTGCTGGCCATGCATTGAAAAGGGGCCTGTTGCGGCCCCTGTTCACAGATCAGAAGTCGTCTTCGACTTCGCCATCCTTGACCTTGAACTCGCGGTTCTGCAGGTAGGCGTTACGAATGAAGATATACTTGTCACCCTGAATCAGCTTCTCGGCCGACAGCAGGTCGGCACGCGTGTCGATCACGTCCAGGGCAAAGATCGAATTGCGCGTCGGCACATGGTCGATGTAGCGGTAAGGCTTGGTGTAGCTGTCCGGGTACTTGGCCACGCCGTCACGCACCGTGCTTGGCCCCAGCAGCGGGATGACCACATACGGGCCGCTCGGCACCCCCCAGTAGCCCAGGGTCTGGCCAAAGTCTTCGTCATTGCGCTGCAGGCCCATCTTGGTGCCCACGTCGAAGAAACCGCCCAGGCCGAAGGTGGTGTTGACGATCAGCCGCGCAGTATCCACCCCCGCCGCATGGGGCTTGAGCTGCAGCACGTTGTTGGCCAGGTTGGTCACGTCACCCAGGTTGCGGAAGATGTTGTGGATGCCATCTTCAAGGAACTGCGGAGTGACCGCCTGGTAGCCCTTGGCCAACGGCTTGAGGGCATAGGTGTCGAGGGTATCGTTGAAGCGGAAGATCGGCCGGTTGACCGCTTCCCAGGGATCTTCCTCGGTGGCTGCCTGGGTGGCTGCCACGGGCGCCAGCAGCATGCTGGCGCAGACACAGGCCTGGGTGACTCGTTCGATCACACTGGCACCGATCCTACGCATAGATGTCTCTCCATCGAATTTCTCGGCCGCAAGCGCAACGGGTCGCGCTGCTGGTAAGGCGGCAGTATAGAGGCTTGCGGGCTGATAAACAGCTTTACACATGTTTGCTCAATATTTTGTGAACAACTGTTGCAAAAGGGCCGATGTCACAGGGTGGTAACAATCACCGAATAGCCTGCGGACTATTTGGGGGAAGTTGCCATGGACGCTGCACCCACCTTCACTGCCGTACTGTTCGGCTTGCGCGGCTGCCTGGTACAGGCCGCCAATGGTGGCGCCCCCTCGCCCGCCCCCGGCGCCTTGGCGACCCTCGCCAAGCTGCGCCAGCACCAAGTGCCGTGCATCTGGCTGGATGACCTCGGCGCCACCCAAAGCAAGCGCCTGGCCCACGTACTGCCCGGCTGGCTGCCGGGGCATTCGGTAAACGGCGTACGCTGGCCGGCGCCCAACGCCTGTTGGCAGGCACTGATGACCCTGGACAGTGAACGCCTGGATGGCTGTGTACTGGTCAGCGGCGACCCGCGCCTGCTGCAGTCCGGGCTTAACGCGGGCTTGTGGACGGTGGGCCTGGCCGCCTGCAGCCCGTTCTGCGATCGCAGCTCGCGGCAATGGCAGGCCATGACCTCGCAGCAACAGGACGTGGCCCGCGGCAAGGCGACGCTGGAACTGTTCGGCTTGGGCGTGCACTCGGTCATCGACCATCTGGAAGCGCTGGACACCTGCCTAGAAGACATCGCCCAGCGCCGGCGCAAAGGTGAAAAACCCTGATACAGCACCTTTGACGCGGATCATGCAAAGCGGCGGCAGGTGGATTACGCTGAAGACAGGCCAGAACCTTTGCCGCTTCGCTGAGGTCCATGGTTTGCCAAGCCCTTGATGGAGAACTACCAATGCCTGCCCGCGAATTGCAAGAGCGCCTGAACAGCTTGCGCGAGCAACTGGACCGCAATGTACCGCTTTCGGAAGACGAACTGGCCGCGCTGCACGAAGAAGCTCGCCAGATCGAGGCGCAACTGAAACTTGAGGAAGCCACGCCAGACAACAACCTGGTGGATGGCGTGAACCTGGCCATCGAACGCTTCGAGGCCGATCATCCCGACCTCACCGCCACCCTGCGCAGCATTGCCAACTCGCTGCACAGCATGGGGATCTGAAGCAGCTGGGGCTGCTCGGCAGCCCATTCGCAGCACAAGGCTGCTCCCACAGGTTCAGCGCAAAACCCTGATCATGCGCTGAACCTGTGGGAGCGGCCTTGTGTCGCGAAAGGGGCGCAGAGCGCCCCCAACGTACTTGAGCCTTACTGCCGAACCAGCCGCTTGTTATCCGGGCTGATCGCCCCAGTGCTACGGTACGGGTTGATATCCAGCCCACCCCGGCGCACATACCGCGCATAAACCGTCAGGTGCTCCGGCTGCAGCAGATTCTTCAAATCCAGGTAAATGCGCTCGACGCACTGTTCATGGAAGTCGGCATGCTGGCGGAAGCTGATCAGATAGGTCAGCAGGCTGGCGTGGTCCAGCGCCCTGCCTTTGTACTCGACCACCACGCTGCCCCAGTCCGGCTGGCCGGTTACCGGGCAGTTGGACTTCAGCAGGTGGCTGTGCAAGGTTTCTTGCACCACGTGCTCCGGGTTGCAGCGCAGCAGCTCTGGCTGCGGCTGCTCGTAGTTGCTGATGGCAACGTCCAGCGCATCGATGCACAGCCCCGGCAAGGCCTCCACGCCTTGGGCCTCGACTTCAGCCAAGGTACGTACCTTCACGCCCACCGGCTTGCCGGCCGCGGCAGACAGGTCCTTCTCCAGGCAGGCCTGCAATTCGCCCAGCGAGGCAAACACCGTCTGGTTCAGCGAGTTGAGGTACAGCTTGAACGACTTGGACTCGATGATGTTCGGCGAGTCGGCCGGGATGGCGAACTCGCCGATCGCCACCACCGGTTTGCCCGACGGCAGCAGCCAGCTCAGCTCAAAGCAGTTCCAGTAATCCACGCCCTGCCAGGGCAAGGTCTGCGCGGTGACGCCCAGCTCGGCCCACTTGGCAGTACGCGGGATCGGGAACAGCTGCTCCGGGGAGTAGGTGGCGATGTATTCGCTGGACTTGCCCAGCGGCGAGTGTTCGGCAGCAGGATGCATGGAAACTGACCTAGAGGTTCGAAATTGCCCCTAGTCTACCGGTTTTGCACCCTGCCTTGGAGCGCAAGTCACTCGATGGTCAACGCCCCGACCATGCCAGCCTGATAATGCCCTGGCACGTTGCAGGCAAACTCTATAGGCGCCGACTTGCGGAAGGCCCAGGTCAGCTCGGCGCGCTGGCCTGGCATGACCAGCACCGTGTTGCCGCCACCGTGGCCATGGCCGCCGCCGTGTTCCATCATCTGGCCGTGGTCCATGCCTTCGTGGTTCATGGCCTCGGTGAACATCTTGCCTTGCATGGCGACCATTTCCTTCTGGTGCTCGGCATGCATGGCCTTGTCACCCAAGTTGAATTCATGCGGCAGCTTACCCTCGTTGACCAGTACGAAGCGCACCGTCTCGCCGGCTTTTACCTGCAGGTTTTTGGGCTCGAAGGCGATGTCCTTGAGCACCACGTTGACCGTGCGGGTGGCTTTGTTCGCCGGGGCCGGCTCGCCAAAGGCGAAAATTTGCGGCTCGCCGGCAAAGGTCGGCAGGCTGGCCAGGGCAAGGGCGGCGATGAACAGGCGTTTCATGATGACTCCGAAAATGTACAACAGGATGAGGCCACCTTAGTCACGGGCGACTGGCAGCTACCTGACAGGGAGATTACAACTTTGTCAGCTTGGGCGTGCCTGCGCTTCGTCACGTATCATTTCAGCATCACCCGGCCCCTGCTGGAGGCAAGCCACCGAATGAAACTGCTGATCGTCGAAGACCAGGCCCGCACCGGCCAGTACCTGAGCCAGGGCTTGAGCGAGGCCGGCTTCGCCACCGAGCTGGCCACCGATGGCGAAACCGGCCAGTTCCTGGCCCTGACCGGCGACCACGACCTTTTGATCCTCGACGTGATGCTGCCCGGCCGTGACGGCTGGCAGATTCTGCAAGCTGTGCGCCAGGCCGGTCTGGATACGCCGGTACTGTTCCTCACCGCCCGTGACGCCGTCGAGGACCGCGTGCATGGCCTTGAGCTGGGCGCCGACGACTATCTGGTCAAGCCGTTCGCCTTTTCCGAACTGCTGGCCCGGGTGCGCAGCCTGCTGCGCCGTGGCAACAGCCCCAGCCAGGACACTACCCTGAGTCTGGCCGACCTGCGCCTGGACCTGATCCGCCGCCGCGCCGAGCGCGCCGGACAGCGCATTGACCTGACCGCCAAGGAATTTTCCCTGCTCGAACTGCTGCTGCGCCGCCAGGGCGAGGTATTGCCAAAATCGCTGATCGCCTCGCAGGTGTGGGACATGAATTTCGACAGCGACACCAACGTCATCGAAGTGGCGATACGCCGCCTGCGCCTGAAAATCGACGACCCGCACCCCAACAAGCTGATCCACACCGTACGCGGCATGGGCTATGTACTGGAAGAGCGCACGGAATGATGCGCAGGGTCTCTCTCGGCAGCCGTCTGGCACTGTTATTCGCCGCCTGCACCGCCGCGGTTTCGCTGGGCGCTGGCGTGTTGTTCAGCCGGGCCAGCGAGCAGCACTTCGTCGAACTCGACCAGCAACTTCTGGACTCGCGCCTGTCAGTGTTCCGTACGCAACTGGCTGGCATCGCCACCCCAACCGAGCTGCAGGCACGCCTGCCGGCCCTGCGCGATGAGCTGAGCCACCAGGCCGACCTGGCCCTGCGCATCAGCGGCAGCGACGGCACCACCTGGTTCGAAAGCCGCACCGGGCTACCGCAGGCACCGCTGCCCGCCGGGCTGGCCACCCTGCATGCACAAGGCACCGATTACCGCAGCCTGGCTGTGCCCCTGGCGCAGGGCGCCGTGCAGTCGCCACAACTGGCCCTGTACCTCGACATCACCCACCACCAGCATTTCCTGCAGGGCATGCAACGCCTGATCTGGCTGACTGTCGGCCTTTCAGCGCTGGCCACCGCGCTGCTCGGCGCCTGGGCGGTCCGCAGCGGCCTGCGCCCGTTACGGCAGATGGGCCAGGTGGCCGCCAGCGTGTCGGCACGCTCGCTCACCACACGCCTGCCGGTGGCGCAGATGTCCGAAGAGCTGGCCGAACTGGCCACCAGCATGAACGCCATGCTGCAGCGCCTGGACGATGCCTTCCAACGCTTGTCGGCATTTTCTGCCGACATTGCCCATGAGCTGCGCACGCCGCTGTCCAACCTGCTGACCCATACCCAGGTTACCCTCACCCGCCCGCGCAGCCTCGAGGAGTACCGCGAAGCGCTGCATGGCAACCTGGAAGAACTGCAGTGGATGGCGCAGATGATCAACGACATGTTGTTTCTGGCCAAGGCCGACCACGGTTTGCTGGTACCGGGGCAAGCGCCATTGGCGTTGCATGACGAGGTCGATGCGCTGCTGGAGTACTACGCGCCGCTGGCCGAAGACAACAACGTGCAGATGCTGCGCGAGGGTGAGGCCGTGCTGCACGGTGACCGGCATATGCTGCGCCGGGCGCTGTCCAACCTGCTGGATAATGCCATGCGCTTTACCCCGGCGGGTGGGCAGGTAAGGGTGACGCTGGCGCCAGGGCCGAGAATCAGCGTGGCCAATACCGGGCCGGCCATCGAGCCTGCTGCTTTGCCGCGCTTGTTCGACCGCTTTTACCGTGTGGACCCGGCGCGGCGCGAAGGCAGTAGCGAGCATGCAGGGTTGGGCTTGGCGATTACCCGGTCGATCGTGCAGGCCCATGGCGGGGGCATTCGGGCGGAATGTGAAGATGGGTGGACACGGTTTGTGATCGAGTTCACTCAAGATCGGTGAAATTGGGGCTGCTTCGCAGCCCATCGCGACACAAGGCCGCTCCTACAAGAAACCGCGTATTCGCCGACGGACACTATCCATGTAGGAGCGGCCTTGTGTCGCGAAAGGGGCGCAAAGCGCCCCCAGTGCCTCAGGCCAACATCAAACCGCCAGGCCAATCGCCGGCTGCACCTGCGACGCCCGATAAGCCGGGTAAATGGTCGCCAGGAAGCTCATCACCAACCCGGCCGTGCAGATCATCACCACATCGCCCCACTGCAATTGCGACGGCAAGCTGCTGACGAAGTACACGTCCGACGTAAAGATGTGCTGCCCGCTCACCCGCTCCAGCCAACCCACGATCTGGCTGACATTGAACGCTGCAATCACGCCCAGCACGCCGCCGATCAACGTCCCGACCACACCAATCAGGCTACCCTGGACCATGAACGTGCCCATGATCTGCGCGGGCGTGGCACCCAAGGTACGCAGAATGGCAATGTCCGGCCCCTTGTCGTTCACCACCATCACCAAGGTGGCAATGATGTTGAATGCCGCCACGGCGATGATCATCATCAGCAGCAGGCCGATCATGGTCTTTTCCATCTTCATGGCGCTGAACAGGCTGCCCTGGGTGTGCGACCAGTCATCGGCGCGGTAGGCGTCACCCAGCCCGGCCGCAATCGCCTTTGACACCTGCGGCGCGGCATACAGGTCCTGCAGTTTCAGGCGCACGCCCTGCACCTGGCCCGGTGCCCAGCGTTGCATCTCGCCGGCATCGGCCACGTGGATATAGGCCTGCGAACCATCCAGCTCGGCGCCGACCTTGAAGATGCCGACCACCGTCAGGCGCTGCATGCGCGGGGTGATACCACCCGGCTCCTTGCTGATTTCCGGCACGATCAGGGTCAGTTTGTCGCCGGTGTTCAGGCGGAAGCGCCGCGCGGTCAATTCACCGATGACCACACCAAACTCACCCGGCTGCAGGTCCTGCAGGCGGCCCTGGACAATGTGCTGACCAACGATCGAGACTTTGCCCTCTTCGGCCGGGTCGATACCGCCCACCTGGATCGGCTGCATCGCACCCTTGTACGAGAGCATGCCCTCCATTTCGGTAATCGGCGCAGCCGCCATCACCGCCGGGTTCCGCAGGGCTGCGTCGGCCACCTTGTGCCAGTCGTCCAGCGGCTGCACTCCGAGGATGGCGGCATGCGGTACCAGGCCGAGAATGCGCGAGCTCATTTCGCGCTGGAAGCCGTTCATCACCGACAGCACCACGATCATCGCCAGCACGCCCAGCGACAGGCCGATCATCGAGGTCATCGAGATGAACGAGATGAAGTGGTTGCGGCGCTTGGCTCGGGTGTAGCGCGCGCCGATGAAGATGGGCAAGGGTCTGAACATGTACGAAATCACCCAATGAAAACAGGAAAACGGGGCGGCACCTGCCACCCCGAGCAGTCGATCAGATCGCCACCAGGTGGCCGTCGTCGAGCTTCAATACACGGTCCATCTGCCGCGCCAGGTTGAGGTCGTGGGTCACCACCAGGAACGCCGTGCGCGACGAGCTGGACAGCTCCTGCATCAGTTCCTGGATACCTTGGGCGGTATGGTGGTCGAGGTTGCCGGTAGGCTCGTCGAGCATCACCAGGCCGGGGCGGTTGACCAGTGCCCGGGCAATCGCCACACGCTGGCGCTCACCACCAGACAGCTCGGCCGGCTTGTGGCTCAAGCGGTGACCCAGGCCCACACGCTTGAGCAGCGCTTCGGCACGCTCCCGGGCCTCGGGGATGGGCGTGCGGCCGATCAGCAGCGGCATGCACACGTTCTCGATGGCGGTGAATTCCGGCAACAGGTGGTGGAACTGGTAGACAAAGCCCAGCTCACGGTTGCGCAGCAGGCCACGGGCACGTTCACCCAGCGCCGACAGCTCTTCGCCAGCCAGCCAGACACTGCCTTGGGTCGGCCGATCAAGGCCGCCCAGCAGGTTGAGCAAGGTACTCTTGCCCGAGCCGGAGCTACCGACAATGGCCACCCGCTCACCGGCATGCAGCTCAAGGTTGAGCCCGGACAGCACCTTCACCGATTCCGGGCCTTCGTCGTAAGACTTGCCCAGGTTGCGGCAACTCAGAACGGCTTTATCACTCATGCGCGACTCACTCATAACGTAGCGCCTCTGCAGGCTGGGTGCGGGCCGCACGCCAGGCCGGGTACAGGGTGGCGAAGAAACTCAGGACCAGCGCCGCACCGCAGACCATGTATACGTCCTGGGACTGGATCTGCGACGGCAGGTAATCGATGAAGTACACGTCGGCATTGAGGAACTTGTGCCCGATCAGCTTCTCGATGCCTGCAATGGCTGCGCTCACGTTCAGCGCGGCAACGATCCCGACCACGGCGCCGATCAGGGTACCGATCACCCCGATCACCGTGCCCTGGACCATGAAGATGAGCATGATCTGCCCGGGCGTGGCGCCCAGCGTGCGCAAGATGGCAATGTCGCCGCGCTTGTCGTTGACCACCATCACCAGGGTGGAAATGATGTTGAACGCCGCCACCGCCACGATCAGCAGCAACAGCAGGCCGATCATGGCCTTTTCCATGCGGATGGCCTGGTACAGGTTGCCGTGGGTGCGGGTCCAGTCACGGCTGTAGAACTCCTGGTCGCCCAGCTGTTGGGCGATGCTCCAGGCCACGCGTGGCGCCTGGAACAGGTCGTCGAACTTCAGGCGCAAGCCCTGCACCTGGTCGGGCTTCCAGCGGTGCAGGCGGGAAAGGTCGCTGATGTTGGTCAGCCCCAGGTAACCGTCGATCTCGCCCGCGCCCACGTGGAAGGTGCCAACCACGGTGAAGCGCTTCATGCGCGGGAACATGCCGGCCGGCGTCACGCTGACCTCGGGGGCGACGAAGGTGAGTTTGTCGCCGATGGCCACACCCAGCTTGGCCGCAGCCTTGTCGCCGATCATGATGCCCCACTCACCCGGCGCCAACTGGTCGAGGCGGCCTTGCAGGACAAAGTTGTCGATGATCGACACCTCACGCTCGCGGGCCGGGTCGATGCCGTTGAGCAGCACCTTCTGCACCTTGCCGTCATGGGTCAGAAGGCCCTGCATCTGGGTGAACGGCGCAACCGCCACCACCTGCGGATTCTGCTTTACTTGTTGGGCAAGGGCAGGCCAGTCGGCAATGGGCTGGCCGCTCTCCAGCGTGGCATGGGGGATCATGCCCAGCACGCGGGTGCGCATCTCGTGGTCGAAACCGTTCATCACCGACAGCACCACGATCATCACCACCACGCCCAGGGCGAGGCCGATCATCGAGGTCAGGGAAATGAACGAGACGAAGTGATTACGGCGTTTGGCACGGGTATAACGCGTGCCTATGAATGCGAAAAGAGGTCTGAACATGTCGGGGCTTGTTCGGATGAAAGGGAACGTCCTTGTGGCGAGGCGCCTACGGCGGCTTTACACTCGGACCACCGCCGCTACCTTGGGTTCGCCATGACGACATTAGACGAAGAAGATCGCCGCGAATACTACCGCATCGAAGATCGGATCGCACTTCAAATCAGCCCCCTCAGCGCGGCCGAAGCCCTTGAGCCAGATGTATTGCAAGATGATTCTCCGCTGTTCAACCTGCTCAGCGAGTTGCACTTGTCCGACTTCGAGTCGCAGCACCTGCTGCGTCAGTTGAGCGACAAGGACCGCACCCTGGCGGCCTTCCTGCGGGCACAGAACAAACGCCTCGACCTGCTTAGCGCAGTCGTTGCCCAGACCCTGCTCGGCGAAGTAGGCCAGCCTCTGCCGGTGGTCCTTTCCGAAGGCGGTATCGAATTCGCGCAGGCGACGCACATTGCCCCGGGCACCCGGGTGAAAGTGAAGATGGTGCTGATGCCGCGCGCCCATGGCTTGCTGCTGCGCGGCAAGGTCACCCATTGCGACCCCTGCCCCGAGGGCGGCTTCGAGGTCGGCACCGAGTTCATCGACATGACCGACGCCCAGCGCCAACTGCTGGCTCGCTACATCCTGCAGCGCCAGCAACAACAACGGCGCCAGCAGCTGGAACAGAACGATCCCGCCTCATGACCCTGTTTTTCTCTGATTTGAAGGAACGAACGTGACCCTGATCTACGGCCATCGCGGCGCCAAGGGCGAAGCGCCCGAGAATACCCTGCACAGCTTCCGCCAGTGCCTGTCCCACGGCGTCACCCGCTGCGAGCTGGACCTGCACCTGTCGGCCGACAACGAGCTGATGGTGATCCACGATCCAACCCTCAAGCGCACCACCGGCCGACGCGGCAAGGTGGTCGATCACCCTGCCGCCGACCTGGTGAAGATCGATGCGCGCAACGGCGGCCCAGGCCATGTGCAGCCCTGCCCTATCCCGAAACTGGAAGAGCTGTTCGAGAAATGCCCGTTCGAGCACTGGCAACTGGAAGTGAAAAGCGCTTCGCGCACCCGCGCCGCCACTACCGTGCTGGCGATTCGCGAACTGGCCCAGCAGTACGGCCTGCTGGACAAGGTCACCATCACCTCCAGCTCACGCGAAGTGCTGGGCGCGGCCGTGGAGTTGGTGCCGGACGTGAAACGCGGGCTGGTCGCCGAGTACGCCTGGCTCGACCCACTGAAGGTGGCACAGAACTACGGTTGCGAGCTGCTGGCATTGAACTGGACGCTGTGCACCCCCGAGCGCCTGCTGAAAGCACAGGGCCAGGGTTTGCACGTGTCGGTGTGGACGGTCAACGAACCGGCACTGATGCGCCGGCTCGCTGACTTTGGCGTGGACAGCCTGATTACAGACTTTCCCGGTTTGGCCAAGACCACCCTCGGGTAGGGTTGAAATCGGTCTCTCCGACCGGCTCAGGCCACCGGTCGGAGCCGCTCAAAAAAGCCGGTTCAGGCCGTCGTAGGCAGCTACCCGGTAGGCTTCGGCCATGGTCGGGTAGTTGAACGTGGTGTTGACGAAGTACTTCAGGTTGTTCAGCTCACCCGGCTGATTCATGATCGCCTGGCCAATGTGGACGATTTCCGAAGCCTGGTAGCCGAAGCAGTGCACGCCGAGGATTTCCAGGGTTTCACGGTGGAACAGAATCTTCAGCATGCCCTGCGGCTCGCCGGCGATCTGCGCACGCGCCATGCTCTTGAAGAAGGCCTTGCCCACTTCGTACGGCACCTTGGACTGGGTCAGTTCCTGCTCGTTCTTGCCGATCGAGCTGATTTCCGGAATGGTGTAGATACCGGTCGGTACGTCATTGACGAAGCGCCAGCTGCCATTGTCGACGATGCTGCCCGCCGCAGAGCGCCCCTGGTCGTGCGCAGCACTGGCCAGGCTCGGCCAGCCGATCACGTCACCGGCGCCGTAGATGTTCGGCACGGTGGTGCGGTAAGCCTGGTCAACCTCGATCTGGCCACGGCTGTTGACCTTGATGCCGATGTTTTCCAGGCCCAGCTTGTCGGTGTTGCCGGTACGGCCGTTGCACCACAGCAAGGCGTCGGCCTTGATCTTCTTGCCCGATTTCAGGTGCAGGATCACCCCGTTGTCCAGGCCTTCGACGCGCTCATACTCTTCGTTGTGGCGCACGGTGATGTTGTTGTTGCTGAAGTGGTAGCTCAATGCCTGGGAAATTTCCGAATCCAGGAAGCTCAACAACTGGCCACGGTTGTCCACCAGCTCTACCAGCACGCCCAGGCCGCTGAAGATCGACGCGTATTCGCAACCGATCACGCCAGCGCCGTACACGATCAGCTTGCGCGGGGTGTGGCTGAGGCTGAGGATGGTGTCGCTGTCGTAGACGCGCGGGTGGTGGAAGTCGATGTCGGCCGGGCGGTACGGGCGCGAGCCGGTGGCAATGATGATGTGCTTGGCGTTGAGCTTTTCCACCACACCGTTCGGGCACACCACTTCAACGGTTTGCTCGTCGGCGAAGCTGCCGGTGCCGAAGAACACATCGACACGGTTGCGGGCGTAGTAGCCGGTGCGCGATGCCACTTGCTTGGAAATCACCTTCTCGGCGCTTTTCAGCACGTCCGGGAACGAGAACCAGCGCGGCTCACCGATCGCCCGGAACATCGGGTTGGTGTTGAACTGCATGATCTGCCGCACCGAGTGACGCAGTGCCTTGGACGGGATGGTACCCAGGTGCGTGCAGTTGCCACCGACTTGGCGACGGTCATCGACCATCGCTACCTTGCGCCCTGCTTTGGCGGCGTTCATTGCCGCGCCTTCACCGGCCGGGCCAGAACCCAGCACCACTACGTCGTAGTTGTAGACAGCCATGCGTACTCCTTCAGAACTGCCCGCAAGCCACGGTCGCTCGCGGGGCGCGATCATGCCGCCGGGGCGTCATGAGAAAATTCGGGTGCAGTCTAATCAAGCGTGAACGCCGCGCACATTAACCCTTGGTCGCGTCGTAGGCCAATTTTGCCCGCACTACATATGCTTCACCCATTCCTTGGCGGCAATCATCCCTGCCTGCGCTTTCAATCGCCTTTCACTGCCCGTTCGAATGCGGGCGTAGCTCGAGAGACGAAGCCACCCTCGGCCCGAGTCACCAACACCGCGGCCAAGCCATGCGCCACGGCATAATCCCAGCCACGCTCAGGGCCAAGGATCAGCAGCAGTGTCGAGTAGCCGTCGGCCTGCAACGCCGAGACATCCAGCACGGTGGCTGCGGCCAGGTCGTGCTGCACAGGGTGCCCGAGGCGGGCATCGAAGGTGTGCGAATAGCGCCGGCCATTCTCCTCGAAATAGTGCCGATAGTCACCCGAGGTTGAGACTGAAAGGCCATTGACCGCAATGATCTGCCGGGCGATCTGACGGTCTTCGCGGGGCAATTCCAGGGCGATGCGCCAGGGGGTGCCGTCGGGCTTGCGGCCAACCGCCTTCAGCTCGCCGGTAGCTTCGGCGACAAAGCTGGCTACGCCCATCGCCTGCAAGCGTGCAGCAATCAGGTCGACAGCATGGCCGGCGGCGATGCTGTTGAAGTCGAGCTGCACCGGGGCATCCTTGCACAGGGCGTGGCCTTCGACATGCAAGTGCCGATAGCCCACGCGCTGACGAACCTGGGCCAGTGCTTGCGGGTCGGGCACCTGCTCGTGGCGGGCCTGGGGGCCGAAGCCCCAGAGGTCGAGCAAGGGCTCGACGGTGAGGTCGAAGGCGCCATCACTTTGCTCGGCCAGGTGCTGGCCGAGGGCAACCAGTTCGAGCATGTCGGGCGGCAGGGCCAGGCACTGGTTGGCGGGCAGCTGGTTGAAACGGCTGACGGTGGAGTCGCTGCGGTAGGTCGAATAGTGCCGGTCGATGTCGCCAAGGATGGTTTCGACCGCCGCCTGTACCTGGGCCGGCGCCGGGCCACCGGGCTCGCGCACGTATTGGATGCTGTAGCTGCTGCCCATGGTCGGGCCGCCCAGGCGCTCCAGGGTGGGGCCCTGGTTGCAGGCGGTGAGCAGTAGGAGGATGAACAGTAAGGCTGTGCGCAAGGTTCGGGCTCTCGGTTGCCTGTGCCGGCCTCTTCGCGGGTAAACCCGCTCCCACAGGGATACCACAGCTCTTGAGGGAGGCGATAATCCTGTGGGAGCGGGTTTACCCGCGAAGAGGCCAGTGCAGGCAACACAAATTCTGAATAAAAAAACGGGAACCCGAAGGTTCCCGTTTTTTCATTGCCTTACAAGCGAATCAGCGTGGAAACGCTGGCGGGTTCACACCGGCCATGTCTTCCATCACGCGAACCACCTGGCAGCTGTAACCGAATTCGTTGTCGTACCAGACGTACAGGACAACGCGGTTGTCGTTGGCGATGGTGGCTTCTGCGTCAACCACACCGGCGTGGCGCGAGCCAACGAAGTCGGTCGAGACCACTTCCTGCGAGCTGACGTAGTCGATCTGCTTGTGCAGTTCCGAGTGCATGGCCGTCTGGCGCAGGTACTCGTTGATTTCGTCGCGGTTGGTGGCCTTTTCCAGGTTCAGGTTCAGGATGGCCATCGAAACGTTCGGCGTCGGTACGCGAATGGCGTTGCCGGTCAGCTTGCCCTTCAGCACTGGCAGCGCCTTGGCAGCTGCAGTGGCGGCGCCGGTTTCGGTGATGACCATGTTCAGCGGCGCGGCACGACCACGGCGGCTGCCCTTGTGGAAGTTGTCGATCAGGTTCTGGTCGTTGGTGAACGAGTGAACGGTTTCGACGTGGCCGTTGACGATGCCGTACTTGTCGTTGACCGCCTTGAGCACCGGCACGATGGCGTTGGTGGTGCAAGAGGCCGCCGAGATGATCTTGTCATCAGCAGCGATGTCACCGTGGTTGATGCCGTGCACGATGTTCTTCAGCGCGCCCTTGCCAGGTGCGGTGAGGATCACGCGGGCAGCGCCCGGGCAAGCCAGGTGCTGGCCCAGGCCGTCGGCATCACGCCATACGCCGGTGTTGTCGACGATCAGCGCGTTGTCGATGCCGTACTGGGTGTAGTCGACTTCGCTCGGGCTCTTGGCGTAGATAACCTGGATCAGGTTGCCGTTGGCGGTGATGGTGTTGTTGGCTTCGTCGATGGTGATGGTGCCATCGAACGGGCCGTGCACCGAGTCACGGCGCAGCAGGCTGGCACGCTTGACCAGGTCGTTCTCGGCGCCTTTGCGCACGACGATGGCGCGCAGGCGCAGGCCGTCGCCACCACCGGTCTTCTCGATCAGGATGCGCGCCAGCAGGCGGCCGATGCGGCCGAAGCCGTACAGGACAACGTCGGTGCCTTTGCGCGCCGAAGCGTTCTGCTGGCCAACCACGTCGGCCAGCTCTTCACGGACGAACTGCTCGGCAGTGCGGCCATTGCCTTCCTGCTTGAACTTGTTGGCCAGCTTGCCCAGGTCGACCGAAGCGGCGCCCAGTTTCAGCTCGCTCATGGCCTTGAGCAGGGGGAATGTCTCGTGGACGGACAGTTCGGTTTCGTCGGTTTGACGATGACGCGCAAAGCGGTGCGCCTTGAGGATCGAGATAACCGAACGGTTGATCAGGCTACGGCCATAAATCGAGCTCACCACGTTGTTGTTGCGGTAGAGCTGACCGATAAGCGGGATCATCGCTTCAGCCAGAGCTTCACGATCAATCCACTCACCAAGACACTGGTCGGGCTTCTGAGTCACGGGAACCTTCCACATGTAGGGACAGAAAAAAGGGGCTACATTATGACGCCCCGACGCGGAACCGGCAATGAGCGCCTGTCGTAGCGATGCAAGCCAGCGTTCACGCCCTTTCGAGCCTGACAGCCGGCACGCTCACCGGTACAATCGGTGTCTTTGCCGCAACGCTTGGAGTGCAATCTCCCGTGTCAGTTCTGCGCCTACCGCACATGTCGGCCACGGCCGGCAAACAAACCTGGGGTAACCTGCCCGGTGCCGCCCTCAGCCTTGCCATCGCCGAGGCTGCCAGCAACGCTGGCCGCTTCACCCTGCTGCTGACCACCGACAGCCAGGCCGCCGACCGTCTGGAGCAGGAGCTGCGCTTCTTCGCCCCCGACCTGCCAGTGCTGCCGTTCCCCGACTGGGAAACCCTGCCCTACGACCTGTTCTCGCCCCACCAGGACATCATTTCCCAGCGCATCGCCAGCCTGTACCGCCTGCCGGAGCTGAGCCACGGCATCCTTGTAGTGCCGGTCACCACCGCCCTGCACCGCCTGGCGCCCACGCGCTTTTTGCTGGGCAGCAGCCTGGTGCTGGACGTGGGCCAGACCATAGACGTGGAACAGATGCGCACGCGCCTTGAAGCCAGTGGCTATCGTTGCGTCGACACCGTCTACGAGCATGGCGAGTTCGCCGTGCGCGGCGCACTGATCGACCTGTACCCGATGGGCAGCAAGCTGCCCTACCGCATCGACCTGTTCGACGACGAGATCGAGACACTGCGCACCTTCGACCCCGAGACCCAGCGTTCGATCGACAAGGTGGATTCGGTGCGCCTGCTGCCGGCACGCGAATTTCCGATGCAGAAAGAGGAAGTGACCCGCTTCAAAGCACGCTTCCGTGAACGCTTCGACGTCGACTTCCGCCGCAGCGCAATCTTCCAAGACCTGGCCAGCGGCATCATCCCTGCGGGCATCGAGTACTACCTGCCGTTGTTCTTCGAAGAAACCTCCACCCTGTTCGACTACCTGCCGGCCGACACCCAGGTGTTTTCGCTGCCCGGTGTGGAACAGGCCGCCGAACACTTCTGGAACGACGTGCGTGGCCGTTATGAAGACCGCCGCGGCGACCTCAGCCGCCCGCTGCTGCCGCCCGCCGAGCTGTTCATGCCGGTGGAAGACTGCTTCGCCCGGCTCAAGCAATGGCCGCGGGTGGTGGTCAGCAGCGAGGACATCGAACCGGGCGTGGGTCGCGAGCGCTTCCCGGCCCGCGCCCTGCCCAACCTGGCCATCGAGGCCAAGGCCAACCAGCCGCTGGCCGAACTGGCCAACTTCCTCGACCAGTTCCCCGGCCGCGTGCTGTTCACCGCCGAATCGGCCGGCCGCCGCGAAGTGCTGCTGGAGTTGCTGGAGCGGCTGAAACTGCGCCCGCACACCGTCGACGGCTGGGCCGACTTCATCACCGGGAGCGAGCGCCTGGCAATCACCATTGCCCCGCTGGATGACGGCTTGCTGCTGGACGACCCAGGCCTGGCCCTGGTCGCGGAAAGCCCGTTGTTCGGCCAGCGAGTGATGCAGCGCCGCCGCCGCGACAAGCGCGGCGAAACCGCCAATGACGCGGTCATCAAGAACCTCACCGAGCTGCGCGAAGGCGCGCCAGTGGTGCACATCGACCATGGCGTGGGCCGCTACCTGGGCCTGGCCACCCTGGAGATCGACGGCCAGGCTGCCGAGTTCCTCACCCTGGAATACGCCGAGAACGCCAAGCTGTACGTGCCGGTGGCCAACCTGCACCTGATTGCCCGCTACACCGGCAGCGACGATGCCCTGGCACCGTTGCACCGGCTGGGCTCCGAGGCCTGGCAGAAAGCCAAGCGCAAGGCCGCCGAACAGGTGCGCGACGTGGCCGCCGAACTGCTCGACATCTATGCCCGCCGCGCCGCGCGCAAGGGTTATGCGTTTGCCGACCCGTCCGCCGACTACGCCACCTTCAGCGCCGGCTTCCCGTTCGAAGAAACCCCGGACCAGCAAACCGCCATCGAGGCGGTGCGGGCCGACATGCTGGCGCCCAAGCCGATGGACCGCCTGGTGTGCGGCGACGTCGGCTTCGGCAAGACCGAAGTGGCCATGCGCGCGGCGTTCATCGCCGTGCACAGTGGCCGCCAGGTAGCCGTGCTGGTGCCCACTACCCTGCTCGCCCAGCAACACTACAACAGCTTCCGCGACCGCTTTGCCGACTGGCCGGTGACCGTGGAGGTGATGAGCCGCTTCAAGTCTGCCAAAGAGGTGGCCGCCGCCGCCGCCGACCTGGCCGAAGGCAAGATCGACATCCTCATCGGCACCCACAAGCTGCTGCAGGACGATGTGCGTTTCAAGGACCTGGGCCTGGCCATCATCGACGAAGAGCACCGCTTTGGCGTGCGCCAGAAGGAGCAGCTGAAGGCCCTGCGCAGCGAGGTCGACATCCTCACCCTGACCGCCACGCCGATTCCGCGCACGCTGAACATGGCAGTGGCTGGTATGCGCGACCTATCGATCATCGCCACGCCGCCGGCGCGCCGCCTGTCGGTGCGCACCTTTGTCATGGAGCAGAACAAGAGCACGGTCAAGGAGGCGCTGCTGCGTGAGCTGCTGCGCGGTGGCCAGGTGTACTACCTGCACAACGATGTGAAAACCATCGAAAAATGCGCCGCCGACCTTGCCGAACTGGTGCCCGAGGCACGTATCGGCATCGGCCACGGGCAAATGCGCGAGCGCGAGCTGGAACAGGTGATGAGCGATTTCTACCACAAGCGCTTCAACGTGCTGGTGGCGTCGACCATCATCGAAACCGGCATTGACGTGCCCAGCGCCAACACCATCGTCATCGAGCGCGCCGACAAGTTCGGCCTGGCCCAGCTGCACCAGCTGCGTGGCCGGGTCGGCCGTAGCCACCACCAGGCCTACGCCTACCTGCTCACCCCAACCCGGCAAAAGGTCAGCGCCGACGCCGAAAAACGCCTGGAGGCCATCGCCAACACCCAGGACCTGGGCGCCGGCTTCGTGCTGGCCACCAACGACCTGGAAATCCGCGGTGCCGGCGAGCTGCTGGGCGAAGGCCAGAGCGGGCAGATCCAGGCGGTGGGCTTCACCCTGTACATGGAAATGCTCGAGCGCGCGGTCAAGGCGATCCGCAAGGGTACCCAGCCAAATCTGGAGCAGCCGCTGGGCGGCGGCCCGGAGATCAACCTGCGCCTGCCAGCGCTGATCCCCGAGAGCTACCTGCCCGACGTGCATGCGCGGCTGATCCTGTACAAGCGCATTGCCTCGGCCGCTGACGAAGAAGGCCTCAAAGACCTGCAAGTGGAAATGATCGACCGCTTCGGCCTGCTGCCAGAGCCGACCAAGAACCTGATGCGCCTGACCTCGCTCAAGCTGCACGCAGAAAAGCTCGGCATCAAGAAAGTCGATGCCGGCCCCAATGGCGGCAAGCTGGAGTTCGAGGCCGAAACCCCGGTCGACCCGCTGACCCTGATCAAGCTGATCCAGGGCCAGCCCAAACGCTACAAGTTCGAAGGCGCCACCCAGTTCCGCTTCCTGGTGCCGATGGAACGCCCCGACGAACGCTTCAATACCCTGGAGGCGCTGTTCGAGCGCCTGACACCACAGCCTGCCTAAGGAAGATCCATGCGTGCCATCCGTTGCCTGACCCTGCTGCTGGCGCTGTTCGCGCCAGCCGCCTTCGCCGAAGGCCTGTATCAGGTAGAAATGATTCTGGTGCGGCAGAACAGCGTGCCTGCCTTCACCAGCCCGTTTGCCCCGGAAGACTGGAGCGCCGGCGCCCCACGCCTGGCGAAGGACGCCGAGCGCCGCCTGGCGCTGGAAGACGAAGCCACCCGCCTGGAAGCCACTGCCGACTACACCGTATTGATGCACAAGGCCTGGCAGCAGCAGGTGGGCAGCGAACCCAGCCGCATCGCCCTGGGTGAAGGCACCGAACAGTTCGGCCACTTCCCCATCGAAGGCAACCTGAGCATCGCTGAAGGCCGCTTTATCGCGGTCGAGGCCAACTTCTGGGTCAACCAGCTGGACGGCAACGGCAGCGTCCTGCAAAGCGAGCAGTTCAAGCAGAGCAACAGCAACGTCAAGGGCGGCCAGCTGACCTTCCTCGACGGCGGTCACCTAGCGGTGCTGTTGAAGGTGACACCACCGGGTACGCCGAAAATGCCGGTGATGGACCCGGAGATGATGGAGCAGTAATCCGATGAAGCAAGATGCCGCCGAGATGGTGAACGCTTATCCGAACTGGACCCAATCGTTCAGCAAAGCTGCCCTGCAACGCGGTGAGCGCTATGCCGAGGAAGGCAGGGTCGAACTGGAAGGCTTCTATGGGCCGACCATCACGGCCAATTGCCAAGGGAGTGGCGACAACCACTATCGGCAAAGCATCGAGTTGCACGTAGCCGGCGGCCGTTGCCATGTGCACGGTGAATGCGATTGCCCTGTAGGGCAAAACTGCAAGCATTGCGCCGCTGCACTGTTCTGCATAAGCGACCCTTGGTCCAATCATGAGGCCACGCAAGCCGACCCGGCAACGTTGTCCGCCGAACTGCAGCACTGGTTGAGCGGCCTGGAGCAGGCCCCGCCCAAGCCCAACGCAACCGAAGACAAACGCGGACGCATGGTGTGCTACCAGCTCGATCTCACCGATGATACCGGCTGCGCCCTGCTGGTGCGCAAGGGCACGCGAACCGAGGACGGCATACGCTTCAGCCGCGTCCAGTCACTTTACGACTTTCTCTACGAGCCACCGCGCTTCGTGACGGAAGAAGACACCCGCATTTTGCGCCTGCTCTCGGCCCTGAACCAGGGTGGCGGCCAGGACCGCGGCTATAAACTGAAGGGCCAGGAAGGTGGCGAGTTGTTCCAGCGCGCACTCGAAACCGGGCGCATGTTTTACGATGTCGGCTTCCCACCGCTTCATCAAGGCCCGGTGCGCCATGCCGAGTTTCGCTGGGTACGCCTGGACAACGGAAACTACCGGGGACTGTGGTACAGCGGCGAAGAAATGCTGCGCTGCGTCATCCCGCTGCTGCCACTTTACTACTTCGATCTGCTGACCAGTGAAGTGGGCAAGGTCGAGCACAGCCTGGATCCGCATGTCGCCGTGCAGCTGACTATTGCCCCCGATGTACCCGAGCACCTGGTCGTACCCCTCAGCCATAAGCTCAATGCCCTCAGCCACAAGGTGCCGACGCCGACGCCAGTGCAGGAACAGTTGCTCGATCACATCCAGCCCAAGCCCCTTCTTGCGCTCGGCAGCCTCGAATACACCGCCTACATGCCGAAAACCGGTCGCATGCAACGGCAAATGCAACATCGCGCCGCATTGGCATTCGCCTATGACGGTTTGCAGGCCAGCGGCACCGACGAGAAACCGCTGACCCGACTGGCGGGCAGCACTAGCCAGCGAATTCGCCGACAGCCGCAAGCCGAGCTGGCCCTGCGCAAGGCGTTACGCGACCTGGGCTTCAAACCCGCCACTCGGCAGAGCAAGGCCCTGCCCGACAGTGCCGGCGAAATGTATCAGTTGCCCGACGACGAAGCCTGGCTGCGCTTTGCACGCCAAGGCCTGCCGCAGCTGCGCGAAGCCGGCTGGGACATCGACATACACCGCGACTTCGCCTTCAACCTGCAGGAAGTGGACGACTGGTATGCGAGCATCGACGAGGCACCCGGCCATGAATGGTTCGACCTGGAGCTGGGCATTGTGGTCGATGGCCAGCGCCACAGCCTGCTGCCAATCGTGCTGCAACTGCTGCGCAGCAGCCCCGAACTGCTGCGCCCCAACGAATTGGCCCGGCGCAGTGACGATGAACACCTGCTGATCGACCTCAACCGCGGCCGCCTGGATGCCCCTGCGTTGCGCGTCGCCCTGCCCTACGGCCGCATCAAGGCCGTGATGGGCACCCTGGGTGAGCTGTACCTGCACGAAGACACAGCGGGCCCGGCGCTGCGCATGGAACGCGCCGACGCCGCGCGCCTCAACGAAATCGAAGGCCTGCCCCTGCACTGGGAAGGTGGCCAGCACGTGCGCGACCTGGGCCGCCGCCTGCGTGATGCCCGCGACCTGCAAGTGGCCCCACCCGCCGGGCTGCAGGCCAGCTTGCGCCCCTATCAGCAGCAGGGCCTGAACTGGCTGCAGGCACTGCGGGAGATGGGCACCGGGGGCATCCTCGGTGACGACATGGGCCTGGGCAAGACCCTGCAGGCCCTGGCACACCTGCTGCTGGAGAAAGAGTCCGGGCGCCTGGAAGCACCAGCCCTGGCGGTCATGCCCACCAGCCTGATACCCAACTGGCTGGACGAAGCCCAGCGCTTTGCCCCCGACCTGCGCGTGCTGGCACTGCATGGGCCGGGTCGCAGCAAGCATTTTGCCAAGCTGCATGAATACGACCTGGTCCTGACCACCTATGCCCTGGCGCCACGCGACCTCGAACACCTGCGCGCCCAGGCCTGGCATGTGCTGGTACTGGACGAGGCACAGAACATCAAGAGCAGCACCAGCAAGGCCGCCCTCGCCGTCTGCGAGCTACAGGCCGGCCAGCGCCTGTGCCTGACCGGCACGCCGATGGAAAACAACCTGGGCGAGCTGTGGTCGATCTTCCACTTCCTCATGCCCGGCTGGCTGGGCGATGTCAAACGCTTCAACCAGGACTACCGCACCCCGATCGAACGCCATGGCGACGCCGAGCGGCTGGGCCATCTGGTCACGCGCATCCGCCCGTTCCTGCTGCGCCGCACCAAGGAGCAGGTGGCCACCGAGTTGCCGGCCAAGACCGAGATGGTGCACTGGGTCGAGCTCAGCGACGCCCAGCGCGATACCTACGAGGCGGTGCGGGTGGCCATGGACAAGAAAGTCCGCGACGAGATCGCCCGCAATGGTGCCGCACGCAGCCAGATCGTCATCCTCGACGCGCTGCTCAAACTGCGCCAGGTGTGCTGCGACCTGCGCCTGGTAAAAGGGGTAGAAAGCAAAGGCAACCAGGCCGACAAGGGCAAGCTGGGCGCACTGCTGGAAATGCTCGATGAGCTGCTCAGCGAAGGGCGGCGGGTACTGCTGTTCTCGCAGTTCACCTCGATGCTGGCTCTGATCCAGCAAGAGCTGGAGAAACGCAAGATCCGCTACAGCCTGCTGACTGGTGACACGCGGGACCGGCGCACGCCAGTGCAGCAGTTCCAGCAGGGTGACAGCGAAGTGTTCCTGATCAGCCTCAAGGCCGGTGGGGTGGGTTTGAACCTGACGGCCGCGGACACGGTGATCCACTTCGACCCCTGGTGGAACCCGGCCAGCGAAAACCAGGCCACCGACCGCGCGTACCGCATTGGCCAGGACAAGCCGGTGTTCGTGTTCAAGCTGATTACCCGGGGTACGGTGGAAGAGAAGATCCAGTTGTTGCAGCAGGAAAAAGCGGCGCTGGCGGCCAGCTTGCTGGATGGCGGGCAGGCCGGGCAATGGCGCATGGGCGATGAAGAAATCGAGGCACTGTTTGCGCCTTTGCCAGGCAAGCGCGGGCGGTAATTCAGCATGTTGTACTGCCTGTACTGGCCTCTTCGCGGGTAAACCCGCTCCCACAAGGACCGCACCGCTGCCGAGGGCTACGCAGTACCTGTGGGAGCGGGTTCACCCGCGAAGAGGCCAGCACAGGCACAACACCGACCTCAAAACCGGAATCGTACCTGTGGGAGCGGGCATGCCCGCGAAGAGGCCGGCGCAGTCAATCAACCAGCTGAGCGTCCTTCAACGCCCCCAACGCCTCCAGCCAGCGCGGCTGCTGGCGATAATCGGTGCGCGCAAACCCTTGCCCGCGCATCCGCGCAATCCGCGGCGATGGCTTGACCTTCATACGCTGCGCCGCGCTCAGTGCCAGTTCCGCTGCAGCCCGGTCATTGCACACCAGGCCCATGTCACAACCCGCGCTCAACGCCGCCTCGATACGGCTGGCCGCATCACCCACCACATGTGCACCGGCCATCGACAGGTCATCACTGAAGATCACCCCGTCAAAGCCCAGTTCACCGCGCAGGATGTCCTGCAGCCAACGCCGGGAGAAACCGGCTGGCTGGTTGTCGACCTGCGGGTAGATGACATGCGCCGGCATCACCGCCGCCAGCTGCCCGCTCAGGCGCGAAAATGGCACCAGGTCGGCCTGGCGCAATTGCTCAAGGCTGCGCTCATCGGTAGGAATGGCCACATGCGAGTCAGCCTCGGCCCAGCCATGCCCCGGGAAGTGCTTGCCACAGGCGGCCATGCCCGCGGCGTTCATACCGCGAATGAACGCCCCCGCCAGTTGCGTGGCACGCAGCGGGTCACCCTCGAAGGCACGGCTGCCGACCACGGCGCTACGCTGGTGGTCCAGGTCAAGCACCGGGGCAAAGCTGAGGTCCAGGCCAACCGCCAGCACCTCGGTCGCCATCAGCCAACCGCACTGCTCCGCCAGGTATTCGGCGTTGTCATTGTCGGCCAGCGCACGCATGGCCGGCAGGCGCACGAAACCCTGACGCAGGCGCTGCACGCGACCACCCTCCTGGTCCACCGCCAGAATCAGGTCGGGGCGGATGGCACGGATCGACGCGCACAGCTCACGCACCTGACGTGGGCTGTCGATGTTGCGGGCAAAGATGATCAGGCCGGCCACTTCGGGTTGGCGCAGCAAGTGACGGTCTTCGGCGGTCAGCCATTTACCGGCGATATCCACCATCAGGGAGCCTTGCAGGCTGACGGTCATAGGTAATCCTTCATTGCAGAACGAGAGAAGCCCAATCAGGGCATGCGGCCTCTGCGACCTGCACCGGGCAATGCACCCCGATACGGTCGAACAGGCCAAGCAAGTCAGTGTTGCGCAGGCGTATGCAGCCATGGGACAGCGCTACTCCCATGGGTTCCGTATCCGGGGTGCCGTGCAGGTAGATAAAGCGGCGGAAGGTGTCGACCGCGCCCAGGCGATTGACGCCAGGTTCGCAGCCGCTGAGCCAGAGGATGCGAGTCAGTATCCAGTCGCGGCCGGGGTATTGCGCGTGCAACGCCGGCGACCACACCTCACCCGTCCAGCGCCGCCCGGCCAGCACCGCATTAAGCGGCAGGCCCGCGCCGATCTTCGCCCGCACCTGGTGCAAGCCACGCGGCGTACAGCCCGAGCCATTGCGCTCGCCGGCACCGTTGCGCGCCGTGGAAACCGGCAGGCGCACGAGCAGCTGGTCACGGGCAAAGCCGTACAGGCATTGGTCGGCAAGGGAAATGTGCAGTAGATCGAGATCGGGCATGGGCGCTAGCTTAGCCGAAGCGCCCTGCCCCGCCCAGCCTTCAGGCCTTGGCGGTGATAGCGGTAGTCTTGCTGCGTGGTCGCAGCTGCGCCGTGGCCATGGCCTCGTCGGTGACGCCGCTGTCGGCACGCATGCCTGCGGCCAGGAACGGCACCATCAGGCGCATCACCTGCTCGATCGAGGTGTTGATGCCAAAGTCGGTCTCGGCAATTGCCCGCAGCGCCTTGATACCGGACATGCTGAAGGCGGCGGCACCCAGCATGAAGTGCACGCGCCAGAACAGTTCCAGAGGCGGAATACGAGGCGCGGCCTCGTTGACCAGCAGCATGTAGCGGCGGAACACTTTGCCGTACATGTCTTCCAGGTAACGCCGCAGGTGGCCCTGGCTCTGGCTGAAGGCCAAGCCCAGCAGGCGCATGAAGATCGACAGGTCGTTATTGCTGCGAGGCTGCACGGCCAACGCCTGTTCCACCAGCATCTCCAGCAATTCTTCGAGGCTGGGCTTGTGCTCCGGTTTGGCCTGGCGCCGCTCCAGCTCGCGCTCGAGGCTGGCGCAGAACGGCCCGAGGAAGCGCGAGAACACGGCCTGGATAAGTGCCTTCTTGGAGCCGAAGTGATAGTTGACCGCCGCCAGGTTGACCCCGGCCTTGCTGGTGATCAGCCGCAACGAGGTCTCAGCGAACCCCCTTTCCGCGAACAGCTGCTCGGCAGCATCGAGAATGCGTTCAACGGTTTCCGATTGGGCCATGACTACTCCGCGTGCTCCGCCAGACAAACAGGTGTTTGAAACATACGTTTCAGGCCTGCTTCTGTCAAGGCTCGGTGACCGGGCGGTCGCCATTAAAAAGCGCCAGGCTGCGGGCTGCAAGCGCCACCGCTCAGGTTTATTGCGCCATTTGGCTTGCAGCGCATCCAGTACTGTATATAATCCCAGTCACTGTACAAAAAGACAGAGCGCTCACCATGTTGAAACTGACGCCACGCCAAGCCGAAATTCTCGCGTTCATCAAGCGCTGCCTGGAAGACAACGGCTTCCCGCCGACACGCGCCGAGATCGCTCAGGAGCTGGGCTTCAAGTCGCCCAACGCCGCCGAGGAGCACCTCAAGGCCCTCGCCCGCAAGGGCGCGATCGAGATGACCCCGGGCGCCTCCCGCGGCATCCGCATTCCTGGCCTGGATACCAAGGCAGAAGAAAGCGGCTTGCCGATCATCGGTAGGGTTGCTGCCGGTGCGCCAATCCTTGCCGAACAGCACATTGAGCAATCCTGCAATATCAACCCTGCCTTCTTCCACCCCCAGGCCGACTATTTGCTGCGCGTCCACGGCATGAGCATGAAGGACGTCGGCATCTTCGACGGCGACCTGCTGGCGGTGCACACCTGCCGCGAAGCCCGCAACGGTCAGATAGTCGTGGCCCGCATCGGTGACGAAGTGACCGTCAAGCGCTTCAAGCGCGAAGGCAGCAAAGTCTGGCTGCTTGCCGAAAACCCCGAATTCGCCCCCATCGAAGTCGACCTGAAAGATCAGGAACTGGTGATTGAGGGCTTGAGCGTCGGCGTCATTCGCCGCTGATCCAGGAGGCGTCATGCAGCAGTTCATTCACGCACCCGAGCAAGCCCAGTTGCCCCTGTTCGAAGCATTTCTCGCCCAGCCCGTACTACCGGGCCTGAAAGCCAGCGAACTGGCGCGCAAGAGCAACCAGCCAGAACTGTTCAGCGAATTGTCGCTGCGCGGCGCCCCCGGGCACTGCCAAAGCCTGCTGGCACCGGTACTGCGCGAGTTGAGCGAAGAGGACGAGGCCCGCTGGCTGACCCTGATCGCCCCGCCGTCGAGCCTGACCCAGGCCTGGCTGCGCGATGCAGGCCTCAACCGTGAACGCATCCTGCTGCTGCAGCCTCGCGGCAACCAAACCCCGCTGCAACTGGCCTGCGAAGCCTTGCGCCTGGGCCTCAGCCACACCGTGGTCAGCTGGCTGGGCAACGTCAACGCCACTGCACGCCAGCAATTGCTGCGCGCTGCCAGTGTCGGAAACGCACAAAGCCTGAACATCCGCCTCGGCTGATGTTCAGGCTTTGCCTGTCATTTGAAAAAACCTGATGCCCTGCTGCACCTTCAGTGCAGCACGCGCGGCCCTTCATCACGCTCAAGCTCGCCATCCATCAGGCGACCAGCCATCTGCACGCCAACACTGAGCATGGCCTTGGCCACTTCTACATGCTGGCCCTGCAGGAACACTTTGGCGTCTTCCGAGAAATCCAGGGTTACCAGAGAGCCCTCATCCTCGGCGCGACGCAGTTCGATGCGGCCATCAGGCAACTCGACAATTTCCAGAAAAGACGTAGACATAAATGGCAGTTCTCCGCGAAAGGCCAGCATTGTACCAGCCGTAACGGCTATCAGCACTCACTCAACGCGTCGCGGAAACGTCTCACCAAGCCCTTGAGGTTGTTGCGCCAGCTTTCCAGCTCGCCACGCGACAGCGCAGCAGGCTCGGGCTCATCGAGATTGACAGCCTGGATCAGTGGCTGTGTGACGTCGGTTTTCGGCGCTTTCCTGGCGACCGGTGGTCGGAACAAATCGGCATAAGCACTGAGCATTTGCGCCAGCCAGGTTTCACGCTGGTGGGCCAGCTCAAGCAGCTCGGCCACTTCTGGTATGGCGATGCCATTGAGCGCATCGTCGGCCAGCGCCTGCTCGACCGTGGCGACAACCGGCAGTCGGTAGAAAACTCCGATTTCATGGCATAGGCCCAGCAGCGCGCCATACAGGTGGAACAGCGCCGACTCGCGCTCAGCCTGAACCAGGCCTTGGGCGTTCATGGCCTGGCTTTGTTCAGCCTTGGCCATGGACTCGAGGGCGAGGCCGGCGAAGAACAGTTTCTGGTTGGTGCGGGTGTAGGTTTCCTGGGCCATTTCTGGGCCCTCCCATCAGGCTGCAAGGCGAATACATGCATCATAAATGATTGGGGCCGCTTTGCGCCCCTTCGCGGCACAAGGCCGCTCCTACAAGAGAACGCGATTCCTTGTAGAAGCGGCCTTGTGCCGCGAAGGGGCGCGCAGCGGCCCCAATTACAACGCTGTCAGATCAGCGCTTGTCTTCAACCTTCCAGGCATTGCCGTCGTAGAAGGCCTTCCAGCCGGTCGGCTTGCCATCGACCTCGGACTGCACGTACTGCTCCTTGGTCTTGCGGCTGTAGCGGATCACCGTCGGGCGGCCATCCGGGTCTTTCTGCGGCGCATCGCACAGGAAGTGGTACTTCGGATCGATCTCGTGCTTATGCGGCACGATTTCCATCACCAGCGGCGCACGGGTTTCGCGGTTTTTCGGGAACTGGCTGGCGGCCAGGAACAACCCCGAAGCGCCGTCACGCAGCACGTAAGTGTCGTCGACCTTCTCGCACTTGAGCTCCGGCATGTCCACCTTGTCCATCTTCGGTGGGGCTGCCTCGCCGCTCTTGAGCAGCTTGCGGGTGTTCTTGCAGGCTGGATTGGTGCAGCCGAAGAACTTGCCAAAACGGCCGGTCTTCAACTGCATCTCGCTACCACACTTGTCGCACTCCAGGCTCGGCCCTTCGTAACCCTTGATGCGGTAGCTGCCCTCTTCGATCTCGTAGCCAACGCAATCGGGGTTGTTGCCGCAAATGTGCAGCTTGTGCTTCTCGTCCAGCAGGTAGGCGTCCATCGCCGTGGCGCAGATCGGGCAACGGTGCTTGCCCAGCAGCACGCGGGATTCCGATTCACCCTCGTCATCAGCGGCAATCTCATCACCCGGCACCAGGTTGACGGTGGCCTTGCAGCGCTCTTTTGGCGGCAGGCTGTAACCCGAGCAACCCAGGAACACACCGGTGGAAGCGGTGCGGATCATCATCGGCCGGCCACATTCCTTGCACGGAATGTTGGTCATGGTCGGCTGGTTGGCGCGCATGCCGCCTTCGCTGGACTCGGCCGTCTGCAGCTTCTTGCTGAAGTCGCCGTAGAACTCGTCGAGCACGTTCTTCCAGTCACGCTCGCCCTGGGCCACGTCGTCGAGGTTCTCCTCCATGTCGGCGGTAAAACCGTAGTCCATCAGGTTGGAGAAGCTTTCCGACAGGCGCTCGGTAACGATGTCGCCCATCTTCTCGGAATAGAAGCGGCGGTTGTGCAGGGTCACATAGCCACGGTCCTGGATGGTCGAGATGATCGCCGCATAGGTCGACGGGCGACCAATACCGCGCTTTTCCATTTCCTTGACCAGGCTGGCTTCGGTGAAGCGCGCCGGTGGTTTGGTGAAGTGCTGGCTCGGGTCGATCTGAATCAGCTTCAGTGCTTCGCCCTGGACCATCTCGGGCAGCACGTCGTCTTCGCCCGGCTTGCTCTGTTGCGGCAACACACGGGTATAACCGTCGAACTTGAGAATACGGCCCTTGGCACGCAGCTCGAAGTCGCCAGCAGCCACGGTGACGCTGGTGGACAGGTACTGCGCCGGCGGCATCTGGCAGGCCAGGAACTGGCGCCAGATCAGCTCGTACAGGCGCTCGGCGTCGCGCTCCATGCCACTGAGCTTGGTCGGGTGGGTATTCACATCGGAAGGACGAATCGCTTCGTGCGCCTCCTGAGCCCCTTCCTTGCTGCCGTATACCAGCGGCGCCTCCGGCAGGTACTGCTTGCCGAACTCGCGCTCGATGTAGCTGCGCGCCATGTCCAGGGCGTCGACCGACAGGTTGGTCGAGTCGGTACGCATGTAAGTGATGTAGCCAGCTTCGTACAAGCGCTGGGCCATCATCATGGTCTTCTTCACCCCGAAGCCCAGGCGGTTACTGGCTGCCTGCTGCAAGGTGGAGGTAATGAACGGCGCCGACGGCTTGCTGCTGGTCGGGCGGTCTTCACGCTTGACCACGCTGTAGCTGGAAGCCTTGAGCTTCTCCAGCGCAGCCATGGCCTGGGCTTCGTTCAGCGGCTTGAAGGCCTCGCCCTTCTCGCGCGCCACCTCGAAACGCACCTTGGCGTTCTTGGCAGTACCGAGGTCGGCGTGGATCTCCCAGTACTCTTCCGGGATGAATGCGCGGATTTCACGCTCGCGCTCCACCACCAGCTTCACCGCGACCGACTGCACACGGCCAGCGGACAGGCCGCGGGCAATCTTGGCCCACAACAGCGGCGAAACCATGTAGCCGACCACACGGTCGAGGAAGCGCCGCGCCTGCTGGGCGTTGACCCGGTCGATGTCCAGCTCGCCCGGCTGCGAGAAGGCTTCCTGGATCGCCTTCTTGGTAATTTCGTTGAACACCACGCGCTTGTAGCGGGTGTCGTCACCACCGATGGCCTCGCGCAGGTGCCAGGCAATGGCTTCCCCTTCGCGATCCAAGTCGGTTGCGAGATAGATGGTGTCGGCATCCTTGGCCAGGCGACGCAGTTCTTCGATCACCTTTTCCTTGCCAGGCAGGATCTCGTACTTGGCCTTCCAGCCGTGATCCGGGTCAACGCCCATGCGGGCCACCAGCTGGCGGCGGGCCTTTTCTTTCGGCGACAGGGCCGGAGCCTCACCCGCGGCCTTGCCACGCTTGGCGGCTGGCTCTTTGCTTGCGCTGGCCGAACCGCTGGTGGGGAGGTCTCGGATATGGCCGATACTCGACTTCACCACGTACTGGTTGCCCAGGTACTTGTTGATGGTCTTGGCCTTGGCCGGGGATTCCACAATGACCAGCGATTTGCCCATGGATCGGAGTATTCCTGAATCTGAAAATGAAAAACGCGTCAGGTACCAAACGCGGCACCGCTATATATAGTGGCAAAAGTGTGAGGTCAAGCTCGGGTGATCACTCGTGCGACTTGCCCAGCAACCCAGGCAGCCCTTCTTCGGCCTTGACCAAAGCAAAGCGTGGCACCTGCTCGCCGTCAACCTCGACAGACTCCTGGAACATCAAAAGGGGGCGCACCCAGAAGCTGTAATCACCATACAGGCATTGGTAGAACACCATCCACTCTTCGTTCTCGGAGTGCCGCGCAACGCTGAAGACACGGTACTCAGGCCCCTTGTAATGCCGGTATACGCCTGGTTGTATCTGCATGTTGCCCACCCTCTTGAATAAACCTGTAAAAACAAAACCGGGGCACAAGGCCCCGGTTACTATCCCGCAACGCAATCAGACGCGTTCGAAGACCGTGGTGATACCTTGGCCGAGGCCGACGCACATGGTCGCCACGCCCAGCGTACCGCCATTCTGCTTCATGACGTTGAGCAGGGTGCCCGAAATCCGTGCCCCAGAGCAACCGAACGGGTGACCCAAAGCGATGGCGCCGCCGTGCAGGTTAACCTTCTCATCCATCTTGTCGAGCACTTTCAAATCTTTCAGCACCGGCAAGGCCTGTGCAGCAAAGGCTTCGTTGAGCTCGATGAAGTCGATGTCAGCCATGGTCAGCCCGGCGCGCTTGAGCGCTTTCTGGGTGGACGGCACAGGGCCATAACCCATGATCGCCGGATCGACACCGGCCACCGCCATCGAACGGATCACCGCCAATGGCTGGATACCCAGGTCCATCGCGCGCTGACCGGACATGACGATCATGCACGAAGCGCCGTCGGTGATCTGCGACGATGTACCGGCAGTGACAGTACCGCCCTTCGGGTTGAATGCGGGCTTGAGCGACGCCAGGCCTTCGAGGGTGGTTTCCGGGCGAATGGTTTCGTCGAAATCGAACACCTTCAGGAAGCCGTTCTCGTCATAGCCCTGCATCGGGATGATCTCGTCCTTGAACTTGCCTTCGACCGTGGCCTTGTGGGCCAGCTGGTGCGAACGCACGCCGAACAGGTCCTGCTGCTCACGGGTGATTCCGTGCATCTTGCCGAGCATTTCTGCAGTCAGGCCCATCATCCCGGAAGCCTTGGCAGCATGCAAGGACAGGTGCGGGTTAGGGTCCACGCCATGCATCATGCTGACGTGACCCATGTGCTCCACGCCACCGACCACGAACACATCGCCGTTACCGGTCATGATTGCCTGGGCAGCGGTGTGCAAGGCACTCATCGAAGAGCCGCACAGGCGGCTGACGGTCTGCGCTGCAGACGTGTGCGGGATCTGGGTCATCAGCGACGCCATGCGGGCGATGTTCCAGCCCTGCTCCAGGGTCTGGTTGACGCAGCCCCAGATCACGTCCTCCACTTCTTTCGGATCGACCTTGCCGTTGCGCTCCAGCAGCTTGCTGATCAGGTGCGCCGACATGTCTTCGGCACGGGTATTGCGGTGCATGCCACCCTTGGAGCGGCCCATTGGCGTGCGACCGAAGTCGACAATCACCACGTCTCTTGGATTCAGGCTCATATCAAATCTCTCGCTCTAGCTCGTTGACCGCTCAGTTGAAGAAGCGCTGGCCGTTCTTGGCCATTTCACGCAGCTTCGCAGTCGGGTGGTACAGCGGCCCCAGATCGGCGTACTGATCGGCCAGGGCGACGAATTCGGCCACACCGATCGAGTCGATGTAGCGCAGCGCACCACCGCGGAAAGGAGGGAAACCAATGCCATACACCAGGCCCATGTCGGCTTCGGCGGCGGTTTCGACAATACCGTCTTCCAGGCAGCGCACGGTCTCCAGGCACAGCGGGACCATCATCCAGTTGATGATGTCTTCGTCGGTGATTTCACGCTGTTCGAACACGATCGGCTTGAGCACGTCGAGCACGGTGGCGTCGAAGACCTTCTTCGGCTTGCCGCGCTTGTCGGTTTCGTAGGCGTAGAAGCCCTTGCCGTTCTTCTGGCCCAGGCGGTTGGCCTCGTACAGCGCGTCGACGGCCGAGCGGCGCTCGTCCTTCATGCGGTCCGGGAAGCCTTCGGCCATCACGTCGCGGCCGTGGTGGCCGGTGTCGATGCCGACCACGTCCATCAGGTAGGCCGGGCCCATCGGCCAGCCGAACTTTTCCATGACCTTGTCGATGCGCACGAAGTCGACACCGGCACTGACCAGCTTGGCAAAGCCGCCGAAGTACGGGAACAACACCCGGTTGACCAAGAAGCCCGGGCAATCGTTGACCACGATCGGGTTCTTGCCCATTTTCTTGGCGTAAGCCACGGTGGTAGCCACCGCCACTTCACTGGACTTCTCGCCACGGATGACTTCCACCAGCGGCATCATGTGCACTGGGTTGAAGAAGTGCATGCCGACGAAGTTTTCCGGGCGCTTGAGCGCTTTTGCCAGCAGGTTGATGGAGATGGTCGAGGTGTTGGACGCAAGGATCGCATCCTCTTTCACCTGGCCTTCCACTTCAGCCAGCACGGCCTGCTTCACTTTCGGGTTCTCGACCACGGCTTCGACGACGATGTCGACATTGGCGAAATCGCCATAGGACAGGGTCGGGCGAATGGCATTGAGCGCCTCGGCCATCTTGGCCGGGGTCAGGCGACCCTTGTCGACGCGGTTGCCGAGCAGCTTGGAGGCTTCGTTCAGGCCCAGCTGAATGGCTTCCTCGCGGATATCCTTCATCAAGATCGGGGTGCCTTTGACCGCCGACTGGTAAGCGATGCCGCCACCCATGATGCCGGCACCGAGCACGGCGGCCTGTTTCACGTCGTGGGCGATCTCGTCATGCGCCTTGGCCTTGCGCTTGAGTTCCTGGTCGTTCAGGAACAGGCCGATCAGGCTTTCGGCAACCGACGTCTTGGCCAGCTTGGCAAAGCCTGCGGCTTCGACTTCCAGGGCCTTGTCGCGGCCGAAGTTGGCGGCTTTCTGGATGGTCTTGATGGCTTCGACCGGGGCCGGGTAGTTCGGGCCGGCCTGGCCGGCAACGAAGCCCTTGGCGGTCTCGAAGGCCATCATCTGCTCGATGGCATTGAGCTTGAGCTTTTCCAGCTTGGGCTGACGCTTGGCCTTGTAGTCCAGCTCGCCACTGATGGCGCGCTTGATCAGGTCCAAGGCACCGGCCTGCAGCAACTCGGGGGCGACCACGGCGTCGACGGCACCCACTTTGAGGGCGTCTTCGGCACGGTTTTCCTTGCCGGAGGCGATCCACTCGATCGCGTTGTCCGAACCGATCAGGCGCGGCAGGCGCACGGTGCCGCCAAAGCCAGGGTAAATACCCAGCTTGACTTCCGGCAGGCCGATCTTGGCGCTGCTGGACATGACACGGTAGTCGGCGGCCAGGCACATTTCCAGGCCGCCGCCCAGGGCGATGCCGTTGATGGCCGCAACGGTCGGCACTTCGAGGTCTTCGAAGGCGCTGAAGATGCGGTTGGCTTCCAGGTTGCCGGCGACCAGTTCGGCCTCGGGCAGCTTGAAGTTGTCGACGAACTCGGTGATGTCGGCGCCGACGATGAACACGTCCTTGCCACTGCTGACGATCACGCCCTTGACCGAGGCATCGGCCTGGATGGCGTCGACTGCCTGGCGAAGCTCGTTCAGGGTCAGGCGGTTGAACTTGTTGACGGACTCACCCTTGAGGTCGAACTTGAGCTCGACGATGCCACTTTCAAGAGCCTTAACCGTGATGGCTTTACCTTCGTAAATCATCAACTGATCTCCACGATATGGAAGCTGAACTGTACACGCCGATCGCTGCAGCAGAAGCAGGCCTAGCTGCCCTGCCCCAGGCACACCCGTCAGCGCGCTAGTCGGAAGTATGGGTTGGCGTCATGACATACAAACGCTCAATTCATACGCCCGTTTGATTTGGGTGTGCACACATTCTCCGAAAAGATCGGCGTTGTCAAATGCTCACGAGCACGGCGAAAACGCGACTTTCCAGTCACTTTGTATCGTCCGGGTACAAAACATGATGACAGTGATCGCCGACCATTCATGTCAGCGATTGACCACGCTCGGTTGAACAGTGCTGCATCTTTCGGCTTGCGCGGCAACCCAAGGCGACTACACTGGCACGTGCTGAATGAATACCCGGCCTGCCTGGCCTTTTCTGCGCAGCAGAACGCAAAGCGGCGACTTGGCACCCCACCCCTTCAGGGTTCCGCCAAGCCGCCGCTTTGTCGTTTAAAGCCCTGAAGGCCTACGCCGTACCTGTAGGAGCAGCCTTGTGCTGCGAAGAGGCCGGTATGCCTGATAGGGCTGTTCCGGGCGTATCGGCCTCTTCGCAGCACAAGGCTGCTCCTACAGGTACGAGGTGGCCCTGCGGGGTTCAAGCCAGGGTTTCGAGGACGTAGGCAACATCCTGCAACACAGCCACATCGCCCCGTTCAGTCCAGTACAGGGCGATCATCCGCGCATCTGCTTCGACCTTGTAGACGCTCGCCGGCAAGCGCGCCAGGGGCTCGATGAAACGTGGATCTTCGCAGGGCTCACGCCACTGGTTCCACCACACCCCCGGGCTGATCTGCCAGAAGCTGAAGCTGTCTTCATGCCCCCGACGCCGTGCCCGATGGTACTGCGGGCAAGGGCTTGGCGGCTCCTTTTCGAGCCAGTGCGGCCATTGCTGCGGCGCCAGCTGCATACCCAGCCCCATTCGCCGTGCCTCCAGGCGCAGCTTCATCTGCTCGCTCTGCTTGCGCGAGCCGCGCAGCCAGGAAAGCGGGCTGAGAATCAGCGCAAGGATTGACACCACCAGCAATACCGTCATATCAGTAGTTCCCATAAAGCGTTGCAAATGAGCTGGTTAGCCATTTTTCACGGAAGACCCGCCCGAAAGCGACCATACTTCTTCTATCGCGATTGCCAGGAGTACCGCTCATGCAATATGAACATTTGTTGGTCGCCGTCGACCTGACCGAAGAATGCGACCCGGTGATCAAGCGTGCCATGAAGCTCGCCGAGCCCTCAGGCGCCAAGGTGTCCCTGGTTCACATCGTCGAGCCGATGGCCATGGCATTCGGCGGTGACGTGCCCATGGACCTGTCGCAGCTGCAACAGCAGCAGTTCGACCAGGCCAAGGAGCGCATGGACCGCCTGTTCAACAAGTATCCTGAAATCAACCGTGGCGACTCGCACCTGACCTACGGCCAGCCGCGTCAGGAAATCCACCAACTGGCCAAGGACCAGAAGTGCGACCTGATCGTGGTCGGCAGCCATGGCCGCCATGGCTTGGCGTTGCTGCTGGGCTCCACGGCCAATGACGTGCTGCATGGTGCGCCGTGCGATGTTCTGGCGGTGCGGTTGCAGAAGAAGGAATAACTTAACCTGATCTGGCCTCTTCGCGGGGCAAGCCCGCTCCTACAGGTACACCACATGCGTCAAAGCCTGTTGTGTACCTGTAGGAGCGGGCTTGCCCCGCGAAGAGGCCGGTGCAGGTTAAATGCCGATCAGCCTTCCAGCTCGGCCCAGCGCTCTACCAGCGCATCCAGCTCACCTTGGAGCTTCTCGATCTTGGCCAGCACTGCCGAAGTTTCCGCAATCGGCCGCTGGTAGAAGCCAGCCGCATTCACTTCTTCCTGAGCCTCAGCCATGCGCTGCTCAACTTCGTCGATCTGCCCTGGCAGCATCTCCAGCTCACGCTGCAGCTTGTAGCTAAGCTTCTTCTTCGAAGCCTCTTCCGCCACCGGCGCAGCCACTGGCGCGGCTTTGTCCTCGACCTTCTCCACCACCGCGCTGTTGAGTTCGGACTTGCCACCCTTGCTCTCGGTCACGCCCAGCAGCTTTGGCGAGCCACCCTGGCGAATCCAGTCCTCGTAGCCGCCGACGTACTCACGCACCTTGCCCTCGCCTTCGAACACCAGGGTGCTGGTGACGACGTTGTCGAGGAAGGCCCGGTCGTGGCTGACCATCAGCACGGTGCCCTTGTAGTTAGACAACACCTCTTCAAGCAGCTCGAGGGTTTCCACGTCCAAGTCGTTGGTCGGTTCGTCGAGTACCAGCAGGTTGGCCGGCTTGCTGAACAGCTTGGCCAGCAGCAGGCGCGCACGCTCGCCACCGGACAGTGCCTTGACCGGCGTGCGGGCACGCTGCGGGCTGAACAGGAAGTCGCCCAGGTAGCTCAGCACGTGGCGGTTCTGGCCGTCGATCTCGATGAAGTCACGGCCTTCGGCCAAGTTGTCGATCACGGTCTTTTCCAGCTCGAGCTGGTGGCGCATCTGGTCGAAGTAGGCCACTTCCAGCTTGGTGCCGCGCTCGACCTTGCCCGAAGTGGGCTCCAGGCCGCCGAGCATCAGCTTGAGCAAGGTGGTCTTGCCGGTACCGTTGGCGCCCAGCAGGCCGATACGGTCCTGGCGCTGCAGGACCATGGAAAAGTCCTTGACCAGCATTGGCCCGCCGGCGTGATGGAAGCTGACGTTTTCCAGCACCATCACCTGCTTGCCGGATTTTTCTGCCGACTCGATCTGGATGTTGGCCTTGCCCTGGCGTTCGCGGCGCTCGCCACGCTCCACGCGCAAGGCTTTCAGCGCACGCACGCGGCCTTCGTTACGGGTGCGGCGGGCCTTGATGCCTTGGCGGATCCACACTTCTTCCTGGGCCAGGCGCTTGTCGAACAGCGCGTTGGCGGTTTCTTCGGCGGCCAGTGCGGCCTCCTTGTGTACCAGGAAGCTGGCGTAGTCACCGTTCCAGTCGATCAGGCCGCCACGGTCCAGTTCAAGGATGCGGGTGGCCAGGTTCTGCAGGAAGGACCGGTCGTGGGTGATGAACAGCACCGCACCGTTGAAACTGCGCAGGGCCTCTTCGAGCCAGGCGATGGCACCGATGTCCAGGTGGTTGGTCGGCTCGTCGAGCAGCAGCAGGTCGGGCTCGGACACTAGCGCCTGGGCCAGCAGCACACGGCGGCGCCAGCCACCGGACAGTTCGGCCAGGGTCTTGTCGGCCGGCAACTGCAGGCGGCTGAGGGTGCTCTCCACCACTTGCTGCAGGCGCCAGCCATCACGGGCTTCCAGCTCGTGCTGGACGTGCATGAGTTTTTCCAGGTCTTCGTCGTTCTGGATATTCATGCTCAGGTGATGGAACTGCGCCAGCAGCTCGCCGACGCCATCCAGGCCTGCGGCCACGACATCGAACACCGTGCGCTCGTCCGCCACCGGCAGTTCCTGCGGCAGCTCGCCGATCTTCAGGCCCGGGGCGCGCCAGACTTCACCGTCGTCGCCCTTCTGCTCGCCCTTGACCAGGCGCAGCATGCTGGATTTGCCAGTACCGTTGCGGCCGATGATGCACACCCGCTCACCACGAGCGATCTGCCAGGACACTTTGTCCAGCAGCGGCATGGCGCCGAATGCGAGGGACACATCGCTGAATTTGAGCAGGGTCATGTTGGTCTCCATAAATCGGGCGCGCATTCTACCTGACTTGGCCCTCGACAGCATCCGCCTCGCCATCCGACGGGGGCTTTGCGACATCCGGTCGAAGTTAATATCCCGATACAAGCACAGTGCTTTCACCCGCCGCCGGCAAACAGCTAAGCTAAGGCAATTGCTTCCAACAGTGCTGGCTCCGCCGTCACTTCCCCATGGTTCAACTGCCCGGACGTATCATGCGCAGCCGCCTGTTACACATTGCATCCTGCCTGCTGCTCACCGCTGCCACCTGCGCGGCGCAGGCTACCGACCTCACCCAGCAACGCCAGTACTACGACGAGGCCAAGCGCGCGCTGGCCAAGGGCGACAAAGGCCCCTACTTGCGCTATGCGCAAGCCCTGAGCGACTACCCGCTGACACCCTACCTGGCCTACGACGAGCTTACCGCCCGCCTCAAAACTGCCAGCAACCAGGAGATCGAAGGCTTCCTCGCCAAGCATGGCGACCTGCCGCAAGCCAACTGGATGAAACTGCGCTGGCTACGCTGGCTGGCCGAACGCGGCGAATGGGACACCTTCGTCAAATACTACGACCCCAAGCTCAACTTCACCGAACTGGACTGCCTCAACGGCCAGTATCAGCTCAGCCATGGGTTGCGCGCCGAGGGCTACGCAACCGCCGACAAACTGTGGAACGTCGGCAAGTCGCAGCCTGCCGCTTGCGACACCCTGTTCGGCATGTGGGCGGCCGAAGGCCAGCTGACCGAAGCCAAGCGCTGGGAACGCACCAAGCTGGCGGCCCAGACCCGCAACTACGCCCTGGCCAACAACCTGGTCAAGACCCTGACCACCCTCGGCCCTCAGGGGCGCCTGCTGGTCGACGTGGCGCAAAAGCCAGAGCTGCTCAACCAGCCGTCGCGCTTTACCCCGGCCAACGAAGCCATGTCCGATGTGGTCAGCCTCGGCCTGCGCCGCCTGGCCCGGCAGGACCCGGAGCGGGCCATGGCACTGCTCGACGATTACGCCCAGCGCATGCACTTCTCTCGCGACGAGAAGGTGGCCATCGCCCGCGAAATCGGCCTGACCCTGGCACGCCGCTATGACCCGCGCGCACTCGACCTGATGACCCGCTACGACCCCGAGCTGCGCGACAACACCGTCAGCGAATGGCGCCTGCGCCTGCTGCTGCGCTTGGGCCGCTGGGAAGACGCCTACGAGCTGACCAAGCGCCTGCCCCAGGACCTGGCCAGCAGCAGCCGTTGGAAATACTGGCAGGCACGCAGCCTGGAGCTGGCCCAGCCGAACAACCCGCAGATCCCGCTGCTGTACAAGACCGTGGCCCGTGAACGCGACTTCTACGGCTTCCTCGCCGCCGACCGGGCACAGACGCCGTACCAGTTGAACAACAAGCCATTGCTGCTGAGCCCGCAACTGGTCAAGAAGGTCCGCACCACACCCGGCATCCAGCGTGCACTGGAATTCCACGCCCGCGGCCAGATCGTCGAGGGCCGCCGCGAGTGGTACCACGTCAGCCGCCACTTCACCCGCGACGAAATGGTTGCACAGGCACGCCTGGGCTATGAGCTGCGCTGGTACTTCCCGGCCATCCGCACCATCAGCCAGGCGCAATACTGGGACGACCTGGACATCCGCTTCCCGATGGCCCATCGCGACACCCTTGTGCGCGAAGCCAAGGTCCGCGGCCTGCATTCGAGCTGGGTATTCGCCATCACCCGCCAGGAAAGTGCATTCATGGAGGATGCGCGTTCGCCAGTGGGCGCCAGCGGCCTGATGCAGCTGATGCCGGCCACCGCCAAAGAGACCGCGCGCAAATTCAGCATCCCGCTGGCATCACCGGCGCAGGTGCTGAACCCGGACAAGAACATCCAGCTGGGCGCGGCCTACCTCAGCCAGGTGCACGGCCAGTTCAACGGCAACCGGGTGCTGGCCTCGGCGGCCTACAACGCCGGGCCCGGGCGCGTGCGGCAGTGGCTGAAAGGCGCCAAGCACCTGAGCTTCGATGTGTGGGTGGAATCGATCCCGTTCGACGAAACGCGCCAATATGTGCAGAACGTGCTGTCGTATTCTGTGATCTACGGGCAGAAGCTGAATTCGCCGCAGCCGCTGGTGGATTGGCATGAGCGATATTTCGATGACATGTAAGGCCTGCTGAACCTGAACCGGCCTCTTCGCGGGTGAACCCGCTCCCACAAGATTCCCTTTTTTCTGGGAAGAATGGATTACCTGTGGGAGCGGGTTTACCCGCGAAGAGGCCGGCACAGCAACCTTGTCACTCCAGGACTTCCACCTGCATCCCCACCTCAAGCCACCCATCCCCATCTACCGCCAGGTTCTGCCCGAACAGCACATCCCCCTCCTTTTCGCGGAAGGTCTTGAGCGTTGCCATCGGCTCGCGGTCGGCACTGCGCTCCCCGGTTGCTGGGTCAATTGTTGTGAAGATGCACCGCACACTGGGCTTGAGCACGCGAAATTCCAGGTTGCCGATACGGACCCGCTTCCAGCCATCCTCGGCAAACGGTTCTGCTCCTTGCACCACCAGGTTCGGTCGAAAGCGCAGCATTTCCATGGGCCGGCCGATACGCCGGTTGAGCTCGTCCAGCGAGCCCTGCCCAATCAGCAGCAAAGGAAAACCGTCGGGAAACGCCGCCCGATCACTGTTGTAGCCATAGCCATTGGGCAGATAACGCGCACGCTGCTCCGGGCAATGCACCAGGCGCACAGCCTTGCCCAGCAACGCGCTCAACCAGGCTGCCGCTGCGTCGCCGGCGTCGGGCACACGCAGGGTGTCGCGCCAGATCGTCACGCCGCGCAGGGCATCATCGGCAGCGGGCACAGGCACCCGCAACGGCACCCGCCCAGGCGCCTGCAGCAACAACTGGCCGTTGTCATCATCGCACGCCTGCAACTGGCCAAGTTGCGGCCAGGCCCGCTGGGTCAGGAAGCGTCCATTTTCTTCCTCGACCACCATCCAGCGCCGGTCGCCCTGCAACCCCAACAACCCCACCCTCGATGCCTGCAGGCTTTGCGCCTGGCCCGACTTCACCGGGTATCGATACAGCTCACTGAGAAACATCCCTGCCGCCTCGCGTCATGCCAAATGCCAAGCTTATACCTGGCGGGCCCAGCGATCACGCAGTGGCGGTATCCAGCAGCAGGCGTTGCTTGACCACATCGACCAGGCGATCAGGCTGGAACTTGGACAGGAAGTTGTCACAACCCACCTTTTTCACCATGGATTCGTTGAAACTGCCCGACAACGAGGTGTGCAAGACCACGTAAAGCTGGCGCAGACGGGCATCGCTGCGAATTTCGGTGGTCAGCCGGTAGCCGTCCATTTCCGGCATTTCGGCGTCGGTAAACACCATCAGCAGCTTTTCACACACATCCTCGCCCGCATCGGCCCAACCCTTGAGCATGCGCAACGCCTTCAGGCCATCGCTGGCCACATGCAGCTTCATGCCCAGCTGGGACAGGGTGTCACGCAACTGCGCCAGGGCCACGCTGGAATCGTCCACCAGCAGCACCTCGCGGCCACGGGCACGGGCCAGCACCGGGTCGGCGAGTTTATCGCCAGAGACCCGCGCGTTGTACGGCACGATCTCGGCCAGCACCTTCTCCACGTCGATCACCTCCACCAGCTTTTCATCGACCTTGGTGATGGCCGTCAGGTAGTGCTGGCGCCCGGCGCTGGCAGGCGGCGGCATGATCGACTCCCAGTTCATGTTGACGATGCGGTCGACGCCGCCCACCAGGAAGGCCTGCACCGAACGGTTGTACTCAGTGACAATGATGGTGCTGTCCGGCCCAGGCTGCAGCGGGCGCATGCCGATCGCCTGGGACAGGTCGATCACGGGCAGCGTCTGGCCGCGCAGGTTGACCACCCCACAGACGAAGGCGTGGCGCTGGGGCATCAGGGTCAGCTTGGGCATCTGCAGCACTTCCTGCACCTTGAACACGTTGATCGCGAACAACTGCCGGCCGGCCAGGCGAAACATCAGAATTTCCAGGCGGTTCTCACCCACCAGTTGCGTGCGTTGGTCTACTGTGTCGAGAATGCCAGCCATTGGAAAACCCCCAGGCTTGAGTCAGAAAAGTGAAAGCATCCACCCTGTATCGGCGGCTTCACGCGCACCTTGACCCTTGCGGGAAAATGCCGCGCAGGCAATTGATATCACTTTACCATCATGCTTTACTGCGGGCATTCCACGGAAATCAGCAGGGGCGAGATAAGTTCCCCACCTGAGCCCAATATCAGGGAAACCCCTAGCTGCAATCGGGCGCAACCTGATGTTCGCGATATCCTTTAGCCATTAATGTGACGCCATTCTCAATGCATGAATGGAGTCAGGCTTTTGCTAGCTATCGTTTTGGCGTGCCCGCCCCCTGCGCCTGCCCTACGCGCGGGGACCTGATCATGGACACTGCCTTATCGTTCGACGACGCCCTGCAGAACTACCTGCTGGATGCACAGGTATTGCTGACCCAGGCACAGGAGTGCCTGCTGCATCTGGAGCTGATCGACAATGATCCGGATGCCTGCCGCTGCCTGGACAACACCCTCGACAACCTTGCACGGCAGGCCACGCGCCTGGGCCTGCGTGAAGTTGCCCATTACACCAACGCCCTGCAGCAGTTGCTCGCTCCCGCCTGTCACCGCGGTTGTCTGCCACGTGAAGCCCTGCCTGCGCTAGGGGCCTGCCTTACCTTGCTGGCCTGGCAACTGGAACTGCTCGATACCCGTACCGGGCGGCTGAACCTGGACATCGGCGAACAACTGGTGTTGCTGAGCGACCTGGCCAAGGTCGTGCAGCAACCCTTTGCGCCGGCCTGTGCTTCCTGCGACGAGCAAGGAAGCGCATGCCTGCATTCGCACACCACAGTGGTGGCAGGCAAAGGCAGCGACCGCTGGAAGCCAAGGTATTAACCTGACCCAAAGTGCAACTAAGCACGTTTATTCACGCCCCGCCGAGAGCGAACTTGGAAAGTGCTGCAAGTTTCCGGGGGCCAGGTGGAATCATTATCGCACTAGTTGCACAACAAGTGCGTGATGCGCGATCAAGGGGTGGCACTTTGCTACCCGCGAATGCCCGACTTGCAGGCGTTTCAAGGCGTTACCCAGCCGCGACCAATACAGTGCGAAGTGGTAATATGCGCCCCCACAAACGCTTGCAACCTGAATAAAGGTTGAACGATCACGTGTTCGAAAAAATATCGAAAGTACTGCGCCAAAGCCTCTGAGCAGCATTGTGCAAGGCCCCCATCAGCAATACTTCAGTGGCTCCCCTACCTATGCTCCCACGCTTGAAGACTTCTTTGCGTTGCTGGTCCCGCGTTGCCCTGCTGCGTTGGGCGACCGCCGCGCTATGCGTAGCCTCGCTGGTCGCCAACCTGACGCTGTACCTGGCCAACCATGCAGTCCCGGGCAGCCTGCTGGTGCTGCAAATGGCCGCTACGCTGGGTACCGTCGTCTGCCTGTGGCTGGGCGCCAGGTCGATCAGCCTGCGCCCGGCAGAACTGGCCGAGCGCATGCTCAAAGTCCAGGAAGACGAGCGCCAGCACTTGAGCCGGGAGCTGCATGACGACATCGGCCAGATGCTCACCGCCGCCAAGCTGCAACTGCAGTGGCTGCAACGGCGCATGCCCGACGAGCTGCAGGGCCACTGCAACACCCTGCGCAGCACGCTGGATGACACCCTGGGTAACGTGCGCGACGTGTCCGCCCTGCTCAACCCTCGGCAATTGGCCAGCCTTGGCCTGGAAGCCAGCCTGCGCGCGCACCTGGTGCGCACCTTGGCCAGCAGTGGCGTGCACTGGAGCCTGGCGTGCAACCAGCGCCTGGGCGGCATCGACGAGGCGGTGGCCATGGCGGTGTTTCGCATCACCCAGGAGGCCGTGACCAACATGCTGCGCCACGCCCAGGCAGGCAACCTGATCATCCAGCTGCAGCGCACCCCCGAGGGGCTGGCGTTGTCGATCCACGACGATGGCCGTGGGTTCGTCCCGGCACGGCACCCGGCCGAAGCTGGCCAGCGCGGCCTGGCCGGCATGCAGGAGCGGGTCACCGCGTTGCAGGGCAGCCTCGACATCACCAGCCAGCTCGGCCTGGGCACGCGTATCGAGGCGGTGTTCCCGTGGCCTGCGCGTACTCAGCAACGCGCCGGGAGTAGCACCACCCATGACCTGTAGACTGCTGCTGGTAGACGACCACTCGCTGATCCGTGCCGGTGTGCGCGCACTGGTCTGCGACATCCCCGGCTATGACGTGATCGGGGAGGCCGACGACGGCAGCCAGCTGCTCGAACAAGTGCGCGCGCTGGCGCCCGACATCGTCTTGCTGGACATCTCCATGCGTTCGACCAGCGGCCTGGACGCCCTCACCCAACTGCGGGCAAGCGGCAGTACCTGCAAGGTGCTGATCCTGTCGATGCACACCGACCCGGACCTGATCATGCGGGCTCTGGAAAGCGGCGCCCATGGCTACCTGCTCAAGGACACCAGTGCCACCGAGCTGGAACAGGCCCTGGGTGCGGTGCGCAACGGCGAACGGTACCTCAGCCCGGCCATCGCCCACACCGTCATCAACCAGGCCCTACGCCACACCAGGCAGGGCAAGCAAGCTGCTGGCGAGCGGCATAACCTCACGGCGCGACAACTGGAAATACTGCGCCTGATCGTGCGCGGCAAGGCCACCCGGGAAATCGCCACAGGGCTGGGCCTGTCGATCAAGACCGTGGAAACCCACCGTTCGCAAATCATGAAGCGCCTGCAAATTCACGACGTAGCGGGCCTGGTGCTGTTTGCTGTACGCGAGAAAATCATCAGCCTGGATGACTGAGCAACGGCGACCCTGCCGGCAGGTGCAGGCGTAGCGCGGCAGGCCTGGCCTGAAAGCGCAGGTTGTCGGCCTGCAACGGCTCGCCATCGAGGTTGATGTCCAAGCCTTGCGCGCTCTTGATCTCGACCCAGGGCAGCCTGGCGCGGACGAACAGGCCGTCACCTGCCAGCAGGTCGCGCAGTGCCCCGACCACCTCTTGCGGCGCTGGCAGGATGGCGATGTCGAGCAAGCCGTCGTTCACGACCGCGTCGGGGCATAGCAATTGCCCGCCTCCAGCCTGGCGACCATTGCCGATACCCAATGCCAGCAAGCTGCCCTGCCAGTGGAAGTCAGGCCCCTGCAGCTCCACCGAGGCTGCCTGCAACTCGCTGAAACGCGACAACCCGGTAAACAGGTAGGCCGCAGCACCCAGCACCTTTTTCAGATCCTCGGAGGTACTGGCGGTGACCTGGCTACCAAACCCACCTGTGGCCATGTTGAGGAACAACTGGTCGCCGGCCTGGCCCAAGTCGATGGCCTGTGCCGGTTCATTCAGCAGCGCCAACGCAGCAGCAGGCTCCAGGGGTATGCCGGCGGCTTTGGCGAAATCGTTGGCCGTACCCAGCGGCATCAGCGCCAGGCTGGCTTCGGCACCCGCCAGCCCCATGGCCTCGGCCACATCCCGCAAAGTGCCGTCCCCACCACCGGCGACGATATGGCTGTAGCCAGCTGCCAGCGCCTCGCCAACCAGGCGCGGCGCGTCACCTGCCTCCCAGGTTACACGCACATCCAGCACCCAACCGGTATCGCGCAGGTCGAGCACGGCGCTGCGCAGCTCTTCGTTCATCGCCTGCTTGCCGTGCAGGATCAGCATTGCCTTGCGCCCTTGCATCGCGCGCCTCCGTGAAGTTGACCGACCCAGATCTCGACCATGCACGCTGCCGAATCGTTGCATGTCCCCAAAAAAATACCGATGCCAGCGTGGTCTTTTACCCACACCCGATAATGCGCGCTATGCTCAGAAAATGATCTTTTGACAAGTTTTTGACCCAGGCAATCAACGCCCACTGGGAAGCCAGCTTTTTGACGCCGGTTTGCCGGGCTCGAAAACCCAGCCATGGACGCGCCCCGGCAGTGATTTTCAGCACACTGGCGGTAGGCGCGTCTTTCATCCGCGGCCTTTAGCGAGGATTCCGGGTCATGCGCATTCTCTGGACACTGCCTTACCTACCCTGGCCGACCACCAGTGGCAGCAAGACCCGGCAATACCACCTGATGCGCGCACTGGCCCAGCAGGGCCACCGCATCACGCTGTTGGTGCAGTCGAAAATTCCCCTCAGCGACCCAGCCCGCGAAGCCCTGGAGCCACTGCTGGAACGCCTGATCGTACTGCCCCGCCGGCCACTGCACAGCCCGCTGAATCTGCTGGCGTCGCCGATCATCGACTACCCCATGCGTGCCATCATCAACGGCCTGTCGCCTTGCTTGCGGCACCGTTTCGAGCAGTTGCTGGACGAGCCATGGGACGTGATCCAGATCGAGCACAGCTACAGTTTCCAACCTTTCGAAAAGGCCCTGCAGGCCCGCGGGCTGCCCTACATGCTCAGCGAACACACGCTGGAGTCGGTGATGGGCGGTGCCTGCCACGACCGGCTGCCCCTGTGGCTGCGCCCGCTCAACGCCTTCGACCGCTGGCGCTACCGGCGCTGGGAACATAGGGTGCTATGCCAGCCCACCGAACTGGTGGCGGTCAGCGCGCATGATGCCGAGCTGATCGCGCAGATCAGCGGGCGACCGGTGAACGTGGTGGTCAATGGCGTGGATTGTGATTTCTACCAGCACGTGGAGCCCGCGCTACACAGCCAGCGCCTGCTGTTCGTCGGCAACTTCGAATATGGCGCCAACCTGGAGGCGATCGAGTGGGCACTGGAAGACATCATGCCCCAAGTGTGGATGAGCAACCCGGCGGTGCGCCTGGCGATAGCCGGGCATGCCCTGCCGGCTAGCTGGAAGCTGCACTGGAACGACCCACGCATCGAATGGTTCGGCTACCGCCCTGACCTGCGCGAGTTGCAAAAACGTTCGGCACTGTTCTTCGCGCCGCTGCGCTATGCCGGCGGCTCCAAGGTCAAAATCCTCGAGGCGATGGCCGCAGGCCTACCCGTGATCACTACCGGGAAAGGTGTATCGGGCCTGACTGCAAACAACGGTGAGCACTACCTGGGCAGTGATGACGGCGACCAGCTGGCCCTGCTGATCACTCAACTGCTCAACCAGCCCTGGCGCATGAGCCAGTTGAGCGCTGCCGGGCGCCAGTTCGCCCGCCAGCGCCACGACTGGAGCGTGGCCGCCCAGCAACTGGAGAACGTGCACATGCGCCTGGCCCAGGCGGCACCGGCCGAGGCCGCGCCGCTGGGCAGTGCCTGGCTGGGCCGCTCAGCCAAGTAGCTCGCTGAAGGGAATGAACGGCACGCTGTCGCCCTGTTTCGGCGTGCTGCCCTCTCGCACTTCCACCAAACCCTCGGCCCACGCCGCGCTGCGCAGCACGCCGGAGCTCTGGTTCTTGTAGATACGCACCTGGCCCTGCTCGATGCGTGCGCGCAGGTACTCGCGCCGCGTGCCGGGCTTGGGCCAGTCGAAGCCTGCCGGCATGTCGAAGCGCAGCGGCGTGACATCGGCCACGCCCTGGCGACGCAACAGATAGGGCCGAGTCAGCAAACCGAAGGTGACCAGGGTAGAGGCAGGGTTACCCGGCAGGCCGATCACCGGTACGCCCTGAAAGTGGCCGAAGGTAAGTGGCTTGCCCGGCTTGATTGCCAGCTTCCACAAGGCCAGCTCGCCGGCTTCGCGCAGGGCCGCTCCCAGGTAGTCGGCCTCGCCCACCGAAACACCGCCGGTCGACAAGATCAGATCAACGTCGCCCAGCGAGGCCAGGCAGGCGCGGGTAAGCGCCATATCATCCGGCAGGATGCCTGCATCGACCACGTCGCAGCCCAGCCGCTGCAACCAGCTGACCAGCAGCCGGCGGTTGCTGTTGTAGATTTGCCCCGGCCCCAGCGGCAAACCGGGCTCGACCAGTTCGTCACCCGTGGACAGTACCGCCACCCGCACTTTGCGCACCACGTCCAGGCGGCCGTGGCCCAAGGTCGCCGCCAGGCCCAGCTCGATCGGCCCCAGCCGGGTGCCGGCGCTCATCACCTGCTCGCCCTTGCGGGTTTCCTGGCCTTGAGGGCGGATGTTCTGATCGGCATGCAAGGGTTCGAGAAAGCGCACCCGACCGTCTTCGGCCACTTCGGTGTTTTCCTGCATCTCGACGCAATCGGCACCTTCAGGCACTGGCGCCCCGGTGAAGATGCGCGCACAGGTGCCCGGCTGCAGGGGCTGCGGCGCATGGCCGGCGAAGATCCGCTGGCTGACTGGCAGTGGCTCGCCCTGCCAGTCGGCCTTGCGCAAGGCATAGCCGTCCATGGCACTGTTTGGCCAGGGCGGCAGGTCGAGCGAGGCCACCAGGTCGGTGGCCAGCACGCGGCCCTCGGCCTCGGCCAACAGCAGGTTCTCGGTGTCACGGATCGGCGCCGCCTCGGCCAGCGCTAGCAGTTGCTCCAGGGCTTGCTCCACCGGCATCAGTGGCCGGGCCTGGCTGGCCTCAGCCACGGCTGTCACAGGCCGCTGCCTGCTTCAGGTGCGCAACGAAGTTGCAGGGGCGATGGCGTGCATCGAGCTGCTCGGCCAGGATGCCATCCCAACCGGTGCGCACTGCATTGGTCGAGCCCGGCAGGCAGCACACCAAGGTGCCGTTGGCCAGCCCGGCCAGGGCGCGCGACTGCACGGTGGAGGTGCCGATGTCGGCTACGGAAATCTGCCGGAACAGCTCACCAAAACCGTCCACCTGCTTGTCCAGCAGGCAGGCCACCGCTTCGGGCGTGCTGTCGCGGCCGGTAAAACCGGTACCACCAGTAATCAGCACCACTTGCACGCTGTCATCGGCGATCCAGGTGGCGACCTGGGCGCGGATCTTGTACAGGTCGTCTTTCAGCAGCACGCGCTCGGCCAGGCGGTGGCCCGCTGCGCTCAGGCGGTCGACGAACAGCTGGCCAGAGGTGTCGGTGTCGAAGGTGCGGGTGTCGCTGACCGTCAGCACGGCGATGTTCAGCGCCACGAAGGGGGTATCTGCCTTGGCTTTCATGGGTGTCCGTCACAACAGGATGAGATGGCCGCAGTTATATCACAGCGTACCTTTTCCCGGCGTTGCGCCATCAGCCTTGCCGTGGATCAAGAAGACAGATTTGTCGCTATGCTGCACTTGGAGTGAACTTGCACTAATGTCCTGCGTCATAAATGTCATCTAGCACCATCGCACTTGGAGAAACACGATGATCAAACGGACCCTACCCGCCTTCCTGCTCGCCTTGGGCCTGGGCGCCCTCGCTGGCTGCTCGACCCCTACCGTCATCACCCTGAACGATGGCCGGGAGATCCAGGCAACGGACAAACCGTCCTTCGACGAAGACTCCGGTTTCTACGAATTCGAGCAACTCGACGGTAAGCGCACGCGCCTGAACAAGGACCAGATCCGCACCGTCAAAGAGCTCTGATCAGGCACTCGTTTTGGCAAAGGCCCTTTTAACAACAAGGGCTTGTGGGCGAAAACGGGATGCAGTAGGATTTTGTTCATCGGAGTGTAGCGCAGCCAGGTAGCGCGTCTCGTTCGGGACGAGAAGGCCGCAGGTTCGAATCCTGTCTCTCCGACCAGATCCTTTCAAAAAGCCCGCCTTGCGCGGGCTTTTTGCTGCCCCTGAAAAAGGGTCAGGCGCTCAAGCGCGAGGTTACTTCGCCCAGCTGCCCGGACAACCCATGCAGGCGTTGCCCCGCCTGCTCGGTGTGCTGCACCGACGCCTGGTTGGCCGTGGCAATGCGGGTGATTTCGATCAGGTTGCGCGAGATGTCTTCGGCCACGCTGGTCTGCTCTTCTGCCGCCGTGGCGATCTGCCGGTTCATGTCACGGATCGCCTCCACCGCCTGAGTGATGCGCTGCAACATCTGCCCGGCCTGCTGCACCTGCTCGGCCCCCTCTTCGCTTCGCTGCTGGCCGCTTTCGATGGCCTTGACCGCTTCAACCGCACCTGACTGCACCGCTTCGATGATCTGGTGGATCTCGGCAATCGAAGCTGCCGTGCGCTGAGCCAGGCTGCGCACCTCATCGGCCACCACCGCAAAGCCACGCCCGGCCTCACCGGCGCGGGCCGCTTCGATGGCCGCGTTCAGCGCCAGCAGGTTGGTCTGCTCGGCAATACCGCGGATCACCTCCAGCACTTTGCCAATACGCGTGCTGTCATGCTCCAGGTCGCGGATTACCGCCGCCGTGCCGGCGATTTCGCGATTTACCACGCCAATGATGTCGATGGTCTGCTGCATCACCTGCTCACCCGCCTGAGCACTGTGGTCGGCGTCATCCGCTGCGCGGGCAGCTTCGGCAGCATGGCGGGCGACTTCCTGGGCGGCGGCAGACATCTCGTGCATGGCCGTGGCCACCTGGTCGGTACGCTGGAACTGGTCATGGGTACCACGGGCCATGTCGCCGGCAATGTTGCGCAGCTGGCCGCTGGCACCTTCCAGCTCCTGGGCATTGTCCTTCAGCCGGCCGACGGTGTCGGCAAGGAAGTCGCGCAGGGTGTTGGCCGCCCGCGCCAGGCGCCCCAGTTCGTCCTCGCGGCGGCTGTCCACCCGGGCGGCAAAACGGCCCTGGCTAAGCTGCGCGACGTACTCGATCAACTGGCGGATCGGCTCGATCAGGCTGCGGTTGACCAGCCACAGGCTGAGCAGCCCCACCAGTACCGCCGAGGCCAGCATCACCAGCAAGCCCAGCCATACCGTGCGTTCGGCACTGGCGTTGATGCTGGCCGCACGCTGGCGGGCATCGGCACGCAGTTGCTCGACCAGTTCGCTCATCTGCTCACTGGCGGCGCGGTCTACACCCTTCACCGCCAGGTCGCCGGCTACCGGGTCGCCACCGGCGGCGAGGAAGGCCTGACGGCCCTGCGCATAGGCCTGGCCCAACTGCCGGTGGCTGTCACGCAGTTGCTGCAACGGCGCCTTGAGCCTGGCGTCGCTGCTGTCGATCAGTTGCCCGAGCAGTTGTTGCACCTGCTGTTCGCGGGCCTGAAATTGCTGCCAATACTTGTCCAGCTCAGCCGGCTGGCGCCCGCGCAACAGCACGTTCTTCCATTCCTGCACCTGGATCTTGAACTGCAGGTTGGCTTCATCAATCAATTGCGAGGCCCGCAGCGGCCCGTCCACCAGCTCGGCATAACCCCGCACGCTGGACGACAAAAACTGGAAACACACCAGGGCGATCAGCAGCATCGCCACCAGGGCGCCGCCGAGCAGCGAGAGAATTTGCACTCTGAGGGATTTACGCAACATCGTGGATCTCGAAACCGGAAGGAAAGGAATGGCGCGCATCCGCAACACCAGGTAAGACATTCCATGTCCTTGTTGGCAGGCCAAAAAAAAGCTGCCATCAAGCAATGGCAGCCAAGTCGAGCACTTACGCAACAGTTGAGCCAGATACTCTCAGGCAATTGCTACAAAATTGTTACAAACTCGCGACGGGTTAGCCGCTGGTGAATTGCAAGGCCGCCAGCCGCGCATACAGCGGGCTTTCTTCGATCAACTGGCGGTGGGTACCGACCGCCACCACCCGGCCCTTGTCGATGACCGCGATGCGCTCGGCATGCTGCACCGTGGCCAGGCGATGGGCGATCACCAGCGTGGTACGCCCGGCCATCAGGCTGGGCAATGCCTGCTGGATCAGGTGCTCGCTCTGCGCGTCGAGCGCGCTGGTGGCCTCGTCCAGCAGCAGGATCGGTGCATCCACCAGCAACGCCCGGGCGATCGCCAGGCGCTGGCGTTGCCCGCCGGACAGGCCGATGCCGCCCTCGCCCAAGGGCGTCTGGTAGCCTTGCGGCAGCTGCCGGATGAATTCGTCAGCATGGGCGCCATGCGCTGCGGCTTCGACTTCGGCCTGGGTAGCATCGGGCCGCCCATAACGGATATTGGCGTCCATCGTGCCGCGAAACAGTGAGGGGTTTTGCGCCACCAGGGCGAACTGCCGTCGCAACTGGTCGGGATCCAGCTCGGTGACCGGCTGGCCATCGAGCAGGATGCGCCCTTGCTGCGGGTCGTAGAAGCGCAGCAACAAATCGAAAAGGGTCGACTTGCCCGCCCCCGAGGGGCCCACCAAGGCCACGGTCTGCCCGGGCTCGATGACCAGGCTCAGGCCATCGACAGCCGCCACCGAAGGCCGTGACGGGTAGGCGAACACCAACTGCTGCAGCTCGATATGCCCGCTGGCCCGCTGCTGCGGTAGCGTCTGCGCCACAGTGGGTGGCAGGATCGCACTGCGCGCCGCCAACAGCTCGGCAATACGTTCGGCCGCACCGGCTGCACGTTGCAGCTCGCCGATCACCTCACTGAGGGTGCCAAATGCGCTCCCGACGATCAGGCTGTAGAACACAAAAGCCGCCAGCTCGCCGGCGGAAATACGCCCGGCGATCACATCCATGCCGCCAACCCACAGCATCACCCCTACCGCCCCTAACACCAGCACGATTACCAGGGTAATCAGCCAGGCTCGCTGGGCAATCCGCTTGCGGGCCACGCCAAAGGCGGCTTCGACCGTGTCGGCGAACCGCTCGCGGTCGTGCGCCTGGTGATTGTAGGCCTGTACCGTCTTGATCTGGCCCAGGGTCTCGGCCACGTAGCTGCCCACATCGGCCACCCGGTCCAGGCTCTGGCGCGACAGGCTGCGCACCCGGCGGCCGAAGAGCAGGATGGGAGCCAGCACCAGCGGCAGTGCCACCACCACGATGCTGGTGAGCTTGGGGTTGGTGATGAAGAGCAGCACCACACCGCCTATGACCATCAGCGCGTTGCGCAGGAACATCGACAGCGACGAGCCTATGACCGATTGCAGCAAGGTGGTGTCGGCGGTCAGCCGCGACTGGATCTCGGAACTGCGGTTGTCCTCGAAAAAGCCGGGGTGCAGGCCGATCAGGTGGTCGAACACGGCACGGCGGATATCGGCCACGCAGCGCTCGCCGATCCACGACACCAGGTAGAAACGGCTGAAGGTGCCCACTGCCAGGGCCAGCACCAGCAGCAGGAACAGGCCGATGGTCTGGTTGAGCTGGTGCGCCGAGCGGGTCATGAAGCCCTGGTCTACCAGCAGGCGGATGCCCTGCCCCATGGACAGCGTGATGGCGGCAGTGACCACCAGGGCCAACAAGGCCAGCAGCACCTGTCGACGGTACGGACGAACGAACTGCCAAGCCAGGCGCAAGGCTCGGCGTTGGCGAGGGGAAACCGGATCGGGCATGGCGGCGGCTACGATGGCGGGGAAACCGCAGACTACCACTCATCTGGGCAGGGGGAATGCATGCAGGGTGCTATAACGCATCGATCTAAACAGATGATGGAGCTTTCACAGGGTTTCTGTTGCACTGTTGCTGCCGTGACACAGAAGCTGTCACAGGCCAGTCACGGCGCAGGGCTACCCTGAACTTGAACCTGAAGAGGAGACAGTGCATGAGCTTGCAGCATGGCAGTGACAACCAGAAGCCTCAGACCACCCCGCCACCCCCGGCATGCGGTTCGATCATCGACGGCAAGGGGCGCGAAGTGCCAATTACCGAGCAGATGATCCAGCAGGCCTGCAAGGCCCTGGAAGAAAGCAGGGTCGAGCGCGTACACAAAGGTTGATCGGCGAATTTTTTGCAACCCGGCGCCTGCGCCGGGTTTTTATTGCCTGACAGCCGGTGTACGCCGCTCCTACAGGGGGACCGCAAAAACCTGCGGGAATTGCGAGCCTGTCAGACCAACTCCGCCCCCAAGGCACTGACCAGCTGCGCCAACTGCGGCGACTCCCCACGCAAGCGCACTGCCAACCCTTCGATCTCGCGCCGAGGCGGGTATTGCTTGCGCAACTGGTCGAACGCCGCACGCTGCTGCTGCGGGTCATCACTCAGGCTGCGACGGAAGTCGGCATCGTCGCGGCGTGGGTCGTACACGGCGCGGCAGAGGGTCGCCAATGCCCAGGCCGGGTCGGTGCTGGCATCCAGCTCGATCTGCGCCAGCGGCGTCCGGGGCAGCAAGTCTGTCAGCTGCACCTGCTCGTCCACACCCAGGAAGCGGCACAGCGCCTGGTAGATCTGCGCCGTGCCACGCTGGCGGCCGTCGAGGCTGTAGCCGGCAATGTGGGGCGAGGCCAGTGTGCACAGGTCGGCCAATTGCAGGTCGACCTGTGGCTCGCCCTCCCACACATCCAGCACCGCATGCACGTCTTCACGGTCCAGCAGCAGCTCGCGCAAGGCGGCGTTGTCCACCACCGGGCCACGGCTGGCGTTGATCAGCCAGGCACCCGGGCGCAACTGCGCAAGCTGCGCCTGGCCCAGCAGGTGCCAGGTCGGGTGCTCGCCACCTCGCTGCAACGGGGTATGCAGGCTGATCACATCGCACTGTTGCACAATGGTTTCCAGGCTGACGTAGTTGCCGCCCTCGGCGGCCTGGCGCAACGGGTCGCACACCAGCACCTTCCAGCCCAGGCCGTGCAGCACCCGCACCAGGCGGCCACCCACCTCACCCGCGCCCACCACGCCATACACGCGCTCAGGCAGTGCCACGCCATCCAGCTCGGCCAGGGTCAACAGGCTGCCCAGTACGTAGTCGACCACACCGCGGGCATTACAGCCCGGCGCACTGCTCCAGCGGATGCCAGCTTCGGCAAAGTAGTCCAGGTCCAGGTGATCGGTGCCAATGGTGCAGGTGCCGACAAAGCGTACGCGGCTGCCTTCGAGCAACTGGCGGTCGACCTTGGTTACCGAGCGCACCAACAGGATGTCGGCGTCCTTGACGCTGGCGGCATCGAGGCTTCGGCCGGGGTAACGGCGGATTTCACCGAAGCCCTGGAAGAAGGCATCGAGCAGCGGGATGTTCTCGTCGGCAACTATCAGCATGGCGCTCTCCTGTCTGGGGAACGCAGTGTAGGCGCAACGCCGGGCGTGTTCCAGAGCGCTTCAGTCGGCTTTTTTGCGGATCCAGTACAGGAAGGTACCGGCGTCCTCTTGCTGTTGCAGCAGTTCGTGGCCGAGGAAGTTGCAGAATTTGGGGATGTCGCGGCGGGTCGACGGGTCGGTGGCGATAACCTTGAGCAGGCCACCAGCGGCCAGGTCACGCACGTGCTGGTGCAGCATCATCACCGGTTCCGGGCAGTTCAGGCCGGTGGCATCGAGGATGGCGTCGGGGGTGAAATCGGTCATGGGGGGCTCCGAAAATGATCGCCATTGTCGCGCATAGCGCGACGCGGTCCAAGGGGGCTCAGACGCATGCCTTCATCTTTGTGTGTATCTCGAGATCGAGCGCCGCCCGCGCGGCGCTCGGTCTCAATGCAAACAGCAAATGAAGCTATCCACAGGAAACACTCAGCGCGGCTTCAGATCAAGCCGGCGCAGGTGGCAAGTCACTTCCTCACGGTCGTGGTACAGCTGCTTGCAGGTAATCGATACCCTGATCTTGCGCGCCTTGAACGTCGCCTCCATGCGGTCGAGCAGCCGGCGTACTTCGGCATAGCGCTGCTTCATCGGCAGCTTCAGGTTGACCACTGCCTCGCGGCACAGCCCCTCGCCCAGCCAGGTTTCGATCAGCGAGGTGGTGCGCGCCGGCTTCTCGACAATGTCGCACACCATCCAGTCCACCGGCTGCTTCGGCTGCCAGGTAAAACCATCAGCCATCAGGTGCTGAACCAGGCCTGTGTCCATCAGGCTTTCGGCCATCGGGCCGTTGTCGATGGCGGTCACCAGCATGCCCCGGCGCACCAGCTGGTAAGTCCAGCCACCCGGCGAAGCGCCCAGATCAACGCCGGTCATGTCATCGCCCAGGCGCTGCTCCCATTGCTCGCGCGGGATGAACTGATGCCACGCTTCTTCCAGCTTGAGGGTCGAACGGCTGGGTGCCTCGCGGGGGAATTTCAGGCGCGGAATGCCCATGGGCCACAGGGCACTGTTGTTGGCCGGGGCAACGCCGGCGAACACCCGCCGGCCGCTGATGAAAGTGAGCAGCAGGCGTGGGCGGCTGGCGTCGTCAACCAGGCGGCCGGCCTTTTCCAGCGCCTTGCGCAGCGGCACTTCGAACTTGCGGCAAAAAGTAGACAATTCCTTGCCTTCGTTACTGTCCAGCACTTCCAGCCACAGGCTGCCGAACACAGGCAAATCGGCCAGCTCCGCCAGCAGCACACTGATGCGGTCAGTTTCCGGCAGTTCGACATAACCGCCCCGGGCCCACTGGCGCGGGAAAATCAGCTCGTTGAAACGCAGCGCCCCCATCAGCCGCTCGGCGCCGCCTTCTTCGGTACAGACAAACTCGGCGCTGGCACTGTGCGGCTTGCCTTTGGCATAGCCCGCAATGCCCAGACGGGCGGCATGTTCGCTGATTTCGGCGCACACCTCGCCCTCGAAACCGGGCCGGCAATGCATGAACAGGGTATTCATCTCTCACTCCACTACGGCTGGCGCGCAACAGGCGCCGGCAGGGCGGCGATAATAAAGGAAGTTCGGAACCTGCGACACGCCCCGCCGGTCCAGAAAAGGGTCAGGGGCCGCAAACCGGTCTAACCTGACCACTCAGCCAGGTCCGTACCGTGCGGATCGAAACAGAGCGGTGACACCGGCAGACCTTGAGTATTTGCCGGGCACCGGCGCAGAAGGAGTTGGCAATGCCCTCGCTCGACAGCCTGAACACCCTCAAGACCCTCCAGGTCGGTAACCAGACCTATCACTATTTCAGCCTTCCAGAGGCCGCCCGCCAGTTGGGCGACCTGCAACGCCTGCCCATGTCGCTGAAGGTGCTGCTGGAAAACCTGCTGCGCTGGGAGGACGGCCACACCGTCACCGGCGACGACTTGCGCGCCCTTGCCCAATGGCTAAGCGAGCGGCGCTCCGACCGCGAGATCCAGTATCGCCCGGCGCGTGTGCTGATGCAGGACTTCACCGGCGTGCCGGCCGTGGTCGACCTGGCCGCCATGCGCGCAGCCATGGCCAAGGCCGGCGGCGACCCGCAGCGGATCAACCCGTTGTCTCCGGTGGACCTGGTGATCGACCACTCGGTAATGGTCGACCATTACGGCACCCCAAAGGCCTTCGGCGAGAACGTGGATATCGAAATGCAGCGCAATGGCGAGCGCTATGCCTTCCTGCGCTGGGGCCAGAGCGCCTTCGACAACTTCCGCGTAGTACCGCCGGGCACCGGCATCTGCCACCAGGTCAACCTGGAGTACCTGGGCCGCACGGTGTGGACCCGTGAAGCCGATGGCCGCACCTACGCCTTCCCCGATACCTTGGTGGGCACAGACTCGCACACCACCATGATCAATGGCCTCGGCGTGCTCGGCTGGGGTGTCGGTGGCATCGAGGCAGAGGCGGCCATGCTCGGCCAACCCGTGTCGATGCTGATCCCCGAGGTGATCGGCTTCAAACTGACCGGCAAGCTGCGCGAAGGTATTACCGCCACCGACCTGGTGCTGACGGTAACGCAGATGCTGCGCAAGAAGGGTGTGGTGGGCAAGTTCGTCGAGTTTTATGGCGACGGCCTGGCCGAACTGCCGCTGGCAGACCGTGCGACCATCGCCAACATGGCACCGGAGTATGGCGCCACCTGCGGTTTCTTCCCGGTTGACGAGGTGACACTGGACTACCTGCGCCTGTCGGGCCGACCAGACGCGACTGTGCAACTGGTCGAGCAGTACTGCAAGGCCCAGGGCCTGTGGCGCCTGCCGGGGCAGGAGCCGTTGTTCAGCGACAGCCTGGAACTGGACATGCACGAGGTCGAAGCAAGCCTGGCCGGGCCCAAGCGGCCGCAGGACCGCGTGGCGCTGGGCCAGGTCAGCCAGGCCTTTGACCATTTCATCGAACTGCAGCCCAAGCCGCTGGCCAAGGAAGTCGGCCGCCTGGAAAGCGAGGGCGGCGGCGGCGTGGCGGTGGGCAACGCCGACCAGGCTGGCGAGATCGACTACAGCCATGGAGGCCAGACTCACACCCTGCGCGATGGCGCCGTGGTGATTGCCGCAATCACCTCCTGCACCAACACTTCCAACCCCAGTGTGATGATGGCGGCCGGCCTGGTGGCGAAAAAGGCCCTGGAAAAAGGCCTGCAACGCAAACCCTGGGTCAAGAGCTCGCTGGCGCCGGGCTCCAAGGTAGTCACCGACTATTTCGAGGCAGCGGGGCTCACCCCCTACCTCGATCAACTGGGCTTCGACCTGGTCGGCTATGGCTGCACCACCTGCATCGGCAACTCCGGCCCGCTGGACGAAGCGATCGAGAAAGCCATCGGCAGCGCTGACCTCACCGTAGCCTCGGTGCTGTCGGGCAACCGCAACTTCGAAGGCCGCGTGCACCCGCTGGTCAAGACCAACTGGCTGGCCTCGCCCCCGCTGGTAGTGGCTTACGCGCTGGCCGGCAGCGTGCGCCTGGACCTGACCCGCGACCCGCTGGGCACGGGCAACGACGGCCAACCGGTGTACCTGAAGGATATCTGGCCAAGCCAGCAGGAAATTGCAGCGGCCGTGGCCAAGGTGGATACCGCCATGTTCCACAAGGAATACGCCGAAGTGTTTACCGGCGATGCGCTGTGGCAGGCCATCGAGGTGCCACAGGCTGCCACCTATGTGTGGCAGGCCGACTCAACCTATATCCAGCATCCGCCGTTCTTCGACGACATCGGCGGGCCGCCGCCACAGATTGCCGACATCCACGGTGCGCGGGTACTGGCGCTGTTGGGCGACTCGGTGACCACCGACCATATCTCACCGGCTGGCAACATCAAGGCCGACAGCCCTGCCGGGCGCTATCTGCGCGAGAAAGGCGTGGAGCCACGCGATTTCAACTCCTATGGCTCGCGGCGTGGCAACCATGAAGTGATGATGCGCGGTACCTTCGCCAACATCCGTATCCGCAACGAAATGCTGGGCGGTGAGGAAGGCGGCAACACCTTGCACGTCCCCACTGGCGAGAAGATGTCGATCTACGACGCGGCCATGCGCTACCAGCAGGAAGGCACCCCGCTGGTGGTGATTGCCGGCCAGGAGTATGGCACCGGCTCGAGCCGCGACTGGGCGGCCAAGGGTACCAACCTGCTGGGCATCAAAGCGGTGCTGGCGGAGAGTTTCGAGCGCATTCACCGCTCCAACCTGGTGGGCATGGGCGTGCTGCCGCTGCAGTTCAAGGCCGGCCACGACCGCAAGCAACTGGTGCTGACCGGCAAGGAGCGGATTGACGTGCTGGGTTTGAGCGGTGCACAGATCCGCCCGGGCATGAGCCTGCCGTTGCGCATTACCCGCGAAGATGGGCGCCAGGAACAGATCGAGGTGCTGTGCCGGATCGATACCTTGAATGAAGTGGAGTACTTCAAGGCCGGCGGAATTCTGCACTACGTGTTGCGACAGATGATCGCCGGCTGAGGGGAGGTTCGGCTGCAGATTTGCGGCGCTCTCGAGACCGAGCGCCGCCCGCGCGGCGCTCGATTTCACAGGCGCCAGAGCTCCAACGACGAACCAACCCCAGCCACATTAAATAATCATTCAATAAAACCCGTAGCGTGCCGATACCAGTCCAAAGCCCTGCGGACTATCAACCCATGCGTAACAACCAGCCGATTACCCAGAGAGAACGGACTTTCCCTGCCCAGCAGCGGTTGATCTCCACCACCAACGCCAAGGGCGTGATCACCTACTGTAACGATGCTTTCATCGAGATCAGCGGTTTCACCCGCGAGGAGTTGACCGGCGCACCGCACAACCTGGTACGCCACCCCGACGTGCCGCCTGCCGTGTTTGCCCATATGTGGCAAACCCTCAAGCAAGGCCAGCCGTGGATGGGCATCGTCAAGAACCGTTGCAAGTCCGGCGACCACTACTGGGTAAACGCCTACGTCACACCGATTTACGATAACAACCAGGTCGTCGGTTTCGAGTCGGTGCGGGTCAAGCCAACCGCCGAGCAGATTCGCCGCGCCGAAGCACTGTACCAGCGCATCAACCAGGGCAAGCCGGCTGTACCTCGCAGGGACAAGTGGCTGCCGGTGCTGCAGGACTGGCTGCCGTTCATCCTGATCAGCCAGGTAGGCTTCCTGATCGGCAACTGGCTGGGCCACTCCTGGGGCTTTGCCCTGGCTGCCGGGCTATCCGTACCCCTGGGCCTGCTTGGCTTGAGCTGGCAGCAGCGCGGCCTCAAGCGCCTGTTGCGCCTGGCCGAACAGACCACCTCCGACCCGCTGATCGCGCAGATGTTCACCGACAGCCGTGGCGTGCAGGCGCGCCTGGAAATGGCCATGCTCAGCCAGGATGCCCGCATGAAAACCTGCCTGACCCGCCTGCAGGACAGTGCCGAACACCTCAGCGACCAGGCGCGCCAGTCCGACGCCCTGGCGCACAAGAGTTCCTCGGGGCTGGAGCGCCAGCGCGTAGAAACCGAGCAGGTCGCCGCCGCCGTCAACCAGATGGCCGCTACCACCCAGGAAGTGGCCAACCACGTCCAGCGCACCGCCGACGCCACCCAAGAAGCCAATCGCCTGACCAGCCAGGGCCGGCAGATTGCCGGGGAAACCCGCGAGGCAATCGAACGCCTGTCGGCAGCGGTGGGCGAAACCGGTCAGACGGTCACCCAACTGGCCAAGGACAGCGACGAGATTGGTGGCGTGGTCGACGTGATCAAGGGCATTGCCGACCAGACCAACTTGCTGGCACTGAATGCGGCCATCGAAGCGGCGCGTGCCGGTGAAATGGGCCGTGGCTTTGCTGTGGTGGCCGACGAAGTGCGTCAACTGGCCCAGCGCACTGCCGAGTCCACCGGCCAGATCCACGGTCTGATCGCCAAGCTGCAACAAACCGCCAGCAACGCCGTGCTGACCATGGAAACCGGCCACCGCCAGGCGCAGGAAGGCGTCGACCGTGTGATGCAGGCTGACGAGGCACTGGTGGGGATCAGCGAAGCGGTGGCCAACATCACCGACATGGCCACCCAGATTGCCGCCGCAACCGAAGAGCAGACTGCAGTGGCCGACGAAATCAGCCGCAACATCAGCACGATTGCCGAACTGGCCGACCAGACCGCCGAACAGGCGCAGCATTCGGCACTGCTGAGCGAGGAACTGACCAGCACGGCGGGTAGCCAGTATTCGCTGGTGGAGCGGTTCAACCGCTGACGCTCGCGACCCGGCACTCCACCGCTGTGGGTGGCACCGGCTCTGCCGGTGTTCGCGGCTAAAGCCGCTCCCACAGGAACCGAGTGACCTTGAAGCCTGCGACGTACCTGTGGGAGCGGGCATGCCCGCGAAGAAACCAACGCGGTGGATGGCACCGGCCCTGCCGGTGTTCGCGGGCATGCCCGCTCCCACGAGGACCGCGTATGCCTGCTGTCTGTGTTACCAGTCCAGCCGCAGGCGGCTCTCGAAATAGCGCTCTTCGCCGCTCAACGGGTCCTCGAAACGCAAGCTCTGCGCCAGCAGTTTCAGCGGCCGCTGGTAGTCATCCTCTGCATCAAGCAGCTGCGGATAGAACGGGTCATTGCAGATTCCCGCCCCCAAGGCTGCCATGTGCACGCGCAACTGGTGGGTCTTGCCGGTCACTGGCGACAGCCCATAGCGCCACAGCTTACCGTTCTTCTCCAGCACCTCGGCCAAGGTTTCGCTGTTGGCCTCCCCTTCCACTTCGTGCATACGGAAAAACGGCTCGCCATGCACCAGGCGGCTTTTGTGCACCAGTGGAAATGCATGCTGCGGCATTGCCGCCGCAATGGCCTGGTAGCGCTTGTCGATGCGCCGTTCAGGGAACAGGCGCTGGTAGGCGCTACGGCTGTGGGGGTTGGCGGAAAACAGCACGAGCCCGGCGGTGTGCCGGTCAATGCGGTGCAACGGCACCAGGTGCGGGTTATCCAGGCGACGGATCAGGCGGCGCAGCAAGGTCTGCTCGACGTATTCACCGGTTGGCGTCACCGGCAGGAAATGCGGTTTGTCTGCCACCACCAGGTGTTCATCCGCGTGCAGTACCACCTCCTGCACCGGGATCGGCCGCTCGTTCGGCACTTCGCGAAAGTAGTGCAAACGCAGGCCACGCTTGTAGGGTAACTCGGCGGCAACCGCCCGGCCCTCTGCATCCAGCACCCGGCCACGGGCAAAACGGTCCAGCCACTGAGCGCGGTCGATGGCCTTGAAATGATCGCACAGGCAATCGAGCACCGTCGCCCAGTTACCGGGGGGCAGGCACACCGTGCTGGCTTGCTGGCGGGCGGGGTCGAAGGGCGCGGTCATGGCAGGGCTCGAAACATTCACGGCCGCGCATTATCGCCCAAGCCCGCGCCCTCAACCAGCCTGCACTATCGCCTCGCTGCGTTCCTTCAGCCAGCGCAGCACCTGCACCGGCTCCCAACGACCTGGGTCGTAAAGGGCATAGAGCAACCCCTGGTAACCCACCACATCCAGCCCGCGGTGGTAGCCGGCACGCTGGAACAAGGCCTCGATCTCGGCGAAGCAGGTATTGAAGTGGACTTTACCGAACGGCGTGCGGTCGTCGGTCACCAGGCCTTCGAGGCGCAGTTCCAGAACGGCGTCAGCCACCCGATCCACGGGCATGCGATTGACGCTGTACTTGAGTTGCTCGACGTTGAGCATGGCTTTACCTCGATACTGTATTTATATACAGCATACGAACATCCCCTTGCCGCCGTCAATGCGCTTCATTGCAGCCCCGCCAGGTAGCCACTGCCTTTGCGCATGGTCAAAACCTGCCGACGTGGCGTAACACGGGCCACCGACAAATGCACCCATCTGTCGAACTCAAGGATGAGTTGATCGAACGGCACGGCGCTTTCGCTGATCCTGCGCACGGTTTCCCGGGGGCTGACTTCCATTACCGTGAAGTCCGCCGCCAGCCCTTGTACATGCTGGCTGTTCGGCGCACCGCCGATCAGCCGGTTGACCTTCTCGCTGCGAAAAGCGCTGCTGACGATGATCGGCGCGCCGAACAGTGCGCGCACCTGTTCTAGCGCACAACACAGCAATTGCAGGTTGGCCCGGGCTTCAAGGGGCGGGGTATTATCGAATCCGTCCCTGGCGGCGAGCTGAGAAACGGTCATTTCTTCGACCGTGAAATGGGGAGTGATCAACATGGCGAACTATTCCGATGATTGCAAAGGTAACGGCGCCAGAGTGCGCCGGTACTTGATCATCAGCTCGCGTCATGGATCATGGAGCAGGGTTGCAACTCCTCTGCTGCCCTCATTGCCCAAGGAACGCCACCACCTGTTCGGCATCGAACGGCCAGTGCAGCTCGGCGGCATTGTCGCAGCGTCGCAGTACCGGAATGATCAGGCCGTAACGCTCGAACAAGGGCTCGCTCTCGGCAATGTCGACCAGCTCCACCAGCAGGCCATGATCGACGAAAGGCATCAGCACAGCCTCGGCCACTTCACACAGGTGGCAGCCGAGGGTGCCGAACAGTTGGCATTCAGGCAGCATGGGGCAGGTCCCGGTTTGGCATGCAGAGAAACCTATTCTAGGTCCGTCGCGCCCGTCATGCACCTGACCTGGCTCAATCCTGGCTGGTAGCGCCGATACGGTGCAACGACAAGTCCGCGCCCTGGAACTCCTGCTCATGGCTCAAGCGCAGCCCATGCAACGCCCGGATTGCACCATAAACGGCAAAGCCTCCGGCCAATGCCACCACCACGCCCATCAGGCTGCCCAGCAACTGGCTGAGCAGGCTTACACCGCCCATGCCGCCCAGTGCCGCCTGGCCAAAGACGCCGCAGGCAATGCCACCCCACACGCCACACAGGCCATGCAGTGGCCACACGCCCAGCACGTCGTCGATCTTCCAGCGGTTCTGCGCTGCGGTGAAGGTCCAGACGAACAACGCGCCGGCCACCAGGCCGGTGGCCAGTGCGCCAATCGGGTGCATCAGGTCGGAGCCAGCGCAGATCGCCACCAGCCCGGCCAACGGCCCGTTGTGCAGAAAGCCCGGGTCGTTACGCCCGGCCAGCAAGGCCGAGAGGGTGCCACCGACCATGGCCATGAGCGAGTTGATCGCCACCAGGCCGCTGACGCCTTGTAGCGTCTGGGCACTCATCACGTTGAAGCCGAACCAGCCGATGATCAGAATCCACGACCCCAACGCAAGGAAGGGAATGCTCGACGGCGCAAACGCCACCAAACGGCCGTCGCGGTAGCGCCCACGGCGCGCGCCCAGCAGCAACACCGCCGCCAAGGCGAGCCAGCCGCCCATGGCATGCACCACCACCGAGCCTGCAAAATCGTGGAAAGGCGCACCGAAGCGGGCCTGCAACCAGGCTTGCAGCCCCAAATTGCCATTCCACACCACGCCCTCGAAGAACGGGTAGATAAACGCCACGATCAACGCCGTGGCACACAATTGCGGCACGAAGCGCGCGCGCTCGGCGATGCCCCCGGAGATGATCGCCGGGATCGCCGCAGCAAACGTAAGCAGAAAGAAGCACTTGACCAGCGCATAGCCATGGTCAACCGCTAGCGCCGCCGCCGGCTGGAAGAAATTGACACCGTAGGCTATCCAATAACCGATGAAGAAATACACCAGCGCCGAGATGGCAAAGTCGCTGAGGATCTTCGACAAGGCGTTGACCTGGTTCTTGTGGCGTACCGTACCCACTTCAAGGAAGGCGAAGCCGGCATGCATGGCCAGCACCAGAATGGCGCCCATGAGAATGAACAGAGTGTTGGAACCGTGGACCAGGGAGTCCATTGCGCTGTGCATGTTTTCCATGAAATAGGCAGACCTGCTGAAAAGGCACCAGGACAGTTCAAGAACCTGCATCCCTGCACCGAATCGGTGCCAGCCCCCTGCCCTGTTTCGGTGACCGGGTTGGAGCCTGCGTGGTTTTTTCTTGGGTTTGTCGTGGATTGGGTTAAGGTTTATCGGTACCCGCTGCGCTCACGCCCTGAATCGGCGCAACAGCTGCCAGCGACGCCCCGCAACGTGGCAATGCCATAGCAAGGCCCATACCAGCACCGGCACTTGAACCTTCCGCGCGTGCTATTACTCGAACTACCATCACTCATCGACAGGGAGAGGCCCATGGCCAGCAAATCGGCAAAGACTGCACAAGAGATACTGATGGCTGACTTCCAGGCTTTGGTCCGTGACACCGAGAGGTTGCTGGCCGACACCGCCAACCTGGCCGGCGACCAGGCCGACGAATTGCGCGAACAGATTCACGACCGCCTGACCCAGGCTCGCGAAACCCTGCAACTGACCCAGGACTCTGTACGCGAACGCGGCCAGGCCGCGCTGGGCAGCGCCGAGCAGTACGTGCAGGAAAACCCGTGGCAGGCGATCGGCATCGCGGCCGGCGTCGGCCTGTTGATCGGCCTGCTGGCCAACCGGCGCTAAGGGGTTCCCATGGAGAATGACGCCAACGGCGCCAGCGCCTCGGGCAAGCGCCTGGGCGCGGCTGCGCTGGGGCTGCTGCACAGCCATATCGAACTGTTCGGCATCGAGTTGCAGGAGCAAAAGGGCCGCACCTTGCGTCTGCTGCTGTTCGCAGGCCTCGCCTTGGTGTTCGCGCTGCTGTTGCTGACGGCCCTTTCCGGGTTGTTGCTGGTGCTGCTGTGGGACAGCTATCGCCTGGCCGGTATCATCGGCCTGTGCGTGTTCTACGGTCTTGCAGCGCTGTACTGCGGGTTGCGCCTGAAGGCAGCGGTGTTCGACGAATCGTCGCCATTTGGGGCCACCCTCGATGAACTCGCCAAGGACCGGGAGCGCCTGTTGCCATGAGCCTGCCTCAACTGCCAAACACCCGTAACCCGCGCGAACTGCGCAAAGCACTGCTGCGCCTGCGCATGGAGATGCACCGCCAGGAAATCCGCCATGAGTCCGGGCAACTGATGGAACCACTGCGCCGCGTGCGCGGCATGGGCAGCTCGCTGCACGAAGGGCTGGGGATCAAGCATGCGCCTTTGTGGGGGATTGGTGCCGTGGTGGCGATGGGTTTCCTCACCGGCAAGGGTGTGCGCAGCGGTAACCTGGCGCGGTTGGTTCGCCTGGGCAGCAGCCTGCTGCCGCTGGTGCGCCTGTACCTGCAGGGCAACCGTCGCCCCTGAACACTGCACGTTCCTTTGCAGGAGCAGCCTTGGGCTGCGAAGGGGCCGGCCCGGCGACACATGTGTATCGTTCAAACGGGCCTCTTCGCAGCACAAGGCTGCTCCTACAGGATATGCTGCTTCCTTCGATCCACAGGAGAATGCGCCTTGGACTGGCACACCCTGCTCACCCGCGAACGCCTGGGCAAAGCCCTCTACAGCGCCGATGAACTCGGGCGCAGCCCCTTCCACAAAGACCATGACCGCATCATCTTCTCCGGTGCCTTCCGCCGCCTCGGGCGCAAGACCCAGGTGCACCCGGTTACCAGCAATGACCATATCCACACGCGTCTCACCCACTCGCTGGAAGTCAGCTGCGTAGGTCGCTCGCTCGGTATGCGCGTCGGCGAAACCCTGCGCGACAACCTGCCTGACTGGTGCGCCCCCAGCGACCTGGGGATGATCGTGCAGTCAGCTTGCCTGGCCCATGACATCGGCAACCCTCCCTTCGGCCACTCCGGCGAGGACGCCATCCGCCACTGGTTCCAGCAGGCCGCCGGGCGTGGCTGGCTGGATGACATGAGCGACGACGAGCGGGCTGATTTCCTGAATTTCGAGGGCAATGCCCAAGGCTTTCGCGTACTCACCCAGCTGGAGTACCACCAGTTCGACGGCGGTACGCGGCTGACCTACGCCACCCTCGGCACTTACCTCAAGTACCCCTGGAGCGCGCGCCATGCCGACGCTTTGGGCTACAAGAAGCACAAGTTCGGCAGCTACCAGAGCGAACTGCCCCTGCTCGAACAGATCGCCCGCAAGCTCGGCATGCCACAACTGGAAGAGCAGCGCTGGGCGCGCCACCCGCTGGTGTACCTGATGGAGGCCGCCGATGACATCTGCTATGCGCTGATCGACCTGGAAGACGGCCTGGAAATGGAGTTGCTGGAATACGCCGAGGTCGAAACGCTGCTGCTTGACCTGGTCGGTGAAGACCTGCCAGAAACCTACCGCCAGCTCGGCCCACGCGATTCCCGCCGGCGCAAACTGGCGATTCTGCGTGGCAAGGCTATCGAGCACCTGACCAACGCTGCCGCCCACGCCTTTGTCGAGCAGCAGCAGGCCTTGTTGGCCGGGCACCTGGCGGGCGACCTGGTGGAGCATATGCACGGCCCGGCCAAACGCTGCGTGCTGCAGGCCAAGGACATGGCGCGTAACAAAATCTTCCAGGACAAGCGCAAGACCCTGCACGAAATCGGCGCCTACACCACCTTGGAGATTCTGCTCAACACCTTTTGTGGCGCAGCGCTCGAACAGCACGGCGGGCGCACCCCCTCGTTCAAGAGCCGCCGGGTACTGGACCTGATCGGCAACAATGCCCCGGACCCGCATGCTTCGCTGCACAGCGCCTTCCTGCGCATGATCGACTTCATCGCCGGGATGACCGATAGCTATGCCAGCGAAATGGCCCGGGAAATGACCGGGCGCTCGAGCCCAACCTGAAGCATGTCGGTGCAGCCCCGGCCCTTGAGCCAGTGCTGCGCCGCGAACTATAGGACACTTCCTACATATACTGACGGCAAGTTAAACAGAATGAATAAACACCCATGAAAAGTTACCAATCACGCTTTGACATTGCGTCAAACACACAAATTTCGTAGCCCGTTTTGTTTTATCTTGTAAGCCATTTCCCATAAGGGGCGAATCGCCCTTCCTCGTATGCCCGATGACTTCCAACTGCGATAAGGTGCCGGCTGCCCCCCTCAATCGCCCGCAGGGAAGTTGAACATGCATTCCATATTTATAGTCGATGATCATCCGGTCATCCGCCTGGCCGTCCGGATGTTGCTGGAAAACCAGAATTACAAGATTGTCGGGGAGTCCGACAATGGCGTGGACGCCATGCAGATGATTCGTGAAGCCGCTCCCGACCTGGTCATCCTTGACATCAGCATACCCAAGCTAGACGGACTGGAGGTGCTTTCCCGCTTCCAGGCCATGGCCCTGCCATTGAAGGTTCTGGTATTGACCGCGCAGTCTCCCGCTTTGTTTGCAGTGCGTTGCATGCACTCCGGCGCCGCGGGCTATGTGTGCAAGCAGGAAGACCTGAGCGAACTGCTCAGTGCAATCAAGGCGGTACTGGCCGGCTACAACTATTTCCCCAGCCAGGCAATAAAGCATAACCAGGCAACCGATACCGAGCTGCAACTTTTCCGCCATGTAAATGACCGCGAACTGATGGTACTGCAACTCTTCGCCCAAGGCCGCAGCAACAAGGAAATTGCCAAGGGCATGTTCCTCAGCAGCAAGACTGTCAGCACCTACAAGAAGCGCCTCATGCACAAACTTCAGGTCAGTACACTGGTTGACCTGATCGAAATAGCCAAACGCAACGCGCTGGTCTGAGGGTGGTCATGCCGCACCCAATTGCTCGCCTGCTGCTCGCCTTGCTCCTGTTCAGCGGCGTAGCGCAAGCCACCCATCAAGAGGCCTCGTCCTATACGTTACTGGCTCGGTCATCGGCCAAGCCGACCCAACCCATGCTCACGGCCGAACAACTGCAATGGCTCGAAGGCCGCCAGGAACTGGTACTGGGCACGTCAGCGCCGGACTACCCGCCGTTCGACATCACCAGTGGCGGCCGCGACTACCAGGGCCTCACCGCCGAGTACGCGAGCCTGATCGGCACAGCCCTGCAGTTACCCGTGCGGGTGCTGCGTTTCCCCAGCCGGCAGGCGGCAGTGGAGGCGCTCAGGCATGGTGATATCGACCTGCTTGGCAGCGCCAATGGCTACGAAGCGGCCAGCGACGGCCTGGCGCTGTCGCAACCGTACGCCGTTGACCAGCCGGTGCTGGTAACACGCGAAGACGAAAGCCGGGCGCTCGACATGGACCTGGCCGGCATGCGCCTGGGCATGCTTTATCATTACCTGCCCAAGCAGGAGGTACGCAGCACCTACCCCATGGCCGAGCTGCTGGCCTTTGGCTCCTCCAGCCAGGCCTTGAACGCCGTGGCATTCGGGCAGGCAGACGTGTACATCGGCGATACCATCTCCACCCACTATCTGCTTAACCGCGGCCACCTGCCGCGTCTGCGCATGGCCAATTTCGGCAAGCACGAGGCCATCGGCTTCGGCTTTGCCTTGCGCCAGCAGGACACGCTGCTGCTGGAGGTGGTGAACGCCACACTGGACAGCCAGCCTCCCGCCCTGCGCGCCAGCATCTTCAAACGCTGGAGCGCCGGCAGCGATCTGCTGCTGACCGAGCGCAAGCTGCAACTGACCGATGCCGAAGAACAATGGCTGCAAGATCACCCGGTGATGCGCGTGACGATCGATGATACGGCTGCGCCGCTATCGTATTTCGATGGCTCGGGGCATTTTCGCGGTATCACCGCCGACCTGCTGGAGTTCATCAGCCTGCGCACCGGCTTGCGTTTTGAAGTGCAGCGTACCAGCGGCATCGCCGACATGATCGCCCGCCTCAAGGATGGCCGCGCAGATGTGATTGCCGCACTGGCCACCGGCGCGGTGACAGACGACGACCTGCAAGTCAGTCGGCCCTATCTGGAGAGCGCCTTCGTGCTGGTAGGCCGCAAGGACGACAAGGCCCTGAGCACCCTGGAGCAGTTGCAGGGGCATCGCGTGGCCATTACCCGCTACAGCGCGATGAACGCCATGCTCTCGCGGCACTATCCGACAATCGGCTGGGTCGAGACCGAAAGTGCGTTCTATTCCATGGCATTGCTCAACAGCGGGGCGGTGGACGCAGTGATCACCACGTTGCTCGACGCCAACCATGCCTTGGCCAGCAACCCCGGACTGGTCATCCGCACCACGGTCGGGAGCGAGCCTGCCAACTTTGCCATGGCCACCAGCACCCCGTCACAGGCGATGATGTCGATCCTCGACAAGGCGTTGCTGAGCATTTCGCCAGAAGAGCTGGGGGTAATCAACAACCGCTGGCGCGGCTTTGGGCAGCACGACGATGGCAACAGCAAAGACTACAGCCAGCTTGCACTACAGGTGGTGCTGGGCATGGTCGCGCTGCTGTTGCTGGCCTTGCTCTGGAACGCCCGCCTGCGCCTGCAGATCCGCCAGCGCCAACGCGCCGAACGAGCTCTGAACGACCAACTGGCGTTCATGCGCGCCCTGCTCAACGGCACCCCTCATCCCATGTACGTGCGTGACCGCGACGCCTGCCTGCAAAGCTGCAATTACAGCTATCTGGAAGCCGTGCAGGCCCGCTCCGACGAAGTCATCGGCAAACAGCTGGACGGCAGCCTGTTTGCCGACGAAGAGCAAACCCGGCAGATTCAGGCCGACTACCTGAAGGTCATGGCCGCAGGCTCGCCGTTGATCATGGACCGGCCACTGCGGATCAAGGGCCGCGAAATGACCATCTATCACTGGATACTGCCGTACCGCGACTCGCTGGGAGAGGTCCAGGGCATCATCGGCGGCTGGATCGACATCAGCGAGCGCCGCCAGTTGGTCATGGAACTGCGTCAGGCCAAGCAGCAGGCCGACGATGCCAACCGTGCCAAGAGCACCTTTCTGGCCACCATCAGCCATGAAATCCGCACCCCGATGAACGCCGTCATCGGCATGCTCGAACTGGCAGCCAAACGCGCCGAACAAGGTCGCGTGGACCGCAGCGCAATAGAACTGGCACACCATTCAGCCAAGGACCTGCTCGGCCTGATCGGCGATATTCTCGACATCGCGCGCATCGAGTCCGGGCACTTGTCCCTGGCCCCGGAGGCCGTTGACCTTGCAGCACTGGTCGAATCGGTAGGGCGTATTTTCGAGGGGCAGGCGCGCCAGAAAGGCCTTGCCCTGGAGGTGATGATTGCACCCGCCGCCCGCTGCCACGCACTGCTCGATCCCCTGCGCTTCAAACAGGTGTTGTCCAACCTGGTGAGTAATGCCATCAAGTTCACCGAGCATGGTCAGGTCCGTATCAGCGTCAGTCTGCAGGATGACGGCAACACCACGCCCGCAGTGCTGGAACTGGAAGTGCGCGACAGTGGCATCGGCATCCATGCCGACGACCTGCAACGCCTGTTCAATCCGTTCATCCAGGCCAACCCCCACAGCCAGGGCGCCCGTGCCGGTACCGGGCTGGGCCTGGCCATCTGCCGCAGCCTGTGCGAAATGATGGGCGGCAGCCTGACCATCAAGAGCCTGGAAGACGTTGGCACCCAGGTGCGCCTGAAGATGCCGCTGCAGCGTATTGACGCCGCCCCACCCCCAGCGCTGCTCCTTGAGCACCTCGATGTGCCTGACCCGCGGCTGAACGTACTGGTGATCGACGACCACCCGGCCAATCTGCAACTGATGGCGCAGCAGCTCGGCTACCTGGGCCTGCCGCACGCCAGCGCCCGCGATGGCCGCGAAGGCCTGGCCGCCTGGCGCGCAGGCGACTTCGATGTGCTGGTGCTCGACTGCAACATGCCACACATGAACGGATACCAACTGGCGACCGCCGTCCGTGCCGAAGAACGCCATGGCAAGCGGCTGCGCTGCACCATTCTCGGCTACACCGCCAACGCGCAGCCAGAGGTGCGCCGCCAGTGCCTGAGCGCCGGTATGGACGACTGCCTGCTCAAGCCGATCAGCCTGGGCACCCTCAGCCAGCGCCTGGCGAGCATTCGCCCGCGCCGCCAGCAAAAGCCGCGGCGCAAGCTGTACCATCTGGACGGCCTGGCTGCAGTGGTCGGGCATGACCCTGCCGACCGCCAGCGCTTCCTGCTGGCCTTGCAGCAAAGCCTGCAGGCCGACCTGGGCAGCTTGATGGCGCTGCATCCGGAGCATGACAGCGATGCCATTGCCGAGCAGGCCCACAAGGTGCTGAGTGCGGCGCGCATGCTGGAAGCACCCGAGCTGATGCGCGCTTGCCAGGCGCTGGAGGCCCGCGGCCTGCCTACTTGCCAGTTGCGCCTGCGGCGCCAGGCACTGGCGCGGCACATGTGCCGTGTGGAAAGGGCTCTGGCCAAGGAACTGGCCACTGAGGCATGCACTGAGGCAGGCAGCCAGACGTGTTAACTGGTAGACTGCGCGGCGTTATTACCTAAGAGGATTGTTTCATGGCCACAAACCGCTCCCGTCGTCTGCGCAAAAAGCTGTGTGTCGACGAGTTTCAGGAATTGGGCTTCGAGCTGAACCTGGAATTCAAGGAAGATCTGGATGACCAGGCAATCGATGCTTTCCTCGATGCGTTCCTGGAAGAAGCGATGGACGCCAACGGCCTGGACTATGTAGGCGGTGACGATTACGGCCTGGTGTGCTCGGTCAAACGCGGCTCGGCCAGCGAAGAACAGCGCGCTGCCGTTGAAACCTGGCTCAAGGGCCGTAGCGAACTGACCAAGATCGAAGTCAGCCCGCTGCTGGACGCCTGGTACCCGGAAAAGCCGATCAACAAGGCTGAGTGATACCTGCCTGGCTTGATCGCTGAAAAGGCTGCCCTTGCGGGTGGCCTTTTTTATTGGCGGTGCTTTTCCGTCGAACGTGGCGCATCGTCGCTACGCTTGGGGCATAATGCGTACTCTTTCGTCGTGGGGCCATCACCTCTTACAGCCCCAATGCCCTTTTCCCTCGCCGCAGGGTATTTATCCATTATGATCAAAACGCTTCGTCCCTTCATTCTTGCAAGCCTGCTGTTGCCACTCGCATTGCCCAGCCAGGCCGCCGCCGTCAATACCACCCTGCCCGCCAAAGTGCAGCAGGCGCTCAAGGCCAACAAGCTGCAGGACACAGCCCTGTCGCTGGTAATGCTGCCGCTGGACGGCCCGGGCACGCCGACTGTGTTCAATGCCGACGTTTCGGTAAACCCGGCCTCGACCATGAAACTGGTCACCACCTACGCTGCCCTCGAACTGCTTGGCCCGACCTTCCAGTGGAAAACCGAGTTCTATACCGACGGCACCCTGAGCAACGGCGTGCTCAATGGCAACCTGTACCTCAAAGGTGGCGGCGACCCTAAACTGAACATGGAAAAGCTGTGGCTGCTGATGCGTGACCTGCGCGCCAATGGCGTGCGCACCATCACCGGTGACCTGGTGCTGGACCGCAGCCACTTCGTGCAGCCCAACCTGCCACAGTTCAACGATGACGGTGGCGATGAGAACAAGCCGTTCCTGGTCAAGCCCGATTCGCTGCTGGTCAACCTCAAGGCCCTGCGCTTCGTGGCCCGCAACGATGGGGGCAAAGTCACCGTCGCGGTCGAGCCACCGATTGCCAGCATCCGTATCGACAACCAGGTCAAGGCGGTGGCTTCGAAGCAGTGCACTGGCGATGTGCGCTACAACCCGGTACCCCAGGCCGATGGCATCAGCGTAACCGTCAGTGGCCAGCTGGGTGACGGCTGCAACTCGCAGACCTACCTGTCGCTGCTCGACCACGCAACCTACGCCGCCGGTGCCGTGCGCGCGATCTGGAACGAGCTGGGCGGCAGCATCCAGGGTGGCGACCGCATCCAGAACGTGCCCAAGAGTGCTCGCCTGCTGGCCCGCGCCTTCTCGCCAGACCTGGTGGAAGTGATCCGCGACATCAACAAATACAGTAACAACACCATGGCCCAGCAGCTGTTCCTGAGCCTTGGCGCACAGTTCCGCACCGATGCCGATGGTGACGATGCCCGCGCCGCCCAGCGCGTAGTGCGCCAATGGCTGGCGAAAAAGGGCATTACCGCGCCGCACCTGGTGATGGAGAACGGCTCTGGCCTGTCGCGTGCCGAGCGGGTCAGCACCCGGGAAATGGCGCAGATGCTGCAGGCTGCCTGGAAGAGCCCCTACGCTGCCGAGTTCATGAGTTCGATGCCGCTGGTAGGCATGGACGGCACCATGCGCAAGCGCCTGAAGCGCACCGCCATGACCGGTGAAGGCCACATCAAGACCGGCACGCTGAATACCGTGCGGGCGATTGCCGGCTTCAGCCGCGACAGCAACGGCCACACCTGGGCGGTGGCGGCGATTCTCAACGACCCGAAACCGTGGGGTGCCTCGCAGGTGCTCGACCAGGTGCTGCTCGACCTGTATCGCCAGCCGAAGCTGGCCGGTAGCACCGCGGCCAACTGATTGGTCAGCCAGTACCGGCCCTTTCGCGGCTAAAGCCGCTCCCACAGGTACTGCACAGGCCTCAAGTGCTGTGAAGATCCTGTGGGAGCGGCTTTAGCCGCGAAAGGGCCAGTACCGACAACTGGCAGCTATCAGGCGGATTCCCCTTCCACCCGGTCCCGCCCGGCCTGCTTGGCTGTATAGACACCCGCATCAGCCCGCAGCAGCAAGGCATCGGCGCCCTCCCCCGGCCGCCAGCCCGCCACACCAAAACTCGCGGTCACCTGGCCCACGCCCTCCACCGGCAGCGTGCGCACCCCGTGCCATAACTCAAGCGCCAGCAACCGCGCCTGCTCGGCATCGCTGCCCGGGCACAACACCATGAATTCTTCCCCACCCAGCCGGCAGAACACATCAGTACGCCGCAAGCGCTGGCCAATACGCTGGCACAAGCTGCGCAGCACGCGGTCGCCCATGGCATGGCCAAAGCGGTCGTTGATGCATTTGAAGTGATCGATGTCGAGCATGATCACGGCCAACGCCAGGCCGTCGCGCTGGGCGCGCTCCAGTTCAACCTTGAGCCGGTCCTGGAAGTAGCGGCGGTTATGGATGCCGGTCAGCGAGTCGGTCACCGACAACGCCCGCAATTCCTCCTCCACACCCTTGAGGTCGGAGATATCCGTCAGGTAGCCATGCCACAGGGTGCAGCCTTGCTCCCCCACTTCTGGCGTCGCTTCGCCACGAACCCAGCGCAGGCCGGCACGCGGCAGGCACACCCGGTATTCCTCGCGCCAGGGCGCCAGGTGCTCGGCAGAGTAACGCACCGAGCGGCGCACGCGGTCCAGGTCATCGGGGTGGATGCGCTCGAACACCAGCGTGGCATCCTCGCGCAATTGCTGCAGGTCCACTTCGTAGATGTCGTACAGGCCTTGGCTGGCATAGGGAAAGCACGAATGGCCGTTGGCATCCAGGCGATACTGGTAAATGCCCCCCGGCACCTCGGCACTGAGCTTTTCCAGCAGCCGGTCGCGCGCCGCCAGCGCCTCGTGTACCCGACGCCGCTCGGTGACATCGATGCAGATGGCCAGGTAGCCAACCCACAAACCCTGTTCATCCAGCATGGCGGTAACCAGCATGTTGGCCACCAACTGGCTGCCATCGGCGCGCAACAAGGTCCATTCTCCAGGTTCGGCGCCATGCGCTTGCACGGTTTCGGCGAACATGGCCTGGCCACCGGCAATCGGGCGACCATAGCGCAGGCTCAGGGCATGGCCACGCTGGCTCAGTTCCTCGGGCAGCACCAGGTTCTCAAGGCGCAACTGGCCGATCGCCTCGCTGGCCGGGTAACCGAACATACGCTCTGCGCCGGCATTGAAGGTACTGACCACACCCTTGAGGTTGGTGGCGATGATTGCCACCTGGGTCGCCGCATCCAGCACGCTGCGCAGCTGGTTGTGGGTGCCCCGCAGCGACTGCTCGCTGACCCGCAGTTCGGCGGTGCGCTGCTCGACCAGGGCCAAGGCGCGTTGCCGCTGGCTGAACAGGCTGTAGAGCAAGGCACTGAGCAGCAGGCTCAACAACCCACCCAGCAGGACCACCGCCAGCACTGCCGACGAACGATTGGCCTGCACGAACGCCAGGCTCGGCAGGATGCTCAACTGGAAGTGGTGATCGGCCAGGTGCAACAGCTGATTGCTGGCCAGCGACAAGGGGGCGACCTGGTTCAGCGAGTCGAACATCACTTCCGGCCCCTGCAACCCGGACGGATCAACGATACGCACCACCAGGTTGTCATCCGCCGCCACTGGCCGCCCATCACTGACCAGCTCGCGCATGCTCAGCAAGGCCGTCACATAGCCTACTGCTGCGCCATGCGGATTAGCGTCGGAAAACACCGGCGCCACCAGCAGCAAGCCACGCGCGTATGAAGGGATCTCGTAAATGGCCAGGGGTTCGGACACCGCCATGCTGCCAGGCCCGAGAGCCCGTGCCAGGGCAGCCTGGGATGCAGCCTGGCCGGCAAGGTCCAGCCCATAGGGCAGCCCTGGCATTTCACCAGATTGGGTATACAGCACAGGGAAGTAATGGTCGCGCAGCGGCGCGGGGTGCCACTGGCCTTGTGCATCCTGGTCACGGATCACATAGCCTGGGCCTGAATGCTCACTGGCATGGCGCTCGAACTCGGCGCGTTGCGCAGCTTCGACACGCGGCGCCCAGGCGTAGGCCAGGGTGCGCTGCAGCAATGGCCGGGCGTAACCGTCAAATTCGAGCGGGGTGACTTCGTTGGAAAAGCTGAAGAACCGCCGCAGGCCGTCCAGGCGCTGCTGCTGTTCATCAAAACGCTCGGCAATGCGGCTGAAGCGCTCGCTGGCCAGCAACTCGAAACGCTGGCGCAACTGCTGTTTGTAGAAACTATGCGCAGCAAGCGCCAAGGCGGCCGTCAACAGGCCGCCCGCCACCAAAGCCACCAGCGCCACCGCCCAGGCGGACAGCGCTTCTGTGCACAGGCCAAATAACCGCGCACGCACGCCACACTTTGACATACACCCATCTCGTCACGTCAGCGTCCTGCGGATTATCTTGCCCTGCCCTCATTTATAGCTATTGGCCATTAGCCGCGCAATGTACCTCGTCGGCTCAACGCAATTGCAGGCGCCAGGCGCGATGGATCCGGTTATTACGGGCAAAGTCCGGGTCCAGGGTCTGGGCGGTGATTTCCTCTACGGCGTAACGCGCCATCAAGTGCTCGTCGAGCTGGAACTTGCGGAAGTTGTTGGAGAAATACAACACACCCTCCGGCGCCAGGCGAGCCATGGCCAGGTCCAGCAGTTGCACGTGGTCACGCTGCACGTCGAACACGCCTTCCATGCGCTTGGAGTTGGAGAAGGTTGGCGGGTCGATGAAGATCAGGTCGTAGCTGTCGCGGTTAGCTTCCAGCCATGCCATCACATCGCCCTGCTCCAGGCGGTTGCGCTCGGAGAAGCCATTGAGCGCCAGGTTGCGCCGCGCCCAGTCGAGGTAGGTTTTCGACAAATCGACACTGGTAGTGCTGCGTGCGCCGCCCTTGGCCGCATGCACCGAAGCCGTGGCGGTGTAACAGAACAGGTTGAGGAAACGCTTGCCGGCAGCCTCGCGCTGGATACGCATGCGCATCGGGCGGTGGTCAAGGAACAGCCCGGTGTCGAGGTAGTCGGTGAGGTTGACCAGCAGCTTGACGCCACCTTCGTTCACCTCCTGGAAGCGGCCCTCGGTGGCCTGGCGCTCGTACTGGCGCGTACCACTCTGCCGCTCGCGGCGCTTGAGCACTACACGCTGCGGCGAAATACCCAGTGCCTGGGGGATGGCTGCCAGGGCATCGAGCAGGCGCGATTGAGCCTTCTCCGGGTCGATCGAACGTGGCGCGGCGTACTCCTGCACATGCACCCAGTCGTGGTACAGGTCGACCGCCAGGGCGTACTCGGGCATGTCGGCATCGTACAGGCGGTAGCAGTCAACCTGCTCGCGGCGGGCCCACTTGCCCAGTTGCTTGAGGTTCTTCTGCAGGCGGTTGGCAAACATCTGCGCCCCTTCCGACAGGCGCGCCGGCTCACTGGCTACCGGCGCTTGCTCACGGATATCGGCGTTGTCAGCCTGCGCTTCGCGGCGCTCACCTGTTACGAACTGGTCGGGCTGCACCTTGAACAGCAGCAGCTTGCACGGCAAAGCGCCGTTCCAGAACGCGTACTGCTTGTGGCTGCGAATACCCATGCGCTTGCCCAGCTGAGGCGCGCCGGTGAACACCGCCGCCTCCCAGCCCATGCAGGCCTGGCGCAGGCGCTCGCCCAGGTTCTGGTAGAGGTACAGCAGGCTGGCTTCGTCACCCAGGCGCTCGCCATAGGGCGGGTTGCTGATGACCAGGCCTTTCTGGTTTTGGTCCGGGCGCGGCTCGAAGGTACTGACCTCGCCCTGATAGATTTTCACCCAGTCGCCCAGGCCGGCGCGCTCGACGTTGTTGCGCCCCGGCTGGATCAGCCGCGGGTCGGCTTCGTAACCGCGGATCCACAGCGGGGGCTTGGCCAGGCCAGCCTGCGCCCGCGCCTGCGCCTCATCGTGCACCTTGCGCCACAGCGCCGGCACGTGGCCGAGCCAGGCGCTGAAACCCCAACGTTCACGCTTGAGGTTGGGCGCGATATCTGCAGCGATCATGGCCGCTTCGACCAGGAAGGTACCCACACCGCACATCGGGTCCGCCAGTGCGCCACCTTCGGCGGCAATGCGCGGCCAGCCCGAGCGGATCAGCACTGCTGCCGCCAGGTTTTCCTTCAGCGGCGCAGCACCTTGCTGCAGGCGATAGCCGCGCTGGTGCAGGCTGTGGCCAGACAGGTCGAGGGAAAGAATGGCCTCGCCACGGTCCAGGCGCAGGTGCACACGCACGTCGGGGTCGATCTTTTCCACCGACGGGCGCAGGCCTTCGCGGTTGCGCAGCTTGTCGACGATCGCATCCTTGACCTTCAGCGCACCGAAGTGGGTGTTGTCGATGCCCGAGCCATGGCCGCTGAACTCCACCGCCAGGGTGCCGTCGGCTGCCAGGTGGTCGGCCCAGTCAACCGCGTTGACGCCGTCATAAAGGTCGTCGGCGTTCTTCATGGAGAACCGCTTGAGCACCAGCAGCACCCGGTTGGCCAGGCGCGACCATACGCACAGGCGGTAGGCGGTTTCCATGTCGGCGGCGCCGCGAATGGCCGAGGTGTGCTCACGCACCTCGTCAAGGCCAAGGCCCTTGGCCTCTTCGGCAAGCAGGCTTTCGAGGCCTTTGGGGCAGGTGAGGTAGAGTTCGAAACGGTCCGACATGAGTATTCCAGAGCCTTGGGCTATTTGACTGACGAGGCGACGCATCGCCACGCGATGTTTGCCCGCATGCCTTTCCAGCAGGCGTGCGGGTGGCCCTTTCTGGCACATAAGCGTGCCGCGAAAGGCCGGGCCGCCTGACCGATCTGCGCTCGGCCAACTGGCAAAGACAGCTTAGATCATCAGGCAGTACAAAAAATTCTGACGATGCCGGGGCCTGTGTGACCCTTCGTCGCATTTAAAATTATTTCTGTCACCCGCGAGCAACGCTGGCGAAATGACGTCAATGATCAGCAAACCCCGATCATAGCGGGCTCAACCTCAAATAAGGTTAAGTCGCATTTATTTACTTATCCCCTGACCCTATGAAACGTTACGTGCTTATGACAAATCGATCATTCACACCGTGACTCGCATTCGTTAGAACTGGTCTCAGGCCGCTTCGCAACGAGGCGGCACTTTCAGCTCGCCACGCCGGCAGCGAGCGCAAACCGGCAGAAAGACTCTGCCCGGCCTCAGAGAGGCCGACGGGACATTACAGTCAACAAGTGAGGGCAACACCCTATGAGAAGACTTAAGCGTGATCCGTTGGAAAGAGCATATTCACGTGGCTACCAATACGGGGTCACCGGCAAATCCCGCGAACTTTGCCCTTTCAATCTTCCTTCTGTTCGCCAAGCCTGGATCAACGGCTGGCGCGAAGGTCGCGGTGATAACTGGGACGGCATGACTGGCACCGCTGGCATCCATAGACTCAACGAAAATCACGCCGTTGGCTGATCGAGGACACTGAATTCGATTTACCATGCACGCCCCATCCGGGCGGCGGGCGAAGGCCCAGGGGCCCCTTTAAGGGGCCCTTTTTTATTGCCGATCAAACCCGTGGCATTGCCGCGATAGCGTCAACCGCCTCGCGGATCAGTGCCGGCCCCTTGTAAATGAAGCCCGAGTAGATCTGCACCAGGCTCGCCCCGGCGGCGATCTTCTCGGCAGCGTGACGGCCTTCGGTAATGCCACCGGCAGCAATGATCGGCAGCTTGCCGCCCAGCTCGCCTGCCAGCACCTTGACGATGTGGGTGCTCTTCTGGAGCACCGGCGCGCCGGACAGGCCACCCGCCTCGCCACCGTACGGCAGCCCCTCGACACCTTCACGACCCAGCGTGGTGTTGGTGGCGATTACCGCATCCATACCCGATTCCACCAGCGCGGCTGCCACCAGTGCGGTTTCTTCGTCGCTCATGTCCGGGGCAATCTTGATGGCCAGCGGCACGCGCTTGCCATGAGTAGCGGCCAGTTGCTCACGGCGCACGGCCAGGGCATCGAGCAGCTGCTTGAGCGAATCACCAAACTGCAGGCTGCGCAGGCCCGGGGTGTTCGGCGAACTGACGTTGACGGTTATGTAGCTGGCGGCGGTGTACACCTTGTCCAGGCAGATCAGGTAGTCATCGACGGCACGCTCGACCGGGGTGTCGAAGTTCTTGCCGATGTTGATGCCCAGCACGCCGCTGTAGCGCGAGGCTCGTACCCGGTCGAGCAGGTTATCGACACCCAGGTTGTTGAAGCCCATGCGGTTGATGATGGCCGTGGCCTCCGGCAGGCGGAACAGCCTTGGCTTGGGGTTGCCCGGCTGCGGGCGCGGGGTGACGGTGCCGATCTCGACAAAGCCGAAGCCCAGCTGGGCAAAACCGTCGATGGCCGCGCCGTTCTTGTCCAGGCCGGCAGCCAGGCCCACCGGGTTGGCGAAGTTCAAGCCCATGACCGAAACCGGCAAGGCCGCCGGCTGCTTGCACAGCATGCCGTTGAGGCCGAGGCGGCCACCGGCACCGATCAGGTCCAGGGACAGGTCGTGGGAAGTTTCCGGAGAAAGCTTGAACAGCAGCTGGCGGGCCAGGGTATACATGGGCAGGCAAGGCTCGGGGTGAGTGAGGGGGCGATTATAGCCACCGTGGCGCTGACAGGACAGTAAATCATGGGGCCACTGCAGCCCTGGCACATCGGTTGCACCGGTTTGGCCCACAGCCTAATCAGTACAGGCGAGGAACCTTGTGAACACTGCACCCCGAGCAACGCCCCTGGCCTGGGTCAACGGCAGCGATGCGCCCGAGAAGCCCAGCCTGAACCTCGGCTACATGGCTCTGACCGACTGCGCCTCGGTGGTGGTCGCGGCCACTCAGGGCTTCGCCCAGCAGCACGGCCTTACCCTCAACCTCAAGCGCCAGGGCTCCTGGGCGGGGCTGCGCGACAAGCTGGTCAGCGGCGAACTGGACGCCGCGCACTGCCTGTATGGCCTGGTCTACGCCGTGCATCTTGGCATTGGTGGCGTACCGGCCAGTGATATGGCCGTGCTCATGGGGTTGAACCAGAACGCCCAGGCCATCAACCTGTCCCCTGCCCTGCAACGCAAAGGCGTGACCAACCCTGAAGCATTGGCGCGGCTGGTGCACCAGCACGGCGCGCGCCTGACCTTCGCCCAGACCTTCCCCACCGGCACCCACGCCATGTGGCTGTATTACTGGCTGGCCAGCCAGGGCATCCACCCACTGCGCGACGTCGACAGCGTAGTGGTGCCGCCGGCACAAATGGCCGCACATATCCAGGCCGGGCGCATCGACGGCTTTTGCGTGGGCGAGCCCTGGGCCGCCGATGCGGTTGCCAAGGGCCAAGGCTTCACCCTTGCCACCAGCCAGTCGATCTGGCCGGACCACCCGGAAAAAGTCCTGGCCTGTGCCCGCGCCTTCGCCGAACAGTACCCCAACAGCGCCCGCGCCTTGATCAAGGCAATTCTCGCCGCCAGCCGGTTCATCGAGCAAAGCCCGGAAAACCGCCGCAGCACCGCTCAACTGCTCAGCGGCAGCGCCTACCTGGACACGCCGCTGGAGAGCATCGAGCCACGCTTGCTTGGCCACTACCAGGATGGCCTGGGCAACCACTGGCAGGACCCGCATGCCCTGCGCCTGTTCGACCACGGCCGGGCCAACCTGCCGTACCTGTCCGACGGCATGTGGTTCATGACCCAGTTCCGCCGCTGGGGCCTGCTGCGCGAAGACCCCGACTACCTCGGCGTGGCCCACCAGGTACAGCAGCTGGCCCTGTACAGCGAGGCAGCGCAAAGCCTTGGCGTGGCCTGCCCTTCGCTGCCGATGCGCAGCAGCCTGCTGATCGACGGCACCTGCTGGGACGGCAGCGATCCCTACGGCTACGCCCGCAGTTTCAGCCTGCATGCACTGGGCGAATTGCCCGATGCCCGTGTCGGCGCGTGAGGGGACCAACATGTTGCGCATCCTGCTGATTGACGACACCCAGCACAAACTCGGCCGCCTCAAGGCGGCGCTGATCGAAGCGGGCTTCGAGGTCACCGAAGCCCCAGGCTTGACCATCGACCTGCCCGCCTGCGTCGAAACGGTGCGCCCGGATGTAGTGCTGATCGACACCGACTCACCCGACCGTGATGTGATGGAACAGGTGGTGCTGGTCAGCCGTGACCAGCCGCGCCCCATCGTGCTGTTCACTGACGAGCACGACCCCGGGGTGATGCGCCAGGCGATCCAGGCGGGGGTTAGTGCCTATATTGTCGAAGGCATCCATGCCGCCCGGTTGCAGCCGATTCTGGATGTGGCCATGGCCCGCTTCGAAAGCGACCAGGCACTGAAGGCGCAGCTGCTGGCACGCGACCAGCAACTGGCCGAACGCAAACGCATCGAGCAGGCCAAGGGTTTGCTGATGAAGATGAAAGACTGCAACGAAGAACAGGCCTACACCCTGATGCGCCGCCAGGCCATGAGCCGCCAGCAGAAGCTGATTCAGGTGGCAGAGCAGATCATTGCCATGCACGAAATGCTGGGCTGAGGTGCTCGGCATGAGATTTTTGGCGCCTGCCAGATCGAGCGCCGCGCGGGCGGCGCTCGATCTCACAGGCGCAGAAAATGTCATGCCGGCCGCCCCCATAAGTTGGCCCATCTCTTGCTGAACAAACAGCACCGGTAGCCAACGGCGGTTGCCCCACTTAAATCCCGACAAAGACGTCGCTCTCCCCTCCACCTTAGTGGAGCGGGTAGCGGCGTCTTTTTCGTTCCGTTGCTTTGCCGAGTGAGGTGTTCGATGAGTACCAGCTTCTGGAAATCCGGGCATGTGCCCACGCTGTTCGCTGCGTTCCTGTACTTCGACCTGAGCTTCATGGTCTGGTACCTGCTGGGCCCGATGGCGGTGCAGATTGCCGGTGACCTGCAACTCAGTGCACAACAACGGGGCCTGATGGTAGCCATGCCGATCCTGTCCGGGGCGATCCTGCGCTTTGTCATGGGCGTGCTGGTCGACCGCCTGTCACCCAAGACCGCAGGGCTGATCGGCCAGGTGGTGGTCATCCTCGCGCTGGCGGCGGCCTGGCACTTCGGCGTACACAGCTATGAACAGGTGCTGCTGCTGGGCTTGTTCCTCGGCTTTGCCGGCGCTTCGTTCGCCGTGTCGCTGCCGCTGGCGTCGCAGTGGTACCCGCCGCAACACCAGGGCAAGGCCATGGGCATTGCTGGCGCCGGCAATTCCGGCACGGTGTTCGCCGCCCTGCTGGCCCCGGCGCTGGCCGCCGGCTTTGGCTGGAACAATGTGTTCGGCTTTGCGCTGATTCCGTTGACGCTGGCGCTGGTGGTGTTCGCCCTGCTGGCACGCAACGCCCCGCAGCGCCCAAAACCGAAAGCCATGGCTGACTACCTCAAGGCACTCGGCGACCGTGACAGCTGGTGGTTCATGTTCTTCTACAGCGTCACCTTCGGCGGCTTCATTGGCCTGGCCAGCGCCCTGCCCGGCTACTTCAGCGACCAGTACGGGCTGAGCCCGGTCACTGCCGGCTACTACACCGCTGCCTGCGTGTTCGCTGGCAGCCTTATGCGCCCGCTCGGCGGCGCCCTGGCCGACCGCTTCGGCGGCATCCGCACCCTGCTGGGCATGTACAGCGTTGCAGCCATCTGCATTGCCGCAGTCGGGTTCAACCTGCCTTCTGCGGCTGCCGCACTGGCGCTGTTCATCAGCGCCATGCTTGGCCTGGGCGCTGGCAACGGCGCGGTATTCCAGCTGGTACCACAACGCTTTCGCCAGGAAATCGGCGTGATGACCGGTCTGATCGGCATGGCCGGTGGCATCGGTGGTTTCCTGTTGGCCGCCGGGCTTGGCACCATCAAGCAGCACACCGGCGATTACCAGCTGGGTCTGTGGCTGTTCGCCAGCCTGGGCCTACTGGCGTGGTTCGGCCTGCACGGCGTGAAACAGCGCTGGCGCACCACCTGGGGCTCGGCTGCAGTCACTGCAGCGCGGGTCTGAGGCACGCCGATGAGCCTGCAACTGAGCTTTGCCCAGGCCAGCGCCACCGGGCCGCGCGCGGAAAACCAGGACGCCCTGCGCCTGGTGACCCCGGCGCCAGAGCTGGCCGCCAGCAAGGGCTACCTGTTCGCCCTTGCCGACGGCGTCAGCCAATGCGCCGATGGTGGCCTGGCAGCACGCGCCAGCTTGCAGGCGCTGGCCCTGGACTACTACGCCACCCCTGCCACGTGGAGCGTGGCCCAGGCACTCGACCGCCTGCTGCTGGCACAGAACCGCTGGCTGCGCGCTCAAGGCAGCGGCCAGCCATTGTTGACCACCCTCAGCGCACTGGTGCTGCGGGGCCGGCGCTTCACCCTGGCGCATGTCGGCGACTGCCGTGTGTACCGCTGGCACGGCGGGCACCTGCAGTGCCTGAGCGAAGACCATGTGTGGGACCAGCCGGGCATGCAGCATGTGCTGAAACGCGCCATGGGCCTGGACCAACACCTGCTGGTGGATTACCTGGAAGGCGAGCTGCAGGCAGGTGAGTGCTTCCTGCTGCTCAGCGACGGGGTCTGGGCCAGCCTGGGCGACCAGCACATCCAGGCTGTGCTGCGTGAGCAGCCAGACCTGCAGCTGGCCGTCGACACGCTGGTTGCCAGCGCGCACCTCAATGGCAGCCAGGACAACGCCAGTGCCTTGCTGGTGCAGGTCGACCAACTGGGCACGGCCAACCTCGGCGACACCCTGGCACAGCTGCAGCAATGGTCGGTACCCGGCCCGCTGCGCGAAGGCCAGGTGATCGATGGCTGGCACACCGAACAGCTGCTATCCCACAGCCGGCAGTCCCTGTTATACCGGGTGCGCGACGGCCAAGGTCAAGCCTGGCTGCTCAAGACCCTGCCTGGCGCACGCGAGCAGGAGCCGAAGGCGGCGCAAGGGCTGTTGCTGGAGGAGTGGTTCCTGCGCCGGGTCGCTGGCCGGCATTTCCCCGAGCTGCATGCTGCCAGCCAGCGCCAACACCTGTACTACGTGATGCGCGAATACCCCGGCCAAAGCCTTGCGGCGCTGCTTGCCGAACACGGCCCACTGCCCTTGCCGCAGTGGCTGGAAATGGCCCGGCAACTGCTGCAGGCGGTCGGTGTGCTGCACCGGCGCAACCTGCTGCACCGCGATATCAAACCGGACAACCTGCACCTGGGCAATGATGGCCAGCTGCGCCTGCTGGATTTCGGCCTGGCCTACTGCCCGGGCTTGTCCGAAGACCCGCTGCACGACGTGCCCGGCACACCCTCGTACATTGCCCCGGAAGCGTTCGATGGCCAGCCGCCCAGCCCGCGCCAAGACCTGTATGCCGTGGGCGTGACGCTGTACCACCTGCTGACCGGGCACTACCCGTATGGCGAGGTGGAAGCCTTCCAGCGCCCGCGCTTCGGCCAGCCAGTCAACGCCGCACGCTACCGCCCCGACCTGCCGGAATGGCTGCAGCACAACCTGCAGCAGGCAGTGGCCGCCGACCCGGCGCAACGCTTCGAAACGGCCGAACACTGGTTGCTGCTGCTTGAACGCGGCGACCGCCAGGAGCTGCCCAGCCGGCCACGGCCACTGCTGGAGCGCGAGCCGCTGAAGGTGTGGCGCACCCTGGCCTTGCTGTCTTTGCTGATCAACCTGATTTTGCTGCTCAGCCTGCTAAAAGGCTGAGTGCACCCTGCCGATGAGGAATACCCGATGAATGCAAAAGTCTGGCTGGTGGGTGCTGGCCCTGGTGACCCTGAACTGCTCACCCTCAAGGCGGTACGTGCTCTGCAGCAAGCCGCCGTGGTGATGATCGACGACCTGGTCAACCCGGCAGTACTTGAACATTGCCCCCAGGCCCGGGTGATCGCCGTGGGCAAGCGCGGCGGCTGCCGCTCCACACCACAGGCGTTCATTCAGCGCCTGATGTTGCGCCATGCACGGCAAGGGCGTTGCGTGGTACGGCTCAAGGGTGGCGACCCGTGCATTTTTGGTCGCGGAGGTGAGGAGGCGCTATGGCTGCAGGGGCATGGAATCGAGGTGGAGCTGGTCAACGGCATCACGGCGGGCCTGGCAGGCGCCACGCGATGCGGCATTTCGCTGACTTCACGCGGTGTCAGCCGCGGGGTGACGCTGGTGACAGCGCACACCCAGGACGACAGCGAGCTGAACTGGACGGCTCTGGCACATGGCGGGACGACGCTGGTGGTGTATATGGGGGTGGCGCGGCTGGAGCAGGTGCGCCAGGGGTTGCTGCAGGGCGGAATGGCGCCGGGGATGCCGGTGGCGATGATCGAGAATGCCTCGATGCCGCAACAGCGGGAGTGCAGGAGCGATGTGCGGGGCATGGTTGAAGATGCGCGAGGGTTTGGCTTGCGTAGCCCGGCGATTCTGGTGATTGGGGAAGTGGTCGGGGAACAGCAGGCTCTGGAGCTGGTTTCAGTCGCGGGCTGAATACCCGTCACTGTAGGAGCAGCCTTGTGCTGCGAAGAGGCCATTACAGCGATAGGATACCTTTGCCCTTACCGGCCTCTTCGCAGCACAAGGCTGCTCCTACAGGTGCTGTGCAGGCTTTGAGGCAGGTTAAAACCCAGGCAAAGAAAAACCCGGCCGAGGCCGGGTTCTTCATGAAGCATCAGGCCAATTACTTGGACTGAGCTTCTACCTGAGCTTCAACGCGACGGTTGACAGCACGGCCTTCTTCGGTGGCGTTGTCAGCAACCGGACGGGTTTCGCCGTAGCCTACCGAGTCAACACGGGTAGATTCTACGCCGTACTGCTGGGTCAGGACTTGCTTGACAGCGTTGGCACGACGCTCGGACAGCTTCTGGTTGTAAGCGTCTGGACCCACGGAGTCAGTGTGACCTTCAACCACGGTGGTGGTTTGTGGGTACTGCTTCATGAAGTCAGCCAGGTTCTTGATGTCGCCGTAGCTGTTAGGCTTGACGACCGACTTGTCGAAGTCGAACTTGACGTCCAGCTCAACACGAACGACTTCGGCAACAGCCGGGCAGCCGTCGGCGTCAACGGTAACGTTGGCCGGGGTGTCTGGGCACTTGTCGACGTTGTCGCAAACGCCGTCGTTGTCGGAGTCGGAGCAGACTTCAGCAACTGGAGCCGGAGCGACTTCGGCTTGCTTTGGGCTACCGCCGAAGTTCAGGCCAACACCAACGCTTGGGGCCCACTCGGTGTCGCCCTGGTCGATGTTGTACTGAGCTTCTACGCCGGCACGGGCGTAGAACATGTCGGTGATGTACCACTTGGCGCCAGCGCCAACGTTGGCGAAGGTGGAGTGGTCACGACCGCCACGGCCGGTCTGGCCCAGCGACTGGTGCGAGAAACCAGCGGAAACGTACGGACGGATGGCGTCATACGGGTTGTTGAAGTGGTAAACGGCGTCCAGGGCGGTGTTCGAGCCCTTGATGTTCTTGCCGTCTTCGCCACGAGCGTTGTGAACTTCGTCGTAACCCAGGCGCAGTTCAACGTCGTCGGTCAGGAAGTAACCGATCGAGCCGCCGAACAGGTTGCCGTCGTTCTTGAAGTCACGCTGGCTGTCGAAGAACTCTTTCTTGTAGAAGCCTTCGACTTCCACAGCGCCTGTGCCTTGTGCCATAGCGCCAATCGAGGTAGCGGCTACGAGCGAACCAATGGCCAAGCCCAAGGTGTTTTTCAATTTCATCCGTTAAATCCCCATCTGGTGATAGTTAAGCAGTCCCACCACAAACAAGGGGGACAACTCGACGGCAAGTCTAGCAGAACTCGCCGGTTCGTTAGAGATATTTGCACGCCACTAAGTTTCATCAAGGCCGGCAAATTTCTCACGAAGCTTGTCTAGCGCGCGTTTGTAACGCATTTTCGTCGCGCTCAGGCCCATGTGCATGATGTCTGCAATTTCCTGGAATTCCAGCTCTGCGACAAAACGCAGCACCAGGATTTCCCGGTCAATCGGGTTCACATGCACCAGCCATTTGTCCAGCCCGCCTTTTTCCTCCGGCTTCGGTGCTTTGTCCTCGGACGCCTCTTCAACAGGGTCCAGGCTCAAGGCATCCATCAACCGGCGTTTACGGCGCTCCTTGCGGTACTGGGTAATGCACTCGTTGTAGGTGATGCTATAGAGCCAGGTCTTGAACTTGGATTTGCCCTCGAAGTTCTTCAGCCCGTACAGCACCTTGAGCATCACTTCCTGACAGACATCGTCCGCGTCACGGTCGTTCCCCAAATAACGCGCACAGACGTTGAACAGGGTCCGCTGGTAGCGCCGCATGAGCTCCTCATAGGCGCGGGTAACGTGGTACAGCTCCTCATGCGAACGCGCCACCAACTCTTCATCGGTGAGCTCGCGGGGGTCATAACGCATGGGCGGCGAATGAACTTTATTCAAAACGGATCTGGCCGACAGTCAGGTCAATGTCGCCGCGCGACCCCATGGGTCGAATTTCGCGGCGGCATACATTAACAGCTTTTGTGCGGTTAGCGGCTATTGACGCGCTGCTCAAGCAACTCGCGATTGGACAGCGACACCAGTTCGCCATCATCGGTCAGCAGCGTTGTCTTGACCGTGCCGATTTCCTCGATATGCCCTTCGACCTCTCCAATCCGCACCTGCTGGCCGACCTGGTAGAGCTCGCGCACGTAAATCCCGGCCAGTATCTGCCCGGCGATTTCACGGCTGCCAAGGCCCATGGCCAAGGCTACAGCCAGACCAACGGTAATCAGCCCGATGACGATCACGTGGTTCAGCAGGTCGGTTTTCACCTCCAGCTGGCTGATGGCGACGGAGATGCTGATGATGATCACCAGGCCCTGGGTGATACGCCCAAGGCCTGCCGAATACTCCAGGCCGATGCCCTCGGCGGCGCCGCGCACCAGGCCGTTGGCCACCTGTGCCAGCAGTACGCCAACCAGCAATACCAAGGCCGCGCCGAATACTTTTGGCAAGTACAGGGCGAGCATGTCGAGGGTGGCCGAAACCCGCTCCAGGCCCAGCGACTCAGCGGCCGAGACGAGGAAGATGAGCAGCACGAACCAGTAGACGATCTTGCCGATCAAGGTCGAGATCGGCACCTGGATGCCGACCCGGCCGAGCATCTTGGTGAGGCCGGTGCCGGCCATCAGGCGGTCCAGGCCAAGCTTGGCCAGCAGTTTGGACAACAGCGTGTCGAGCAGCTTGGCCACCACGAAACCGAGCAGCACCACGACCAGCGCGCCGAACAAGTTGGGGATGAAGTTCGCTACCTTGGTCCAAAGGGCGGTCATCGCGGTGACCAGGCTCTGGGTCCAGAGATCGAGTTCCATATTCAATCGGCCTTATCTGCTTTGCTGCCGGTGGCAGCGTTGCGGGAAGAGTGTCGACGCACCGGCGCGACATGCGCCGAGCCATTATTGACGGCAATCAGCAGCGCCTGGCACCAGCGGCCAAGCAGGCTGAACAGATCGCCCGCGCCAACCTGGCGGTTGGCGGTTTTCAGCACGCGACCCAGGCAGGCGGCGTCATCCCGGTCATCGCGGTCATTGCCGGAGGGTGACGCCTTGAGCAGGTCACGCAGGGATTCTTCAAACGGATCGTGCATGGGCACCTCGCGCAGTGTCAGCAAGAGACGAGATGGTCGGGCGACGGGTCACACATCCGATTGGGACGAATGTTTCAAAATGAACACCTAGACCCATCGCAACCGCCGGAACATCCACCACTGCCCCACCGCCAGCCCCAGCACGACGATGCAGGCGAACAGGAAGCCATAGGGGTTTTCTGCCCCCGGTATGCCGCCGACATTGATGCCCAGCAGCCCGGTAACGAAACTCATGGGCAAGAAGATGCAGGTGATGATGCCAAAGCGGTACATGGTGCGGTTCATCCGCTCGCTGCGCCGGCGGTCTTCGCTTTCCAGCACCAGCGCGGCACGCTCGCGGGTCAGTTCCAGCTCTTCGAGGTAGCGGATCAGGCTGTTGTTCAGCTCGTTCCAGTAATCGGCATCGGCATCGGCAAACCAGCTCCATTTGCTGCGCGACAGCTGGGCGTAGATCTCCCGCTGCGGGGCCAGGAAACGCCTCAGGCTCGCTGCACGCCGGCGGATCTGCTGCAGGCTGCCGTTCTCGGGGGTGTACCGTTCGTCGGCTTCGACCTTTTCTTCTTCCAGGTCGACCAGTTCGGACAGGTCGCTGACCAGGCCCTGGACCTTTTCGGTCAGCAGTTCGCCCATCAGCAGCAACAGCTCGGAAGCCGACTTCGGCCCCCTGCCCTGCTCCAGCAACTGAAGCATCTCGTCACTGGCGCGCAGCGGCCGCAAGCGCAACGATATGACCCGCTGCGCCTGGGCGAAGATGCGCACCGAGACCATGTCTTCGGGCTCTGCGCCCGGGTTGAGGTTGACCCCACGCAAAAACAGCAACAGCTGTTCGTCAGCCATGGGCAGCAGGCGCGGTCGGGTGTTTTCTTCCAGCAGCAGCTCGCAGGCGAACTCGCTCAGGCCGCTGTCATGCAGCAGCCAGGTGCGGGTTTGTGGATGGCTGCGGTCCCAGTGCAGCCACAGGCTCTGCTCCGGTTGCAGCTGCAAGTCGTCCAGTTCGGTACGGGCAATCGAGCGCGCGCCGCCTTTACCATCGAGCACCAGGGCATGCACCAGCCCCCACTGCGCGTTGTCTTCCTCGAACATCAAAGCTCCATCAGCGCGTGCGGCGCATCACTCCGGCATTTTCAGCGGGCTTGGCGAGACCAGCACGCCATTGTTGTCGGCATACACGTACTCGCCCGGGCGGAAGGTCACACCGGCGAAGGTCACCGCTACGTTGAGGTCGCCGATGCCGCGCTTGTCGGTTTTCATCGGGTGGCTGGCCAGGGCCTGTACGCCGACGTCGGTCTGGATCAATACGTCTACGTCACGCACGCAGCCGTAGATCACCAGGCCTTCCCAACCGTTTTTGGCGGCCTTTTCGGCCAGCATGTCGCCGAGCAGCGCCCGGCGCAGCGAGCCACCGCCGTCGACTACCAGCACCTTGCCCTTGCCGTCGAGTTCGACCTGCTCCTTGACCAGCGAGTTGTCCTCGAAGCACTTGATGGTGACGATCTGGCCACCGAACGAGTCGCGGCCGCCGAAATTGCTGAACATCGGTTCCAGCACTTGTACCAGGTCCGGGTAGGCGTCACACAGGTCGGGCGTTACGTAATGCTGCATGGGAGGCTCCTGTCAGTCACAACGAAAGCGGGTATCGGCCAAGGCTACACCTAGGAGGCTGTCGCAGTCACCAAGGACCAAACGGTCATCTTTAGCCTGTGCGGGCCTCTTCGCGGGTGAACCCGCTCCCACAGGGATATCACAAGACTTCAGTGCTGCGAAATTCCTGTGGGAGCGGGCGTGCCCGCGAAGAGGCCGGTACAGCCAAAACAAGGTCAGCTGGCTGGCAAAGGCTCTACCGCCACAGTGGACGCATGCACCGGCAACAGCGGGTTGCGCAACCAGCGCTCCACCAGCGGCCACACCTGCACCTGGGCAGCCTTGCTCACCAGCATGTCGACATGGCCGAAGGCGTCGAAGCCTTCTTCACGCCCCAGCCGCAGGAACTGCTTGCGCTCCCCCCCCAACTGCTCAAACAGCTTGCGGCAGGCCCACACCGGGTCCTGGAAGTCCCCCGCGCCGGCCACCGCCAGCAGCGGCACATCCACCTCTGCCAGCCCCGCCCACCAATCGTTCTGCTTGTCGCCAAAGCGCCCGAACAGACCGTGCCAGCGCATGCTCTCCAGCGCCAGGCCGATCGGCTCGTCCTCCGGCCCACGCTTGAAACGTGGCCCGGAAATCTGCCCCCAGCGCTTGAGCACCAACTTCGCGCCCCAGGCCAGCGGTGGCACTTTCAGCGGCCAGTAGACGCGGCTGATCTGGGTACCGAACAGCGCAACGCTGGCCACCTCCCCGGCAGCAAGAAAGCCACCACCCAAAGCTGCCGCCAGGGTAGTGCCGCCCAGGGAATGGCCAATCCAGTGTGGCGCCTGGCCCGACTGCTCGCGCACGAACGCGGCAATCAGCGGCAGGTCATCGCGGGCATAGGCGGCTACGTTGTTGTGCTGCCAGGCATGGTTACGTGGCGACAGGCCGTGGCCGCGCATTTCCGGGATCCACACATCGAAACCGGCACGGGCGAGATAGGCACCCAAGCCAATCCCTTTGGGCGAGTACCAGAAACGCCGATTGGAAAAACTGCCGTGCAGAAGAATGACCGGCACACCCTGAGGCTGGCCCTGATCGGCCAGCCCCAGACGGGTAAGGGCAAGCTCGACGCTAGGGTCAGGGCCATTGCCGGCCTTGATCCGGTACACGTCTTCGCTGAGATCGCCGCGGCGCTCGGCACTGAGCAGGGCCACGGGAAATAGAATGCTGCTGCTTTGCATAAGGTTGCTTGGTGCACAAAAAAGGGCGGGAACCATTACTGGAACACGCCCTGGAAAAAACCAGGCGGGGGTACGCCAGACGTACCCCCGCGTTTTACCTCGTCAGGCTGCGCCCTGGCCCTCGGCCAGGAAGAACCAGGTTTCAAGTACCGAGTCCGGGTTCAGCGACACGCTTTCGATGCCCTGCTCCATCAGCCACTTGGCCAGGTCCGGGTGGTCCGATGGGCCCTGACCGCAGATGCCGATGTACTTGCCGGCCTTGTTGCACGCGGCAATGGCGTTGGCCAGCAGCTTCTTCACCGCAGGGTTACGCTCGTCGAACAGGTGGGCGATGATGCCCGAGTCACGGTCCAGGCCCAGGGTCAGCTGGGTCAGGTCGTTGGAGCCGATCGAGAAGCCGTCGAAGTACTCAAGGAACTCCTCAGCCAGAATGGCGTTGGACGGCAGTTCGCACATCATGATCACGCGCAGGCCGTTGTCGCCACGGGACAAGCCGTTTTCGGCGAGCAGGTCGACGACCTGGCTGGCTTCGCCCAGGGTACGCACGAACGGTACCATGATCTCGACGTTGGTCAGGCCCATCTCGTTGCGTACACGTTTCAGTGCACGGCACTCGAGCTCGAAGCAGTCACGGAACGATTCGCTGATGTAACGCGAAGCACCGCGGAAGCCCAGCATCGGGTTTTCTTCTTCCGGCTCGTACAGCTTGCCGCCGATCAGGTTGGCGTACTCGTTGGACTTGAAGTCCGACAGGCGCACGATGACCTTTTTCGGGTAGAAGGCCGCAGCCAGGGTGCTGATGCCTTCGACCAGCTTCTCGACATAGAAGCCGACCGGGTCGTTGTAGCCGGCAATGCGCTTGTCGACGCTTTCCTTGAGCTCCGGCGGCAGGCCTGCGTAGTTGAGCAGCGCCTTGGGGTGTACACCGATCATGCGGTTGATGATGAATTCCAGGCGCGCCAGGCCGACACCGGCGTTGGGCAGCTGGGCAAAGTCGAACGCACGGTCGGGGTTGCCGACGTTCATCATGATCTTGAACGGCAGCTCCGGCATGGCATCAACCGAGTTCTGCTTGATGTCGAAGCCCAGCTCGCCTTCGAAGATGAAGCCGGTGTCGCCTTCGGCGCAGGACACGGTCACACCCTGGCCGTCTTTCAGCAGCTGGGTGGCGTTGCCGCAACCGACCACGGCCGGAATACCCAGCTCACGGGCGATGATCGCCGCGTGGCAGGTACGGCCACCGCGGTTGGTAACGATGGCACTGGCGCGCTTCATCACCGGTTCCCAGTCCGGGTCGGTCATGTCGGAGACCAGCACGTCGCCCGGCTGGACCTTGTCCATTTCCGATACGTCGTTGATCACGCGCACCTTGCCGGCGCCGATGCGCTGGCCGATGGCGCGGCCTTCGACCAGTACGGTGCCTTTTTCTTTCAGCAGGTAGCGTTCCATGACGTTGGCGCTGGAACGGCTTTTCACCGTTTCCGGGCGTGCCTGCACGATGTACAGCTTGCCGTCGTCACCGTCTTTGGCCCACTCGATGTCCATCGGGCGCTGGTAGTGCTGCTCGATGATCATGGCCTGCTTGGCCAGTTCGTTTACTTCTTCGTCGCTCAGGCAGAAGCGCGCACGCTCGGCACGGTCGACTTCGACGGTCTTGACCGAACGGCCGGCCTTGGCTTCTTCGCCATAGACCATCTTGATGGCCTTGCTGCCCAGGTTGCGACGCAGGATGGCCGGGCGGCCGGCCTGCAAGGTTTGCTTGTGCACGTAGAATTCGTCAGGGTTGACCGCACCCTGCACCACGGTTTCGCCCAGGCCGTAGGCGCCGGTGATGAACACCACGTCGCGGAAGCCCGACTCGGTGTCGAGGGTGAACATCACGCCGGCAGTGCCGGTTTCGGAGCGGACCATGCGCTGCACGCCGGCCGACAAGGCGACCAGCTTGTGGTCGAAGCCCTGGTGCACGCGGTAGGCGATGGCGCGGTCGTTGAACAGCGAGGCGAACACTTCCTTGGCCGCGCGGATCACGTTGTCGACGCCACGGATGTTGAGGAAGGTTTCCTGCTGGCCGGCGAACGAGGCGTCCGGCAAGTCTTCGGCGGTGGCCGAGGAACGCACGGCAACGGCCATGTTGTCGTTGCCAGCGGCCATTTCGGCGAAGGCGGTTCGGATTTCCGAATCCAGACGCGCAGGGAACTCGGCTTCCATGACCCACTGGCGGATTTGTGCGCCGGTTTTGGTCAGGGCATTGATGTCATCCACGTCGAGCGCGTCGAGCGCGGCGTGAATCTTGTCGTTCAGACCACTCTGTTCGAGAAAATCGCGGTACGCCTGCGCCGTAGTGGCAAAGCCGCCCGGCACCGATACACCAGCACCGGCAAGGTTGCTGATCATCTCGCCCAGGGATGCGTTCTTGCCCCCCACATGCTCTACATCATGGACGCCGAGCTTATCGAGGGAAACTACGTACTCTACCAAGGTGATCTCTCCACTAACTGTGTTGGAAAAGCTCAAAAAGGCGCCCGCCTGTCTTCGGTGACTTGGCCGGGCGTTTGTGGCCTGTACCTGGAAAATAAGTGAGAATGCCGACAGCCGCATTCGGCAAACCGAACTTATCATATCCAAGAATCGTCATCAGCTTAAGGCCCAGATCGCAAATGAAACGAACCGCGTTCTTCATCTCCGACGGCACCGGTATCACTGCCGAAACCCTGGGCCAGAGTTTGCTCGCGCAATTCGAGAGCATTCCGTTCAACAAATTCACCCGTCCGTACATCGATTCGCCAGACAAAGCGCGGACCATGGTCCAGCAAATCAACGCTGCGGCCGAGCGTGACGGGGTGCGCCCGATCATCTTCGACACCATCGTCAACCAGGACATCCGGGAGATCCTGGCGACGTCGAACGGCTTCATGATCGACATCTTTTCTTCGTTTTTATCCCCGCTAGAGCAGGAATTGACCGCCCATTCGTCGTATTCCGTGGGCAAATCGCACTCGATCGGCGGCAATTCCAACTATATGGAACGCATCGAGGCGGTGAATTTCGCCCTGGACAACGACGACGGTGCGCGCACCCACTACTACGACAAGGCCGACCTGATTCTGGTAGGTGTGTCACGCTGCGGCAAGACCCCCACCTGCCTGTACATGGCCATGCAGTTTGGCATCCGCGCCGCCAACTATCCGCTGACCGAAGACGACATGGAGCGCCTGCAACTGCCGGCGGTGCTGAAAAAACACCACAACAAGCTGTTCGGCCTGACCATCGACCCAGACCGCCTCACCGCCATACGCCATGAACGCAAGCCCAACAGCCGCTATTCCAGCTTTGCCCAGTGCGAGTTCGAAGTGCGCGAGGTAGAGAGCCTGTTCCGCCGGGAGAACATTCCCAACATCAATTCCACGCATTTTTCGGTGGAAGAGATTTCGGCCAAGATCCTGGTTGAGAAAGGCGTAGAGCGGCGGTTCAAGTAAGCAGTCTGTAGACCAGCCGACTGACACGGTCCCGGTAGGAGCGGCCTTGTGCCGCGAAAGGGCCGCATAGCGGCCCCGGCGATATCAGCCTGAGGCATAAATTGTGGGGGCGCTTCGCACCCCTTTCGCGGCACAAGGCCGCTCCTACCGGGACCGTGGAATGACCAAATAAAAAGCCCCGGCATTGCTGCCGGGGCATTGTTTTACCTCACCATAAGGATCAGGACGGCACCACCGTCGCCTGCCCGCTCATGGCCAGGTCGACCAGCTCGCGGTTGGCCACCGCGTACATCGCATAGTCGGTACCCGTAGCATTGCGCAAGTCGTCCAGCATGGCACGCCAGCGCTCCACCATCACCCGATGCTGCTCGGCCCACAGCGCCACACGGGCGTCCATGTCATCCGGCGCATCGGCCATCTGCAAGACCGAGATGGTGATTGCCCGCTGCTGCAGGTCGATATCGTCGCGGAAGGCTTCGCGGGCCAGCGCCTGCCAGTTGTTCTCCACCGGCAAGTTGCTGATTTCCTGCAGGTACCAGGTCAGGTCCAGCGCGCTGCCCACGGCGAAGAACGCCTTGGCCACCTGGGCCGGGTCGTGGCCGGTGACGTCGGCCGCTTCGATGATCGGCAGCAGGGTGTACAGGTGGCTGGTACCCGCCACCATGCGCGCCAGCAGTTCTGGCACGCCGGCGTCGACAAAGCCCTGGTAGCGCACCATCCAGCGTTCGCGGGTCGGGCCTTCGAGCAGCTCATCAAGCTTGAGCCCGAGTTGCGCAATCTTCGGCCCGAAGTGCGCGGTATCACGCCCGGCGTCCTGCTCGTTGCGGCGGCTGCGCAGGAACCAGCGCGTGGCACGGCGGCCCAGGCGCATCAGTTCGTCCATCAGGGTGAGCTGGACTTCGGCCGGCACCTGGTAGTCCAGTGCCTCGATCTGGCGGAACCAGTGCGGCAGGTGGAAGATGTCGCGCACGATCACATAGGCCCCGGCCACGTTGGCCGGGCTCATGCCAGTCGACTCCTTCAGGCGCTGGACGAAGGTGATGCCCATGTTGTTGACCAGGTCGTTGGCGATCTGGGTGCTGACAATTTCGCGCTTCAGGCGGTGGCGGCGCATGGAGTCGGCAAACTTGCTCACCAGCGACGGCGGGAAGGCGGTTTCCATGTCGCGGGTCAGGTAGTCGTCGTCTGGCACCAGCGACTTCAGGAGCTGTTCCTTGAGGTCGATCTTGCTGTACGAAATCAGCACCGACAGCTCGGCACGGGTCAGCCCATGGCCAGCAGCCAGGCGCTCGGCCAGTTGCTCTTCGGACGGCAGGAACTCGATGGCGCGGTCCAGCTTGCCACGGGCTTCCAGGTCGGCCATCAGGCGCTTGTACTCGGCGATCCGCTCGCGGGCACGGCGGGCCGCCAGCGACAGCGCCTGGGTCTGCTTGTAGTTGTTGCCCAAGACCAGGGCGCCCACTTCGTCGGTCATGCTACCGAGCAGCTGGTTGCGCTGCTTCTCGGTCATGTCGCCACCCTGCACCACCTCGTTGAGCAGGATCTTGATGTTGACCTCGTGGTCGGAGCAGTCCACGCCGCCGGCGTTGTCGATGAAGTCGGTGTTGGTAGCGCCGCCGTTCAGCCCGAACTCGACCCGGCCAAGCTGGGTCATGCCCAGGTTGCCGCCCTCGCCCACCACCTTGCATCGCAGTTCGTTGCCGTTGACCCGCAGCGCGTCGTTGGCCTTGTCGCCGACATCGGCGTGGCTTTCGGTGCTGGCCTTCACGTAGGTACCAATGCCGCCGTTCCACAGCAGGTCGACCGGTGCCTTGAGCAGCGCGTTGAGCAGCTCGGTCGGGGTCAGGCGGTCGGCTTCAATCGCAAAGCGCTCTTTCATCTGCGGGCTGATGGCGATGCTCTTGGCACTGCGCGGGAAGATCCCGCCGCCTTCGGACATGATGCTGGTGTCGTAATCGCTCCAGGCAGAACGCGGCAGGTCGAACAGGCGCTTGCGCTCGGCAAAGCTGGACGCAGGCTCCGGGTTCGGGTCAATGAAGATGTGCAGGTGGTTGAAGGCCGCCACCAGTTGCAGCTTGTCGGACATCAGCAGGCCGTTACCGAATACGTCGCCGGCCATGTCGCCCACGCCGATCACGGTGATCGGGTCTTCCTGCACGTTGATGCCGCGCTCGCGGAAGTGGCGCTGCACGCCCACCCAGGCGCCACGTGCGGTAATGCCCATCTTCTTGTGGTCATAACCGGCCGAACCGCCCGAGGCAAAGGCGTCGCCCAGCCAGAAGCCGTAGTCGATGGCGATGCCGTTGGCGATATCGGAGAAGGTTGCCGTGCCTTTGTCCGCCGCCACCACCAGGTACGGGTCGTCATCGTCGTGGCGAACCACGTTGGCCGGTGGCACCACGCCGCCGTCCTTGAGGTTGTCGGTGATGTCGAGCAGGCCGGAAATGAAGATGCGATAGCACGCCACGCCTTCTGCGGCGATCTCGTCACGGCTGCCACCCAGCGGCAGCCGGCGCGGCAGGAAGCCACCCTTGGCGCCGACCGGCACGATGACCGAGTTCTTCACCTGCTGGGCTTTCACCAGGCCCAGCACTTCGGTGCGGAAGTCCTCTTCGCGGTCGGACCAGCGCAGGCCGCCACGGGCGACGTTGCCAAAGCGCAGGTGCACACCCTCGACGCGCGGTGAATAGACGAAGATTTCGAACTTGGGCACTGGCTTGGGCAGTTCGGGGATCAGCTTGGGGTTGAACTTGAAGCTGAAGTACGACTTGTTCTGGCCGTTGGCATCCGGTTGGTAGAAGTTGGTGCGCAGGGTAGCCTTGATCAGGTCCAGGTAGCGGCGCAGGATGCGGTCTTCGTTGAGGACCTGCACGTCGTCCAGCGCGGTCAAAATCGCTTGTTCCAGGCGCTGCTGCTTGTCGTCCAGGTCGTCCTGGGTAAGCTTGCGTGCCAGGTAGAAGCGGGTCTTGAACAACCGGGTCAGCTCGCGGGCGATGTCGGTGTGGTTGTTCAGGGTGCTGGCGATGTAGCCCAGATCAAAGCCCAGGCGGATCTGCTTCAGGTAACGGGCGTAGGCGCGCAGCAGCGCCACGTCACGCCATGGCAGGCCGGCGGTGAGCACCAGGCGGTTGAAGGCATCGTTCTCGGCATCGCCGCCCACGATGTGGATGAAGGCGTCCTGCAGGGTGTCGTTGAGCTGCTGGATATCCAGGCTCAGGCCTTCGCTGTAGGTGAAGGCGAAGTCGTGGATCCAGTACTCGCGGCCATTGGCATGGCGCAGGCGGTACGGGAACTCGCCAAGCACGCGCAGGCCGAGGTTTTCCAGGATCGGCAGCACATCAGACAACGCCAGTGGCGTATCGGCGTGGTACAGCTTGCAGTGCAGGATGCGCTCGCCAACCTGGGTCAGTGGCTGGTAGAAGCTCATCGCCAGCGGCTTGCTTTCCGACAGGTTCAGCACGTGCTGCAGGTCGACCACTGCCGAGTGCGCGGCGAAGCGCTCACGGTAGCCGGCCGGGAAGCCTTTGGGGAAATCGGCCAGGATGTTGGTGCCCTGGGCTTCACCGAAGTTCTCGACCACCAGCGTCGAATAGTCGTCATGCCACGAGCGGCAGGCCTGGATTACTTCACGCTCCAGCTGCTGCGGGTCGATGTCGATGCGGTTTTTCGGGTCTACCCGCAAAATCAGCTGCACGCGTGCCAGCACCGACTCGGAGAAGAAGGTCCAGAACTCGCAGTCGCTGGCCTTCAGGCGCTCCATCAGCACTTGCTGGATCTTCTGCCGTACTTCGGTGGAGTAGATCTCCCGCGGCACATAGGCCAGGCAGTAGCAGAAGCGGCCGTACGGGTCCTTGCGCAGGAACACGCGGATCTTGTTGCGCTCCTGGATCTGCACGATCGCCATGACGGTGGTGAACAGCTCGTCGATCGGCGTCTGGAACAGGTCGTCGCGCGGCAGCACTTCCAGTACCTGTGCCAGTTCCTTGCCCAGGTGGGCCTTGGCGTCGAAGCCCGAGCGGCGCTCGACTTCAGCCACCTTCACGCGGATATACGGGATGGCATGCACGCTTTCGCCATACACCGACGAGGTGTACAGGCCCATGAAGCGGTGTTCCTTGATGACTTTGCCGTCGGCGTCCAGCTGGCGGATCGACACATAGTCAGGGTAGGCCGGCCGGTGTACACGGCTGGGCAGCGCAGCCTTGGCAAACGACAGCAGCAGCGGTTCGTTGAGGTAAGCCACGGCGTAGTCTTCGATGCGCAGCTCTTCGGCCGTCAGGCCCACTCGCAGGCGGCGCGGCAGGCCGAGGAACGACTGCTCGTCGTAGACCATCTGGCCGCCGTCGGCGTCGCCCTTGACGGTGAATTCTTCATAGCCCAGGAAGGTGAAATGGTTGTCCAGCAGCCACTCGAGGAACGCTTTGACCTCGCCCTTCTCGTTCTGGGCTGGGCCAAAGGCGGTCTGTTCAACCTGCGCCACCACTTCACGCAGCTTGGCCTTCATCGGTTCGAAGTCGGCCACCGCCACCCGCACCTCGGCCAGCACCTGCTCGATCTCGCGGGTCAGCACCGTCAGTTCGGCAGCGTTCGCGCAGCGGTCGATCTCCAGGTACATCAGCGACTCATGGCGCACACCTTCGCCCTGGGTGCCCTTGGGCAGCAGTTCCAGCAGCTCGCCCTTGGCGCCACGGCGCACGCTGAGCACGGTGGTCTGCAGGGTGTGGATGCTGTAGCCGCGGCGGTTGAGCTCGGTGCGCACAGAGTCGACCAAAAACGGCAGGTCGTGGTGCAGCACCTCGACCACGGTGTGGGTCGACTGCCAGCCATTGCGTTCGTAATCGGGGTTGTATACGCGTACTTGCGGGTATTCGGGGTCGAAACGCTCGATGATGCGCCAGGCTGAGAGGGTGCAGCCGGCCAGGTCAGAAAGCCTGCGCTGGGTGAGTTCGTCCAGAGAGATGATGCCGAAGAACTGCTCGGCGAACAGCGCCACTTGTGGCAGGGACTGTTCGCTGATGTGCTGCGCCAGGGCCGCTTGCAGTTGATGCTGGAAGTCGGCTTTGCTGGCTGCGGTGAAGAACGCCATCTGTGGTACTCCGCTTGGGCTTTGTAATAGTTGAAGCGTCGCTGCGTGCGCCGTGTACGGATCAACGATAGCCAACCCGTGGCATGGCGGACGGTAAAACCAGGCGTTGAACGTGCGCGGGCACGCCCAGGGCTCGCCGAAGCTTAACGACTGATCGGTCATCAACGCTTGCAGCGCTGCGACAATTTCGGTCAAGGGGCGGTAACTTTACGTTTATGCCTGTACGCAAGACTGTCAGAATTCCCTTCCGTTTCCTTTGATCCGAGCCTGCTCATGCAAATCAACACCGCCTTGCTGTTCGCCACCCCTTGCGATGACGAGGAAGACAACATGGCGACCCTGTGCTGCCACAGCGACAAGGGACAGATGTTCCTGCTTACCCGCTACCCCGACGAAGACACCGTCGACCTGACCCTGGATGACGAGCCGTCGACGCTGGATGGGCTGAAGGTGACGCTGAGTGCCAAGCGCCTGCTGATCGAAGTGGCGGCCGGCGACCAGGATGCGCTGAAGGGGGACGAGGTGCTGGAGATCAACCTCACCAGCGACCTGAGCGACCTGGACGAAGTGAAGCAAACCCTGGAAAACATCCTGACCGGGACCGGGACCTTCGTCTGCGAACTTTAACCAAGCTGAAAGGTTGCACGATCTCTGTGGGAGCAACTGCCTTGCTCAACTTCCAAAAGCTCGCGCGATCCCTGTGGGAGCGGGCTCGCCCGCGAACACGGGCGAAGCCCGTGCCATCCACGGCGGGTGGCTTCTTCGCGGGTGAACCCGCTCCCACAATGATCATGCCAGCGCTTGTTGCATTGCTTTAGCCTGCACCCGCAGCGCCTCGCAAAACGGCTCCACCGCGGCCGATGCCGGCCGGTGGTCGGGGCGTATCAGCATGACCTGATAGGGCACCGACACCCGCAACCTGCGGATCGGCAACCCGCCCTGGGCCGCCTCCAGGCCGCTCAGCGGGTTGATGATCGCCACCCCAAGGCCTTGCCTGACCATGGCGCACACCGAGGCGGCACTGGTGGTCTCGATCACCGTGCGGCGGTTCACCCCCGCCGCGCGAAAATGCTGGTCCAGGCGCTGGCGGTAGGTGTCCAGGCTGGCCAGGTTGATGAAATCGACCTCATGAAAGTCGCTCAGCTCCAGCTCGGCCTTGGCCTGCAACGGGTGATGCTGGGGCAACACGCAGACCATATTGGCGCTGAACAGCAGTTCACCATAAGCGCCGCGTGGTATCTGCTCGATTTCGGTCAGGCCAAGGTCATGCTGCTGGGCGACCAGTGACTCCTCCAGCAACGGCGACTCCTGCGCCACGATGCTCACACTCACACCGCGGTGCTGCTGATGGAAGCGCTGGCAGGCCTTGGGCAGCAAGGTCTGGGAGAACAGCGGCAGGCAGGTGATGGCCAGCCGCCCCTGCTCGAAATTGCGGATGGCCTGGGCAAAGCGATCAATGCGCTCGAGCCCGACGTAGGCGCGCTCGACCTCTTCGATCAACAGCAGCGCCTGGGCCGTCGCCACCAGGCGCCCTCCCTCGCGCTCGAACAGGTTCAGGCCAGTCACCTGCTCCAGCCGCGCCAGCTCGCGGCTAACGGTTGGCTGCGAGGTGAACAGCAGGCGCGCCGCACCGGTGACACTGCCAGCGGCCATGATGGCGCGGAACACTTCGATGTGGCGGACGGACAGTTTCACGGCAACACCCGGTGAGTCGACAATGGATATATCAGATATGAATGACTGGCAGAAAAATAGCTATTTTTCTGAATTCCCGCTTTGATTCATCCTCGTGGCCTTCCTTATACGAGTAGCGCCACTATGACCGCACCCTTCACCCTTCTGGCCAAGGCGGTTCGCCAGCACGGATCGCCGCTGTGGGCGTACGACGCCAGCACCATCGCCGCGCGTGTCGAGCAGTTGAACGTATTCGACACCGTACGCTTCGCCCAGAAAGCCAACCCCAACCTGCATGTGCTGCGCCTGATGCGCGCCCACGGCCTGGTGCTGGATGCCGTGTCGCTGGGTGAAATGGAGCGGGCCTTCGCTGCGGGTGCAAGCGTGGACGGTGACCCTGCCGGCGTGGTGCTGACCTGCGACGCGCTGGACCGGCCAACCCTGGAGCGGGTGGTGGCAGAAAAGATCGAAGTCAACGCCGGCTCCATCGACATGCTGCGCCAACTGGGTGAACGCTCGCCCGGCCACCGCGTGTGGGTCCGCATCAACCCGGGCTTCGGCCATGGCCACAGCCGCAAGACCAACACCGGCGGCGAAAACAGCAAGCACGGCATCTGGCACGAAGAGCTGGACGAGGCCCTCGCGTGCATCAAGGCCCATGGCCTGCACTTGGTAGGCGTGCACATGCACATTGGTTCCGGGGTGGACTACCAGCACCTGGAACAGGTGGCTCGCTCGATGATCGAGCTGATCGGCCGCCTGGGCGTGGACATCGAGGCGTTCTCCATCGGTGGCGGGCTGTCCACCCCTTACCGCAGCACCGACAAGCCGGTCGACCTGCAGCGCTACGCCCAGACATGGGCGGTGGCGCGCAAGGAAATCGAAGCAATGCTGGGCCACCCCGTGCGCATGGAAATCGAGCCAGGGCGCTTCCTGGTGGCGGAGTCTGGCTACCTCGTGGCTGAAGTGCGGGCCGTCAAGCAAGTGGGCCGCAACACCTTCGTCATGATCGACGCCGGCTTCAACGACCTGATGCGCCCGGCGATGTACGGCGCCTACCACGGCATGACCCTGCTCGACGCCAACGGCCAACCGGTGGACCGCCCACGGCAGCCGACTGTTGTGGCCGGGCCATTGTGCGAATCGGGTGACGTGTTCACCCAGGACGACCAGGAACTGACCCCGCAGGACCTGCCCCAGGCTCAGGTGGGCGACCTGCTGGTGATCCATGACGCCGGCGCCTATGGTGCATCAATGTCGTCGAACTACAACAGCCGGCCGTTGCTGCCGGAGTTCCTGATCGAAGACGGGACGCTGCGGATGATTCGCCGGCGGCAGACGGTGCAGGACCTGCTGAGCCTGGAGGCCGGGTTCTAACCACTGCGCTCCAGCGTGCACGCAACCCCTTGTAGGAGCGGCCTTGTGTCGCGATAGGGCCGCAAAGCGGCCCCGGCGATTCTGCGGTGATACGCAGATCTTGGGGGCGCTTCGCACCCCGTTCGCGACACAAGGCCGCTCCTACAGGGGCCGCGTATGGAGTGACTCGATTGCAAGGCCTCTTGCAATCGAGTCACCAGCCCATAACAATGCGATCAATTCCCATTAATATTGCGGTCTTGACGCCATGTCGACGCTCGATCCCCAGGCCCTGCACCAGCTGTACAGCGAAAACAACAGCTGGCTGAAGGGCTGGCTGCGCGCCCGCCTGGGCAACGCCGCCGACGCTTCCGACCTGGCGCATGACACGTTCTTGCGGGTAATGACCGCACGTAACCCGTTGCCGATCCGCGAGCCGCGCAGCTACCTCAGCGCTATCGCCCGCGCGCTGCTGATCGACAAAGCCCGCCGCCGCGCCATCGAAAAAGCCTACCTGCAAGCGCTGGCCCTGCGCCCGGAGCCGGTAGAGGTATCGCCGGAGGTGCGCTTGTCCATCATAGAAATGCTGGTGGCCGTGGACAGCCTGCTCGACGAACTCGGCGCCAAGACCCGCGCCATCTTCCTTGCCGTTCAACTCGAAGGCCTGACCTACGGCGCTGCGGCCGAGCGCTTCGGCGTGTCGGTTACCACGGTAAAGAACCACCTGATCAAGGCGATGACCCGCTGCCTGCTGGCAGTCGAAGGCTGAGGGCGATGGATCTCAAGACACTCGAAGCCGCTGCCACCTGGTATGTGCAGCTCAACGATGGCGCCAGCAACGAGGCCCGCACCTACGCCTGGCGGCAGTGGCTGCAGGCCAGCCCGCAACACGCTGCCGCCTGGGCGCGGGTAGAAAAACTGCAGCAGCAATGGGCCCTGGTGCCGCCACAGGCGGCGCTGTCCAGCCTGGGCGCGGCACAAGCACAGCGGCGCGATGTACTGAAGGTGCTGAGCCTGTTGCTGGCCATGGGCGGCGGTGGCTGGCTGGCAGCCGAGCAGGTGCCCTATCGCGCCTTGCTGGCCCAGCAACGCACCCATGGCGGCGAACGGCGCGCCATGCAACTGGAGGATGGCTCGCAGCTTGAGCTGAACGTGAATACCGCGCTGGATGTGCGCTACGACGGCAAAGTACGGGCGATCCAGCTGTACCAAGGGGAAATCCTGGTGCGCCCGATCAGTGGCCTTGAGCAGCGCCCGTTCATCGTGCACACCGAAGACGGCAGCGTGCTCAACCGTAGTACCGAGTTCAGCATCCGCAAACTTGCCCGGCAGACGCGCGTGGGCGTGCTGCAGGGCTCTGTCGAAGTACGCCCGCAGCACTACCCTGATCGGGTGCTGCAACTGCAGGCCAGCCAGCAAGTGAATTTTGACCGCGACGACTTTGCCACCGCACATGCCCTGCCCGTCGACTCGACGGCCTGGCTGCAGGGCATGCTGAGTGTGAACGACTGGCAGCTGGGCGACTTTGTCGAAGAACTGGGGCGTTACCGGCAAGGGGTGCTGCGCTGCGCCTCCTCGATCCGGTCCATGAGCATTTCCGGTGCATTCCGCATCGACGATACCGATATTGCACTGGCCAACCTGCCCAAAACCCTGCCCGTGAAGGTGCGCTATATCAGCCGTTACTGGGTGAGCGTGGAACCCGCCTGAATAACGGCCCCAAAAATAATTTCACCCACACCTTGCTGATTTCGATTCTCGCCCGTCCCTGACACAAGCCGCGACGACAGCGACTTTCTGCCATGACACGGAAGGATCACGCAATGCCCCATCTGCACCCCACCCCTGCAACCAAGCTGAGCCAGGCCGTGCGCCTGGTGCTGTTCGGCATGTCCCTGGCCAGCGCGCCGGGGCTGCTGCTGATGCCTGCCCAGGCCATGGCCCAAAGCCAGACCGCCTACCACGTCCCTGCCGGCCCGTTGGGCAATGCCATCACCCAGTTTGGCGTGCAGGCGGGCGTGACCATTTCGTTCGACACCGCACAAACGCGCAATCTGAGCAGCGCAGGCCTGGAAGGCAGCTACAGCGTCGATGAAGGGCTGATCCGCCTGCTGGCCAACAGTGGCTTGCAGGCGCAGCGCCAGGGCAATGGCGGCTATGTGCTGATGCCTGCAGACAACGGCTCGGCGATGGAACTGGGGCCGATGAACATCGACGCCAACCGGCTGGACGCAACCAGCGAGGGCACCCAGTCGTACACCGCCCACGCAGTGACCATCGGCAAGGGCGTGCACACGCTGAAGGAAACCCCGCAGTCGGTCACCGTGATGACCCGCAAGATGCTCGACGACCAGAACCTCAACACGCTGGAACAGGTGCTGGACAAGACCCCGGGCATCACCGTGTACGACTCGCCCATGGGCGGCAAGTATTTCTATTCCCGTGGTTTCAACCTGGACGGCCAGTACCAGTACGACGGCGTGCCGCTGGACGTGGGCGGCAACTACGTGCAGGCCAACAGCTTTTCCAGCGACATGGCGTTCTACGACCGCGTCGAAATCCTCAAGGGCGCGGCCGGCATGATGAAGGGCTCCGGCTCTTCTGCCGGCGGCGTCAACTTCGTGCGCAAGCGTGGCCAGGAACAAGCCGCCACCACCGTCACCCTGTCTGCCGGTAGCTGGGACAACTACCGCGGTCAGGTGGATGTAGGCGGCCCGTTAAACGAGTCAGGAACCGTGCGGGGGCGCGCCGTGGCGTCGCTGCAGGACCGCCAGTACTTCTATGACACAGCCAAGCGCCAGGACCAGATACTGTACGGCGCCATCGACTGGGACGTCACCGCCTACACCACCCTTGGCTTTGGCCTGGCCTACGAGGATGTCGATGCCACACCGTGCTATTCCGGCCTGCCACGCTACGCCGATGGCAGTGACCTGAAGCTGTCGCGCTCCACCTGCCTGGGGGCCAGCTGGAACGACCTGCAAAGCCAGCGTGTTACCGGTTTCGCCGACCTCGAGCACCGCTTCAACGATGACTGGACGCTGAACTTCGCCTCGATCTACACCCACAACAACCAGGACATCGAATACGCCTACTCCGAAGGCACGGTACCGGTCGGCGCCAGCACCGCCAGCATGAACGTGCGCGCCGGTCGTTTCGACTACGACCAGGACGACTACGGCTTCGATAGCTATGTCGACGGCAAGTTCGAGGCGTTCGGCCTGCAGCACGAACTGATCATCGGCGCCAACGCCAGCCGGCAGAAAACCCATGATTACTTCGCGCTGATGCTGCTGAACGCCAAGCAGGACCCGTTCAATCCGACCGCGAACTTCCCACACCCGTCCAAGGGCGATTACCTGGTTAACCCGACCCGCGGCGGCAGCGTGCCAACTGACTCCACCACCACCCAGTACGGCACCTACGCCAACCTGCGCCTGAAGCTGGCAGAGCCACTGACCCTGGTGCTGGGCGCGCGGGTCAGCTGGTACCGCAACAAGAGCGACTCCTATACCCAGCTCTACGATTACTGGGTACATAACCGCAGTGAAGAAAACGGCCAGGTCACGCCGTTCGCCGCCGTGCTGTACGACCTGAACGACCAGTGGACCGCCTACGCCAGCTACGCCGACATCTTCCAGCCGCAGAGCGACAAGGTGAATGCCGAGCGGCAGGCGTTACAGCCCAAGACCGGTGCCAACTACGAGATCGGCATCAAGGGCGAGCTGCTTGACGGCGCGTTGAACACCTCGTTCAACCTGTTCCGCACCATCGAGAATCACCGCGCGGAAACCGACTACAACGAAGCCTGCCCGTCAGGCGACGGCTATTGCTACACCGACAGCGGCAAGGTGCGTGCCCAGGGTTTCGAGGCCGAGATCAGCGGCTCGCCGATCGAGCGCCTGCAACTGCTGGCAGGCTACACCTACACCCAGACCAAGTACCTGAACACCATCGAGGACACCGACCCCACCGAGCTGACCTTCACCTCCAGCTTCATCCCACGGCACATGCTCAAGGTGTGGGGTGACTACCAGCTGGGCGGTGCACTGGAGCGCTTCACCGTCGGCGCCGGCCTGAACAGCCAGAGCGAAAACTTCCGCACCACCGGCACTACCCGCGTCGAGCAGGCGGGCTACACCGTATGGAACGGCCGCGTGCAGTACCGCATCGACCCGAACTGGACGGTCGCGCTAAACGGCAACAACCTGTTCGACAAGAAGTACTACGCCACCATCGGTGCGCCGGCGTGGGGCAATTTCTATGGCGAGCCACGCAATTTCATGGTGACGTTGCAAGGGGCGTTCTGAAATGCACCAGGGCCGCTTTGCGGCCCTTTTGATTTGCCAGGTCGCCTACAAAAAATCTGTCAGGTTCGCTCTCCCACCGACTTTCCAAAGCGTGACGAGAAGCCTTTTTGTGGACGTGATAGCCGGTGAAAACACCTACCGACGTCAAGACCACCGCATTTTCAGAAATCTCCTACGCACGTATCGGAAGCGCAAAGCTCCAGCAAGAAGTGATTCCTCGCTAGGGTCCAGGTTCGGGTCAAATGCAGCGCGTTGCATGCATTTGATGATCACTCCTGCTCACTGGAGCACATCCTTGGATTCATTGAACGAAACCCTCGAACTGTGCCGGCGCATCACCACCGGTTACCGCCCCGCCCTGCGCAACAGCCCGGTCGCCAACTGTACCCGCCGCTTCGAACTGCTGCCCCTGCGCTACGCCGCCATCGGCGGCAACCCGGCACAACGCGCCCGCCTGCCCAAACTGCCGGGTTATCTCAGCCCCTTTCAGGACGTCGGCGAAATGACCCATTCCAGCTACGCCATCCGCCCGCTGCGCGAGGGTTTTTTCTACCTGCTGATCAAGCGCCACAGCGCACCGGCCTACGAGTGGCACAGCCAGTACCGCGTCGCGCCCAATGGCTCACTGCTGTACATCAGCGCCGACGCCCCCTGGGAACCCGCCCCCAGCGCCGGCAATCTGGATGAGATCATCCGCAGCTTCGGCTGGACCATCACCCTCTATGACCTGGATGACATCCAGGAGCTGCGCCCATTGTTCAGCCCTTCCCCGCTGACCCCGCGCATGCTCGACAACTATCGCCTGCTTGAAGACGAGTACCGCAGCAGCCTGCCCGCCATCGATATCGCCCGTTTCATCCAACCCTCCGACGCCCCACCACAGCCCCACGTGCTCAAGCATGACCAACTGAGTTGGGTTGCCGACTTCAAGGCCCAGGACGATACAGACCTGCAGGCGCTACTGGACCTGCAGCCGTTCAACAATGACCAGATCGTCTCGCCGCACGCCTCACGGCAAGCGCTGGCGCCGCTAATGAACCAGACCAAGCCCCGTGGCGCCGCCATCGTCATCGAAGACGCCATCGGCATTACCCAGGAGCTCAACGCCTGGCGCAATGCCGCTGTCGATGATGTGAAGACCAAGTGGCTGGAACGCACCGTGGAGCCTGGCGTGGACAACGAGCGCAAGCTGCTGGTCGGGCAGTCGTTCCTGGAGATCGAAAAGCTCTACCCGCAGATGATGGCCGAGCAGATCGTCAAGCGCGAAGTCATGGCCGAGAAAGTACGTAACCAGCCTCACCTGCATGCGGAGATCTACGCCTTTTCCGAACGGGCCAGGCAGCAAGCCGACGCCCATGACGAACGCATGAAGCCGCACATGGCGCAGTTCGAGCGCGATGTCCGCGCCAAAGTCCAGGCCCGTCAGGATGCTGGCGAGTTCAGCAAGAAGTTCGACCAGAAATACGGCCACCTGGTCGACCGTCAGGCCATGCACGATCAGCTCGAAGCCTTTGAGCAGGCCATGCAACACGCCCAGCAAGCGGCAGAAGACCGCGCCAAGGACCATGCCCGTTGGGTAGTCAGCGAACGGTTGCTGCAAGCGCTGGACCGCTACGACAACGCCGACCTCATCAACGGCCTGGCCTTTGCCGAGCAGACCGGCCAGTGCGTGATCGGCATGGAGTTGAGTGAATGGGGGACGAAGGTGCTGGACCACTGGTGGCGCAGCGACGTGGCCGACCGGGCAAACCTGGCAATACGCGGCATCAGCTACAACCAGGACGACCTCCGAGAGGAGCTTGCGGCGCTGCTGGAAGCCGCCAAGGCTGAACCGCCCGCAGAATTCAACTTCACGCTGGCCGAAGGCCTTGCCAAACGCGCCCACGCCGCTGCGAATGTCTTCGGACGCATCAACACGCTGTATGAGGAACTGCAGAAGCGGAACAGCAGCGTCAGCATCGGCCTGTATGGATGGTACGTCGCGCTGGGTCGACAGGTGCTGAGAACCGGCGCACCGAGCAGCGCAGACCGAGCGTTGCACCACGGACTACGCCTGGCGTTGTTTGCTTCGGTACATGAAACGGCTGTTGACATACGCCTGAGTGAAGCTGCACGAAGCGGGCAGCCCATTAACCCACAACGCAGCGGCGGCCAGATTGCACGTTACCTAGATCAGGCCTGGGCCGAAGGGCTAATGCAGGCTGATAACAAGCAAAGCGACTTCTATAAAGTTCGTGCTGCCGGCCTGATATGCCTCATCGAAGGCATGCTGATGGCCTTCAAAGCCCGCGAGCTGCCTGACAGTGATGCACGTATCAAGACTGAACTCTTGGCTGCCGCAATGACCACGGCTGCGGCGGGCTTTGAAATTGGAGCCAGCTATGTGGACCAAGTGGTAACCCGATACGGGCCTAACAGTGTGACCGGGAAAGGGGCCGCCGCGACATTGGGGAGGTTGAAGCTATGGGGCGCTGGGCTGGCGGGCATCGGTGGTGGGATGCTGGCATGGTGGGACTTTACGGACTGGTTTCAGCATCTCCGAAGCGATCCAACTGCGAAGCAGGACAAGAAGAAATCGAGAATTTTGGGTACTGCATACGCGTTCAGAGGAGTGGCCACCATATCATTATCATTGGGAGAGCTTGGAACCGCCGTTGCCATAGCTAAGCCTTTATTCGACCGCCTTGCAAACTCCAGCACTAACAAAATAGTAAGATTGCTTACTCAATCAATGTCATCACTCGCAAACAAACTGGGCACGCAGGCAGCGAGACTACTACTCGCTCGTTTAGTGCTCGGCGCCTTCTGGATAGGGCTCACCCTGACGCTGATAATTTACATCTTTGAAGATGACGCTTTGGAAAAGTGGTGCAAGCGCAGCAGTTTCCGCGTGGGAAAAGGCTCGGCGCCTTACGGAGAGCATGAAGAACTAAAGGCGTTACATGCCGCATTCAGCGAGGTTCTGTAATGTATTTGATTGAATGGGGGCTCTGGCGGATGGCTACCGAGTCAGAGGCTGCAAGGAAAGTGCACGAAGCAGAGTTGACATCTGCTGAAAAGCGCGCCAACCAAGACTTCTACGAAGGAGATCTGGAGGAGGACATACACTTTCAAACTGTCAGCGATAACCCTCGTGCACGCGGACCTGTTTTCGCTTTTAACGAAACATTTATTGAAATGCGATGTGGAGGCTCAGAAGAAAAGCGCGGCCTCATAACAATTGCAACGTTAGGCGGCATCATACCCATCATAGGTGTTACGACAATTTCCACCTTTTATTTTCTCTGGGATGACGTAACAGATAGTGAGGCTCGCTCAGTTTTAATGATGGCACTCACATTCATGATGGCCCTAGTATCAGGTGCTATCCTATATGTTTACTCAAAATATGGAGTAAGCCTGACTCGACTAGAAATGCTGACTAGCCGTCACTTGCTCATTCGCTTCAATCGAGTAACCCAACAAGTTCACCTACACCGACCGAAATACTGCGGCGGCATCGTCACTTTCCCCTGGAAAACAACCGGAAGCACAGCCATCGACCCGGAAGATGACTCACTGAGCGTGGGCATGCGACTAGGGCTAGTCTGGCACCCCAGCCGCACCGGCCTCCCCCATATGGAAATGGCCCTACTCGGCAAACAAGGCCAAGGCGGCAGCGAACTGCGTGATGAGTGGGAGTTCATCCGCCGCTACATGGAAGAAGGCCCACACGCCGTCCCCCGCCCCCGCCTGAGCACACAGCTACCATCACCCATCCAGGCATTCAGCGCCCAGTTCGAGGGGCTTGGGCGTTTCTTCCGCAAAAGCAGCTGGTTGTTCAAAGTTATCCTGCTGTTCGTGTGGCCCGCTTTCGTCATCGTTGGCACCGGTCACTGGCTCAGCCTGCTGCTGTGCTGGCGACCGCGCTGGCCGAAAGTAATCCGCGAGGCCGGCTTGCCCGGCAAGCCCGTACCACCCGTGACCACCCTCAGCGACTACCCACGCGTAATTCAGGAGCGCTTGCTCGCCAATGCCGACCGCTGGCAACTCAAGCCTGGCAAGCGCCCGACGAAAAAAACGCGCAAGCGCAGCGCCCATCCATAAACGCTTCATGCCATCGCGACAGGTTACCAGCCCTGCTGTAACCTGCCCGCTTTGCCACAGGAAGGCGTGAAATGCAGGCGATGTTGGACATCCCCTCCCGCTTCATCATCCACGAAACCCGGCACTGGGTGCTGAACCACCGCATAAACAGCGCGCTGCCCGGTTACCTGATGCTCAGCGCACGGGCGCCGGTCAACTCACTGGCGGCCCTGCCCGTGGAGGCCCAGGCCGAGCTGGGCATTCTCATGGCGCGCACGCAGCAAATGATGGAAACGGAGCTGCAACCGGCGCGCTTGTACATGGGCCGGTATGGCCATGACGCGGGGTATGCCATCCACTTCCATTTCATCCCTGTTTACCCTTGGGTCGAAGCGCTGTTCTGGGCAGACGAACGATACCGCGCGCTGCAGGCATTCGGCTGGACCGATAGCGTGCAACCGCAAACCGACGGCGCCGAGTTGACGCTATACGTCTGGCGTGAGTTTTGTGAGCGGCCTGAACCACCGGCGATACAAGGGTACTCAGTGGACGAAGCCATCACCCTGTTGCGCAGCGCATTCTTGGGCGACTGCGCACCGCATTGACTGAAATGGAAACCTCCATGCGCCCCAACAAGGCTTGCCCCGTAGTCCTTTCATCCTCGCTGCCTGCGCAGATACTGCTGTTTCGCCACCCTCAGGCCGGCGTCCAGTTGGTTAAAGGCACCATCGAACAAGGCGAGGCGCCGGCCGCGGCTGCCTTACGTGAATTGAGCGAGGAATCAGGCATCACCAAAGCCACGGTCAAACAATACCTGGGCTGCTGGGATGCTAACCATCTTGGGCAAGTGTGGTCGTTTCACCTGTGCCAGGTGGAATGTGCCCTGCCCGAGCACTGGTCCCACCAGACACAGGATGACCATGGCCAACTGTTCACATTCTTCTGGGCAGCGTTCGACGATCTGCCCTATAACGATTGCCATCCAGTCTTTCAGCGAGCGTTGCTGCATTTGAGAAAAGCTCTGGAGCACTCGCACAGTAATCGCGGCTAAGGCCCGATCGCCACTTCACGCGCGCCGCTCATGTATTGCTGCAGGCGGCTGCGCAACCAGCGTTCGGCCGGGTCACTGTCGGTGGTGCTCAACCAGACCATGGCCAGCTCCAGCGCAGCCGTCTCGAACGGCAGCGTCTCGGCCTGCAGGTTGCCCCAACGCTCCATACCTTGCGCGGCATAGTCCGGGCAGCAGGCCAGCAGGTCGGTCCCGGCCAGAATCGCCGGCAACGAGCTGAACTGCGGCACCGACAACACCACCTTGCGTTCGCGACCGATCTCTTTCAACCAGTCATCAACCACACCCTGCGTATTGGCGGTGGGCGATACCTGAACGTGCGGGCGGGCGCAGAACTCATCCAGCGTCAGTGGCGTGGATGATTTGTCGGCCCGCACCACCCTGCCCTGCATCGTGCGCAGCACCTTGCGCTTGGCGTTGGCCGGCAGCCCCTTCGTCTGGCTGATGCCCACTGTTACATCGCCTGCAGCCAGCAGGTCCGGAATGCGCCAGTAATCGACATGCTGCACGACCACCACCACATTCGGCGCCTCCACCCGCAGCGCCCGCAGCAACGGCGGCAATAGCCCCGACTCGACATCATCGGACAAACCGATGCGGAAGGTCATCTTGCTGGTGAGCGGGTCAAAATCATGGGACAGGCTGAGGGCTATGGACATCGCATCCAGGGCCGGGGTGAGATACTTGATGACCTCTTCGGCCCTGGCCGTCGGTTCCATGCGGTTGCCCACGCGGATCAGCAACGGGTCGTTGAACATTGCCCGCAACCTGGCCAGCGCGGCGCTGACCGTGGGTTGGGCGACAAACAGCTTTTCTGCGGCACGGGTGAGGTTGCGCTCCTGCATCAGGGCTTCGAACACCACCATCAGGTTGATATCGGCTTTGCGCAGTTCGTTGCGGTTCATCGGGGCTCCCGGCCATGGCCATGACGTGCGGACTCAATTCCAGCATCGATATGGATTGCGGTCGAGTAAAAACCAGAAAACCCGATCGCAAAAAGGGCCGCAAAGCGGCCCCGCCAGGGCAGCCGTTCAGCGCAAGGTATTTTTGGTCAGTTCGACTTCGTTCATCAATGCCTTGGCCAACGCCGTGAGGTAATCGGCGGCGCCCAGGAATTTGTGGTCGTCCTCCATATCGCCTTCGCGCAGCAGATGCTTGATGTAGCTCAGCAGGATCGAAACTTGCTCGTAGGCGTCATCGACAGGAATGCCGGGCTGAACCCGCAGCAGATCCTTTGGCGGGTTGCCGACTTCGAGGAAGGTTTCTGCGCCGATGGTGACGATGACCGTGGGTTCGTCTGCCATGGTTTCACTCCTCTTCCTTTTGGCCGAACAGCCGTGCATGCGAATGTGTTACCAGCGAATGGGCAATTTCAGTTGCATGCAGGGCATTGCCCAGGCCGGCATCGCCAGCGTGACTGCGGCAATGTTCGTCGAGGGTTTCGATGACGCCGCGTAGCAGTTCGGTAACGTGCGCGAGGGCGAGGGGTGGGTAGATGTCGGATTTGGGGGTGAAGAAAGGGGTATTGATTGGGCGGCGGGGTGGATCGGGGACGAGCTTTTTCATGATCACGTTCCAATTCTCTAGAAAGGGAACTGTCACCAAAATCTTTCTCACGGATTCAAGGTGGCAGCCGTACGCGGGGTGAGAAACCGAGGAGAATTGGCAAAAACCCGGCCAGGCAAACGCCTGCCCACGTACGGCCACCATTAGGGTGTTACCAAATCTACCTGTCGGGTTCTCACGCCCGGTCGCCAGAGCGACGCGAAAACGTTATCCCTGAGGTACTTCCCCGACAACAGCGATAGTTCAGCAGCGCGCGTAGGATAATTCCTAAGCGGGATAATTCTGAAGCATTTGGTTTCATGTTCAGAAATGTCTTACAGAGTATGGCTTTGAGGTGCCTGCCAAGGGATCGGGTCAGGGCCACCAGGTGCTTGCCGCAACATGTGCAGCGCCTACAAGATCGAGCGCCGCCCGCGCGGCGCTTCGCGGGGCAAGCCCGCTCCCACATTTGTTTCGGGCCAATTATTCCTGTGACAGGTGCGCGCGACCGCCTTGTTTGTCCGACGCGGTATCGAGTCATGCGCCAAGGCGTTCGCGCGCAAACCGCACAGGCAGAACTGGCCCGAAACAAACGTAGGAGCGAACTTCGCTCGCGATGCGCCGCGCGGGCGGCGCTCGATCTCGCAGGCGACGAATAATTGCGCCGAACCGCAAACCTTCGCAATCAAGCATCAATAAACCGCCGTATAATCGGATCCAATACCGAGGATGCCCCGCATGCAAGCATTGGAAATGGACTACGGACACGGTGAAGAAGTGGCCAGCCACTGCCACGCCAAAGACCAGCTGATCTACGCCGCCAGTGGTGTGATGCGGGTCGCCAGCGAGGGCGGTAGCTGGGTGATCCCTGGCGGGCATGCGTTGTGGATGCCCGCCGGGGTCAGCCATGCCATCCGCATGGAGGGCGTGGTCTGCATGCGGACCTTGCTGCTGGAGGCGCGTATCGAGCGCTGCCAGGTCATCGTGGTATCCGGCCTACTGCACGAACTGATCCTGGCTGCATCACGCATGCTCGACCTGCGTGACGGCGAGCACGTGCGGGCACTGATCCAGCTTGAGTTGGCCACTGCCAGGCGCATCGATGCTTTTGTGCCGTTGCCGCACCAGGCGAGACTGCGCACCTGGTGCGAGCGCTTCCTGCAGGACCCGGCCCAGGACCTGACCCTGGAACAATGCGGCGCGCAACTGAACATGAGCGCCCGCAGCGTGGCACGGCTGTTCCAGCGCGAGGTGGGCATGTCGTATGGTGAATGGCGCGCCCGTGCCCGGGTGATGCTCAGCCAGCAGTGCCTGGCCGATGGCCAGCCGATCCTGAACGTGGCGCTGGAGCACGGCTACCAAAGCGCCAGCGCCTTTGCCGCCATGTTCAAGCGCATCCTCGGCTACGCGCCGAGCGATTGGCAAAACAGTACCGCGCGCGGGTACTGAGCCCCAGGTTGTCCCACTTGCGCGCAGGGTTGTCCCGCTTGCGGCAGCGGCGTGCGCCCCACCCTCGTTAACCTCGCATCACCACCCTTGAGCGACATGTGTGATGCCCTTAATGCACTCATTCCCCTTCCCTGCCCGGCTTGCCGCGCTTGGTATGCTCGGCGTACTGGCAGCGTGCACCCGGCAACCCGCACCTGCCGAGCCACCTGCAGCGCTGCTGGACAACCCGCTGGCGAATGTGCCGGCCGGTGTCAGCCGGCAACCATTGCCCGAACAATGGTGGGCACTGTTCCAGGACCCGCAACTCAACCACTGGGTACAGCAGGCCCTGACGCACAACCAGGACCTGGCCCAGGCCGAGGCCAACGTGCAGGCCATGCTGGCCGGCATCGGCGAGTTCGATGCCAGGCGCTGGCCGTCAACCTCGATGGGCTTTGCCGCCACCTATGGCAAGAGCGCCGATGACCAGACCCTGGCCGAGGCGACCGACAGCCACGCGCCATCGCAATGGCAATTCAACCCAAGTATCGAGTTGGCCTACCAGCTGGATATCTGGGGCCAGGTGCGCGCCGCCATCCAGCGCGCCCGGGCCCAGGCCGAAGCCAGCGCTGCGGCGCTGGACCTGGTGCGCTTGCAAGTGGTCGCCCAGACCAGCCGCGCCTACATCGACCAGTGCGTCTACGCGGCGCGCCTGGATGAGGCTAAGCAGTCCCTGCAAACACTCGACCATAGCGTGCAACTGAGCGAACGCCAGCGCCTGGCCGGTGTAGCTACCGCCCTCGACAGCGAGCGCCTGCTGGGCTTGCGGGAACATGTGCGGGCGCAGCTGCCGATGCTCGCAGCCCGGCGGCAGATGGCGCTTTACGAACTTGGCATGCTCAGTGGCCAGGCCTCGCTAGCCGACACCGCGACTTGCACAACCATCCCCACGCTGTCGGCGCCGCTACCGGCCGGCGATGGCTGGCATTTGCTCGAACGCCGGCCGGATGTGCGCCAGGCCGAACGGGAACTGCAGGCTGCCAGCCTGGAAATCGACATCGTCCGGGCCGACCTGTATCCGAAGGTCAGTTTTGGCGCTTCGCTGACCTCCTCGGACCATCACCTGGCCAACCTGGGCGACAGCCGCGCGGTGATGTTCGGCATTGGCCCGCTGATCCGCTGGGAGTTTCCGAATGTGAAGGCCAACCGCGCAAGGGTCGGCAAAGCCGAGGCGTTGCAACAGGCGCAGGTTGCCCGTTACCACGGCGTGGCGCTGAGCGCGCTGAAAGACGTGCGCCAGGCGCTGGCCCGCTACGACGGCGAACAGCAACGCTTGCAGGCACTGGATGCAGCCCTGGCGCACAGCCAGCGCGGCTATGCCCTGGCCCAGGGCAACTACCGCGCCGGCACCGTAGAAGGGCTGGCGTTGCTGGACAGCGAGCGAGAACTGATCCGCCTGCGGGCCAGCCACGTAGAAGCCCGAGGGCGCCTGGCGCAGGCGCAGGTCAACCTGTTCCGCGCCCTTGGCGGGCGGTGGTAGCCGATAACCCATTGCCACGGGCTGCGCCGACCTTTGTAGGAGCGGCCTTGTGTCGCGAAAGGGCCGCGCAGCGGCCCCGGCAATTTGTGCACTGCCGCTGAAATCCTGGGGCCGCTGCGCAGCCCTTTCGCGACACAAGGCCGCTCCTACAACTGATCGCGTCAGCTTGTCGGGCAGTAGTCGTACTTCAAGAACGGAAACCGAACATGAATGTCGCCGTAGAACAAACCGCCCCAGCCGAAACTGAACAGCGGGCCAAAGCCAGATCCCGTCGCCGCCTGGCCTACACCGCCAGCGGCAGCCTGGCAGCAATCGCCCTGCTGGCCTTCACCAGCTACTGGCTCACCACCGGCCGCTATCTGGAGACCACCGACGACGCCTACGTCCGCGCCGACTGGGTGGCCCTGAGCCCACGCGTGGCCGGTTACGTGGCCGAGGTCGCAGTGGCTGACGACCAGCCAGTGAAGGTCGGCGATGTACTGGTACGCCTGCAAAACCGCGACTACCGCGCCCGCCTTGACCAGGCCCGGGCAGGTGTGGCCGAGGCGCAGGCGACACTGGTGGCCGCCCAGGCTCGCCAGCAGGTGGCCAGCGAGCGTATCAACCAGCAACAACAAGCCATCCTGCAGGCTGAAGCTGCCATGCGCAGCGCCACTGCCGAACAGCGGCGCAGTGCCTTGGACATGCAACGCTACCGTGGCCTTGTGCGAGACGACGCCGCGACCGTGCAGCGCCTGGAAACCGCCAGCGCCCACGCCACCCAGGCGCAAGCCGCGCTGCAAGGTGCCCAGGCCGCGCTGCGCCAACAACGGTCACAGCTGGCCATGGCCAAGGCCCGGTCAGCCCAGGCTGACGCCGAACTGCAACAGCGCGCGGCAGCGTTGACCCGCGCGCAGGCCCGCCAACAGTTGGCCGAGCAGGACGAACAGGACACCGTGATCCGCGCACCGATCACGGGCGTGGTCGGCCAACGCCGCGTACGCGCCGGCCAGTACGTGGTGCCGGGCCAGCCGCTGCTGGCGGTGGTGCCGCTGCAGCAGGCCTATGTGGTGGCCAATTTCAAGGAAACCCAGTTGGCCAACATGCGCCCGGGGCAGCCGGTAGAAATCCGCGTCGACAGCTTCGCCAGCCAGCCACTGCGCGGCCATGTGGCCAGCTTTTCGCCAGCGTCCGGCAATGTCTTCGCATTGCTGCCGTCGGACAATGCCACCGGCAACTTCACCAAGATTGTCCAGCGCTTCCCGGTGCGTATTCTGCTGGACACACCGCTGGATGGCCCGCAGGTACTGCCCGGCATGTCGGTGGTAAGCACGGTCGACACCCGCCCCGCAGAGGTGGCCGATGCGCACTGAACAAAGCGTTTCGCTGCGCGCCTGGGTAGCGGTGCTCGGCGGCCTGCTCGGCTGCTTCATGGCCGGCATGAACGTGCATGTCACCAGCGCCGCGCTGCCAGAAATCCGCGGCTCGCTGGGCGCCAGCTTCGAGGAAGGCTCATGGATTTCCACCGCCTATCTGGTGGCGGAAATCGTGATGATTCCACTGACGGCCTGGCTGGTGGACGTGTTCTCGCTGCGCCGGGTGATGTGGACCGGCTCGCTCATCTTCCTGATCGCTTCGGTGGCCTGTTCCTGGGCGCCCAACCTGGAGGCGATGATTGCCATCCGGGTGATCCAGGGTGCTGCGGGCGCGGTGCTGATTCCTCTGTCGTTCCAGCTGATCATCACCGAGCTGCCGGCCAGCAAGATGGCCATGGGCATGGCGCTGTTCAGCCTTGCCAACAGCGTGGCGCAGGCAGCCGGGCCGTCGATTGGCGGCTGGCTGACCGATGCCTATTCGTGGCGTTGGATCTTTTATTTGCAACTGTTCCCCGGCATAGCGCTGCTGTGCGCCATCGCCTGGTCGATCGAGGCCAGGCCGATGAAACTTGAGCTGCTGCGCAAAGGTGACTGGCTGGGGATCGCCGCCATGGTGATCGGCCTGGGTGGCTTGCAGATCGTGCTGGAAGAAGGCGGCCGGCTGGACTGGTTCGGCTCGCCTTTCATCGTTGCCATGAGCGTGGTCGCAACCATTGCCCTGGTGGTGTTCGTGGTGACCCAGCTGTTCGGCCAGCGCGCGTTCATCAACCTGCGCTTGCTCGGGCGCTACAACTTCGGCGTCGCCAGCGTGGCGATGTTCATCTTTGGCGCCGCCACGTTCGGCCTGGTATTCCTGGTGCCCAACTACCTGTCGCAACTGCAGGGTTTCAGCGCGCACGATGTCGGCGTGGCGCTGATCGCCTATGGCGTGGTGCAGCTGCTGCTGGCGCCGTTGATGCCCCGACTGATGGGCTGGACCAGCGCCAAGTTCATGGTCGCCAGCGGCTTTCTGATCATGGCCCTGGGCTGCTGGCTGGGGGCGAGCCTGAGCGCCGACAGTGCCGACAACGTGATCATCCCGTCCACGGTGGTGCGCGGTATTGGCCAGCCATTCATCATGGTGGCGTTGTCGGTGCTGGCGGTGGCCGGGCTGGACAAGCGTGAAGCCGGCTCGGCCTCGGCGGTGTTCTCCATGCTGCGCAACCTGGGGGGAGCCATCGGCACGGCCGGGCTGACGCAACTGGTGGCCACCCGTGAGCGCTTTCACAGTGAGCGTATTCACGAGCAGGTGACAGTGTTCGAGCCTGGCGTGCAAGAGCGCATCAACCAGACGGTGCAGAGCTGGTTGCCGCACCAGCAGCAGCTGCTGGAGGGGTTGGCGGCCACCATTCGGCGGGAGGCTTACCTGATGGCTTACAGTGATGCGTTCTACCTTGCGTGCCTGGCGTTGGTCGGGTGTGCAATAGCGGCATTGCTGTTACGGTCAAAACACCAACTGTGATGCCGACACATCTCCCTGTAGGAGCAGCCTTGTGCTGCGAAGAGGCCATTACTGCCAAAGAAATGTGTTGGCCATGCCGGCCTCTTCGCAGCGCAAGGCTGCTCCTACAGGGGCATGCGCTTAGAGTGCCGCACCCGGCGCGAGGCCCAGCACCGCACGCATTTCGGCGGTGCCGGACATGTCCCTGCCGCTGTTACACTGCCAACCGATGAAATTTGCGAGACAGACCAAAGGTATGAACCCGACGCGCTACACCACCGTGGCAAAGGACTTGATGGAAGGCATCGCCAACGGCCGCTACCCGGTGGGCAGCCTGCTGCCGACCGAGTTCGAGCTGTGCGACCTTTACGATGTGAGCCGGCACACGGTGCGCGCCGCAATCAACCAGCTGCTCAACCAGGGGCTGGTGTCACGGCGCAAGCGCGTGGGCACCCGGGTGGAGGCCAGCAGCCCGCGCGGCGGCTATTCGCAGTCGCTGGCCAGCGTGGCCGACCTGGCCCACCTGGCCGAAACCCAGCAGCGGGAAATCCAGGACGTGCGCCACTTCGTCGCCGACCTGAGCGAGGCGGCGCGGCTGGGGCTGGTACCGGGGGAGCACTACTTTTGCGTGTCGAGCATTCGCGTCGACCGCCTGCACAATGCCGCGCCGCTGTGCTGGACCGACGTGTATGCGCAGCGCGACTATGCCGAGGTCATCGAACGGGCCCGCGAGCACCCCGACCAGCTGATTGCCGGGTTGATCGAGCAGCACTATGGCCGGGCGATCGCGGTGGTCGACCAGCAGGTGCGGGCAGTGCTGCTGACGGCAGAGATGGCCAAAGCGCTGAAGGCCGAGGCGGGTTCACCGGGGTTGAAGATCATCCGCCATTACCGCGAGGAAAACGGTGATTTGATGGCGGTTTCCGAAACCGTGCACCCGGATGACCGCTTCACCCTGGTGACCCAGATGCGCCGGGATCGCTCCCCCACCTGATCCATCCCAAAGGCGCGCGCAAATCCCTGTAGGAGCGGCCTTGTGCCGCGAACGGGCCGCAAAGCGGCCCCAGATTACTGCATCGCCACTGATATTGCTGGGGCCGCTCTGCGGCCCTTTCGCGGCACAAGGCCGCTCCTACAGCGCCCCCAATTGCCTTTCGGCCTCCAGCAACTGCTGCCCCCGCACCGTGGTCACCCGGTGGTCGCGCGCCAGCCAGGCATAGATGGTCGGTAGTACGAACAAGGTAAACAAGGTCCCCACCAGCATTCCGCACACGATCACCACCCCCAGCCCGAAGCGGCTGTTGGCCCCGGCGCCGCTGGCGAACAGCAGCGGCAGCACGCCGAAGGTCATCGCCGCGGTGGTCATCAGCACCGGTCGCAAACGTATCTGCGCAGCGCGGACAATAGCGGCAGCACGGTCGAGGTTGTCGCGCACCTGGATCTCGTTGGCGAACTCCACCATCAGGATGCCGTGCTTGCTGATCAACCCGATCAGCGTCACCAGGCCAATCTGCGTGTAGATGTTCAACGTGGCCCAGCCCAGCGCCAGCGGCAGCAGTGCACCGCAGATCGACAGTGGCACGGTTACCAGAATGATCAGCGGGTCGACCAGGCTTTCGTACTGTGCAGCCAGCACCAGGTAGATCACCACCAGGGCAGCAAGAAACGCCCACATCAACGCAAAACCCTCCTGCACATACTGGCGCGATTCCGATTGCCAGTCGTGGCTGAAGCCCGGCGGCAATTCGGCGCTGAGCTGTTCGAGAAAGGCCACGGCGTTGCCCATCGACACACCCGGCGCCGGGATTGCCTGCAAGGTACTGGCGTTCTGCTGATCGAACTGCAACAGGCGGTTGGGCGCCACTTCGAGATCCAGGTGCACCACTGTAGCCAGCGGCACCAGGCTGCCATCTTCGGCGCGCACGTATTGACGATTCAGCGCCGCAGGGCTCAGGCGCTGGTCCTGGATACTCTGCGGGATCACGTCGTAGGAACGCCCGAACAGGGCAAAGCGGTTGAGGTACTGCTCGCCCACCAGCACACCCAGCGACTCGCCAATGGCCTGCATGCTGATGCCCAGGCTAGCCGCCTTGGCCCGGTCGACGCGCACCTTGACCACCGGGTTGTTGTAGTCGAGGTCGCTGTCCACCACGGCAAACAGGCCGCTGTCGCGGGCGCGTTGCTTGAGTACTTCCATGGTCTGGTACAGCTCGGGGTAATCCTGGGCGCTGCGCAGCACCATCTGCACCGGCAGGCCGCCACTGGAGCCCGGCAGTGAAGCGACCTGGAAGGCGAAGATGCTGCTGCCTTCGATATCCGCCACGGCCAGCTGCAACTGCGCCTGCACCTGTGCGGCGGAACGCTCGCGCGCCTGCCAGGCGCTGAGGTTGATACCGCCGAAACTGGCGGCCGGGCCGTCGGTGCCGTTGATGATCCAGGTGTCGGTGGTTTCGGCGATGGACTTCATCACCTGGTCAAGCTTCAGCGCAAAGCGCTCCGCATATTCGAGGCTGGCATGCTGCGGCGACTTGATGGCAGTCAGCACCGCTGCCTGGTCCTCGGGGGGTGCCAGTTCGCGTTGGGGCAGCAGGTAAAGCCAGGGCAGGCTCAAACACACCAGCAGCGCCACACTCGCGCTGATCCAACGATGCGCCAGGGAGTAGGCCAGCACTCGTCCATAGGCCCCGGTCAACGCAGCAAACAACCGATCAGCCATATTGGCCATCGCGCCATGCTGCTGCCCGGGTTGCAACAGCAACGAGCTCATCACCGGCGACAAGGTCAGCGCCACGATGCCGGACACGATCACCGCGCCCGCCAAGGTCAGGGCAAATTCACGGAACAGCGTACCGGTCAGCCCGCCCATCAGCCCGATTGGTGCATACACCGCTGCCAGGGTCAGGGTCATGGCGATCACCGGCCCGGCAATTTCCCGTGCCCCGGCCAATGCCGCAGCGACCGGCGACCTGCCCTCTTCGATATGCCGGTGCACGTTCTCCACCACCACGATGGCATCGTCCACCACCAGGCCGATGGCCAGCACCATCGCCAGCAAGGTCAGCAGGTTGAGGCTGAAGCCGAACAGCAGCATCAAGCCTGCGGCACCGAGCATCGACAGCGGAATGGCGACTACCGCGATCAGTACGCTGCGCAGCGAGCCCAGGCACAGCCAGATCACCAGCACCACGATCAGCATCGCCTCCACCAGGGTGCGCAGCACCTCATGGATCGAAGCATCGATGAAGCGCGCAGTCTCATAGGCCAGCGCCACCTTGACCCCGGGCGGCAGGGTCTGCTGGATTTGCGGCAGCAGCTGGCGAATGCCCTCGACGATCACCAGCGGGTTACCGGTCGGCGTGGGGAACAGCCCCAGGTGCACGGCTGGCTTGCCGTCCATGGTAGCGCTGGTCTGGGTGGCCGCCGCACTCAGCTCGACGGTGCCGATATCGCGCAGGCGCACCAGGTCGGTGCCATCGTTGCGGATGATCAGCTCACGGAAGTCCTCGACCCGGGTCAGGTCGGTGTCCACCTGGATATCGGCCAGCACGTACTGCCCGCGGACCTGGCCCGGGGTCGCCTGGTAGTTGTTGGCCCGCACCGCCTGCGCCACGTCCGCTGCCGTCACCCCGCGCCCGGCCATCTGTTCGCTGTCCAGCCACAGGCGCATGGCTAGGCGCTGCCCGCCGAACGACTGCACCTTGGCCACGCCGTCGATGCCAGAGAACTGCGGTTCCACCACCCGCGACAGGTAATCGCTCAGCTCCGGTATCGACAGGCTATCGCTGGCAAAGCCCACGTAGGCCACGGCAGTGGAGTCGCCAGCCGACAGCTCCACCACTGGGTCGTAGGCCTTTTCCGGCAGGCGATAGCGCACCTGGTTGACCTTGGCCATGGTCTCGGCCAGCGCCTGGGTCGAATCGCGGTTGAGCACCATGCGCAAGGTGATCAGGCTGCGCCCCTGCTGCGACGACGAGGACAGGTAGTCGATGCCCTCCACCGACGACACGGCCTGGGTGATCGGCTGGGTCACAAAGCCCTGCATCAGCTCGGCCGAGGCGCCGGGGTACTCGGTGCTGATGGTAATGGTCGAGCTTGCCAGCAACGGGTACTGACGGATCGGCAACTTGCCCATGGCAAACAGCCCCATCAGGATGATCAGGCTGCTGACCACCAGCGCCAGCACCGGGCGGCGCACGAAGAGGTCGGTAAACTTCATGGCTGCCGCCCTCCGAGGTCGGCCTGCAAGCTGTCCTGCGCCACCGGCTCGACCGACATGCCATCGCTCAGCTTCAATTGGCCAGACACCACCACCCGGTCACCGGGCGCCAGGCCGGAGGTAACCTCCACCCGCCCCTGCCAGCGCTCACCAGTGGTAACCCGCACTCTGCTGACCTGGGTACCATGCGCCGGGTCCTGAGTCGCAACGAATACTGTCTGGCCATAGGCGGCGTAGGTGATCGCGGTTTCCGGCACAGCCAATACAGTCGACGGCTGCACAGCATCCAGGCGCACGCCAGCGTACATGCCCGGCTGCAATTGCCCGCCCGGGTTCGGCAAGGCTGCCTGCACCTGCACCAGACGCGCCTTGCTCACCACCGGGTCGACCGCCACCACCCGGGCCTGAAAGCCTTGCCCGCGCACTGCGTCCACCGTCAGCGCCAGCACTTGCCCGACATGCACTTCGGGGGCGGCCTGCTCGCCCAACGCGAAATTCACATGCAACTGGCTGATGTCGGCCAGGTTGACGATGGCCTCGCCGGCGCCCAGGTACTGGCCCTGATGCACCCGGCGGATACCCAGCTTGCCGGCGAACGGTGCGCGAATGGCTTTCTGCGCAATCAGCGCCTCGACATGCTGCAGCTCACCACGGGCCACGTCCACGGCAGTGGCGGCGTTGTCCAGCAGCTCTTGCGACACGGCATTCATTGCCCGCAGCTTGCGGCTGCGCTGCAGCACCACTTCGGCGTTACGCAGCCTGGCCCGCAACTGCACCCGCTGGGCCTGCTCCGGCGCGTCGTTGAGCTGCACCAGCAACTGCCCGGCAGTGACCGCCTGCCCCGACTCGAAGGCGATGCGGGTAATGCGCCCCGCCGTCTCGGCCGCCACCTGTACCTGGTTGACCGCTTCCAGCTCCCCTGAAGCAAAGTTCTGCCGCGCCAGCTGTACCTGCTCGGCCGTGGCCAGCGCCACCTTGGTCGCCGGCCACGCCGCCGCAGCGGGCGGCGCCGACCCGCTACCCACCAATGCATAGGCAGCAGCCAGCACACCGGCAACAGCGCCGGCCCAGGCCAGTAACGTCCGTTTGTTCATGCACAGCTCCGATCACAGGGAAAGCGGTTGCGGGGAAGATCGGGCAGGACTATAAGAGCTCAACTTAACTTGAGGTCAACAGGCATGGCAGCAGACAACACGCGGATGCTCACCGTGGGTGAAGTGGCCAGACGCAGCGGCGTGGCGGTGTCTGCGCTGCACTTCTACGAAACCAAGGGGCTGATTGCCAGCGTCCGTACGGCAGGCAACCAGCGGCGCTATCCCTCGCTGGTGCTGCGTACGCTGGCGATCATCAAGGTGGCGCAGCGCACGGGTATTCCACTGGAGGAAATCAAGCAGGCGTTCAGCCGCTATGCGCCCAACAGCAAGCTTACGGCGGCGCAATGGGGCGAGATGTCCACCGCCTGGCGCGAAGACCTGAACGCCCGCATCCGCACGCTGGAGGCGCTGCGCGACAGCCTGGACAACTGCATTGGTTGCGGTTGCCTGTCACTGGAAGACTGCCCGCTGCGCAACCCCGAGGATGTACTGGGCAAGGAAGGTACCGGGGCGCGGATCCTCGAGAAGAAAGCCCGTTAGCCTCGCCTGTAGGAGCGGCCTTGTGTCGCGATCGGGCTGCGAAGCAGCCCCTGCAATGTGTGCATCATGGCTGAAACCCTGGGGCCGCTTCGCAGCCCGATCGCGACACAAGGCCGCTCCTACAAGGCGCCGCGTGATCTGCAGGTGACAAGCAGACGCTTGGAACCATTGCGGCCCTTCACCGCCCTAACCCTGTGCTGTTAACCCAAAGCCGATCACAGGAAGGAACTAAGCCATCATGAAACGTGAACAGATCGAAGGTGTAGCAGAGAACCTTGCAGGCAAGGCGCAGAGCGCTGTAGGCCGACTGGTCGAGGATCCTGCGCTGGAAGCCGAAGGCGATGGGCGTCAGGCCGCAGGCCAGCTGACCAAGTCCTATGGAGATGCCCTGAACACGGTGTCTTCGTTCGTCAAGGAAAAACCGGTTGCCGCACTGGCCATCACCGCCGCCCTCACACTGGTGGTCTCTCGCCTGCTGCGCCGCTGAACAGGGCTGCGCAAGCAGGGCCAGGGCCGGGTACGCTACCCGGCCCGCGCCATCACCAGATGGCAATATCGTAGGTGAGGTACAGGCGGTTGCTGTCGCGCCCGCGGGCAAAGTCCGAACGGTAGACATAGTTGCGCAGCTTCACACCCAGCCCCTTAAGCGGCCCGCCCTGCACCACGTAGGCAATCTCTGCGTCACGCTCCCACTCCTTGATGCCCTCGGCACCCGAGCGGCCATTGTCGCCACTCAGGTATCGCGCCATGAAGGTCAGGCCCGGCACGCCTGCTGCCGCAAAGTTGTAGGCGTAGCTTGCCATCCAGGTCTTTTCTTCTTCCTCGATGAACTTGCCGATGCCGACGTTGCTGAACGAATACACCGTCGCGCCGCTGATGTAGGGCAGCCCTGCCTCGCCATCGAGCACCTGGTAGCCGGCACCGAGGGTATGGCCCGAATGGGCATAGGCCACCTGCCCGCTGATCATGTCGTTGTCGATGGCGCCGCCGTGGGCGGCACCGCTGTCACGGCTCTTGAAATAGCGCAGGTCAGTGCTCAACACGCCACCGGCCAGCGGCAGCTCATGTTGCAGGCCGGCAAAGTCCTGGCGGTAGAAGTGCTCGAGCTGGCCATGAAAGTAGATCAGGCGCAGTTGTTTGCTGAGGGCAAAATCGGCGCCAGCGAAGTTGAAATCACCCGACTTGCCGCCCGCATAGCCATCCAGGTACAGCCCGGTGCTATCTGATGAATCACGCTGCTTGAAGCGGTCCAGGTGCCCCGCCGTCAGGGTCAGCCCGTCGATATCCGCGCTGGTCAACTGCGTGCCCTGGTACGTCTGCGGCAACAGCCGTGCATCGTTGTAGACCAGCACGGGTGTCTTTGGCAGCAAGGTACCGTGCCTGATCACCGTCTTGCCAATACGCCCTTTGGCTGTCACCCCGGCACTGGCGAATTCGTCCGCAGCGCGGCCGTCGTCATGCACCGGCAGCAGCCCGGTACCGCTGCGCCCGCGCCCGGAGTCCAGCCGTATGCCGACCAGGCCCAGTGCGTCGAGCCCGACCCCGAGCGTGCCGTCGGTAAAGCCCGACTGGTAGTCGAGCAGAAAACCCTGGGCCCACTCCACCCGCTCGCTTTTTGCACTGGCGGCAGCACGCGCACTCATGCCCTGCTCGTCACGGAAATTCTCGTTGAAGTAGACGTTGCGCAGTTGCAGCTTGAGCTTGCTGTCATCGACGAAACCGGCGGCGCCGGCAACAGGCAGGCAGCCGCAAAGCAGGCCACAAGTGGCCCCACGGAACATGGCTCGGGACATGATCGGTACTCTATTGTTGTTATTTGAAAGCGTGCAGGCAGGGCTCAGACGAAGAAGGACAAAGCCCCTGTGAGCAAGGCCAGCGCGGTGATCACCAGCGACGTGAGCACGGCCCACTTGAAGGTGGCCTTCTGGAAGTCACCGATGTCACGGTCGACCATGCCCACCAGCAGTAACGTCGAAGCCACCAGCGGGCTCATCAGGTGCACCGGCTGGCCGAGGACCGAGGCGCGGGCAATTTCCAGCGGGTCGATGCCGTAAGCCGCGGCGGCGTTGGCCAGGATCGGCACCACGCCGAAGTAGTAGGCGTCGTTGGACAACACAAAGGTCAGCGGCATGCTGGTCAGCGCCACCACCAGCGGGAACCAGTGGCTCCATTCTTCGGGAATCCAGTCCACCAGGGTTTGCGCCAGGGCGTCGACCATCTTGGTGCCCGAGAAGATCCCGGCAAAGATACCCGCGGCGAACACCAGCAGCACCACGGTCATGGCGTTACCCGAATGCGCCAGAATGCGCTCCTTCTGCAGGTCCAGCTGCGGGTAGTTGATCATCAGCGCGGCGACGAAGCCGATCATGAACAGGATGGCGGCATGCATCAGCCCCATCACCAGCGCGGTCATGACGGCGATTACCAGCAACAGGTTTACATAGGCCAGCCGCGGGCGTTTGCACGGGTTGTCGCCGAGGATTTCCTTGATGTAACAGTTGCCACCGCCGGCCTGCAGGGCGATGTTGCCGATACGGCGGCGTTCGGTGCGCCCCAGCAGGAAGGCCGTGAACACCACCCAGGCCGCACCGCCGATCATGGTCGGCAGCATCGGGATGAAGTACTCGCTGGCGTCCAGCCCAAGCGCGGCGATGGCCCGCGTGGCTGGCCCGCCCCAGGGGCTCAAGCCGCTCATGATGCTCAGCGACAGCATCGACACCGTGGCCAGGATCATCGGGTTCATGCCGATACGTTTGTAGAGTGGCAGCATGGCGGCACAGGTGATCATGTAGGTGGTCGTGCCGTCACCGTCCAGCGCCACCAGAAGCGACAGCAGTGCAGTGCCGATGGCGATCTTGACCGGGTCGCCGTTCACCCGCTTGAGGATCTTGCGGATCAGTGGATCGAACAGGCCGGCATCGATCATCAGGCCGAAGAACAGGATGGCAAACAGCAGCAAGGCTGCCGATGGCGCGACCATCTTCAGGCCGTCGAGCATCATCTTGCCCAGTTCGGGGGCAAAGCCGCCGATGACGGCGAAGACGATCGGGACAACGGTCAGCGCAACGATAGGCGACAGGCGCTTGCTCATGATCAGGTAGGTGAACGTCACCACCATGATCAGGCCCAGGAGTGCGAGCATGGTCTTTCTCTCTTGTTTTTATTGTGCGTGGCCGCCCGCCGGGCAGGCAGCCTCCAACCCCACTCGGCATCGCTGCGACGCTGAGTGGAATTTTAAATCAATGTTCAGTAGTGCGAACGGGGTTCAGCCGTGGCGGCTTGGCTCGGCGGGCCAGGCGGCCGGTTCGGGTGCAGCACAGTCTGGCTGTACCGGTTGCTCACCATTGAGTGCGCGCAACAGGGTCTCCCGCTCACAGGCATTCTCGGACAGCGAGATCACCACGGTGGCCACCGCATTGCTGGCAAGGCTGGTCAGCGCCCGGGCTTCGGACATGAAACGGTCAATACCGATCAGCAGCGCCAGGCCAGCCAGCGGAATATCGTGGATCACGGTCAGGGTCGAGGCCAGGGCAACGAAACCACTGCCTGTCACCCCGGCGGCGCCCTTGGACGACAGCAACATGATCGCCAGCATGGTCAGCGTCTGCCCCAGAGTGATGTCGATGTTGCAGGCCTGGGCGATGAAGATGGCCGCCAGCGACAGGTAGATGGCTGTGCCGTCAAGGTTGAACGAGTACCCGGTTGGCAACACCAGCCCTACTACACCCTTCTTGCAGCCCAGCTTCTCGAGCTTTTCCAGCATGCGCGGCAGCACGGGCTCGGTGGACGAAGTACCCAGCACCACCAGGAATTCCTCGCGGAAATAGCGCAGCAGTTTCCACAGGCTGAAACCATGGGCCCGGCAGATGCCACCCAGTACGACCAGTACGAAGAACGCACAGGCGATGTACAGCGTACCTACCAGCTTGGCCAGGGCACCGAGCGAGGTGATGCCGTACTGCCCGACGGTAAAGGCCAGCGCACCAAAGGCACCCACCGGCGCAAAGCGCATCAGGTAACCAAAAATGCGGAACACCATGGTCGAGGCAGATTCCAGCACATCCAGCACTGGCTTGCCCTTGTCCCCCATGGACGACAGGGCAAAGCCGCTGAGTACGGCGATGAACAGCACCGGCAATACTTCGCCCTTGTTGAAGGCGCCGATGAACGTATCGGGAATGATGTGCATGAAGAAATCGACCACGCCCAGCTTGGCGGCCGAGGCGGTGTACTGGCTGAGGCCTTCGGTGCTGAGGGTTGCGGGGTCGATGTTCATGCCCACACCGGGTTTGAACAGGTAGACCGCCGCCAGGCCAATCGCCAGGCTCACCACCGTCAGGCCCAGGAACAGCAGCAACGTCTTGCTCATCAGGCGCCCCAGCGAGCGCTTGTCGGTCATCCCGGCAATGCCGGTGACGATGGTGCAGAACACCACCGGGGCGATCATCATCTTGATCAGCTTGATGAAGGCATCACCCAAGGGCTTGAGCGCAACGGCCTGTTGCGCCCAGAAGTGGCCGACCACTACGCCCAGCAGGACGGCGCAGAGGATCTGGAAGTACAGCGATTTGGCGAGTTTCATGGGGCATCACCATTGTTGAAATTGTGCGGATGCGCTTGTTACAAATGTGCGGCTCTGGATCGACGCCTGGTGCTACCCGGCCAACCTGCGGAATGTAGGGGCGTAGACGAACCCTGAGAAGAGCCGCCGGGCGGTTCGTACTACCGAGGCCTGGATGGTCTGGCCATCGGCACCGCTGCGCGTCAGGGCGATATCAATGCCGCCACTGGGGTGCTCGAGGCGGACCTCGGTCAGCTGCTGCGCGCCTTCGCCCAGCAGGTCGACAATCACCGTGCCGGGGCTGACGCAGGCAGTCGCCAGCCCCACTGCGCCAGTGATCGCCAGGGCGCGATGGCAGTTGTGCGGCATGAAATAGCGAACCTGCAGCGTGCCGTCATAGCGAGGCTTGGACACCAGCACTGGCTTGGGGATGACCATGCCACTGACATCGCCCAGGCCCATGGCCTTGCCGGCCTTCAAGCGCAATGCTTCAAGGCGTTCGAGCAGTTCGCTGTTGGCGTCCAGCTGGGCCGCGGTTTCCGAGCCGGTGACACCCAGCTGGCTGGCCTCCACCACCATCATCGGCATGGCCATATCGATGCAGGTCACCGGGATACCATCGATCAGATCCTTGGCCTGGCCGGTGGGAAACAGCTTGCCAGTCTTGCTGCCGACTGCGTCCAGGAAAGTGAGGTGCACCGGGGCGGCAGTCCCGGGCACGCCGTCGATTGCGGTACGGCCTTCGTAGCGCACGATACCGCCTGGGGTTTCTACCAGCGAATTGACGAAGGTACCGGTGTTCAGGTTGCGAATACGGACAAGGGTCTTCCCTTCCTTGCCTTTGACCAACCCCTGTTCAATGGCGAACGGGCCAACGGCACACAGCATGTTGCCGCAGTTGGGGGCAGTATCGACCCGTCGCTGTGCAACCATCACCTGCACAAACAGGTAGTCGACGTCGGCGTCGGCGTGCAAAGAAGGGCTGATGATCGCCACCTTGCTGGTCTGCGGGCTGCCGCCACCGATCCCGTCGATTTCCAGCTCATGGCCAGAGCCCATCAGGTTGATCAGCAACTCGTCGCGCTCGACCACATTGGCAGGCAGATCCCAGGCGTGGAAGAACGGCCCTTTCGAGGTACCACCGCGCATGAGGACGCAAGGAATTCGTTGCATGATTTTGCACCCTTGTTGATCAATGGACATCATTGATGCTGTGAGCAAAAGAGTGACAGGGATGGATAAATCAATCCAATGCAAATATCGTAGCCATTATTGCGATTCAAACATTAATCAGGCGCAGCGCCAGTAGCAGGGTTTGTTATGGAATATGAGCTGCAAGATATCCGATCTTTCGTGAAAATCGCCGAACTCGGTAGTTTCCACGAGGCCGCTGAGGCGCTTCACCTTTCCCAGCCGGCCCTGAGTCGGCGGATCAAGAAGCTGGAGGAAGGCCTGGGCACCTCGCTGCTGGAACGCACCACACGCCGGGTCAGCCTGACCAGCGTGGGCCGCGACTTCCTGCCCAAGGCCAGGCGCCTGCTGGATGATTTCGAAGACTCCATCCTCAGCATCCGCGAGCTGGCCGAGCGCCAGACCGGGCAAGTTACCCTCGCCTGCATTCCCACCGCAGCGTTCTACTTCCTGCCGTCGGTGATCCGCGATTACAACGAGCAGTACCCTAAAATCCGCATTCGCCTGCTGGACCTTAGTGCCAACGACGGGCTCGAAGCCGTGTTGCGCGGCGAGGCCGACTTCGGCATCAACATGATGAGCGGCCAGCACCCGGACATCGAGTTTGTCACGCTGGTGCAAGAGCACTTTGTACTGGCCTGCAGGCGCGACCACCCACTGGCGAACCGGGCCTCTGTTACCTGGACAGAGCTGGCGGATTACCGCCTGATCGGCGTCGGCCGCCTGAGTGGCAACCGCATGCTGCTGGACCATGCGTTGTCCGGGCTCAACCTGCGGCCCAAATGGTTCTACGAAGTGCAACACCTGTCGACGTCGCTGGGCATGGTCGAGGCCGGGCTGGGCGTGTCGGCCATGCCCAGCCTGGCCATGCCCAACGCTGATCACCCGACACTGGTCAGCGTGCCGTTGATCGAGCCGCAAGTCACACGCACCCTGGGGCTGGTGTACCGGCGCGGCGCGTCGTTGTCGCCTGCGGCGGAGAAGTTCGTTTCGATCCTTTTGCAGCAGTGGCCCAACCGTTGAGTCACCGCTGCGCAGGCAGGCGAGGTCAGGCGTCCTTGCCCAGTACCAGGCGGTCAAAATGCTCGATGTGCTCATCCAGGTTGTCCTCGAGCATCATCCGGTACTGCTCGCAGAAGTACTTCAAAATTTCCTCCCGGGCTGCCGCCAGTTCCGCGCTGCTCTTGAAGCTGCGGGCGCTCATCCAGGCGCTGAAACGCGTGGCGCCGAAGGTCAGCGAGGCACTTACCTTGCCCAGGTCTTCGAATTTTTCAATCTGCTGGTTGGCCAGGTCGATGTGCGCATCGGCGCGGTCATAAAAGGCCTGATCGGTAGCTTGGGTCATTGCGGTTCACCTTGTAACGGAAGCCCAAGCCTTGCATGGCGGCGCGCATACGTGCAAGGCTGAAAAAGGATCACCCACGACGAAAAGGAAGCAAAGCACCTTATGCTTGGAATCACACGTATCCATCGCTATTTGCGCCCACTGCCTGCAAAATCGACTGCAGCCAGTGGGCGTGACCTCAAGGCCAAACCAGCCGCCCGCCTCGCCTCAAAGGTTGCAAACCTGCTCTGCACTCCCCGCTCCGCCCCGCCTTACTTCTGCGTTACCCCTGAGCGCCCCCCTGTCGACCGTGTGCCTCCGACCTGACTGCCATCGCTGCAGCTCACACACCGTATTCGCCTGTTACAGGCGGGATGTCTGACGCAACAACAAGGGGCAACACCAAATGCTTTTCTTTCAAGGTAAACAGATTCTCAGCGCCATCTTCGATATGGATGGCACCCTCTTCGACACCGAACGCTTGCGCTTCAAGACTCTGAAGCAAGCCTCGCTGGAAATCTTCGGCAAAGCGCTGAGCGAGGACACATTGATCGGCTCGCTGGGCCTGAGCGCGACCAAGGCAGAAGCCCTGGCCAAGGCGCATAACGGTGAAGACTTCCCGTACGCCGAGATCCGCAAGCGCGCGGACGAACTTGAGCTGGAGTACGTGCGCAATCACGGCGTACCCATCAAGGCCGGCTTGCTGGAAGTGCTGGAGCGCCTGCGCAAGTCGGGCTTGACCATGGCAGTGGCCACCTCCAGCCGCCGTGCCATTGCCGAGGAATACCTGATCAATGCCAATGTGCTGAAGTACTTCGACATCACTGTCTGTGGCGATGAAGTCAGCCAGGGCAAACCCCACCCCGAGATTTTCCTGAAAGCCGCCCGCGCGCTCAATTGCGAGCCGGGCCAATGCTTCATGGTCGAGGATTCGGAGAACGGCATGCTCTCGGCCATCCGTGCCGAAGGCCAGGCGATTCTGATCGAAGACATCAAGCCGCCCGCTGCCGATATCAAGGCAGGCGCGCTCAAAGCCTACCTCAGCATGCATGAGTTTCTCGCCGACCTTAGCGAGTGCGTACCTGACCTGGGCATGCCAGCATTGAGCGAGCCGTTCCCGGCTTCGTTGAACCAGTTCAGCGTAGGCATTCATGGCTTCGGCGCCATCGGCGGTGGTTACCTGACACAGGTGTTTTCCCATTGGGATGGCTACACCCGGCCCCGTGAAATCATCGCCGCCACCCGCTCGCGTATGCTGCGCGAAAGCGTCAATGCGTTCGGCCGCTACAGCGTGCGCTACGGGGCCACTTCGTTCGACCAGACCATCGACAATGTGCGCATGATCGACATGGACGATGACGACGCAGTCATCGGCATGTACACCACTGCCGAAATTATCGGCCTGAGCCTGCCCGAGCAGGCCATCCGCAACCAGGCGAAGGTGATTGCCAAGGGGCTGCTGCAACGTTTCGAACGACGTGGCCGAGAGCTGACGTTGCTGATCGTGCTGAACAAGGTGGGCGGGGCCGCGTTCGTGCGCCGCCATGTGCAGGCAGAGCTGGCATTGCTGTGCCCGCCGGCAATTGGCGAGCAAGTGCTGGAAAAGACCCATTTCGCCGAAACAGTCGTCAGCCGCATCGTCTCCAAGCTCAGCAACGACGCACTGGTGCGGCAACTGCGCATCAAGTCGCAGATGTTCCAGAACAGCCTGGAAGACGAGCCGGCAGTCTCCACCAAGGCATCAGCGCCTGTGCCTGAGTACGAACGACTGATCGGGCGCTTCAGGCCCTTTGCCCAGCCCAGCAGCGCGATGAGCCAGCTGCACCTGATCCTGTTCAACAGCGAACCCGACATGCCGCTGTATGTAGAGCACGGCAGCGAGCTACTCGAACGCCTGCGCCAGGTGAAGACGGTGCCTGACATCACCCAGATCCAGGTCATCAAGAACCGGCTGTGGAACGGCCCACATGCCATCGTTGCCTGGTACGCGAGCCTGCTGGGCCATGACTCGGTGGGCCAGGGTATGGGCGATGCACGTGTCAGCGAACTGGCCGAACGCCTGATTCGCCAGGAAGTCGGGCCCGCACTAGTGGCGGAGTACCCGCAGATGGCCGAAGTGGTCAGCCGGTTTGCCGACACCTTCCTGGAGCGGTGTGCAACCTCGTTTAAAGACCCTTGTGCCCGGGTGGGGCGCGACCCGTTGCGCAAGCTTCAGCGCAACGAACGCATCTTCAGCAGCATCGACCTTGCACGCAAGCATGGTATTGAAACCCCGTCGCTGGCGTTTGGCGCGGCACTGGCCATTCACCATGCCCTGCACTGCAAAGACGACAAGGCGCTGGAAGCACAGGCCATCAGGCGGGTTTACAGGGAAAACGACGCCAGTGTCGAGGCCGTGCTTACTCATGAAGTTGATTGCAACGGCAAGCGTTTTCCGGGGCTGGACCCGATCAGGGACACGCAGCTGATCACTGCCATTTCTGATGCTTTCCGGCAGTACCCGCCAAGGGATGTGGCAAGCAGGCTGGGCGGCCTTTGCATAGGCGCATGAGGTACTGCATTAGCCTGAAGCCAGCACGGTGAATGGCACCGGCTCCGCCGGTGTTCGCGGCTAAAGCCGCTCCCACAGTGATCGCGCCAGCTTTCAAATGCTGGGCAAGAAAGTTGCCCCCACAGGTACTGCATATGCCTGAAGCCTGCGCAATTACCTGTGGGAGCGGGCGTGCCCGCGAAGAATCCAACACAGTGAATGGCACCGGCTGCGCCGGTGTTCGCGGGGCAAGCCCGCTCCCACAATGATCGCGCTAGCTTTTAGATGCTGTGCAAGACAGTTGTCCCCACAGGTACTGCATATGCCTGAAGCCTGCGCGATTACCTGTGGGAGATTCTATGGTTTTCAGCAAGTCGCTTTCCCACCCTTGGTGACATATTCGTCCTGATTCTTCATCAGGGCGAATGCCACTCGCGCAGGCTTTCTGGCCAGGATTACCAACGCCTGGGTTGTTGCTTTACCCGCATTGCGATGTTGTTCGTAGATCCCTTTCCAAGTGGCCGTCCGGCTGGCTGACATCGCCGCGTTATGCAGCAGGCGACGGATTTCTGAGCAGCCTCGCTTGGTAAGGCGGCGACGTCCATTCTTCTGCCCAGAATCAATCACTCGTAGATCCATTCCCAGGAATGCAATGTACGAATCACTGCTCTTGAACTCGCCTCGCATAAAGGCCATTACCAAGGCAGTGGCAGTGAGAAAACCAATACCCTCTACCGCTTGGCAGCGAGCAACTTGCTCGTGCAGCCCTGCTTCGCGCAGCACCTCTTTGATTTTCTTTTGGATCAACAAATCCAGCCGGTCTATCGATTTTACAAAGGTTGTGAAGGCGGCTTTCAAAAGTGCTTCATTAGCCCAGCTCTGAGTCATCGCCGTGCGGGCAGTCACCAAGGCCGCTCGGCGTCGCAGAAGGCTCTGAAGCTTGCCGTAGACGGCGGGAGGGGGAGTCCAAGGGCGGAGGTCTTCCCCCTCGTTTCTCAAAAAGCGGGACAACAACCGAGCATCAGTGGGGTCCGTTTTTACCCGCACACCCACGCTTTTGCGGTAGTTGCTCAGTTGGAATCCATCAATGACATAGACCTCGAAACCCAGGCTATGGGCCAGCTCAACCAAGTCCAGGTGGTAAACATTGGTCGCCTCAACAGCAATTGCCGTGTTGAGAGGCTGTTGCTTCAGCCATTTCTTGATTTCCGGCTTGGTATTTTTCACCTTGATGATCTCATCGCGATCATCGTGATGAATCACTAACTCTGCTTTCGCGACATCCGCACCCACGATCAATTTGCCAACCTGCATTGCCACGGGAGCCTCCTCACGTTATGGTTTTTTGGCTTGAAGGGGTTTCACCAAGAGGCGCTGGCTTGCTTCTATCGTCGTTTGCAAACGATGCATTCTTTATCGGCGCTTTGGTGGAAGGGGTGGGGCGATGTCTCCCACGGTCTGTACTGCTGTGAACAGTCAGAATCGGGCATTTAGTCCCACCACCCCTTCAAGTCTAACCATACAAGCGGGTTTACCCGCGAAGAATCCAACACGGTGAATGGCACCGGCTACGCCGGTGTTCGCGGGGCAAGCCCGCTCCCACAATGATCGCGCTAGCTTTTAGATGTTGTGCAAGCAGTTGCCCCTACAGGTACTGCATAAGCCTGAAGCCTGCGCAGCCCCTGTGGGAGCGGGTTTACCCGCGAAGAATCCAGCGCGGAGGATGGCACCGGCTGCGCCGGTGTTCGCGGGGCAAGCCCGCTCCCACAATGATTGCGCTAGCTTTCAGGTGTTGTGCAAGAAAGTTGCCCCCACAGGTACTGCATATGCCTGAAGCCTGCGCGACTACCTGTGGGAGCGGGCATGCCCGCGAAGAATCCAACACGGTGAATGGCACCGGCTTTGCCGGTGTTCGCGGGCAAGCCCGCTCCCACAATGATCGCGCTAGCTTTCAGGTGTTGTGCAAGACAGTTGCCCCTACAGGTACTGCATAAGCCTGAAGCCTGCGCGATTACCTGTGGGAGCGGGTTTACCCGCGAAGAATCCAACACGGTGAATGGCACCGGCTCCGCCGGTGTTCGCGTTAGCGTTTAGGTGTGCTCGCAGGCATCAGGACCTGATCTTCACAAAAACAAGCTCTGGGTCACCTTCATCCAGGTTTTCAACCTGGCCACTGCCAATAAAACCGCACTTCTGAAGCAGCGCCTGCATCGGCAGGTTCGACGCGTTGGTCGAGGTGAACAGCTTGGCCCCCAGGGCCCGGGATTCCAGCCCAAGAAGAATGGCTGCGCCTACGCCACGGCGCCGTGCCGAATCCAGCACCACGATGAGCGGGATGAAATCCTGCCCGAAAAATGAGGTGTCCAGTACGCCATAGCCCAACAGCAGCGCAGGATCGTCAGCATCCGTTGCCACCCAGCACTGGCCGCAAGCTACCGCGTGGGCAATGCATTCCCGCCGGTGCTCTTCGCGCTGCGCGATGACATCAAGATCAAAGAGCGCATTGAGATCGGCTCGCCGGGCGAGCCGCATGTGTGATTCCAGAGCCATTTCTTCCTCGTATCAATAGCAACTCAGTGGGTTTGTTACCAGAACGTACCACGCATGCCTGTAACCTCGGCAGCCGTGCAGGAGCGGCCATGTGTCGCAAAAGGGATGCAAAACAGTCAGTTCGTCGGGTGATTACCTACAATCAGGCATCTCGAAATTATGCTTTAGAAGTTAAGTTTCGCCACAAAGAAACATCTGCTTGCACTCCAGAAAATATAATTCCGATAACTTGTAAGAAGTTTCTGAATTTAGACTGAAGCCAACCGGATATCCCTTACTGGTGTTAGGTTTCCAACCTGAACCATACACAGGGAGTTTGTTTTATGCGCGTCAGTCTAGAGGGCTTAGGTCAGGCTGTAGATGGCGATGTGACCACCACGGGTGCCATCTGCATTGCAACGGGGGCCGGCTATCTCGACGAAGGCAGAATGGTGCTCCGTGAAGGCGACCACACCACGCCATGCCCTCTTTGTGGGCAGGTGGGAACTGTCGCTGAGGGTGTGGATCACTTTATTTCCGATGGCCAGCGGGTGGCCATGGACGGGGCGCTGGTTGTCTGCGGGTGCTCGCCAGGCAGCAATCGGGTAGTCGCGCCGTTGTATGAAGCACCGCCGTCGATGTATCCCATTGCAGGGCGTGCCACAACCCACTTTACCGAGCCATCACCCACCGTCTACCGCGAGCGCTTCTCCCAACCCGTCATAGGTGCACTGCCCAGTACGCTGGAGCCTGGCTTCTACGTAGTTCCTCGACGCATGTCGTTCCCCCAGGTGCTTCTGCAATTGGCCGAGCACGATGCCACGTTGCCGATCTCCCGGTTGCAGCGGCTCAATCCGACATTTACACAAGGCTTCAAGGCCGGGGAAATCTTCGTTATCGGTGATCCTGACAACGCAAATGCCTGCACGCGCGAAGAGGGAGAACTGATGGCGGCTGCGCAGCATGCACGACGTGCTTTGGAGGTGCTCGACTACGCCGAAGCGGATTTCATGATGCAGCACCAGGCCGAAATCGCCGGCTTGCTCAGCAACGCCAGCCTGTCCATGGGCGTCGGCAAGGACATGCTGGATCAAGGTTTGAGACAGGTCGGTCATACATTGACCAGTATCGAGCAATTGCACCAGCGGGAGTTCATGCGCCATGGCCACTTGAACAGCCCAGGCTTTTTCGCTGAGCGGCGGCGGCTTTTGCAGCAGCTGGATGCACAGTTGAAAACGGCATTTCTGAACAAGCAGTTGAACCTTGGGAACTATGAGCGCTTGAGGAGGAGCTTGAAAATTTCGACCAAGAGTCTGGTCCATCACTGGTCGAAAGCGGGCGGGCCAGGGCAGATTCCGGGGTATGCGACGCATCTGGATAAGGTTGCCAAACTTAGTAAGTACCTTGCTTATGGTGGATATGCTGCGGTTGGACTAGGAGGGACTTCGTCCTACATGAACGTTCAGGAGGTTTGCCGGGCGGGCGAGACAGAGGCGTGTAAAAAGATCCGAATGACAGAAACAAGTAGTTTTGCCGGTAGCCTTGGATTAAGCACGCTCGCTTCTACTGGAGCTGGATTAACCGCCGGAACACTGTGCGCAGCTTTTGCGGTAGGGACCGCCGGAGTCAGCGTTCCGGTGTGCGTGATTTTGCTTGTCGGGGCTGGTGGGGCCGCCGGCGGCCTCGTAGGGGAGAAGCTGGGTGAGTCGGCAGGAGAGTTCATCTACGAGGCTACGCGTGATTGACATCAACGATTGGCCGGTCTCGGCGAAGATATTACTGGTAATAGGGCCATTTATCATTGGACTGCCTGGCCCGGCGATCCTTGCCTTCCTTATGCTAAGGAAGGATTACGATGTTGCATGCTCGGCGATTCAAAGTAACCCCTATATTGAATCTATGAAGCAGACGAGGGATAGGCGACGATTGAAATGGCGATGGATGCTGATGTGCATGATCGCTGGGTTGATAACATTTCCGGGCTTGGCATTACGCAGAGGTAAGCTAGATGCTGATGAATTGAAGCATTTCCCTGCGAAATTAAAATTCAAGTTGGCTCTTGCTACCTGGCTAACACTACTTGGTTGTGCTTGGATGATTGTTGCTTATACCCTCGTTGAACTCTCGGACGCGAGATAGGCATTTTGCAGGTCAGACCCGTAGTCGCGGGTCTTCCTCCTTTCCCACCGACTTGTCGTCGCTGTTCAAAAACCGCCCCAACTGTGCGCCCTCGATCACTATCTACTCCAGAAAATCATCGCCATGACGAATACGTTGTCCATCGACAGCGACACTCGACCAGCATACCGATGATGATGACCGAACAGCCTCTACCTGATCGGTAACCTCCAAAAAAGCCACTGATAGCGTACCCACGGGATGACACAATGCTTGCAAATGACACAGAGTGTCATTAAGATCGCCATGTGTCCTGGCAACGCCATCACGACGATCAGCCAACGCCAGCCCTTTCCCATGCAGGTACCGCCCATGACGACCACCATGCACACCCCCAAGGACCAGCTCGTCAAACTCGCCCAGCAGCAGATGCTGACGGCCCTGGCCGACAACACCTACACCTCCCGGCAAAAGCTTGCCCTCACCTGCCGCATCCTGTTCGACGGCGGCCACGACTCTGGCCTGGCCGGGCAGATCACCGCACGTGCGCAGGAGCCTGGCACCTACTACACCCAGCAACTGGGCCTGGGCTTCGACGAAATCGCCGCCTCCAACCTGCTGGTGGTGGACGAGGACCTCACCGTGCTGCAAGGCCGCGGCATGGCCAACCCGGCCAACCGTTTCCACAGCTGGCTGTACCGGGCCCGCCCCGACGTCAACTGCATCATCCACACCCACCCGCTGCACAGCGCTGCCCTGTCGATGCTGGAAGTGCCGCTGGCCATTTCGCACATGGACCTGTGCCCGTTGTTCGATGACTGCGCATTCCTCAAGGAATGGCCAGGCGTGCCGGTGGGCAACGAGGAAGGTGAAATCATCGCCAAGGCGATTGGCGACAAGCGTGCAATCCTGCTTTCCCACCACGGCCTGTTGATTGCCGGTGGCTCGATCGAGGAAGCCTGCGTACTTGCCCTGCTGTTCGAGCGCGCCGCAAAGATGCAATTGCTGGCCATGGGCGCCGGTGAAATCCGCCCCATCCCCGAAGCACTGGGCAAAGAAGCCCACGACTGGATCTCCACCCCCAAACGTCACGGCGCCGCGTTCAGCTACTACGCACGCCGGGCCTTGCGTGCCCACGGCGACTGCCTGGGCTGATCGAAGCTGTACTCTTTCCTCAACAACGGCAGAGGTGCCTGGTCATGTCTACACCTGTAATTCGCGGCGTTATCGGTTACACCATCACCCCCTTCAAGGCTGACGGCACGCTCGACCTGGATGCCCTGGGTACATCCATCGACAGCCTGATCGCAGACGGCGTGCACGCCATCGCACCGCTGGGCAGCACCGGCGAAGGGGCCTACCTGTCCGATAGCGAATGGGAAACCGTGGTGCGCTTCAGCCAGGCACGCATTGCCGGGCGCGTGCCCAGCGTGGTCAGCGTCTCCGACCTGACCACCGCCCGTACCGTGCAGCGCGCCCGCCTGGCGCAGGCCTGCGGTGCCACGGCAGTGATGGTGCTGCCCATTTCCTACTGGAAGCTCACCGAAGCCGAAGTGATCGCCCACTACAAGGCCGTCGGCGCGGCCATCGACATCCCGATCATGCTTTACAACAACCCGGGCACCAGCGGCACCGACCTGTCGGTGGAACTGATCCTGCGCATCCTCGGCGAGGTGCCCAATGTGACCATGGTCAAGGAAAGCACCGGTGACATTCAGCGCATGCACCGCCTGTTCAAGGCCACCGATGGCCAGGTGGCGTTCTACAACGGCTGCAACCCGCTGACCCTGGAAGCGCTGGTGGCCGGCGCCACCGGCTGGTGCACCGCCGCACCCAACCTGATCCCGGCACTGAACCTGGCGCTGTGGGACGCCGTGCAGCACGGCGACCTGGCCGAAGCCCGCGCGCTGTTCTACCGCCAGTACGAGCTGCTCGAATACATCACCCGCCGCGGCCTGCCCACCACCATCAAGGCCGGCCTGAAAATGCTCGGCCAGGATGTCGGCGCACCGCGCCTTCCCCTCCAGCCGCTGGATGCGCAAGGCAGCAACTACCTGAAAAGCCTGCTGACCGAACTGGCCAACTGACCTTGAAACCTGCCCGGCGGCATCTCGCCGCCGGGCCTTGCTGCACCCGACCTTTACCAGAGGCAACCATGGACGCGCCTGCACAAAGCTCTTCAACCCCGTTTCGGCTTACGGACATCCTGCACCCCGTGATAGCCGGGCTGGTTTCGGTCATCGTCAACTACGGTGGCACCTTCATCCTGGTGTTCCAGGCCGCCAAGGTTGCCGGGTTGAGCCCGGAGCTGACTTCATCCTGGGTCTGGGCCGTGTCGATCGGTGTCGGCCTCAGCGGCCTGGTGCTGTCCTGGTACAGCCGCGAACCGGTGATCACCGCCTGGTCCACGCCGGCAGCCGCATTCTTGGTCACGGCCCTGGCCACCGTGCCTTACAGCGAAGCCATCGGTGCCTACTTGTTGTCGGCCGCCGGCTTCGTGGTGCTAGGGCTGACCGGGTGCTTCGAGCGCCTGGTGCGGGTCATCCCCGGAGGCGTTGCGGCCGGATTGCTGGCGGGTATCCTGCTGCAGTTCGGCATCGGCGCCTTTGCCGGCCTGTCTGTCGACCCGGCCCTGGCAGGGCTGCTGATTGTGGCCTACGTGGCCTTCAAACGCTTCACCGCCCGCTACGCCGTGGTCGGCATTCTGCTACTGGGCCTGGGCTACCTGCTGGTGCAGGGGCAAGCAGGCCTGACGGCATTGCGGCTGGAATTCGCCTCACCGGTGTTCACCGCGCCCACCTTCACCCTCAACGCCGCCCTCAGCGTGGCCCTGCCCTTGTTCCTGATCACCCTCACAGGCCAGTACATGCCCGGTATGCTGGTGCTGCGCAACGACGGCTTCAAGACCAGCGCCAACCCCATTGTCGCGGTCACCGGCCTGGGCTCGTTGCTGATGGCGCCATTCGGTTCACACGCCTTCAACATCGCCGCCATCACCGCGGCCATCTGCACCGGCAAGGAAGCCCATGAAGACCCGGGCAAGCGCTGGGTGGCGGGGATTGCTGCCGGTGTCTGCTACATCCTCGTGGGGGTGTTCGGGGTCACCCTGGCGAGTGTGTTCATGGCCCTGCCGGGCACCTTCATCACCACCTTGGCCGGCCTTGCCCTGCTGGGCACCATCGGTGCCAGCCTGGCCAGCGCAATGGCCGATGCCCGCTCGCGCGAAGCCGCACTGATCACCTTCCTGGCGGCCGCGGCCAACATCAGCCTGTTCGGCATTGGCGGAGCCTTCTGGGGCCTGGTCATTGGCCTGCTGGCCTATGCCGTGCTGAACGGGCGCCTGCCTCGCGTCAACCGCTCACCCCGGTAATAGCTTGCCCCCTACCCTGCACCATGTGCCCACGCCGTTCGACAGGTATCGACATGCCCCACGCTGGCCCCAAGCTGCTTACCCAAATTGCTGCCGTGCACTTCGTCAGCCATGTGCACATCATGCTGATCCCGGCATTGCTGCCCGTCCTCCCCGGCTTGCTGGGCGTGGGGTTCGTCGAGCTTGGCGTAGCCCTGGCGGTGTTCAACATTGTCTCTGCCCTGGTGCAGGCACCGCTGGGCTATGCCGTCGACCACTACGGTGCGCGCAAGGTGCTCAAGGCAGGGTTGTTGCTGGGCAGCCTCAGTTTCCTGCTGCTGGCGGTCAGCCCCGGCTATGCGGTATTGCTAATAACGATGGCCATGGCGGGCCTGGCCAATGGCGTTTACCACCCTGCCGATTACGCGTTGCTGGCCAACGGCATCGAGCAAGGCCGCCTGGGGCGCTCGTTTTCGATCCATACCTTCGCCGGTTTCCTCGGTTCGGCGGTAACGCCCGCGGTGTTTCTCGGCATCGCTGCCGCGTTCGGTACACAGGCAGCCTTGGCAGCGGGTGCAGTGGTGGGTGTTGCCGCTCTTATGCTGATCTCGGTGCCAGGCAGCGGTGTCTATCAGGTATCCGGGCATGGCCGCACAAGTGACACTGGAGCTGCCGCTGCGCCGGGCCGCGTGCGCTTGCTCACGCCGATGATCGGCGTGTTGACGGTGCTGTTCATCCTGCTGAACCTGAGTACCAGTGCCATCGAGAAATTCTCCGTAGCCGCCCTGGTCCAGGGCCAAGGCCTGACCCTGGCCTGGGCGAACACGGCGCTCACGGCCTTTCTGCTGTGCAGTGCAGTGGGCGTTTTGTGCGGCGGGGCCTTGGCTGACCGCACCCGCCGCCATGGCCTGGTGGCCGCCATGGCCTTTGCCCTGGCGGCGGCGCTGACCACGCTGGTGGCGCTGGGGCTGGTGCAGGGCTGGGCATTGGTAGTGGTGCTGGGGGCCATCGGCTTGCTGACCGGGGTAATCGCACCATCGCGGGACATGCTGGTCAAGGCAGCAGCGCCACGTGGTGCCGAGGGCAAAACCTTCGGGCTGGTCTCGACCGGCTTCAACATCGGCGGCGCCATCGGGCCGATTGCGTTCGGCTGGATGCTCGACCAGCGCCTGCCTGAGGGCATCTTCATCGCTTCGGTAGTGTTCATGCTGCTGACCGTGCTGCTGACCCTGGCGCAGGAGGCATACCTATCCAGAAAGCCTCGCCAGCTGGCTTAGACCCTAGGGCTGCTTTGCAGCCCTTTCGCCGGCAAGCCAGCTCCCACAGGACTCCACACTGCTTGAGTGCGGCGCGATCCAGGTGGGAGCCGGCTTGCCGGCGATGAGGCCGGTTCAGGTTGATAAAGCTACCGGGTTCGCATGCACCACTCGCCCGCCTGCCGCTGGCCGATTGATGAACAGCACATCCAGCACACTGTTGTGCAACCCCTTCAGCGCATTCCAGTTCGCCGAGGCGTGCACATACCTGTCACGCAACAGCCGCTGCTCATCCTCGGTCAGCCCAGGCTGTTCACATTCACCCAAGGCAAACGCATGCAACTTGCGGCTGATCTCCAGCAATTCAGCCGGCAACACATGATCAGCCTGCCCGCCCAGCGGCGCAAACGGCACCCCCGCCTGCACCGCCAGCTCACGCATGACACTCAGGTACACACGGGAAAGCTGCCCCGCCACCTCCCGCTCCCGGTACACCGCCGCATACACCTGCTTCTGCGCCTCGTCCGGCCGCCCGCCGGCAATCGGTTCCTCCCAAGTAATCACCCTTGCACCCAGGTCACCAACCGCTGCGCCCAACAGGTCACTCACCTTGGCATGCACACACGTCCGATCGGCGCGCATAGACGATGGCACACGTTGTGACTGAGGTTTGCACAACAGCACCTGCTCATGCGTGAAGTCCGGGTAACCACCGCCGATGTTCGAATGCACACCCGGCAACACGATGTCGTGACCGCTGCTCACCAATGGGAAGTTGTGCCGCTGCTCATCCCCGGCCACCAATTGCACCACGTGCCGGGCAATACCCTTACCCAGGCCCAGGCGCAAGCCGCCATGGCGGTCGTCGGCAGGGTCGAAATCGCCCTGCAACGGCGCAACGATCGCCGCCACGGTGTCGAACAGGCCTATGAAATTGATCGTGATGCCGCAAGGGACGGCCAGCACCCCGCCCCCGTCAGCGTGCAGCAGATTTGCCAAGTGACGCACCGCCGCGGCACCGCGGCTGAAGCCGAACAGGTCGAACTCGACCCCCTCAAGTCTTGCGAGAGGATGGGCGTACGCCCAATCTCGCAGCTGCCCGGCGATACCCTCCAATGCCTCTGTAACTCGTGATTCGACGCCGGTGCGCCCCCGCCCGGTGGCCGAGGCATACGCATGATCCTCAGCGCCCTCCAGGGTTCCCACCCCCTCGACATAATGGCTGAGAAACGCCATGGCGCCGTCGCCGCTCGGCCCCTCTGCCGGATAAAGCGCGTGCAACAGTGCCACATTGCTCAAGGCGTTGGTATAACTGGCGCCCTTGCCGCCATTCGACTCTGTCGGCATCACATTGTGCTGGTTATTACCGGTGCCATCGAAAAACACGCCAAATCTCAAGATCATCGTTTTGCTCCTGCTTGCGTCTAAAACACAAGCAGGCGCCAGGGCGCCGCCGCTGAACATCAGCTTATGGCCAGCCATTTGCAGGACATTTCTGTACGTGCATGGCCCAGGGCCGGATAAATTTCCAAGCCGCCATTGGTCGCCACCCCCCCGGATGGATTAAAGTATCACCCCTTGCCAGGGCAGCTGCCTCCAGCCCCGCCTGCGGCCCCATACCAGGAACCGTCACCGATGGAACACCGTGAAGCGCTGACCGCGCTGCGCACCTTTCTTTCTTCGCAGATCCTAGGCCAGGAGAAACTGGTCGAACGGCTGTTGATCGTGCTGCTGGCCGACGGCCACATGCTGGTCGAAGGTGCGCCGGGCCTGGCCAAGACCAAGGCCATCAAAGAACTCGCCGAAGGCATCGAGGCACAGTTCCATCGCATCCAGTTCACCCCCGACTTGCTCCCGGCCGACATCACCGGTACCGAAATCTACCGCCCGGAAACCGGCAGCTTCGTGTTCCAGCAGGGGCCGATCTTCCACAACCTGGTGCTGGCCGACGAAATCAACCGCGCCCCGGCCAAGGTGCAGTCGGCACTGCTCGAAGCCATGGCCGAGCGCCAGGTCAGCGTGGGCCGCAGCACCTACGACCTGTCGCCGCTGTTCCTGGTCATGGCCACGCAGAACCCGATCGAGCAGGAAGGTACCTACCCGCTGCCCGAAGCCCAGCTCGACCGCTTCCTGATGCACGTAAAAATCGGCTTCCCCGACGCTGCGGTGGAGCGGCGCATCCTGGCGCAAGCCCGTGGCGAAGCGCTGGGCGGCGAAACCAAGCCCGAGCGCCGGGTCAGCCAGCAGGCCATCTTTGCCGCGCGCAAGGAAATCCTCGGCCTGTACATGGCCGACGCGGTGGAGGAATACCTGGTACAACTGGTAATGGCCACCCGCACCCCGGCCAAGTTCGACACCGAGCTGGCCGACTGGATCGCCTACGGCGCCAGCCCACGCGGTTCCATCTCGCTGGACCGCTGTGCACGTGCCCACGCCTGGCTGGCCGGGCGCGACTTCGTCAGCCCAGAAGACATCCAGGCCGTGCTGTTCGACGTGCTGCGCCACCGCATCATCCTGTCGTTCGAGGCCGAAGCGGCAGGCATCGACCAGGACCGCGTGGTCCAGCGCATCCTCGACGTCGTCGCCGTTGCCTGACCCAATGCCCACCGCGCAGCTGGCCGAACCCGGCATCCGCATCGGCCTTGCCCAGCTGATCGACATGCGCCACCGCGTGCGCGAAATCCAGCTGTTTTCCAAGCCGGGCCAGCGCAGCCCGCTGGTGGGCCTGCACCATTCCAAGCTGCGCGGGCGCGGGGTGGACTTCGACCAGGTGCGCGTGTACCAGGCCGGCGACGATGTGCGCAATATCGACTGGCGGGTCACCGCACGCACCCAGGAACCGCACACCAAGCTGTTCCACGAAGAGCGCGAGCGGCCGATCTTCATCCTCGTCGAGCAAAGCCAGCGGCTGTTCTTCGGTTCGGGCCTGCTGTTCAAGTCAGTATTGGCGGCCCAGGCCGCGGCCCTGTTCGGCTGGGCCGCACTGGGGCACAACGACCGCATCGGCGGGCTGGTGTTCGGCGACAACGACCCCCACGAAATCAAGCCCCGGCGCAGCAAGCAGAGCCTGCTGCAACTGCTCAACCGCCTCGCCAAGGTCAACCAGTCGCTGCACACCGAAGCCGTGCCACAGGCCGACAGCCTTGGCCTGGCCTTGCGCCGGGCCCGCGAAGTACTGCGCCCGGGCAGCCTGGCCATTGTCATCTGTGACGAGCGTTCGTTGAGCGCACAGTGCGAACAGCACCTGGCCATGCTCTCGCGTCACTGCGACCTGCTGCTATTGCCCGTATCCGACCCGCTCGACCACGCCCTGCCCGCCGCCGGCCTGTTACGCTTCGCCCAGCGCGGCGCGCAGCTGGAGCTCGACACCCTGGACGCCAACCTGCGCCAGGCTTATCGCAAGCAGGCCGAGGCGCGCATCGAGCGCTGGGAGCTGATGGCCCAGAAGCTGCGCGTCGTGCTGATGCCACTTAGCACCCAAAGCGACATGATCGAGCAGTTGCGCGAATACCTGAACGCCCAGCGGCCAAGGAGCGCGTCATGAACCCGCTCGACCAGTTGCACCCGCTGATCGACCCGACGCCTGTCGGCCTGTGGCCGCCGGCACCCGGCTGGTGGCTGCTGCTGGCTGTGCTGCCATTGCTGGGTTGGGGGCTGTGGCGGCTGCGCCGCTGGCGGCCGGGCAAACGCCGTATCGTGCGCGCCGAACAGCCCCTGGACCCGGTGCGTGTGGAAGCCCTGGCCGAGCTGGCACGCCTGCCGCGCCCGTACGACGGCGCCCCGGCCGGCGCCTGGCTGCAACAGATCAATGCCCTGCTCAAGCGCCTGTGCCGCAGCCATTATCCGGGCGCCAACAGCCACACCCTCAACGGCCGCCAGTGGCTGGCATTTCTCGACAACCGCTGCCCAGCCGCCGGCCTGACCCGCTGGATGGTGCTGGTCGAGGGCGCCTACAAGCCCGAGTGCAAGCTCGACGACAAGGCCATTGTCGGGCTCAGCCAGGCCGTCGAAACCTGGATCCGCAAGCATGTTTGAACTGGCCTGGCCGTGGGTCTTCGCCCTGTTGCCGCTGCCGTGGCTGATGCGCCTGCTGCTGCCGGCCGCCGACAGCGGCGAGCCGGTGCTCAAGGTAGGCTTCCTCAACGAACTGGAAAGCCTGGCCGGGCGACGCGCACGCCTCAACCTGCCCACCTGGCGCCAGCAGGCGCCGTTCGTGGTCATCTGGCTGTTGCTGCTATGCGCCGCCGCCCGCCCGCAGTGGTTGGGTGAACCGGTACCGGTGGCTGCCAGTGGCCGCGACCTGCTGGTGGCGGTGGACGTGTCCGGGTCGATGGACTTCCCCGACATGCAGTGGCAAAACGAAGACATCAGCCGCCTCGACCTGGTCAAGGCACTGATGGGCGACTTCCTGCAAGACCGTGAAGGCGACCGCGTGGGCCTGATCCTGTTCGGCAGCCAGGCGTACCTGCAGGCGCCGCTCACCTTCGACCGGCGCACCGTGCGCACCTTCCTCGACGAAGCGCAGATCGGCATCGCCGGCAAAAACACTGCCATCGGTGACGCCATTGGCCTGGCGGTCAAGCGCCTGCGCCAACGGCCGTCACAAAGCCGAGTGCTGGTGCTGATCACCGACGGCGCCAACAACGGCGGGCAAATCCACCCGCTGACCGCTGCCCGCCTGGCCGCCCAGGAAGGGGTACGCATCTACACCATCGGCATTGGCGCCAACCCCGACGCCAGTGGCACCCCCGGTCTGCTTGGCCTCAATCCGAGCCTGGATCTGGATGAGGCCTCACTCAAGGAAATCGCCGACATCACCCACGGCGCCTATTTCCGTGCCCATGACGGTGCCGAACTGGACGCCATCGGCGACGCCCTCGACCAGTTGGAGCCGGTAGCCCAGCAACCGACCCGGGCACGCACCGCCCATGCCCTGTACGCCTGGCCCCTGGCCCTGGCACTGCTGCTCAGCGTGCTGCTGGTGGTGGCCGTGCAATGGCCCGACAACCTGCTGCAACGGCTGCTGCGCAAGCCGCGGTTCCTGCAGCCGCACCCGGAATGGCGCCAGCGCCTGAAGCGCCTGCGCCTGCGGAGGCGGCGATGATCGATCTGTGGCCCCAATGGCTGCGCCCGCTGTGGTTGCTGGCCGTGCCCCTGCTCGGCTGGCTGCTGTACAAGCTGTGGCACAGGCGCAAACGCGCCGGGCGCTGGCAGATGATCTTGCCGCCTGCCTTCCATGGCGTATTGCTGGGCGGTGGCAGCGGCAGCACCAGCAAGCTGCCGTGGATAGCACTGGGCCTGGCCTGGGCGCTGGTGGTCCTGGCCCTGCTCGGGCCCAGCTGGCAACGGGTGGAAGAAAACCGCCAACGCCCGGCCGACCCGCTGGTGATCTTGCTGGAGCTGACCCCACAGATGCTCGCCGAAGACAGCCCGCCCAACCGCCTGGAACAGGCCCGGCGCAAGGTCCTCGACCTGCTCGAACACCGCCGCGACAGCCAGACCGCGCTGGTGGTGTACGCCGGCTCGGCGCACACCCTGGTGCCGCTGTCCGATGACCTGGCCACCACCCGCAACCTGCTGGAGGCCATCGACCCGTCGATCATGCCAAAACCTGGCCAACGTGCCGACCTGGCCGTGCAGAAGGGCCTGGCCTTGCTGGCCCAGAGTGGCCTGGGCCAAGGCCGCTTGCTGCTGATTGGCTCGTCGCTGAGCGCCCCGGAACGCCAAGGCATCAGCCAGGCACTCGGCCGCCAGGGCCCGAGCCTGCTGATGCTGGGTATCGGCAGCCGCGAAGGCGCCCCGGTGCGCCAGGCCAGCGGCGAATACCTCAAGGACGACCAGGGCGGAATCTTGCTGCCTCGGCTGGACAGCGCCAGCCTCAAGGGCTTCATCAGCGGCACTGGCGGGCGCTACCGGCATGCCCGCATCGACGACCTCGACCTGCGCGGCCTGGGCCTGTTCGACAACCCCCGCACCGCGCGCAATGACGGCCAGACCCTGCAACTGGACAGCTGGGCCGACCAGGGGTACTGGCTGCTGATCCCGTTGCTGTTGCTGGCTGCCTGTGCCGGCCGACGCGGCTGGCTGTTCTGCCTGCCACTGCTGCTGGCCCTGCCACAGCCCAGCCAGGCGTTCGAGTTCAACGACCTGTGGCTGCGCCCCGATCAGCAAGGCCAGCGCCTGCTGGAGCAAAACCGCCCGGCCAGCGCCGCCCGCCACTTCCAGGACCCGCAGTGGCGCGGCATGGCCCTGTACCAGGCCGGCGACTATGCCGGCGCCGCCGAGGCGTTTTCCCAAGGCGATACGGCCGCCGCCCACTACAATCGAGGCAATGCCCTTGCCCGCAGCGGTGAACTGGAAGCCGCCCTGGACGCCTACGAACAAGCCCTGGAGCGCCAGCCAGACCTGCAACCCGCGCTGGACAACCAGGCGCTGGTGCAACAAATGCTGCAACAGCGCGAGGCCAAGGCCGAAGAGCAGCCGGCCAACAGCGATGCCCAAGGTACCCCCGGCAGCGAAACCGAGGGCAACAGCAGCTCGGCCAGCAGCCCGGCCCAAGGCACGCCCGGCAGCGACGAACAAGCCAACGCCGAACAGCCCGGTGAAAACAGCACTAACAGCCAGGCCGCGCCCGGCAACCAGGCGGGTGCTGACGACGACGTCATCCAGCCGCCACAGCGCCCGGTATCGACCAACCTCGACACCGAACAGCGTCAGGCCCTGGAACAATGGCTGCGGGAGATCCCCGATAACCCGGCGGAGCTGCTGCGGCGCAAATTCTGGTATGAACAGCAATTGCATCAGGAAACCCCACGATGAGTCGCTTCGGCGTCTTTCTGCTCACCCTGCTATGGGCCGTGCTGGCCCAGGCCGAGCCGCTGCTGAAAGCCAGCGTTGACCGCACCCGCCTGGAAGCCGGCGAAAGCCTGGAGCTGACCCTGGAAAGCCAGGACGTCACCCAGTTCGGCAAGCCCGACCTGCGCGCCCTGGAAGGTGACTTCGAAGTACGCGGCACACGCCAACTGAACAGCCTGCACACCCTCGACGGCGAAACCCGCGCCAGTACCCGCTGGATCATCACCCTGCTGCCACGTCGCAGCGGCAGCCTGCGTATTCCCGAACTGCAGCTGGGCCAGTCGCACAGCCAGGCCATCGAACTGCAAGTGCTGCAGGCCGATGCCAATCGCCAGGACAGCGCCTCGCAAGTGTTCATCGAAGCGACCCTGGACAGCAGCGACGTCTACGTCCAGGCCCAGGCCGTACTGACCCTGCGCATCTACCATTCGGTGGCGCTGTACGACGACAGCAACCTCAGCCCGCTGCAACTGGAGAACGCCAAGGTCGAGCCGCTGGGCGAATCGCGCACATATGAAAAGGAAATCAACGGCGTGCGTCATGGCGTGATCGAAACCCGCTACGCGGTGTACGCCCAGCAAAGTGGCAGCCTCGACATTCCACCGCTGACCTTTACCGCCACTGCCGCCGCCAGCAACGACGAAGCCTCACAGGCCAATGGCACGGCCCGCGCCGGCCGCCAGGTACAGGTCAGTTCGCTGCCCTTGCGCCTGAACGTGCGGCCGATTCCCGCGGCCTGGCCCGCTGGCGTACCGTGGCTGCCAGCCCGCAGCCTGACCCTGGAAGAGCACTGGAACCCCGACCCGGGCAGCCAGCAAGTGCAGATTGGCGACTCGCTGACGCGCAACATCACCTTGCGCGCCGAGGGCTTGTCCAGCACCCAACTGCCACCGCTGCCCGCCACAGAAATCATCGGCCTGCGCCGCTACCCCGACCAGCCGCTGCTGCGCAACGAAATCAGCGAGCGCGGCATGACCGCCAACCGCGAAGAGCGCGAAGCCCTGGTGCCGACGCACGCAGGTGCGCTGACCTTGCCGGCGCTGGAAGTGGCCTGGTGGAACACCCGCGAAGACCATCTGGAACACAGCAGCCTGCCAGCGCGCACATTGAACGTGCAAGACAACCCGGCGCTGAGCGCCGACACCCCGGTGGGCGACAACAGCAGCGCCAGCACCCTGCTGTGGCCTTGGCAACTGGCCACACTGGTGTTCGCCCTGACCACCGTGCTGGGCTTCGCCCTGTGGTGGCGCGCCCGCTCGCGGCCTGCGGTGCTGCGCGCGGCGCAAAACGGGCCAAGCCCGCGCACATTGCTGGACGACCTCAAGCGTGCGTGCCAGGCCAACGACCCGCAGGCCACACGCCAGGCGCTGGATGCCTGGGCCCGGCAACAGCCGGAAACCCTGGCCGAGATGGCTGCGCGCTTCGTGCCGTTGTCGGATGCACTGGATGGGTTGAACGGGGCGTTGTACAGCGAAACCGGGCAGTATTGGCAGGGTGAGGACTTGTGGCGGGCGATTGGCACCATTCCGCCGGCTGAGCAGGTGTTGCTGCCCGCAGGTGAGAACGGCAGCTTGCCGCCGCTGTATCCCAAGTAGGCCACCAGGTGTTCGCCACAAGGTTTTCAGCGCCTGTGAGACCGAGCGCCGCCCGCGCGGCGCATCGCGAGCGAAGCTCGCTCCTACGTTTGTTTCGGGCCAGTTATTCCTGGGGGATTTGCGCGCGAACGTCTTGGCGCATGGCGCGATATGGCGTCGAACAAACCAGGCGGTCGCGCGCGCCTGTCATAGGCGTTACTGGCCAGAAACAAACGTAGGAGCGAGCTTCGCTCGCGATGCGCCGCGCGGGCGGCGCTCGATCTCACAGCCGCCAAACATCTCCAGGCAGACACCTCTAAGCCCCAACCTTGGGTTACCATACCGCCCTTTCCCCGCTTGTCCGACTCGACACCAACAGGTCATCCATGCGTCTGTTTCATACCTCCGACTGGCACCTGGGCCAAAGCCTGCACGGCCAGGAACGCGACTTCGAACACGCCTGCTTCCTCGACTGGCTGCTCGGCCAGCTGCGCCTGCGCCAGCCCGATGCGCTGCTGATTGCCGGCGACATCTTCGACACGGTCAACCCCCCGGTCAAAGCCCAGGAGCGCCTCTACGACTTCATCGTCCAGGCCCATGAGCAACAGCCCAAGCTGGACATTGTGATGATCGCCGGTAACCACGACTCCGGCTCGCGCATCGAGCTGCCCGCCGCACTGATGCGCCGCCTGCGCACCCATGCCCTGGGCCGTGTGCACTGGCTGGACGAAGGCCAGCTGGATGCCGAGCGCCTGTTGATCCCACTGACCAACGGCCGCGGCAAGGTCGCCGCCTGGTGCCTGGCCCTGCCCTTCCTGCGCCCGGCCGAGGTCACCGGCCCGAGCCTGGGCGACGACTACCTGCAAGGCATCACCCAGGTGCACCAGCAATTGATCGCCGCCGCGCAAGCCAAGCGCAAGAAAGACCAGGCGCTGATCGCCATCAGCCATGCGCACATGGCGGGTGGCTCGGTCTCGGAGGACTCGGAGCGCAGCCTGATCATCGGCAACGCCGAGGCACTGCCGGCCAAGCTGTTCGACAAGGCCATCAGCTACGTCGCCCTGGGCCACCTGCACAAACCGCAGAAGGTCAACCGCGAAGAACGCATCCGCTACAGCGGCTCGCCGATCCCGCTATCGTTCGCCGAAATCAACTACCCGCACCAGGTGCTGGAAGTGGAGCTGAACGGTACCGACCTGGTCAGCGTCGAACCGCGCCCGGTACCGCGCGCGGTGGCCCTGCAACGGGTCGGCCCGGCGCCGCTGGGCGAACTGCTGCAGCAATTGGCCGACCTGCCCGTGATCGACCTGCTCGAAGACCCCAACCGCCAGCCCTGGCTGGAGGTGCGGGTGATACTGGACGAGCCGCAACCCGACCTGCGCCAGCAGGTTGAAACTGCACTGGAAGGCAAGGCCGTGCGGCTGATCCGCATCAGCGCCGAATACGCCGGCCGCAATAACGCCGAAGACGATGACCTGGCCTTTGTCGAGCTTTCCCAGATGACCCCGCAAGACCTGTTCAGCCGCGCCTGGGAGCAGGCTTACGGAAACCCCGCAGATGAGCAGGCGCTGGCCGACTTTGCCCTGCTGTTGCAGGACGTGCAGCAGGAAGAGGAGCAGCCATGAAGATTCTCGCCATTCGCCTGAAGAACCTGGCATCGCTGGCCGGCCCGGTCGAAATCGACTTCACCGCGGAGCCCTTGGCCAGCGCTGGCCTGTTCGCCATCACCGGGCCTACCGGGGCCGGCAAGAGCACCCTGCTCGACGCCCTGTGCCTGGCATTGTTTGGCACGGTGCCACGCCTGAACGACATCGGCCGCGAGGCCAAGGTGCCCGACGCCGACGGCGAAATCCCCACCTACGACCCGCGCAACCTGCTGCGCCGAGGCACCGGCAGTGGCTTTGCCGAAGTCGACTTCATCGGCATCGACGGCCGCCGCTACCGCGCCCGCTGGGAAGCCAACCGCGCCCGCGACAAGGCCAACGGCAAGCTGCAGCACAGCCGCCAGAGCTTCTACGACCTGGACAGCGAACAGGTGCTGGGCAGTGGCAAGAACGAATACAAGCAACTGGTCGAGGCCCGCCTTGGCCTGAACTTCGAGCAGTTCACCCGTGCGGTGATGCTGGCCCAGAGCGAGTTCGGCGCTTTCCTCAAGGCGGACGACAAAGAGCGCAGCGAGCTGCTGGAAAAGCTCACCAACACCGCCATCTACACCCGTTTGGGCCAGCGCGCTTTCAGCAAGGCCCGTGAAGCCGGCGAGGCGCACAACGCCCTGAAGGACCGCGCCAGTCACCTGCTGCCAATGGCCGCCGAAGCCCGCAGCGACCTTGACCAGCGCCTGGAGCAGGCGCAGCAGCAGTTCAAGGCCGACCAGGCTGGCGAGCGCCAACTGGAACAGCAACGCAACTGGCTGAATGAACAACGCCAGTTGCAGGCCCAACATGCCGAAGCTGGCACCGCGCTACAGGCCGCCGAACAAAGCTGGCAGCAACTGGCCGAACCCCGCCTGGACCTCGTTCGCCTGGAGCGCCTGGCCCCCCAGCGCCACCAGTTCCACCGCCAGCAGGCGCTGACTGCGCAGCTGGCACCCGTGGCCGCGAAGATCGCTGAGCAACAGCAGCACCAAGCCGAGTTGCAGGTGCGCACCCTTGAGCTCGAACAGGCGCTGGGCGCCGCACGCCAGGCGCTTGCCGACAGCCAGGCCCGGCATGGCGAAAACGCACCGCGCCTGCGCCAGGCCTTTGCCGCCCAGGACAACCTGGCGCGCCTGGACCAGGAACTGGCCGCTCAGCGCAGCACCAGCCAACAGGCTGAACAGCAGGTCGCCGACGGCCAGCAGCAGTTGCAGCAGCTTGAAGACAACCAGCAGCGCAGCCTGCAGCAGCTGGCCCAGATTGACACCGCGCTGGCCGACAGCCAGCACCTGGCAGGCCTGGCAAATGCCTGGCACGCCTACCTGCCGCAGCTGAAGCAGGTGATGCTGATCGGTGGGCGCCTGGCCAAAGGCCGTGAAGAACTGCCCGGCCTGCAGGCCCAGGCCAGCCAGGCCAACGCGCACTTGCAGGCCGAGCGTGACGCCTTCGACCTGCTGTTCCGCGAGGCCAAGGCCGAACCACAGGCGCTTGCCGAGCAAATCGACCTGCTCGGTGGCATGCTGCAGGACAACCGCAAGCAGCAGCGCGCCGTCGAAGAACTGTCGCGCCTGCATGGCCGTGAACAAGAGCTGCGCCAGCAGCTGCATGCCGTGCGCGAACGGCAGCAGCAGGCCATGCAGCAACGCCAGCAACTGATTACCGAAGGCACCGCCGCCAAGGCCGAGCTGGAAGCCGCCGAGCAAGCGCTGAACCTCACCCGCCAGCTGTTGCAGCGCCAGCGCCTGGCGCGTAATACCAGCGTCGAAGAACTGCGCGGCCAACTGCGCGACGGCGAACCTTGCCCAGTGTGCGGCAGCGCCGAGCACCCGTTCCATCAGCCCGAAGCCCTGCTGCAGAGCCTGGGCCGCCATGACCAGGCCGAAGAAGACGCCGCGCAAAAGCAGGTCGAAATCCTCAATAGCAAGCTGGTTGAATTGCGTACCCAGCTGGGTGTGGTAAACGCCCAGCTCAAAGACTACCAACAGCAACTGCAACAACTGGGCGACCAGCTGCAACCGCTGGTGGCCCAGGTACAGGCACATAGCCTTTGGCCGGCCCTCGCCCCGCAGGACGACAAGGCCCGTAGCACCTGGCTCGACGGCCAGTTGCGGCGCCTGGACGAAGAAATCGGCCAGGACGAGAAGCGCCAGAGCGCCCTGCTCGCCCTGCAAAAAGACGCCGCCCGCCTTAACCAGCAACTACAGGCTGCCCACGACGCCCAGCAGCAGGCCCAGCGCCATCTGGAGCAACAGCACCAAGCCCTGGCCAACGATGAGCAGCAGTTGCAGCAGGGGCTGAGCGACCTCGCAGGCGTATTGCCCGAGCAAGCGCTCAAGGCCCTCAACGAAGACCCGGCAAATGCCTTCCTCGCCCTCGACCAGCAGATTGCCCAGCGCCTGCAGCAACTGGAGCAGCGCAAGGACGAACTGGAAGAACAACAAGCCCGCCAGGCACAGCTGGACAAGTTGCGCGACCAGCAACAGGCGCGCATCCAAGGCCTGCAGCAGTTGCAGCAGCAACTGGCCGCCCTCGACGAACAACGCCTGCAAGCCCAGACCTCGCTCGGTGAACTGCTGGGCGAGCACTCCAGTGCAGAAGCCTGGCAGCAGCACATGGACGCCTCGCTGGAGCAAGCCCGCGCCCTGGACGCCGACACCGCCCAGCGCCTGCAAGACCTGCGCACACAGGGTGTGCAACTGGCCAGTGAGCTCAAGGCTAACATTCAGCAGCAACAGGCGCTGGACGCCGAGTGCCAGCAGTTGCAGGGCCAGATCGCCCAGTGGCGCAGCGAGCATCCGGAACTGGACGACGCAGGCCTGGATCGCTTGCTGGCCATGGATGATGCGCAAGTCAGTGAACTGCGCCAGCACCTGCAAAACGCCGAGAAAGCCATCGAACAAGGCCGCGTACTGCTGCAGGAACGTGAACAACGACTGCAACAACACGCCGCACAAATGACCGTGGACACCTCGGCCGAAGCCTTGGAGCAAGCCCTGACCGAGCTGCGCGAGCGCCTGGCCGGCCACGAGCAGCAGTGCGCCGAACTGCGTGCACAGCAGGCCGACGACCAGCGTCGCCAGCAGGCACACCAGGCGTTGGCGGCAGAAATCGAACAGGCCCATCAGCAATGGCAACGCTGGGCCCGCCTGAACGCCCTGATCGGTTCGGCCTCGGGCGATGTGTTCCGCAAGATCGCCCAGGGCTACAACCTCGACCTGCTGCTGCACCACGCCAACACCCAGCTACGCCAGCTGGCCCGCCGCTACCGCCTCAAGCGCGGCGGCAGTGCGCTGGGCCTGCTGGTGCTGGACACCGAAATGGGTGACGAACTGCGCTCGGTGCACTCGCTGTCGGGCGGGGAAACCTTCCTGGTCTCGCTGGCCCTGGCCTTGGGCCTGGCCTCGATGGCCTCCAGCACCCTGCGCATCGAATCGCTGTTCATCGACGAAGGCTTCGGCAGCCTCGACCCCGAGTCGCTGCAACTGGCCATGGACGCCCTCGACGGCTTGCAGGCCCAGGGCCGCAAGGTGGCGGTGATCTCCCACGTGCAGGAAATGCACGAGCGCATCCCGGTGCAGATCCAGGTGCGTCGTCAAGGCAATGGCCTGAGTGAAGTGGAGGTGTGCGGGTGATCCTCTACTCGTTCCGCCGCTGCCCCTGGGCCATGCGCGCGCGCTTGGCCTTGCGTTATGCCGGGTGCGAGGTGGAAATCTGTGAGGTGGCGATGAAGAACAAGCCGGCAGAACTGCTGGCCTTGTCGCCCAAGGGCACGGTGCCGGTGCTGGATACCGGTGCCGGGGTACTGGAAGAAAGCCTGGACATCATGCGCTGGGCGCTGACGCAAAACGACCCGCAGGACTGGCAGCTACAGGCTGACCCTGTGGCCGCGCAGCAAGCTGAAGCCCTGATTGCTCGCAATGACAGCACATTCAAGGCGCAGGTGAACCTGTACAAGTATGCCGAGCGCTACCCGCAGCACACCCGCGAGCATTACCGCCAGCAGGCGGAGGCCTGGCTGGCGGAGCTTGAAGGCCTGCTGGCAGGACGACCCTACCTGCTGGCCGACCACCCGAGCATTGCCGATGCCGCGTTGCTACCCCTGATGCGCCAGTTTGCCGGGGTCGAACCGCAGTGGTTCGCCGAGGCGGCTTATCCGCGGGTGCGGAGCTGGCTGGAGGGGTGGTTGGCTTCGGAGCTGTTCAGGTCAGTCATGGCCAAATGAGTTCACACGATCTCTTGTAGGAGCGGCCTTGTGTCGCGATAGGGGCGCGCAGCGGCCCCAAAATATCTGCATCACAGCCGAGATAGCCGGGGCCGCCTTGCGGCCCTATCGCGACACAAGGCCGCTCCTACAGGAGACCGCACAAGGCTCAGTGGTGCTGCTTGCCACTCAGGGCGGCATGGAAGTGGGCACTCTGGCGCAGGTACTGCTCGGTGTAGCTGTGGGAAGCCTTGCTGCTGTCGGCATGGGCATGCGCCGGCAGTACGACCGATGCGGAAATGGCGGATGCAGCAATGACCGGGAAGAGATTGAAGTTCATCTGGGCTGACCTCGACGGCGGTGGTTTGACGGTGGCCCGTTTGGGCCTTGGGTCAAACTTACGCCGCCGAGGCCGCACGCAAAAATTCATTGCGGCAGTACCGATTATCACGCTGATCGATATCACTCGATGAACTTGAGGTCCGAGGGTGCATCCTGCTTCAGCGTCTGCACCGTCTCCAGCAGCTTGCCACTGCGCGGATCGCGACGTATCACCACGATCTGGTTGCTCTTCTGGTTGGCCACCAGCAGGAAGTTGTCACTCGGGTCCAGGGCAAACTCCCGAGGGTGATCGCCTTCTACCGGGCGACGCTGCAGGAACGCCAACTGGCCATCCTGCTTGCCCACGCTGAACGCCACAATTTCATTGGCCGTGCCACGGTTGCTCACGTACAGGAAGCGCCCGTCCGCCGACAGGTGCAAGCCACCTGCTGCCTTCGCTGCGGCCTCCTGGCGCTCGGTCAGGGGTAAGCGCTGGCGTTCAACCAGGTTGCCGTCCTGCACATCGAACATCACTACCTCGGCGTTCATTTCCAGGGTGAGGTAGGCGTGCCGGCCCTTGGCGTCGAACAGCAAGTGACGCGGGCCGCTGCCCGGCGGCAAGGCCACGGACGCAGGTATCGCCGCTGTCAGCGGGTGGTCGGCACTGGCACCGTCGTAGCGGTAGATGAACACCTTGTCGGCACCCAGGTCACTGGCGTACAGGTGCTGGCCGTCCGGTGACAGCACCAGCGAATGCACGTGGGCACCGGCCTGGCGCTCAGGGTTGACCCCGCTCGCCTTGTGCCGGGCCTGTTGCACCACGGGCTTGAGCTTGCCGTCCTTGGCCACCGGGATCACCACCAGGCTGCCACCGGGGTCGGGGTTGACCGCGTAGTTGGCCACGAACAGGTAGCGCTGGTCACGGCTGAGGCTGGCGTGGGTCGGCTCGTCGCCCTGGGTGGCCACCTGGTTGAGCGGTTTGATTTCGCCTTTGCTGCTGATGCTGAAACTGCTGGCATGGCCCTGGGGGGTCTCATTCACCGCAAACAGCTGACGCTGGTCGGCCGACAGCACCAGCCACGAAGGGCTGACGCTCTTCACCACCTGAAGGGGCGTGGGGTCGATACGGCCGGCCTTGTCGTCGAACTGATAGCGGTAGATGCCCTGGCTGGCACCATCGGTATAGCTGCCCACCAGCAAGGTAGCGGCGTGGGAATTGATCGTGAGGCTCATCAGGCTAGCGGTCAGCAGGCTCGTCCAGATCCGGTTCATCTTGGTCATCATCCGGGGCGCGAAAGGCACTCATACAGACTAGCCGATGCTCGCCGTTGGCATCGTTGAGTTGCCATTCATCACCGGTGGCGATAGCGGCGGCGACTTGTTCGGGGGTGAAGGACCAGCGGCGCAGCTGGCGACCGTCCATGCATTCGACGGTGAGGCCGGATGCGTCGGCGGTGAAATCGAAGGCGTGCAGGCCGTCGATCAGGAGCATGTCGCAGGACTGCAGGGCGGTGGCGAGGGGGGACATGGGGGTACCTGTGGGAAATATGGCGGCATTATAACCCTGGGGCTGCTTTGCAGCCCATTCGCAGCACAAGGCTGCTCCTACAGGGGATCGCGTAACCCTTGTAGGAGCAGCCTTGTGCTGTGAATGGGCCGCAAAGCGGCCCCTTGCGATTCAATGGGCGAAAATGGACCCACCTTCCTTGCCCACCATCTTCTGCGGCTTTATCAGGAACCGTGCCAGGGCCGGCAGCAGCCACAGCGCGCCAAACATGTTCCACAGCAGCATGAACGTCAGCATCAGCCCCATATCAGCCTGGAACTTGATCGCCGAGAAGATCCAGGTGCACACGCCGATGGCCAGGCACAAGCCAGTGAACAACACGGCTTTACCCGTGGAGCGCAGGGTCTGGTAATACGCCTCCTGCAACGGCAACCCGGCACGCAGGAAGCTTTCCAGCCGGCTGTAGATGTAGATGCCGTAATCCACGCCAATCCCCACGCCCAGCGCCACCACCGGCAAGGTCGCCACCTTCACCCCAATGCCCATGTAGGCCATCAACGCATTGCCCAGCACCGAGGTCAGTACCAGCGGCAGGACGATGCACAGGGTGGCGGCGAACGAGCGGAAGGTGATCAGGCACATCACCGCCACGCAGATGTACACCAGGATCAGAATGGTCAGCTCGGCCGACTTGATCACTTCGTTGGTCGCTGCCTCGATCCCGGCGTTGCCCGCCGCCAGCAGGAACTGCAGGCCTTCCTTGTTGTGGCTGTCGGCAAACGCCTTGGCCGCGGCAGTGACCCGCTCCAGGGTCTCGGCCTTGTGGTCGTTGAGGAACACCAGCACCGGCGCCAACGAGCAGTCACCGTTGTACAGGCCATCGGCACGGGCGATGGAGTTGTTGAGGATGTCCGGGTTACGCGACAGGGTTTCCCATTTCAGGCTGCCCTCGTTCATGCCCTTGATCACCTGCTTGGACACGGTCACCAGGGAAATCGCCGACTGCACACCCGGGGTGTTCTGCATGGTCCACATCAGCTCGTCGATCGGCGCCATGGTCGAATGGACCGAGCACTGCTCCGGCGGGGTCTTGACCATGATCACCAGCACATCGGAACTGGTGGAGTAGTTGCTGATGATGAAGTTGTTGTCCTGGTTGTAGCGCGAGTCGGGGCGCAGCTCCGGCGCGCCCTGGTCGAGGTCGCCGATCTTCAGGTTCTGGCTGTACCACAGGCCGCCGGCGAAGGCGACCAGCGCCAGGGTTACAGACACCGGCGCCACCTTGGCACTGGCGAAGTTCGATAACAGGCGCCAGAACGGGTGCTCGCGGGTGGCGTCCTTCTTGCTGCGCTCGATGGCCTTCTTGCTGATGCCAACGTACGAAATAGCCACCGGCAGCAGGATCAGGTTGGTGAACACGATCACCGCCACGCCGATGGACGCACCGATGGCCAGCTCGCGGATCACCCCGATATCGATGATCAGCAGGGTGATGAAGCCCACCGCGTCGGCGAGGATGGCGATCATGCCCGGCAGGAACAGCTGGCGGAAGGTGCGCCTGGCCGCCGTGAGGGCGTTGTCGGCATCACTCGACTGCAAGGCGATGCCGTTGATCTTCTGCACCCCGTGGGAAATGCCGATGGCGAAGATCAGGAACGGCACCAGCATCGAGTAAGGGTCCAGGCCAAAGCCCACCGCATGCATCAGCCCCAGCTGCCAGACCACCGCCACCAGGGTGGTGATGAGCACGGCGATGGTGCTGCGGATGCACCAGGTGAACCAGTACAACAGCACCCAGGTAATGGCCAGGGCGACGCCGAAGAACATCGCCACCATCACCAGGCCGTCGATCAGGTCACCGACCTTCTTGGCAAAGCCGACAATGTGGATTTTCACATTGGGGTTCTGCGCCTGGAACTTGTCGCGGATCTTCTCTTCCAGCAGGTGCGAGAACTGCTGGTAGTCCAGCTTCACCTGCTTGCCAGGGTCCTGCGGGTCGGGGTAGCTCTCCAGCAGCGGTACATCGACGATGCTGGATTTGAAGTTGTTGCCCACCAGCCGCCCCACCTGGCCGGACTTGAGCACGTTGTCGCGCAGGGTGTCGAGGCTGTCCTGTGAGCCGTTGTAAGTGTTAGGGATCACCTCGCCACCGGAAAAGCCCTCTTCGGTCACCTCGCTCCAGCGCACGCTGGGGCTCCACAGCGACTTCAGCCCGGCACGGTCGACGCCGGGGATGTAGAACACCTCGTCGTGGACCTGGCGCAGGGTTTCCATGTAGTCCTTGTCGAAGATGTCGCCGTTCACCGCCTCCACCGAAATGCGCACGGTGTTGCCCAGGTTGGCCAGGTCGTTACGGTGCTCCATCATCTGCTCGATGAACGGGTGCTGCAGCGGGATCATCTTCTCGAAGCTGGTGGACGGGCGAATCTGCGTGGCCTGCCAGAACAGGAAAATGCTCACCAGCACGCACAGCGCGATGACCACGGGGCGGTTGTTGAAGATCAGGCGTTCGAGCAGCGTGGCCTTGTCCTGGTGGTGCGGGTGCATGGTAATGCTCTCCCTGCTGGTCATTGGCTCGCCCCCTCGGCACCCTGGGCATCCGCCAGGTGCACACCGCCCTGCCCTACCAGCAGCAGGCCGCCATTGGCCAGGCCGCTGACGCCAGCCAGGGCGATGCGGTCGGCGCGGTTGTACACGCTGAAGGTCTGGCCGCCATCGGCACTGCGCAGCACGCTGCCGCCGTTGCCGACCAGCACCAGGGTGCCATCATCGAGAAGCGTAGCGCTTGCCAGGCCGAATTCGAGGTTGCCGCGCGCGACCTTGAGCTCGATCGGCTGCCAGCTGTCGCCAAAATCGGTGGAACGGAACAGGTTGCCTCGCAGGCCGTACGCCAGCAGGGCGTTCGGCTGGGCGGTGCCGATCACGCCGAACAGCGAGCCCTCGTAAGGGCCCTGGACTTTGGACCAGGTCTGGCCGTTGTCGGCGGAGCGGAACATGCCACCCTGCTCGCCTACGATGAACAGGCCGGCGTCATGCACCCGGGCGATACCGTTCAGGTGCAACTGGTCAGGATTGTCCAGGCGCTCGGCCACGTCCTGCCAGTGCTGCCCGCCGTCTGTGGTTTCCAGCAAGGCGCCATAGGCACCCACGGCAAAGCCGTGCTGGGCATCGAGGAAGGCAACATCGAGCAAGGGGGCTTCACGGGCGAGGTCTTCGTACTGCTTGGTCCAGGTCGCGCCGCCGTCGCTGCTGACGAGAATCTGCGCATCATGGCCGACCGCCCAGCCGCGCTTGTCATCGAGGAAGAACACGGCGGTGAGCAGCTGCCGGGTAGGTACCCGGGCCTGGGTCCAGGTGCTGCCCTGGTCGTCGGAGAACAGAATGTGGCCGCGATCACCCACCACCACCAGGCGCTTGCCGGCATGGGTGGCGCCGATCAGCAGGCTTTGGCTGGCCTTGGCCGATTCGGTGGAGTATTCGTCGGCGGCGGCGGCCTGGGCACTGTCGGCCCACACCCCCAAAGCCAGTGCCAGCACTGCGCTGGCCGCCCATGGCCAGGCACCACGCCTGGCTGGCGCGCGTAGCTGTTCCCTCATGACTGCCCCCTTGTTGTGTTCTTGTTGGTGGGTCAATGCATTGCAGGTACTGCGAAAAGCCTGATCTAGAGGCCTGCAATAGCTTGAGGGGATCGTAGCGGGGATTTTGGCGGGGATACAACGGGCGGGGTGTTATGTTTTGTTGTCGGCCCACAAAGCTTCGCGGGTAAACCCGCTCCCACAGGTGCTACACCGTCCATGAAAACGGTGAAGTACCTGTGGGAGCGGGTTTACCCGCGAAGAGGCCGGCACTGACTACAGAAAACTCAAGCCAGGCTCTTGCTCACCACTTCATACACATCACTGGACAGCTCACCCGAAGCCAGAATCCGCTCCAGCTCGCCCTTCATCAGGGCCTGGCGCGCAGCGTCATACTTGCGCCAGCGGGTCAGCGGCGCCAGTTGCCGGGAGGCAATCTGCGGGTTCAGCGCATTCAGCTCGATCACCAGGTCCGCCAGGAAACGGTAGCCCGAACCATCCGCCGCATGGAAGTTGACCAGGTTCTGCCCGGCAAAGGCACCCACCAGTGCACGTACCTTGTTCGGGTTCTTCAGGGTGAACGCCGGGTGCTGCATCAACGCCTTGACCCGCGCCAGCCCGCCCGGCAGCGCGCTGGCCGCCTGCACACTGAACCACTGGTCCATGACCAGCGGGTTGTCCTTGAAGTGCTCGGCAAAGGCTTCCAGGGCCTTGGCCCGCTCGGCTTCGAACGGCGAGTTGACCAGCACCGCCAGGGCCGTGAGGCGTTCGGTCATGTTGTCGCACTGATCGAACTGCTCCAGGGTCGCTTCCAGCACCTGCGGCTTGCCGCTCTGCATCAGGTACGACAAGGCGATGTTCTGCAGGCTACGGCGGGCAAAGTGCTCGGCAGAGGCCACATAAGCGGTGCTGCGCGACACTTCACGGTTGGCCTGGTAGCGCGCCCACAGCGCGTCGAACAGCTGCGCGGCGATCTGCTGGCGGGCGAACTCACGGGCAGTGTGGATGGCGTCGACGTCGGCCACCTGGCTGATTTCGGTGAGGTAGGCCTCGCCCGGCAGCGAAAGCATTTCGGCAACCATGGCGGCGTCCAGCGACTCGTTGCCCAGCACGGTGCCCAGGGCAGTGATCAGGCGCTGGTCGAGTTTCAGGCCTTCGCCGCGTTGATGCTGGCCGATCAGTTCTTGCAGTACCTGCACCGACAGCTGCTGGCCCGCTTCCCAGCGGTTGAAGCCGTCGCTGTCGTGCTGCATCAGGAACATCAGCTGGTCGCGGTCGTAAGGGAAGCTGAGCTTCACCGGCGCACTGAAGCCGCGCAGCAGCGAGGGCAGCGGCTTGGCCTGGACACCTTCGAAGGTGAAGGTCTGCTCGGCCTCGGTCACCGACAGCACGCGGCTGGTGCCGCCAGCAGCGGCTTCACCGGCCAGGCGCAGCGGCAGGTCATTGCCTTCGGCGTCCAGCAGGCCCAGCTCGACCGGGATCACGAACGGCAGTTTCTCGGCCTTGTCCGGGGTTTGCGGGCAGCTCTGGCGGAAGGTCAGGCTGTAGGTCTGCGCAGCAGCGTCATAGGCTTCGCTGACTTCCAGGCGCGGGGTACCGGCCTGGCTGTACCAGCGCTTGAACTGGGTGAAGTCGACGCCGTTGGCGTCTTCCATCGCCTTGATGAAGTCGTCGGTGGTCACCGCCTGGCCATCATGGCGTTCGAAGTACAGGTCGCTGCCTTTGCGGAAGCCTTCATTACCCAGCAGGGTGCGGACCATGCGCACCACTTCGGCGCCCTTCTCGTACACGGTCAGGGTGTAGAAGTTGGAGATCTCGATGAAGCTGTCCGGGCGCACGGGGTGGGCCATGGGGCCGGCGTCTTCGGCGAACTGGTGGGTGCGCAGGTAGGCGACGTCTTCGATGCGCTTGACCGTGCGCGAGTTCATGTCGGCGCTGAACTCGGCATCGCGGAACACCGTGAAGCCTTCTTTCAGCGACAGCTGGAACCAGTCACGGCAGGTGACACGGTTGCCCGACCAGTTGTGGAAGTACTCGTGGGCGACCACGCCTTCGACGCGCTGGTGCGCGGCATCGGTGGCGGTTTCGGCACGGGCCAGCACACAGCTGGAGTTGAAGATGTTCAGGCCCTTGTTTTCCATGGCGCCCATGTTGAAGTCGTTGACCGCAACAATCATGAAGATGTCCAGGTCGTACTCGCGGCCGTAGACTTCTTCGTCCCAGCACATCGACTTCTTCAGGCTGACCATGGCGTGGTCGCACTTGTCGAGGTTCTCGGGCTCGACATAGATGCGCAGCATCACATCGCGGCCAGACTGGCGTGTGAAGTTGTCCTCGACGCACCACAAGTCACCGGCCACCAGCGCGAACAGGTAGGCCGGCTTCTTGAACGGATCTTCCCAGGTTGCCCAGTGGCGGCCATCTTCAGCCGGCCCGCTGCCGGTCGGGTTGCCGTTCGACAACAGCACCGGGTAGCGATGCTGCTCGGCAATCACCGTGGTGGTAAAGGTGCTCATCACGTCCGGGCGGTCGAGGTAGTAGGTGATCTTGCGGAAGCCCTCGGCCTCGCACTGGGTGCAAAACATCTTGCCCGACTTGTACAGGCCTTCCAGTGCAGTGTTGCTCTCGGGGTGGATCTTCACGCTGGTGTCGAGGGTGAACTGCTCGGCCTTGGGGTGCAGCGTCAGGCTGTCGGCTTCGAGCTGGTAGTCGCCCGCCTGCAATTGCTGGTCGTTCAGCGCGGCGCGCAGCAGTTCCAGCTGCTGGCCGTCGAGCACCAAGGGCGGCAGGCCGGCACCGCGTGCCGGGTTGCGGCGCATGACCAGTTGCGCGTGAACCAGGGTGTGGTCCTCGAACAGCTCGAAAGTCAGGTGCGTCTCGTCAATCAGGTACTCGGGCGCCTGGTAATCCTTCAGGTAGATCACTTGCGGTTGTTCGGTACGCATGTGCAGGTCCTTTTTACTGGAGCACGGCCAACTGGTAGGCCGTGTACTTGCGAATATTGATCACACCGGTGTCGAAGATCAGGTACTGGCCCTTGATGCCCAGCAGCGTGCCTTCGGCCACCGGGTCCTTGTCGAGGTTGAAGCTGACGATCTTTTTCGGGTAGGCCTCGACCGGGTACTTCATCTGCACCACTTCGGCGTCGGGCAGCGGCTGGATCGCCTGCAGGCCAAAGCGCCCGTGCAGCTCGCGCAGGCCATCGGCGCAGGCGTCGAAGATCTGATCGCGGATAGCCGGCAAGTCGAGCACCTCGGCGTCGCCTTTGAGCAGCGCGCGCCAGTTGGTGCGGTCCGGCACCTGGCTGCGCAGTACGTCTTCGACCAGGCCTGACTGCTGGCGGGTAGACACGCGCATGATCGGCAGGGCCTGGCTGGCGCCCTGGTCGAGCCAGCGGGTGGGCAACTGAGTGGCGCGGGTGATGCCGACCTTGATCCCCGACGAATTGGCCAGGTAGACCACGTGGTCGGTCATGCAGAACTGTTCGCCCCACGACGGCTCGCGGCAGGTGCCGGCGTCGTAGTGGCATTTTTCCGGGGCCATGATGCACACATCGCACTGGGCCAGCTTGGTCATGCACGGGTAGCAGTACCCCTGGCTGAAGCTGGTCTTGGTGCGCTTGCCGCAGTGGTTGCAGTGAATGGCGCCGAGGTATTCCAGGCGCAGGCGCTGGCCGATCAGCGGGTTGACCGGCACCTGCGTGTCATCCAGGCGGAAGCTGTATTGCACCACGGGTGCCTGCAGGCTTACCGCCATTTTGCTCAACGAGCCACGAGCGAGTTCGATCAATGTACCGAGTCCGATTTGAACAGAATGTTGGCGATCGGCGCAGACTTCGATGCGCATTCCTGCGGGCCCATGTAGCCGGTGCGCTGGTCTTCGGGCAGGTTCTGGATCTCCCAGGCAATCACGGCTTGCAGCGACAGCTCTTTTTGCTCGGCGGTGAGCTTGCGGCCATCGGACCATTTGCCGATTTCCACGGCCAGTTTCAGGCTCTCGTAGATTTCCGGTGTGATGTTTTCAATCATTTGCGCGAAAGTGGACATAGTGTCTCCTGATTCAAGCCGACAGTTTACGCCGGGCCAGCGCCCCACCCAAGAGCCCGGTCAGGCATCCGATGAGCAACCCGCCAACATGGGCGGCGTTGGCGATCTGGCCGAGGCCCAGCGTGCCGACCACACCGGTCAGGCATACCACCAGCCAGATCAGCATCATCACCAGCACGCCCTTGGGCAGGTTGAAGTAACGATTGGGCGCCAGCCACTGATACAGCCAGATATGCCCGAGCAAGCCGTACAGCACGCCAGACAGGCCGCCGAACAGGCTCGGCCCGCTGGTGTAGTGCTGGGCCAGGTTGGATACCAGGCTGAACAGCAGGGTCAGCCCCAGCAGCATCCAGGGGCCCTGGCGCAGCTCGATTCGCTTGCCCAGCTCCCAGTACCACAGGCTGTTCATGGCCAGGTGCAGCACACCGAAGTGCAGCAGCATGGGCGATACCAGGCGCCACCACTGGCCTTCGTCCAGAACTTGCGCCAGCGAGCTGAAGTACAGGTAGTCGCCCTGGACGCGGAAGTCGAGGAAGGTGAACCAGCTGATGGTGGTGAAGTTGTCGCCCAGGCTGGTGAGGCCGGCGACGATGAAACACAGCAGCAAGGTGAGGGTGGTGATTTTGCAGGCTTTGGCCTGTTCTACCAGGGAGGGTTGTGTGGGGCTATTCGCGGGCCCCGCTCCCTCAGGTTGCTCTACCGCCTGGATGTCGGCATTGCCGTCCGGGTAGCGCTGGTAGAGTTGCAGCACGTCTTCGACCAGGGTGTCAGGAGCCCAGAGCACCTGGGCATCGCCGTCCTCGCTCACCCGGTGCGGCACCTGCAGGCGCTGCAGCAGGTGGATAAAGCCGCTGAGGTCGACCGACAGCGGCAGGCGCATCACTTCGATAATGTTCATTGGTTGGCCTGCGGGCGGTCGACGTCGACCCAGACGAACTTGTGCGGGTCGATGCGGGTTTCATCATCCAGCCGGTAGGCGGCCAGCTTGCCGTAGAGCACGGCACTGTAGTCCAGGCAGGCCAGGTTGGCGCGGATCGGCGCCGGCCGGCCGCTGCGCCAGTAGTGGCCAACGAACAGCAAGGGCTCGTCTTCGGCATAGCGCAGCAAGGCGTTCTTCTGGCTGTGGCTGAGCGGGGTACTGGCCACTTCTTCGGGCAGGGCATCGGGCTGGAACACGATGTCGCCGTAGGTTTGCGGGTCTTCTTCCCAGAACTTGGTGCGGAAGAAGGCGCGGGTCAGGCCGTCGCCGCCGGTCAGGGTCAGGCCGTCCGGCAGGCGCATGTCGGTGCCGCGCAGCAGGCGGTTGCACACCGTGTCGGCAAAACTGCCACTTACCGCCGAGGCCTGGATGAAGTGTTCATCGATGCGCCCGTCGGGGTATTGCTGGCGCAGCGGCTCGATCAACCGCGGGTCCCAGCAGGCATGCACCAGGCGGAAGCGGCCGGCGTCGATGAACAGCGGCAGCTGGTAGAACCAGTTGACGAAGTCGTGCCAGTCGCCGGGGTGGTGGGCGAACTGGGTGAGGGTTTCGTCGATCAGCCGTGCGTGGCGTGGGGTGTGCTCGCGCACATAGGCCTTGCCGCTGCCGGGCAGCGCCGGGGTGACCCAGCCCAGGGCGTTGTATTCGTGGTTGCCCATGATGCAGAACGCCTGGCCGGCCTCGACCATGTCATGGACGATGTGCAGCGCCTCGCGAATGCGTGGCCCGCGGTCGACGATATCGCCCAGGAACAGCGCCAGGCGCCTTGGGTGGCGCCACACGCCGGCCACACGCTTGTAACCGAGGGCGTCGAGCAGGCGTTCAAGAGTCAGTGCACAGCCGTGCACGTCACCAATGATGTCGAAACTTCGCGCCGGATCGAGCATCAGTCGTCCCTGCTCCCCAGACGGCTGCCCCAGCCCAGTTTGGTGCGGCAGACTTCGTAGTAATTGTGGTCCAGCGGGTGGATCAGGCGCAGCTTCTGCGGCTTCTTGCTCACCGTGATGGTGTCGCCGGGGGCGCAGGTGAAGTGGTTCTGGCCGTCACAGGACACTTGCGGGTAGATCTGCAGGTCCTTGGACACCACGATCTTCAGCTCGCTGTTGCCGTCGACCACGATCGGCCGGCCCGACAGGGTGTGCGGGTACATTGGCACGATAACGATGGCGTCGAGCTTGGGGTGCATGATCGGGCCACCGGCCGACAGCGCGTAGGCGGTGGAACCGGTGGGGGTGGCGACGATCAGGCCGTCGGCCTTCTGGCTGCAGACGAACTGGCCGTCGATGTAGATCTCGAACTCGATCATGCGCGTGGACTTGCCTGGGTGCAGCACCACGTCGTTCAGCGCATCACCCTGGCCGATGGCTTCGTGGTGGCGCCGCACCTCGGCCTGCAGCAGGAAGCGGTTTTCCACCAGGTAGTGGCCGTCCAGCACTTCGGCAACTTTCTCTTCCAGCTCGTCGGGGCGGATGTCGGTGAGGAAGCCCAGGTTGCCACGGTTGATGCCCAGCACCGGAATGTTGTGCCGGGCCAGGGCGCGGGCGGCGCCCAGCAGGCTGCCGTCGCCGCCGACCACGATGACCAGGTCACAGACCTCGCCCAGCAGCTTGCGGGTGGAGGTTTGCAGGCCATGGCCGGGCAGTACTTCGGCAATGGTGTCTTCGAGAATCACGTGCAAGTGGCGCTCGAGGAGGAATTTTTTCAGTCGGCGAATGGTGTCGAGCACCTGCGAGCTGCCAAGGCGACCGATGATACCGATATTGCGAAATTGCTCCATGGGGCTCCTGCGGGGCTCTGCGACGGGTGACGATGGACCGATTATGGGCGAAACCACCGGGCAGCGGCAAACCGGCTATGCTCGCTGGATGATGCCATTCGCCCTGCTCAACGACCTGCCCCGGCAGCTACGCCGCCCCGCCGTGCGCGACCTGGCCTGGGCCCTGCTGTCGCCGCCCCTGCTCAGCGCCCCGCCCTGCCCCCAGCGCCACCCGCTGACGGGCAGCCTCTGGGCGCAGCAGCCGCAGCGCCTCGAGGGCTGGTTGCGGGCGCTGGATGCCGACGATCGCCCGTTGTGCGAGTGGCTGGCAAAGCTCGGCAGCCGGCGGCTGGGGCTGTACTACGAACGGCTGTGGCAATTTGCCCTGGGCCAGGCACCCGGCATCGAGCTGCTGGCGGCCAACCTCGCAATCCGTGACGGTGGGCACACCCTGGGCGAACTGGACGTGGTGCTGCGCGACCGCGACGGTGTGCACCACCTTGAGCTGGCGATCAAGTTGTACCTGGGGCCGCAAGACGCAGGGCACGACCCGCATGCCTGGCTGGGGCCAGGGTGCCATGACCGGCTGGGGACCAAGCTTGCGCACCTGACGGGGCACCAGTTGCCCATGTCGAACGGCGCGCACAGCCGCGAGCTGTTGGCGCGATTGGGGGTTGAGCAGGTGCAGGCACACGTGTGGCTGGGTGGCTACCTGTTCTATCCGTGGCCTGGGCATGCCGAGCCACCCGCGGGCGCCAACCCGCAGCACTTGCGCGGGCGCTGGGTGCGCCGGCGGGACTGGGTCATGGCAGAGGGTGAGCATTGGCAGCCCTTGCAGCGGCATGCCTGGCTGGCACCTGCGCGGGTCGAGGCAGGCGAAGGCTGGACGGTGGAGCAGTTTGCGGCCTGGTTGCACGTGCTGGAGCGGCAGGCGCCGGCGCAGCTGCTGGTGAAGTTGGAGCCTGATGCCGAGGGTGCCTGGCAGGAGGTGGAGCGGGTGTTTCTGGTGGCTGACAGTTGGCCATTTTCAGCACAGGCAACACAATTTTCACAGACCTAGCGCAAAGATTTGTTTCTGGTAACCACTACAGTGGTACCTGAGCGCCAGCAAGAGCGCCTTTCCGACCTGATGACGAGGACCGATCATGGTTTCATCCCCCCCCGCGCCCCATTACGCGCGCCTGTCCATCGCCCTGCATTGGCTGATGCTGGTGCTGCTGGCTGCTGTCTATGCACTCATCGAACTGCGTGGCCTGTTCCCCAAGGACAGTGCCGAACGCAACCTGATGAAGGACCTGCACTTCATGCTCGGGCTCAGCGTATTTGTGCTGGTCTGGCTGCGCCTGGCCATGCGCCTGAGCCGCCCTACCCCGCCCATCGTGCCCAAGCCGCCGGCCTGGCAGACCGGCCTTGCGCACCTGATGCACCTGGCGCTGTACCTGCTGATGATCGGCATGCCACTGGCCGGCTGGCTGATCCTCAGCGCCGCCGACAAACCCGTGCCGTTTTTCGGTCTGGAGCTGCCGCACCTGATCGGCCCGGACCCGGACCAGGCCAAGTTCATCAAAGGCTGGCATGAACGCGTGGGCAGCTGGGGCTACTGGTTGATCGGCCTGCACGCGGTGGCCGGGCTGTACCACCACTATGTGCAGCGCGACAACACGCTGCTGCGCATGCTGCCCTACAAGTAACCGCGCCGGCCCTGCAGGCCACCGGTGTGTACCACGATCAGGCGGGTGCCAGGCGCAAACAGCCCGGCCTCGACCTGATCACGCAGGGCCAGCAGGGCCTTGCCGGTGTAGAGGGCTTCAAGCGGTACACCGCTGTGCAGCTCGCACTCGGCGACGAAGGCCAGCAGCTCATCGTCGAATTTGCCAAAACCGCCACGGCAAGCGTCGTGTAGCTGGTAGCCATGCGCACCGGCCAATGCTGCCACCGCGTCCGGCACACCATGATCCCTGGGCACAGCCAGTGCGCCATGTACGGCATGTGCACCCGCCTCGGCCAGCACCAGGCCGGCCAAGGTAGTACCGGTTCCAGCAGCCAGCCACCAGGCATCGTAGCCCGGCCAGCCCAGTGCCGAGATCTGCGACCGCGCCTGCTGCATGATAAGGGCACAGCCCTGTGCACCGGCCGGCCCGCCGCCGCCTTCGGGGATGCAATGCCAGCCGGGGTAGCGTGCCTGCCAAGGCTCCCAGAACCCTGGTTGGTTGCGCTCGCGGTAGCCGCCATAGCCCAGCCAATGCAATTGCATGCCCAGCGCCTGCAGGTCACGCACGGTTGGCGTGTCCTGTGGATGGCCGCGCAGCAGGCCTGCCGTGGCAAAACCGAAGCGTTTGCCAGCGGCGGCCAGGGCGTGCAGGTGGTTGGAGTGGTTGCCGCCGAGGCTGATCAGGCCCGGGGCTTTGCTGACGCTGGCTTGCTGCAGGTGGTGGCGAAGCTTGAACCACTTGTTGCCGCTGACCAGTGGGTCGATCAGGTCCAGCCGCAGGATGGCGGCCTCGACCTTGGCAGTTGCCAGCCAAGGCAGGTTCAGGGGTTGCAGGGGCGCTTGAGGAAAGTCGAAAAGCATCGTGCGAGTTTACCAGCGAAATCCTGGGGCCGCTGTGCGGCCCCAGCAATCTCAGAGTTCAGCCGCCAACCTCGACCCCTGGTTGATCGCCCGTTTGGCATCCAGCTCGGCCGCCACATCGGCCCCGCCAATCAGGTGCACCGACTGCCCCGCCGCCACCAGGCCGTCCTGCAGCTCACGCAGCGGGTCCTGCCCGGCGCAGATCACCACGTTATCCACCGGCAGCACCTGCGGCTCACCGTCCGCCACGCGAATGTGCAAACCGGCATCGTCGATACCCAGGTACTCGACGCTGTTCAGCATCTGCACCCGCTTGTTCTTCAAACCGGTGCGGTGAATCCAGCCGGTCGTCTTGCCCAGGCCATCACCCACCTTGGACTTCTTGCGCTGCAACAGGTACACCTGGCGCGCCGGGGCATGCGGCTCGGCCTTGACCCCGGCCACGCCACCACGCGCCTCAAGACGGGTATCGATGCCCCACTCCTTCCAGAACGCCTCACGGTCCTGGCTGGTGGCCACGCCCTCATGCACCAGGTACTCGGACACATCGAAACCGATGCCACCCGCACCAATCACCGCAACCGCCTTGCCCACCGGCTTGCGCTCGAGCAGCACGTCCAGGTAGCTGAGCACCTTGGCATGCTCGACACCTGGGATGGCCGGGGTACGCGGTGCGATGCCGGTGGCCAGGATGATTTCGTCGTAGCCACCGCTCACCAGCGCCTGTATATCGACGCGGGTATTCAGGCGCAGGTCCACGCCCGTGCTTTTCACCTTGTTGCGGAAGTAGCGCAGGGTTTCAAAGAATTCTTCTTTTCCCGGCACCCGCTTGGCCACGTTGAACTGGCCACCGATTTCGCTGGCGGCGTCAAACAGGGTCACCGTGTGGCCCCGCTCGGCCGCCACGGTGGCCGCTGCCAAACCGGCCGGGCCGGCGCCGACCACGGCAATGCGCTTCACTGCCCGCACGGGCAGGTAGTTGAGCTCGGTTTCGTGGCAGGCACGCGGGTTGACCAGGCAGCTGGTCAGCTTGCCGCCAAAAGTGTGGTCAAGGCAGGCCTGGTTGCAGCCGATGCAGGTATTGATCTCGTCGGCGCGGCCAGCCGCTGCCTTGTTGACGAAGTCCGGGTCGGCCAGGAACGGCCGGGCCATCGAAACCATGTCGGCATCGCCTTCGGCCAATACGGCTTCGGCCACTTCCGGCGTATTGATACGGTTGGTGGTGATCAACGGAATGCTCACCACGCCTCGGAGCTTGGCGGTGACCTTGCTAAATGCCGCACGCGGCACCTTGGTGGCAATGGTCGGGATGCGCGCTTCGTGCCAGCCGATGCCGGTGTTGATCAAGGTCGCGCCGGCCTGCTCGATGGCCTTGGCCAGCAGCTCGATCTCGTCCCAGGTGCTACCACCCTCGACCAGGTCGAGCATCGACAGGCGGAAGATGATGATGAAATTCGGCCCTACCGCGCCGCGCACCCGGCTGACGATTTCCACCGCCAGGCGCATGCGGTTTTCATAGCTGCCGCCCCAGCGGTCGGTGCGGTGGTTGGTGTGGGCAGCCAGGAACTGATTGATGAAGTAGCCTTCCGAACCCATGATCTCGACGCCGTCGTAGCCGGCGCGCTGGGCCAGTGCCGCGCAATTGACGAAGTCGGCGATCTGTTTCTCGATGCCCTCCTCGTCCAGCTCTTTGGGCTTGAACGGGTTGATCGGCGCCTGGATTGCGCTAGGTGCCACCTGCCGTGGGCTGTAGGCGTAGCGCCCGGCATGCAGGATCTGCAGGCACACCTTGCCACCGGCGGCGTGCACCGCTTCGGTGACGATGCGGTGCTTGTCGGCTTCTTCCTCGGTGCTGAGCTTGGCCGCGCCGGAATACACCCCGCCTTCATCGTTGGGCGCAATGCCGCCAGTGACCATCAGGCCGACGCCGCCCCGGGCGCGCTCGGCAAAGTACGCAGCCATGCGCTCGAAGCCGCCGGGGCGCTCTTCGAGGCCGGTGTGCATCGAGCCCATCAAGGTGCGGTTGCGCAAAGTGGTGAAGCCCAGGTCCAGCGGAGCGAGCAGGTGCGGGTAGCGGTCGGCGGCCATGGAAGGTCCCCTGGTGGCGTGATCACGGTATGCGGGCACCTCACTGGTCGGCGGGGCCCGTCGTTTGTCTGTCAGCGACATTAAACAGCCGTTTGAATTGGCTCAATGATCGAAACTGACAAGTTATTGATCCTGACGAACAGCAGGACTACGCTAGGGAACCCTCGTTTCTTAAGGCGTCGTCCTGTTTCATGCGAAAACTCCTGGCAAGCGCCCTGGCGCTGGTGATGATCGCTTCCCTCTGCGGCTACGGTTTCTGGACCCAACAGCGCCCGGAAGGCCACTACCTGTCCGACCTGCGCATCGAGCTGGCACTCAACCATGGCGTGCCGGGTGAACACGGCAACCTGCTGGGCGTCGAGCCGCTGCTGTACCCGGGCGACTACCAGAACCTGCAACGCCTGCACCGCAAGCTGGCAGCCTATCTGGAGCAGGCCCGTGCCCAGGGGCTGGTGGGCCCGCGCACGGTGGTGGTGCTGCCAGAGCACATCGGCACCTGGCTATGGGCACGCGGGGAAAAGAACGAGTTTTATCAGGTCACGCAAAGCCGCGAGGCCTTGCAATGGCTGGAGTTGAGCAACCCGCTGCGTTACGGCCTGGCCATGCTGGGTGCCGACGGCGACGATTGGCGCGCGGATGCACACCTGCGCATGAAGGCCGAGCAGATGGCCGCAGACTACCAACAGCTGTTCGGCGGGCTGGCCAAGGAATTCGGCGTCACCCTGGTGGCTGGTTCCATCGTGCTGCCTGCGCCCTACGTGAAACAGGGCGTGCTGCACGCCGGCAGTGGCCCGCTGTTCAACAGCAGCCTGGTGTTTGCCGGTGATGGCTCACTGCTGGGCCAGCCACAGCGCCAGCAGTTCCCCGACAGTGAAATGCGCCGCTACGTCCACGATGGCCGCCAACAACCCCTGCAAGTGGTGCAAACCCCTGCCGGGCGCCTGGGTGTACTGGTGGGCAGTGACAGCTGGTACCCGGAAAACCATCAGCAACTGGCACAACAATCGGTGCAACTGATCGCCAACCCGGTATTCCTCAGCGGCAAGGGCAGTTGGGAAGCGCCATGGCGTGGCAATCGCCACCAGCAGGCCAGCGCCGGGCTGCCCTTGCAACGTGGCGAAGTCAGCGAACAGAGCGCCTGGCAACGCCTGACCGAGGCCGCAGGGGCCAGCGTCAGCAGCATGAGCGTGTTCATGCGCGGGCAGTTCTGGGAACAGGCCAGCGACGGCCAGGGCTTTGCCCGCCAGTCGGGTGAGTTGCTGGCGGGTACCCCCAGCCATGGCGCTCGCCTGCTGAACCTGTGGCTGTAGGCCCATGGCCCGCCCCCGCGTACGCCTGGGCGAGCTTTCGGTAGGCTTTGTTCAGCCGCTGACAGAGGCCCTGCGCGAACTGGGGCACGACCCCGAACCGCTGCTGCGCCGCTATGGTCTGGATGCGCCCCGCCTTGCCGAAGCTGGCGCGCGCTTGTCGATCCCCCGTTACATGCACCTGGGCCACGCCGCCATCGAGCTGAGTGGCGAGGCCGCGCTGGGCCTTCACATGGGGCGCCTGAGCCGGCTGGCGCATGCCGGCCTGGCCGGGGTCACCGCCGCCCAGGCGCCGACCCTAGGCGATGCGGCGCGCACCCTGCTGCGCTTCGAACCGCTGTATGCGGCCAACTACCGTGGCCATTCCAGCTTCGAGGAAGATGCCCAGGGCGCCTGGTTGCGCTTCTACTCCATCAGCCCCTACAACGCCTACAACCGCTTCGTGGTCGATTCACTGCTTGCCGGCTGGCTGGCGCAGCTTGCCGATCTGGCTGGCACAGCGGTGCAGGCGGAGCGCCTGGACATCGAATTTACCGCGCCCCCCTATGCGGCGCGCTATCAGGCGCTGTGCAGCGCACCCGTGCAGTTCGCGGCCGAGGGCAACCAGCTGCGCCTGAGCCGCGCGACACTGCAGCTGGCCAACCCCAGGCACTGCCCGAGCACCTGGCAGCACCTGCTGCAATTGTGTGAGGCGCAGATGCAGCAGCTTACGCGGGTGCGCAGCCTGGGTGAGCGCATTACTCACCTGCTGGGCCCGCTGCTCAATGGCGGCCGTGAACCGGACCTGGAAGAAGTGGCGCTGCACTTGCAGTTGCCCACCTGGACCCTGCGCCGCAAGCTGGCCGAGGAAGGCACGCGCTTTCGCGACTTGCTCAATGAAACGCGGCGCGACCTGGCCGAGACCTATATCCGTGACACGGAGCTGGCCTTTGGCGAGATTGCCTATCTGCTGGGGTTTGCTTCGGCCGAGGCCTTCCAGCGCGCGTTCAAGCGCTGGACGGGCCTTACGCCGGGGGAGTTTCGCCGCAGCCAGCGACGGGCGGGCTAAAGCTCGGTAGCGTCTTCAGCCGGTTCCGGGGTGTCCAGTTCATAAGCCTGGGTTTCGAGTAGTTCTTCCTGGTATTCGTCCATTGCCCTGCGTCCTCTTTACTCGTTTTGTCTTCGTAGGTATCACCTTCAGCCTAGGCAGGTTGGGTGAAGAGATGATGACAAGCTTATGAGTGGTAAACGTAGCAGGTGTTCAGGAAGTTATCGCGGGGTGTCTGTTACAGGGAATGTTCACAGCCTGCACCGGCCTCTTCGCGGGTAAACCCGCTCCCACAGGTACGCACAGATCTCAAATTCTGTGCAGTACCTGTGGGAGCGGGTTTACCCGCGAAGAGGCCGGTACAGGCAAACAGTCAAAGGGAAGGCGATGAGGCCTCGGCAGGCTGGGCTTCCTGCTGCACCTGAATCGGCGCTGCCTCGGCCGGCGGCGCGACAGGCTGCGAACCCTGGCTGTCATTCACCACCGGTGCCGCTGCTGCTTCACTGGCCGGGGCAACGGCCGTAGGCGCGGGTGCAACTTGCGCCACAGGTACGGCTTCCGGAGCCGGGGCAGGTGCCACCGGGTTCGCAGCCGCCTGCTCCGGCAGCCCCAGTTCGACCGCTGGCTTCTGGGCCTTGGGCGTCTCGACCTTGGCCTCTTCGACCTTCTTCGGCTTGGGCTTGGGCAGGTAGCTCTCTACCAAGGCGAAATACCGGTCATAGAACTGCGCTGCCGTTACCGTTTCGCTGGCCACCTTGACCATCGAGTCGTCGCTGGAGCCGATCGGCATCGATACCGAACCCAGCACACCCACCCCCAGGCTAGCCGAGGTGTTGGACTTTTTCAGCGCGTAACGGTCCTGCAGGGCGTTGGCGAACATGGTCGAACGCTGTTCGTCGCTTACATCTGGCGCACAGGTCACGTTGAAGCTGATCTGCAGGTGGTTCTCGCTGTTCTGCTGGAAGCTCTTGTTACCCACTACCTGGTTGGCGCCGCTGTTGGTGATGATGTAGCCCTGGCTGAGCAAGGCACGCCGGGCGGCCTCGCAAGAGCCGGCATCGCTCACTGGAAAACTGCGCGAGAAGGTACCCGAGTCATCGAAGTTCTCGTGCTCGTACACGGCGGTTTTTTTTGAGGAACAACCGGCCACCCCCGCCAGCACCAGGGCCAGCCCGAGCGCACCAAAGACGGAAGATCTGGTCATTGCGAATTCCGGGTAAGTCGAGAAGGTGCCTATTGTGCAACACAGCAGGCAGGCACAGGAACCATTGGTCGGTGAAGAGTGTGTCAGGTTGGTGTAAATCTGGGTAAAGGCGGGGGTTTCCAGCCGTAGAAACGAAAAAAGCGACCCGAAGGTCGCTTTTTCGTGCTTCAAGGCGTTCAAGGGGCCTTGAGGCTAAGATGGCGCAGCGGACGGGACTCGAACCCGCGACCCCCGGCGTGACAGGCCGGTATTCTAACCGACTGAACTACCGCTGCGTATCATTCAGGCTTGCGCCCGATTGAAACCTGGGTCTACCCTTCCGGCGCAATGGCCTCGGGGCAGGCACAAAAAAAGCGACAACAGGATCGCTTCATTTGTGTTTGCTTCAAGGTGTTCTAGGGACCTTGAAACGAAGATGGCGCAGCGGACGGGACTCGAACCCGCGACCCCCGGCGTGACAGGCCGGTATTCTAACCGACTGAACTACCGCTGCGTATCGTTCAGGCTTGCACCTGATTGAAACTGGGATCAGCCAAAGGCGTTTTGCCTTCTGGCTTCAGACCGGTGCATGGCACCCATCTGTTACTGAAAAATGGCGCAGCGGACGGGACTCGAACCCGCGACCCCCGGCGTGACAGGCCGGTATTCTAACCGACTGAACTACCGCTGCGCAGTGCGTTCCTCTCTGGCTATCGGCTTCTTGCGAAACCTTTGCACCAGGAACTTCTCAGGAAGTGGTGGGTGATGACGGGATCGAACCGCCGACCCTCTGCTTGTAAGGCAGATGCTCTCCCGGCTGAGCTAATCACCCTCGCGATGTTGCTTGTTGCGTTTGCTTCTCTGAGGCCGCGAAATTTACGCAGGTGGCGAAGCTAAGTCAATAGCCCCATTGAATTTTTTTCAAAAAAAGCAAAAACAGAAAAGGGACCTTTCGGTCCCCTTCCCTCACAGCGCCAAGCTCAGGTGTAGATCATCTTGCGGGTCATGCCGCCATCGACCACAAACTCCTGACCGGTGACAAACGCCGCCTGGCGCGACAACAGCCAGGCAACCATCGCCGCCACATCTTCCACGGTGCCTACCCTGCCCGTCGGGTGCTGGGCATGGTCGGCATCGGTCAACGGCTCGGCACGGCGCTGCGACGGGTCACGGGCATCGATCCAGCCCGGGCTCACTGCATTGACACGAATTTCCGGGCCCAGGCTCATGGCCAGGGCATGGGTCAAGGCCACCAGGCCACCCTTGCTCGCTGCGTAGGCCTCGGTGTCGGGCTCGGACTGCCGCGCCCGGGTAGAGGTGAGGTTGACGATGGCCCCGTTGTGCGCACGCAGGTACGGCGCACAATGCTTGGCCAGCAGCATCGGGCCATTGAGGTTAACCGCCAACACCCGGTTCCACTGTGCCAGGCTCAAGCTTTCCAGCGTCTGGTTGTGCGGGTTGGCGATGGCCGCATTGCACACCAGCGCGTCCAGCCGACCGAACTGCCCAAGCACTTCGGACACCCCGGCAATGACCTGGGCCTCGTCGGCGACGTCCATGGTGATGAACCAGGCGTTGTCGCCCAAGGCCTTGGCCACTTTGCCGCCACGCTGACGGTCCAGGTCGCTCAGCACCACCTGCCAGCCTTCACAGATCAGCCATGCGGCAATGCCCAGGCCGATGCCGCGCGCGGCACCGGTGACCAAGGCTACCCGGCCATTCTGGCCCGGGGTACTGCCGCGGATTTCGATCACAGTGCGGCCAGCCCGCGTGCAAGGTCAGCCTGCAGGTCAGCCACATCTTCCAGGCCCACGGCAACGCGGATCAGGCTGTCGCGGATACCGGCGGCCTCACGCTCCTGCGCCGACAGGCGGCCGTGGGAGGTGGTGGCCGGGTGGGCGATGGTTGTCTTGCTGTCACCCAGGTTGGTGGTGATGGAAATCACCCGGGTGGCGTCGATGAAGCGCCAGGCGCCCTCTTTGCCACCCTTGACCTCGAAGCTGACCACCGCGCCAAAGCCACTCATCTGGCGCTTGGCCAGTTCGTGCTGCGGGTGGCTGGGCAGGCCGGCGTAATGCACCTTCTCCACGCCGTCCTGCTGCTCCAGCCATTCGGCCAGGGCCTGGGCGCTTTCGCAGTGCGCACGCATGCGCAGGCGCAACGTTTCCAGGCCCTTGGTGAAGATCCAGGCATTGAACGGGCTGAGCGTCGGGCCTGCGGTACGCAGGAAGCCCACCACTTCTTTCATCTGTTCGGCACGGCCGGCAACCACGCCACCCATGCAACGGCCCTGGCCGTCGATGAACTTGGTAGCCGAGTGGAACACGATATCGGCACCCAGCTTCAGCGGCTGCTGCAGCGCCGGGGTACTGAAGCAGTTGTCCACCACCAGCATGGCACCGCGGGCATGGGCGATTTCACTGAGCGCGGTGATATCGACCAGCTCGGCCAGCGGGTTGGACGGCGACTCGACGATCAGCAGCTTGGTATTGGCCTTGATGGCCTTTTCCCAGCCGCCGAGGTCGACCAGTGGCACGTAGTCCACCTGCACGCCAAAGCGCTTGAAGTACTTCTCGAACAGGCTGATGGTCGAGCCGAACACGCTCTGCGACACCAGCACATGGTCACCGGCGCTGCACAGCGACATCACCACGGCCAGGATGGCTGCCATGCCAGTGGAGGTGCCCACGGCCTGCTCGGCGCCTTCCATGGCCGCCAGGCGCTCCTCGAAGGCACGCACCGACGGGTTGGTGTAACGCGAATAGACGTTGCCCGGCGTTTCACCGGCAAAGCGCGCGGCCGCGTCGGCGGCCGTGCGGAACACGTAGCTGGAGGTCAGGAACAGCGCTTCGCTGTGCTCGCCCTCGGGTGTACGGTGTTGACCGGCGCGCACCGCCAGGGTGTCGAAACCGACACCCTCGAGGTCGCTGTCCAGTCGCCCGGCATCCCATTGATCCGTCATGCCGTCGCTCCCTGAATCAGTTGTTGTAGAGGTCGATGATCGCGCTGACGGCCTGGTTCTTGACCTTGGCCAGGTCATTACGGGCCTGCTCGATACGTTCGAGGTAGGCATCGTCGATATCGCCGGTGACGTACTCACCGTTGAACACCGCGCAATCGAAGTGGTCGATCTTGATCTTGCCGCCACCGACCGAGTCGATCAGGTCTGGCAGGTCCTGATAGATCAGCCAGTCGGCGCCAATCAACTCGGCCACTTGTTCGGTGGTACGGTTGTGGGCGATCAGTTCGTGAACACTCGGCATGTCGATGCCGTAGACGTTGGGGTAGCGTACTGCCGGGGCTGCGGAGCAGAAGTAGACATTCTTGGCGCCGGCTTCGCGGGCCATCTGGATGATCTGCTTGCAGGTGGTGCCGCGCACGATCGAGTCGTCCACCAGCATCACGTTCTTGCCGCGGAATTCCAGTTCGATGGCGTTGAGCTTCTGGCGTACCGATTTCTTGCGCGCGGCCTGGCCGGGCATGATGAAGGTACGGCCGATGTAGCGGTTCTTGACGAAACCTTCGCGGAACTTGACGCCCAGGCGGTTGGCCAGCTCCAGCGCGGCAGTGCGGCTGGTGTCCGGGATCGGGATGACCACGTCGATATCGTGCTCCGGGCGCTCGCGCATGATCTTGTCGGCCAGTTTCTCACCCATGCGCAGCCGGGCCTTGTATACCGAAATACCGTCGATGATCGAGTCCGGGCGCGCCAGGTAGACGTGCTCGAAGATGCACGGCTGCAGTTTTGGCGATTCGGCGCACTGCTTGGTGAACAGCTGGCCTTCTTCGGTGATGTACACCGCTTCGCCCGGCGCCAGGTCGCGGATCAGGGTGAAGCCAAGCACGTCCAGGGCCACGCTTTCCGAGGCGATCATGTATTCCACGCCTTCGTCGGTGTGACGCTGGCCGAACACCACCGGGCGGATGCCGTGGGGGTCGCGGAAACCGACGATGCCATAACCGGTGACCATCGCCACCACGGCGTAACCGCCGACGCAGCGGCTGTGCACGTGGGAAACAGCAGCGAACACGTCTTCTTCGGTCGGCTGCAGCTTGCCGCGCACCGCCAGCTCATGGGCGAACACGTTCAGCAGCACTTCCGAGTCGGAGTTGGTGTTGACGTGGCGCAGGTCGGACTCGTAGATCTCCTTGGCCAACTGCTCGACGTTGGTCAGGTTGCCGTTGTGGGCCAGGGTGATGCCGTACGGCGAGTTGACGTAGAACGGCTGGGCCTCGGCCGAGGTCGAGCTGCCCGCAGTCGGGTAGCGCACGTGGCCAATGCCCATGCTGCCAACCAGGCGCTGCATGTGGCGCTGCTGGAAGACGTCGCGCACCAGGCCATTATCCTTGCGCAGGAACAACCGGCCGTCATGGCTGGTCACGATACCGGCAGCGTCCTGGCCGCGGTGCTGGAGGACCGTAAGCGCGTCATACAGCGCCTGATTGACGTTCGACTTACCGACGATACCGACGATGCCACACATGCGACGCAACCCCTACTTTGACGAAACTTGAGTGAATAGCGCTCAGGGCCGGGACGGACCGAGCAACTGTTCCTTGAACGGAAGATCAGCCGGAGCGCTGATCAACCCACTGGGCGACCACTGGCCGGTGAAACCCAGGATCAGGTTTTTCGACCAGTCGGCGACCAAGAGAAATTGTGGTATCAGGCGTGATTCCTGCCACCAGGTGTCTTGTTGAACAGGCCCCAGGCTGATCAGGCCGATGGCCACCACTACCAGCAAGGCCCCGCGCGCGGCGCCGAAGGCCATGCCCAGGAAACGATCGGTACCGGACAGCCCGGTCACACGGATCAGCTCGCCGACGAGGAAGTTGACCATGGCCCCCACCAGCAAGGTGGCGACGAAAAGAATGGCGCAGCCGGCGATGACGCGCATCGATGGCGTCTGGATATAGCTCTCAAGATACACCGAGAGCGAACCGCCGAACATCCAGGCAACCGCACCGGCAATGATCCAGATGAGCAAGGACAAGGCTTCCTTGACGAAGCCGCGCTTGAGACTGATCAGTGTGGAGACGGCGATGATCGCGATGATCGCCCAATCAACCAAGGTAAATGCCACGGTGCTGCCTGCAGACGTTTGAGGCGGCGCATTTTACCAGAGCGACGGGCTGGGAGTAAGCGGAATGTGGGGTGGATTGGTGTTGGGCGATTCGCGGGTAAACCCGCTCCCACAGGGGCCGGGTTTACCCGCGAATGGCCAGCAAGGCCGCTACTGGGTATCAGCTGCGTTCTGGCTGGAACCGCACCACAAAGCCCTTGAGGCTGTTCTGGCGGTTGATGGCGTCGCGCGTGCGCTCGGCTTCGGCCCGCTCGATCAGCGGCCCGACATACACCCGGTTCATCCCGCCCGCCGAGCGGATATAGGCGTTGTAGCCCTGACTGCGCAGCGTTTGCTGCAGCTTCTCGGCACCGGCACGGTTGGACAGGCTGGCCAACTGGATGGACCAGCTGACAGGCAAGCCATTGACGTCGATCTTCGAGGGGGCAGCTGGCTTGGCCACTGCCGTGGCAGGTGCCGGGGTGGCCGCCGGCTTCGGCTCGACCTTGGCTGCCGGGACCTGCGGTTTGGCCGGCTGAACCTGCGCCTGGGTCTGCGGCGATGGCGTGATTGGCTGGCTGGGCGTAGCGGCCGGCGCAGTGGACTCGTCGACCACCACCGGTGGCTGCTGCGGCTCTTCAGGAATGACCTGCGGCTCCGGCACGGCGACCGGCTCCACCTTCACTTCCGGCAGGCTTGGCATGGCCGGGGCCTGCGGGGCCTCGACGTGCACCTGGCGCATCTCGTCCTCGCGGGTGAACAGCATCGGCAGGAAAATCACCGCCAGCGCCACCAGCACCAGCGCACCCACCATGCGCTGTTTCATCCCTTTATCCAGCACTGCCATCTACTCCACCCTCCTGGGCGTGCCGCTCCAGCCACTCCAGCGCCTGGGCAACACAGAAAAACGAACCGAACAGCAGGACCTGATCATCCGCCGTCGCCAGAGCGCATTGCCCTTCAAGGGCGGCGTCGACGCTGGCATAAGACTTCACCGCAGCACCGAGGTTCGTCAAGGCCGTGGCCAGTTCCGCAGCCGGGCGGCTGCGGGGGGTATCCAGGGGCGCCACGGCCCAGTCGTCGACCAGGCCTTGCAGCGGCGCGACAACGCCGTCCAGGTCCTTGTCGGCGAGCAGGCCGAACACCGCCAGGCGACGCCCTTTGAGCGGCCGGGCCGCCAGGCGCCGAGCCAGGTACTCCGCTGCATGGGGGTTGTGCCCCACATCCAGCAGCAGCTCCACCGGCTTGCCCTGCCAGTTCAGCAGGCGGCGGTCGAGGCGGCCGGTGATGCGGGTATCCAGCAGTGCCTGGCGCACCTGCGCGGCATCCCACGGCAGCCCCGTCAGCAGGTAAGCCTGCAGGGCCAGCGTGGCGTTTTCCATGGGCAGGTCAAGCAAAGGCAGGTCACGCAGCTCAACCTGCGCACCATCAGCCGCCGTACCTCGCCAGCTCCAGTTGCCATCGGCACTGGCCAGATCGAAGTCGCGACCGCGCAGGAACAGCGGCGCTGCCAGTTCGGCGGCCTTGTCCAGCAACGGCTGCGGCGGGTCCAGGTCACCGCACAGGGCCGGCTTGCCCGCGCGGAAGATGCCGGCCTTCTCGAAGGCCACAAGCTCGCGAGTATCGCCCAGGTAATCGACATGGTCGACGCCGATACTGGTCACCAGGGCCAGGTCGGCATCCACCACGTTCACGGTGTCCAGGCGGCCACCAAGGCCCACTTCCAGCACCACGGCATCCAGCTGCGACTGGTAGAACAACCAGAACGCGGCCAGCGTGCCCATCTCGAAGTAGGTCAGGGAAATTTCGCCCCGCGCCGCCTCGACGGCGGCGAAGGCTTCGCACAGGCGCTCATCACTGGCCTCCTGGCCATCGATCACTACCCGCTCGTTGTAACGCAACAGGTGCGGCGAGCTGTACATGCCGACCTTGAGCCCCTGGGCGCGCAGCAGCGAGGCCACGAAGGCGCAGGTCGAGCCCTTGCCGTTGGTGCCGGTCACCGTCACCACGCGTGGCGCCAGCTTGCCCAGCGCCAGCCGGGCAAGCACCTTCTGCGACCGCTCCAGGCCCATGTCGATGGCCGAGGGGTGCAACTGCTCGAGGTAGGCGAGCCATTCGCCCAGGGATCGTTGTTTCATCACGCGACGGCAGCCGCCTCACGTGCCTGCTCCGGGGTGTCCTGGCCGGTCATCTGCGCCAGCAGGCGGGCCAGGCGCGGGCGCAGTTCGCCACGGGAGATGATCAGGTCGATAGCACCGTGCTCCAGCAGGAACTCGCTGCGCTGGAAGCCTTCTGGCAGCTTCTCGCGTACGGTCTGCTCGATCACACGTGGGCCGGCGAAGCCGATCAGGGCCTTTGGCTCACCGACGATGACGTCGCCGAGCATCGCCAGGCTGGCGGAAACGCCGCCGTACACCGGGTCGGTCAGCACCGAGATGAACGGGATGCCTTCTTCGCGCAGGCGCGCCAGCACGGCCGAGGTCTTGGCCATCTGCATCAGCGAGATCAGTGCTTCCTGCATGCGCGCGCCGCCCGAAGCGGAGAAGCAGACCATTGGGCAGCGGTGTTCCAGGGCGTAGTTGGCCGCACGCACGAAGCGCTCACCGACGATGGCACCCATGGAGCCGCCCATGAACGAGAATTCGAAGGCGCTGACCACGATCGGCATGCCCATCAGGGTGCCGCTCATGGAGATCAGCGCGTCTTTTTCGCCGGTCTGCTTCTGGGCGCCGGTCAGGCGGTCCTTGTACTTCTTGCCGTCACGGAACTTCAGGCGGTCGACCGGCTCCAGGTCGGCACCCAGTTCGGCACGGCCTTCCGCGTCGAGGAAGATATCGATGCGCGCACGTGCGCCGATGCGCATGTGGTGGTTGCACTTGGGGCAGACATCCAGGGTCTTTTCCAGCTCCGGACGATACAGCACGGCCTCGCAGGACGGGCACTTGTGCCACAGGCCCTCAGGCACCGAGCTCTTCTTCACCTCGGAACGCATGATCGAAGGGATCAGTTTGTCGACTAACCAGTTGCTCATGCTTTCTTTCTCCAGTATTGGCAGGCGGGGGTCGGCTTCACCGGCCCTGCCCTGCCCTTGAGCTCAAAATCTTTTATGAAACGATGATGGACCGGCCGCCGGGGCTTCCAGCGTGCCACTCCACCGCTAATGTGTTGTTGTGCCGCCACCGGCGGCTGCCCCGCAGGGCTGCGAAAGCTATGGACGATGGCGCGCAGCCAGCCGTCACATCTGCCATCACGCCTGTTTCACCGCCTGCATGAAGGCCTCGATTTTCGCCGCGTCCTTGATGCCCTTGGCCTGTTCGACGCCACCGCTGACATCCACCGCATAAGGCCGCACCTGGGCGATGGCCTGGCCGACGTTATCCGCCGACAGCCCGCCCGCCAGGATGATGGGCTTGCTCAGGTGTGCCGGCACCAGTGACCAGTCGAACGCCTCACCGGTTCCCCCGGGCACGCCTGCCACATAGGTGTCCAGCAATATGCCGCGGGCCCCTGCGTAAAGCTGGCAGGCTGCCTCCAGGTCGTCGCCCGGGCGTACGCGCAGGGCCTTTATCCAGGGGCGGTGGTAGCCTTCGCAGTCTTGCGGGGTTTCATCGCCGTGGAACTGTAGCAGGTCCAGCGGAACCACTTCGAGGATCTCGTTCAGCTCGCAACGCGAAGCGTTGACAAACAGCCCGACCGTGGTCACGAACGGCGGCAACTCGGCAATGATCGCCCGTGCCTGGCGCACGTCCACGGCCCGCGGGCTCTTGGCATAGAAGACAAAGCCGATGGCATCGGCACCCGCTTGGGCAGCGGCCAGTGCGTCTTCGATACGGGTAATCCCGCAGATCTTGCTGCGAACATTGCTCATGGACAGCGAACCCTGATTGTTACGGTGAAAGGCCGGATGTTAGCAAATGGCTTTTCGTCCGTCAGTCTGCCAACGCTTCGTAGCCGGTCAAAAAGTGTGGGCCGATGTAACGCTGGGGCAGCACATATTCCTCGGGGTACTCCACCTTGACCAGGTAAAGCCCGTACGGATGAGCGGTGACCCCGGCTTCACGGCGGTCGCGCCCTTCCAGTACTTCACGCGCCCAGGTGACCGGGCGCTCGCCGGCGCCGATGGCTGTCAGCACACCGACAATGTTACGCACCATGTGGTGCAGGAAGGCGGTGGCGCGCACGTCCAGCACGATCATCTGGCCATGGCGGGTAACGCGCAGGTGGTAGATGTGCTTGATCGGCGACTTGGCCTGGCACTGGCTGGCGCGAAAGGCGCTGAAGTCGTGGGTGCCAAGCAGGAACTGCGCCGCTTCGGCCATGCGCTCGACATCCAGCAGGCGGTGGTTCCAGGTCACTTCCTCGGCCAGGTGCGCCGGGCGGATCGGGTCGTTGTAGATGACGTAGCGGTAGCGCCGGGCACACGCCTTGAAGCGGGCATGGAAGTCGGCCGGCATCGGCCGCGACCAGACCACGCTGATGTCGTGCGGCAGGTTGAAGTTGGTGCCCAGGGTCCAGGCGCGCTCGTCGCGTACGGCACGGGTATCGAAATGCACGATCTGCCCGCAGCCATGCACGCCGGCATCGGTGCGCCCGGCACAGATCACCGAAATCGGTTCGTTGGCGACCTTGGACAACGCTTGTTCCAGCGCTTGCTGGACACTGGGCACTCCACTGGCCTGACGCTGCCAGCCGCGGTAGCGGGCGCCCTTGTATTCCACGCCCAGGGCGATTCGGGAGTAGCCTTCGGCCGCGGATTCGGCAGTAGCGGTGTCGATGATGTCCAAGCGCATGAAACCTGTGGGGTGTACGGAATGGCGGGGATTATAACGACAACGGCAGCCGTGTAGGGCTGCCGTTGTTCATGGCACATCAAGCTGACGCAGCCCCTGTAGGAGCGGCCTTGTGTCGCGATGGGCCGCAACGCGGCCCCAGATTTTCAGCATCGCGCAGATATCGGCGGGGCCGCTATGCGGCCCGTTCGCGACACAAGGCCGCTCCTACAGGCACTGAACCGCCTGCGCAAGCGCATCAGACCAGGCGAGAGAGCATGTCCTCGGCTTCCTGGCGCTGGGTGTCGTCGCCGTCCTTGACCACTTCATCAAGGATGTCGCGCGCGCCCTGGTTGTCGCCCATGTCGATGTAGGCGCGGGCCAGGTCGAGCTTGGTGGCTACTTCGTCACTGCCGGAGAAGAAGTCGAAGTCCAGGTCGTCCAAAGGCTCGGGCTCAGGCTGCGCAACCGCGTCCTCGCTGGTGAAGTGTGGCTCCAGCGATGGCGATTCGAGGCTCTGCGACAGCTTGTCCAGCTCGGCGTTGACGTCGTCCAGTTCCGAGGCAAAGCTTTTGGCGGCCGGCGAATCGTCGTCCAGCGACAGCGACAGGTCGAAGTCCGACGGCATGTCGAACTCGGACACCGGGTCAAACTCCGGCACGCTGTCGAAGGCAGCCAGTTCGGCGGCGACGTCCACCGGGGCCTCTTCCACCGCTTGCGGGGCGGCCGGGGCAACCGGCTCAGTGACATCGAGGTCGAAATCGGACAGGTCCACGGCAGGCTGTGGCTCTGCCTGGGCCAGCATGGCCTCGAAGTCAGCGTCGGCGTCGGCTTGCAGTTCGGCATCCACGGCAAACGGCTGCTCTTCTGGCTGAACCTCTTCCAGCGCTGGCTCATCCAGCACAGGCTCGGCAATTACCAGCTCGTCGGGTACGGGTTCCTGTGCCGCCGGCTCGTCCAGCAACGGCGCTGCCAGCGGGTCTTCTTCTGGCAGGTCTTCACCCAGGCTCAGGTCAAAGTCACTGTCCAGGTCCTGTTCATCCAGGCCCGGCGCATCAAGGGTCGGCACTTCTTCGAAGGCATCTAGCTCGGCTTCAGGTTCTGCTTGCGCCAAAACTTCCGGCTCAGCGCCTGCCTCTGGCTCGAACTCAGGCACCTCGTCAGGCACCACATCGGCAACCACCGGCGCCTCAGGCTCGTCGTGCAGCAGCTCCTGCACATACTGCTCATCCATTTCGGCAGCCAGTGCCGCCGCACCCAGGCCAGCCGCGGCCAGGCCAAGCATGGCCGGGTAACGTTCTTTCAGCCCGGCAACCTGGGCAGTGTTCTGCTCGCTGGCCGGCAGCTTGCGCTCCTGTTCGGCGAACGCGCTCTGGTCACCCTGGCGGGCGTACACATCCATGAGTTTCAGGCGCAGGTCGTCACGCTCTGGCGCGGCGGCCACAGCGGGCTCCAGCAGTTCGGTGGCGCGGTTCAGGCGGCCCTCGGCCAGGCATTGATCGACTTCGGCAAACAGCGCGGCGTGCGGGTCTGCGTACGGCTCGGCCTCGAGTTCTGCCTCGGCGGCTGGCGCTGCCACTTTCTCCGCAGCAACGGCAGCGGCAGCCGAAGCTGCGACCACGGCTGGCGACAAGGTCACGCTCGGCTCCGAGACTTCGACGCCGTCGAGGCTCTCGGTATCGGTGTCAAAACCTGGGGCTTGCTCTTCTTCCAGCGCCCGCGCCATGCGCAGGTGCTTTTCAGCTTCTTGCTGGGCCTTGCGCTTGCGCGCCAGCAACCACAGCAGCAACGCCAGCACCAGAATGCTGGAGCCGGCAATCAGCCAAAGCAGCCACGGGTTGCCCAGGATCTGGTCGAGTGCACCGCCCGGCTGGCTGGCGGGCGCTGGATTGGCGGCTGGCTCCGGCTTGGGCGCGGTATCGACCGCAGCTGGTGCCGGCTTGACCACCGGCTGAGCTGCCGCTGCTGGCTGCGTCGGCGTTGCAGCAGCCACTGCCGGGGCGGCTGCACCCTGGGCTTCAAGGCGCGCCAGCTGGTCGTTCTTCAGCTCGATCAGACGCTGCAGCTTGTCCAGCTGGCTCTGCAGGTCGGTCATGCGGCTTTTCAGTTCGTCGTTGTCGCGGCGGCTGGTGTCCAGGCTTTCCTGGGCCACGGCCAGCTTGTCGTTGAGTGCCTTGGCCTGGCCGGCACCGGTCTGGTTACCCGGGCTTACCAGTCGCAGGTTGTCACCCTGGGCGATGCGCGCCGGGGCAGCTTCGGCGGCGCCACGGCGGGTAGCGTCGAGCTGGCGGGCACGCGGGCCCAGGCGGCGGCCTTCACGCCAGGCGGCATACTGTTCGGCCACCTCGCTGTTTGCCTCGCCCTGGGCAATGTTCTGGATCTGCTGCTGATCGGGCAGGCGCAGTACCTGGCCAACCTTCAGCTGGTTGATGTTGTTGCCGATGAAGGCGTCGGGGTTCAGCGCCTGGATCGCGATCATGGTCTGCTGGATCGAGCCACCCTGGGTGTTGCGCGCAGCAATTTGCCACAGGGTGTCGCGGCGTTGGGTGGTGTAGCTGCTGGCACCGGTTGTGGCCGGTGTGACATTGCCTGCTGCTGGCTTGTCGCCCTGGGCCTTGGCCTGGTCGAGCAGCACGCTGTAGTCGCGCAGCAGGCGGCCCTGCGGCCACATCACCTGGACCAGGAACTTGACCACTGGCCCCGGCAGCGGCTGGCTGGAGGTAACCCGCAGCACGCTCTTGCCGTTGGGGTTGATCACCGGTGTGAAGGTCAGGTCTTCGAGGTAGGTCGGAAACGCCACCCCGGCCTTGCTGAACTCTTCCGGTGGCGCCAGGCTTGGCGCCACTTCGGCGGCCTTGAGGTCGCGCACGTCGAGCAACTCGATCTCGGCGTCCAGCGGCTGATTCTGTGCCGACTTCAGGGTCAGCTCCCCCAGGCCCAGCGCATTCGCCATGCCAGACGACAGCGCGGATGCTGCAGCCATGGCCAGAACCAGTTTGCGAATTCGAAGCATGACCTCTTCCCTTGTATGAATCGTCCCGAAACCTGCAAGCAGAGCAGGACAAAAGTGCTCGCCAGTATCTTTTACGGCATCTGTTTAATCAACAATTGTGCCACTTGCACGGCATTGAGCGCGGCGCCTTTGCGCACGTTGTCGGTGGTCAGCCAGAGGTTGAGCTGCTGGTCTTCATCAACACCGTGACGTACACGACCAACATAGACCACGTCTTGGCCCACTGCGTCACCGACCGGGGTCGGATAATCATCACGTTCCACCAGCTCGACACTATCAGCTGCCTCCAGTGCCTGGTTGACCGCTGCCAGGTCGACCGGGCGACGGCTCTGCACGGCCACACTGAAGCTATCGCCGAAAAACACCGGGACTTGAACGCAGCTCACCGAAATCTTCAATTCAGGCATGCCCAGCAGCACGCGCAACTCGCTGACCAGGCGGCGCTCCGGCGCTGTATGGCCTTGCTCATCGGCGGCCCCCACCTGGGCCAGCAGGTTGAATGCCACCTGGCGGTCGAAGAAGCGTGGCTCCAGCGGCCGGGCATTGAGTAGCTCAGCAGTTTGCCGGGCCAGTTCGCTGACCGCTTCGCGGCCTTGCGCGGACACCGCCAGCGACGCCATCACCTGCACCCGCTCAATGTCCAGCAGGCCCTTGAGCGGTGCCAGCGCAACCGCCACGGCAACCGCGGCCGAGCATGGGCTGACGATGCGTGCCGGCAGCGCCAGGCCGGCCAGGCGCTCTGCATTGGCCTCAGGCACCAGTGCCAGGGCGTCGTCCAGGCCACCAGACAGATCGATGACCGTGCAGCCCGCCTGCAGCGCCTTGCTGGCAAAGCTGCGGCTGACTGCGGCGCCAGTGGCGAAGAAGGCCAGCTTGACCTGGGCAAAGTCGAAGCTGTCCACTTCACGCACCTTGAGCTTCTTGCCGGCGAACATCACGCTGCTGCCTGCCGACTCCATGCTGGCCAGCAGGTGCAATGTGCCGACCGGGAACGCCAGTTCTTCGAGGATCTGCACCAAGGCTTCACCGACGCTGCCGGTGGCGCCGACGACGGCGATGTCCAAAGGGTGTGTCATGGTAGGGATCCTCTTGCAGAAAACGGCGGGGGCGGCACTTTACTCGGATTGTAGGAGTTTGTCTGTGCTGGCCGTATCTTCGTCGCTGTGGGTTGCGTGAGGGCTAGCGGGGATGGCTTGGGATTTGCGGTGTTTGTGAGATAGAGCGCCGCCCGCGCAGCTCGCGATGCGCCGCGCGGGCGGCGCTCGATCTAACAGGCGCTGAAACCCTCACCCCCGAACACAAAAAAACCCGCGCTGTCGCCAGCGCGGGTTTTTAGTCAAAGCAGAACGATCAACGCTCCAGCAGAATCCGCAGCATGCGGCGCAGCGGTTCGGCAGCGCCCCACAGCAGCTGGTCACCCACGGTGAAAGCGCCCAGGTACTGCGAGCCCATGTTCAGCTTGCGCAGGCGGCCAACCGGGATGTTCAGGGTGCCGGTGACCTTGGTTGGGGTCAGTTCCTGCATGCTGATTTCACGCTGGTTCGGCACCAGTTTCACCCAAGGGTTGTGCTGGCTGATCATGCCTTCGATGTCGGCGATCGGCACGTCCTTGTTCAGCTTGATGGTCAGCGCCTGGCTGTGGCAACGCATGGCGCCGATGCGCACGCAGATACCATCAACCGGGATCGGGCTCTTGAAGCGGCCGAGGATCTTGTTGGTCTCGGCCTGGGCCTTCCACTCTTCACGGCTCTGGCCGTTCGGCAGTTCCTTGTCGATCCACGGGATCAGGCTGCCCGCCAGTGGCACGCCAAAGTTCTCGGTCGGGAAGGCTTCGCTGCGCATGGCCTCGGCAACCTTGCGGTCGATATCGAGGATGGCGCTGGCCGGGTTGGCCAGGTCATCGGCAACGGCAGCGTGGGTGGCACCCATCTGCTTGATCAGCTCGCGCATGTTCTGCGCGCCGGCACCCGAGGCTGCCTGGTAGGTCATGGCGCTCATCCACTCCACCAGGCCGGCTTCGAACAGGCCACCCAGGCCCATCAGCATCAGGCTGACGGTGCAGTTGCCGCCGATGTAGTTCTTGGTACCGGCGTCCAGCTGCTGGTCGATGACCTTGCGGTTGACCGGGTCGAGGACGATCACGGCGTCATCCTGCATACGCAGGGACGAGGCAGCATCGATCCAGTAACCCTGCCAGCCGGCTTCACGCAGCTTGGGGAAGACCTCGTTGGTATAGTCGCCGCCCTGGCAGGTCAGGATAACGTCGAGGGTCTTGAGTTCTTCAATCGAATACGCGTCCTTGAGCGGCGCTGTATCCTTGCCCACGTTCGGGCCTTGGCCACCCACGTTGGAAGTAGTGAAGAACACCGGCTCGATAAGGTCGAAATCCTGCTCCTCCAGCATCCGCTGCATGAGCACGGAACCGACCATACCGCGCCAACCGATCAGACCTACACGTTTCATCGCAACTACACCTTTGCTAAAAGTGGGCCGCCACCGGGAATTTTGGGTGGCGGGCCAGAGAGATTACAGATTCCGCAGCGCTGCGACTACTGCGTCGCCCATTTCCTGCGTACCAACTTTACGGCAGCCTTCAGAGAAGATGTCGCCGGTGCGAAGGCCCTGGTCCAGAACCAGGCTCACCGCCTTCTCGATCGCTTCGGCGGCAGCCGACTGATTGAAGCTGTAACGCAGCATCATCGAAACCGACAGGATGGTCGCCAGCGGGTTGGCGATGCCAAGGCCGGCGATGTCCGGCGCCGAGCCGTGGCACGGCTCGTACATGCCCTTGTTGTCGGCATCCAGCGACGCAGAAGGCAGCATGCCGATGGAACCGGTCAGCATGGAAGCTTCATCCGACAGAATGTCACCGAACATGTTGTCGGTCACCATCACGTCGAACTGCTTGGGTGCACGTACCAGCTGCATGGCAGCGTTGTCGACGTACATGTGGCTCAGTTCGACATCCGGGTAGTCCTTGGCCACGTCTTCGACCACTTCACGCCACAGCTGGCTGGACGCCAGGACGTTGGCCTTGTCCACCGAGCACAGCTTCTTGCCGCGCACGCGGGCCATGTCGAAGCCGACACGGGCAATGCGGCGCACTTCGCTTTCGCTGTACGGCAGGGTGTCGTAGGCCTGGCGCTCGCCGCCTTCCAGCTCGCGCTGGCCACGCGGGGCACCGAAGTAGATGCCACCGGTCAGCTCACGAACGATGAGGATGTCCAGGCCCGAAACGATTTCCGGCTTCAGCGACGAGGCATCGGCCAGTTGCGGATAGAGGATGGCCGGGCGCAGGTTGGCGAACAGGCCCAGTTGCGAACGGATTTTCAGCAGGCCGCGCTCTGGGCGGATGTCACGCTCGATCTTGTCCCACTTCGGGCCACCCACGGCGCCCAGCAGCACGGCATCGGCCTTGCGCGCACGCTCCAGGGTTTCGTCGGCCAGCGGCACGCCGTGCTTGTCGATGGCGGCGCCACCGATCACGTCGTGCTCCAGGCTGAAGCCGAGCTGGAACTTGTCGTTGGCCAGTTCCAGCACCTTGACCGCTTCGGCCATGATTTCCGGGCCGATACCGTCACCTGGGAGAATCAGAATCTGCTTGCTCATGCTTTCCTCTATCCATTCACGCGGTGCGGCCAGACGGGCCCCACCGAAAAGTGCTTAACGCTCGGCCCACAACACCAGCACATCGGTGCTGAACGAGCCATCGGCCTCGATCTGGTAATACTGCCGTACTTCTTCACCCATGGCTTGCTGCAATTGGCGGATGGCCACGCGCATCGGCTCGGGGGTGCGCATGCGCTCGACCCAGCTGGTGAACTCCAGGCGCAGCGGCTGGCGCGTGTGGCTGCGCACATGCAGGCCGGCTTCGCTGACCTGGCGCTGCCATTCGGCGGCGGAGTAATCGCGCACATGGCTGGTGTCGCGCAGCACTTCGACCGTTTGCAGGTAGGTGTCGAGCAGCGGGCTGCCCGGCGACATCACATCGATGAACGCTGCCACGCCGCCTGGCTTGAGCACCCGGCGCACTTCGCGCAGGGCCAGGCCTAGGTCGCTCCAGTGGTGGGCCGAGTAGCGGCTGAAGACGAAGTCGAACGAGGCATCGGCGAACGGCAGGCGTTCGGCCGCGCCACGTTCGGTGGTGATGTTGGCCAGGCCGCGCTCGGCGGCGGCGCTGGCGACCACGTCGAGCATGGATTGCGAGAGGTCGTAGGCGACCACCTCGGCAACCAGCGGGGCGACGTGGAAACTGACATGACCGGCACCGCAGCCCAGGTCCAGCACGCGAGCATGGGCCTGGCCCGCCAGCTCGGCCTGCAACAGGGCGAATTCACTGCCCTGGGCGTGCACGGCGCTGCTGAGGTAGGCGCTGGCCTGTTCGCCGAACTGGCGCTGGACCACGTCGGTGTGTTGGGTGCTGGTCATGTCTGGATCCTTTAGATTTTTGTGGCCGGTGCTGGCCTCTTCGCGGGTAAACCCGCGAAGAGTCAATCAGGCATCACGGAACAGCCAAGGCTGGCTGGCGCGGTGCTTGCCTTCGAAGGCCTTGATCGCATCACCGTCCTGCAGGGTCAAGCCGATATCGTCCAGCCCGTTGAGCAGGCAGTGCTTGCGGAACGCATCGATCTCAAAGTGCAGCACCTTGCCATCCGGGCGGGTCACCGCCTGCGCTTGCAAGTCGATGGTCAGCTGGTAACCCGGGTTGGCTTCGACCTGCTTGAACAGCTCGTCCACTTCTTCATCGCTGAGGATGATCGGCAACAGCCCGTTCTTGAAGCTGTTATTGAAGAAGATGTCGGCAAAGCTCGGCGCAATGATGCTGCGGAAGCCGTACTCGTCCAGCGCCCACGGGGCGTGCTCACGACTGGAGCCGCACCCAAAGTTCTCCCGCGCCAGCAACACGCTGGCACCCTGGTAGCGTTCGTGGTTGAGTACGAAATCCTGGTTGACCGGGCGCTTGCTGTTGTCCTGGTACGGCTGGCCCACGTCCAGGTAACGCCATTCGTCGAACAGGTTAGGGCCAAAGCCTGTGCGCTTGATCGACTTCAAGAACTGCTTGGGGATGATCTGGTCGGTGTCGACGTTGGCACGGTCCAACGGCGCGACGAGGCCAGTGTGCTGGGTAAAGGCTTTCATGCTGCGCTCCCTTGGATCAACTCGCGAACATCGATGAAGTGGCCGGTCACCGCGGCAGCGGCCGCCATGGCCGGGCTGACCAGGTGGGTTCGGCCACCGGCGCCCTGACGGCCTTCGAAGTTGCGGTTGGAGGTGGACGCGCAATGCTCGCCGCTCTCCAGGCGGTCCGGGTTCATCGCCAGGCACATCGAGCAGCCTGGCTCACGCCATTCAAAACCGGCTTCGACGAAGATCTTGTCCAGGCCTTCGCGCTCGGCCTGGGCCTTGACCAGGCCCGAGCCCGGCACGACGATGGCTTGCTTGACGGTAGCGGCTACCTTGCGGCCCTTGGCGATTTCGGCTGCGGCGCGCAGGTCTTCGATACGCGAGTTGGTGCACGAGCCGATGAACACGCGGTCCAGTTTGATATCGGTGATCGCCTGGTTGGCGGTCAGGCCCATGTACTTCAAGGCACGCTCGATCGAACCACGCTTGACCAGGTCGGCTTCGGCAGCCGGGTCCGGCACGCGCTGGTCGACGGCCAACACCATCTCGGGCGAGGTGCCCCAGCTGACTTGTGGCTTGATCTGGCTGGCATCCAGCTCGACCACGGTGTCGAACACGGCATCGTCATCCGACACCAGGTCTTTCCACGACTCGACCGCTTGCTTCCACTGCTCGCCCTTCGGCGCATACGGGCGGCCTTCGACATAGGCAACGGTGGTGGCGTCAGTGGCCACCAGGCCCACACGGGCACCGGCCTCGATGGACATGTTGCAGATGGTCATGCGGCCTTCCATCGACAATTCGCGGATGGCGCTGCCGGCGAACTCCATGGCGTGGCCGTTGCCACCGGCGGTGCCGATCTTGCCGATCACGGCCAGGACGATGTCCTTGGCGGTAACGCCGGCAGGCAATTGGCCTTCCACGCGCACCAGCATGTTCTTCATCTTCTTGGCGACCAGGCACTGGGTGGCGAGCACGTGCTCGACCTCGGAAGTGCCAATGCCGTGGGCCAAGGCACCGAAGGCGCCATGGGTAGAAGTGTGCGAGTCGCCGCAGACCACGGTCATGCCAGGCAAGGTGGCACCCTGCTCCGGGCTGATGACGTGGACGATGCCCTGGCGTTCGTCATTCATCTTGAATTCGACGATGCCGTATTCGTCACAGTTTTCGTCAAGGGTCTGCACCTGCAGGCGCGACACCTGGTCGACGATGGCCTCGATACCGCCCTTGCGCTCTGGCGTGGTCGGCACGTTGTGGTCGGGGGTGGCGATGTTGGTGTCGATGCGCCACGGTTTGCGGTTGGCCAGGCGCAGGCCTTCGAAGGCCTGGGGCGACGTCACTTCGTGAATGATGTGGCGGTCGATGTAGATCAAGGACGAGCCGTCATCACGGCGCTTGACCTCATGGGCTTCCCAGAGTTTGTCGTAGAGCGTTTTGCCAGCCATCAGACTGTTCCTCATCAGCGTCTTTCTATGCCAAAGACCCCTTGGCTTGTACGGACGATGCTATGGGGTTAGATTGAATAACTCAAATTCATAATTTTTATGCTTTGGATAACCCAAAGGAATACCACTCCATGGACCTGGCCAACCTCAGTGCCTTTATCGCCATTGCCGAAACCGGCAGCTTTTCCGGGGCTGCCGAGCGGCTGTTCCTGACCCAGCCGGCCATCAGCAAACGCATCGCCGGGCTGGAGCAGCAACTGGGTGTACGGCTGTTCGACCGCCTGGGCCGCGAAGTGACTTTGACCGAGGCCGGGCGCGCCCTGCTGCCGCGGGCTTACCAGATCCTCAATGTGCTTGATGATACCCGACGGGCGCTGACCAATCTGACCGGGGCCGTGAGCGGTCGCCTGACCCTGGCCACCAGCCACCACATCGGCCTGCACCGCCTGCCGCCACTGCTGCGGGCGTTCACCCGCCAGTACCCGGCCGTGGCGCTGGATATTCAGTTTCTGGATTCGGAACAGGCCTACGACGAAATTCTGCATGGCCGCGCCGAAATTGCCGTGATCACCCTGGCGCCCGACCCGCATCACCTGGTCAAAGCCGTGCCGGTGTGGGACGACGCCCTGGACTTCGTCGCCGCCCCCGAGCACCCGCTGGCCAACAACCATGAGGTCAGCCTGGCGGATGTCGCCCGCCACCCGGCGGTATTCCCTGGCGGTAACACCTTCACCCACCACATTGTCCAGCGCCTGTTCGAAAGCCAAGGCCTGACGCCGAACATCGCCATGAGCACCAACTACCTGGAAACCATCAAGATGATGGTATCGATCGGCCTGGCCTGGAGCGTATTGCCGCGCACCATGCTCGACGAACAGGTTGCACCCATCGCCTTGCCGGGCATACAGCTGTCGCGCCAGCTAGGCTACATTCTGCATACGGAGCGAACGCTATCGAACGCGGCCAGGGCATTCATGGCCCTGCTCGACAGCCACGCAGGGCCCGCCTGACCGGCCGTCAGCCCGGTACTTCCAATTCAAGGACGCGTCATACGCCAAAGGTCTGGTACCGATGCCCAAATCAGCAAACCGCTTTTTGCGCCTGCCGCGTATCCCAGCGGCCGATCCCCAAGAGTCGGAACAGGCCTGGCAAAACGCCCCACAACTGCTGGCCGCCCTCAACGGCGCGCGCCTGGGGGCTTGGCTATGGGATATCGAAAGCGGCCGGGTCAGCTGGTCACGGGGCACCCAGGCCCTGTTCGGCTTCGACCCGCAGCGGCCGTTGCCCGCCGATGTCGACTACCTCGACCTGCTGCCCGAGGAAGACCGCGCGCGCACGCGCCAGGTATTCCAGGCGGTGTTCAACGGCGAGCCAGTGGAACAGGCCATGCGCCACCGTATTCGCTGGCCGGACGGTAGCCTGCACTGGCTGGAGATCAACGGTAGCCTGACCCACGACCAGCATGGCCGGCCACAAATGATCGGGGTGATCCGCGAAATCACCCGCCAGCGCGAACGGGAAACAGCGCTGATCAATTCGGAAAAGCGCTTCGCCACCCTGTTCCACCTCAGCCCCAACGCCATTCTTCTCACCCGCCGCCACGACGGCATGATCTTCGAGGTCAACCAGCACTTCGAAGACATGTTCGGCTGGCCGGGCAGCCAGGTAATAGGCAAGACCAGCCTGGAGCTGGGCCTGTGGGTCAACCCCGAACAGCGTCACCAGGTGATGGAGTCGACCCGCGCCAGCGGCGGCCCGCTGATCATGGAGGTGCAGTTCCGTGCCTCCAGCGGCAAGGTGCACGACGGCATCCTGTGCACCCAGGGCATCGAACTGGAGGGCGTCACCTTCCTTATCAGCACCTTTGTCGACACCACCGAACGCAAGCGCGCCGAGCAGGCCCTGAAGGACAGCCAGGAGCGCCTGGACCTGGCCCTGGACTCGGCGCAGCTGGGCACCTGGGACTGGCACATCCCCAGCGGCATGCTCTACGGCTCGGCCCGCGCCGCGCAGCTGCACGGCCTGCCGCCCACCCCTTTTCACGAGTCGTTCGATGCGTTTTTCGAGGGGGTGCCGGAACAGGAACGCAACTCGATGCGCCAGGCCTACCGCAGCCTGCGCGAAGGGCCTGCCGGCAACTACCAGATCACCTACCGGGTGCAGCTGGAAAGCGGCATTTCGCGTTACATCGAAAGCCGTGCACGGCTGTACCGCGACGAGCAGGGCAACCCGCTGCGCATGGCCGGCACCCTGCTCGACATCACCGACCAGGTGGAGCGCGAGCAGCGCCTGAGCGCCTCGGAAGAGAAGTTCGCCAGCCTGTTCCAGGTCAGCCCCGACCCGATCTGCGTGACCCGCCAGGACACCGGCCAGTTCATCGAGATCAACCCGGCGTTCAGCCAGACCTTTGGCTGGGACAGCGGCCAGGTGATCGGCCGCACCGCCGAGGAAATCGGCCTGTGGGCCGAGTCCATCGAGCGTGCGCAACGTATCGAGCGGGTGATCCGCGAACAGGCCTTGAGCAACGTCGCCGTGGTGGTCAACCACCGCAATGGCGCGCCGTTGACCTGTGTGATCTCCAGCCGCCTGATCACCGTTGACGACCAGCCCTGCAGCGTTACCACCCTGCGCGACATCACCCAGCAGCAACGCGCCGAGGCGGCGCTCCAATCCAGCGAAGAGAAGTTTGCCAAGGCCTTCCACTCCAGCCCCGACGCCATCACCATCACCGAACGCCACAGCGGCCGTTACCTGGAAATCAACGACGGCTTCTGCCGCCTGACCGGCTACAGCGCCGCCGAGGTGGTCGGCCACACGGTGTACGAAATCGGTATCTGGGCCGACGACAAGCAGCGCAGCGCGTTGCTGGCCGAGTTGCGCGACCGCGGCCGGGTGCATCACCGGGAAATGCTCGGGCGTAACAAGCGCGGCGATATCCTCACTGTGGAAGTCTCTGTCGAGCCGATCACCCTCAACGAAGTCGACTGCCTGCTACTGACTGCCCGCGACGTCAGCCAGCTGAAAAACGCCCAGGCGCAAATACGCCACCTGGCCTACCACGACCCGCTGACCAACCTGCCCAACCGCGCCCTGCTGATGGACCGCCTGAGCCAGCAGATCGCCCTGCTCAAGCGCCACAACCTGCGCGGCGCCCTGCTGTTCCTCGACCTGGACCACTTCAAGCACATCAACGACTCACTGGGCCACCCGGTGGGCGACACGGTGCTGAAGATCATCACCGCCCGCCTGGAAGCCAGTGTGCGCCTGGAAGACACCGTGGCCCGCCTGGGTGGCGACGAGTTCGTGGTACTGCTCAGCGGCCTGGAGGGCAGCCGTGAGCTGGTGGAGGAAAAAGTGCGCGAACTGGCCGACATGCTGCGTGAACTGCTGGCCGAACCGATGTCGCTGGATGGCCAGCGCCTGCAGGTAACGCCCAGCATCGGCGTGGCGCTGATCCCCGACCACGGCACCACCCCGGCTGATCTGCTCAAGCGTGCCGATATCGCCCTGTACCGGGCCAAGGACTCCGGGCGCAACACCACCCAGCTGTTCCACACCACCATGCAGAAGGCCGCCAGCGAACGGCTGCGCATGGAAAACGACCTGCGCCTGGCCTTGGCCCGTGGCGAGCTGGCGCTGCATTTTCAGCCGCAGGTGGACGCCCGCGACAACCGTATCGTCGGCGCTGAGGTGCTGCTGCGCTGGCACCACCCGCAACTGGGCCAGCAACCACCCGCGCAGTTCATCCAGGTACTGGAAGAAAGCGGCCTGATCCTGGAAGTTGGCAGCTGGATCCTTGACGAAGCCTGCGATGCCTGCGCCCGCATGCTCACCGACGGGCTGATCGACGCCGATGATTTCAGCCTGTGCGTAAACATCAGCCCGCGGCAGTTTCGCCAGAACAATTTTGTCGAACGCGTGCTGCGCAGCCTCGACGATTACCGGCTGCCTCGGCACATGCTCAAGCTGGAAATCACCGAAGGCATCGTCATCCAGAACCTGGAAGACACCATCAGCAAGATGCGCGAACTGAAGCGTTACGGGGTGAGTTTTGCCATGGACGACTTTGGCACTGGTTATTCGTCGCTGACTTACCTCAAGCGCCTGCCGGTCGATGCGCTGAAGATCGACCAGACCTTCGTGCGCGATGCACCGATCGACCCCAACGACGCCGAAATCGTCCGCGCCATTGTCGCCATGGCCCGCAGCCTGGACCTGGCAGTGATTGCCGAGGGGGTGGAGCTGACCGAGCAACTTGAGTTTCTCGAACAGCTGGGCTGTCACCTGTACCAGGGTTACCTGCACAGCCGGCCGTTGCCGTTGCCGGAATTTCGCAAGATGCTGCTTGAGGCGCCGGCAGACTACTGAAGCAGATGCAGGCGACCACAAAAAAGGGCACCCGAGGGTGCCCTTCTTCATTGCAGCGTGATCAGTTCAGCGCTGGTTTTTCGCCATTGATCGGGATGCGCTTGGCCTTGGCTTCTTCAGGCACGATGCGCAGCAGGTCGATGCTGAGCAGGCCGTTGGCCAGGCCGGCGGCTTTCACTTCGATATGGTCGGCCAGGCGGAACGACAGCTTGAAGGCGCGTTGCGCGATACCCTGATGCAGGTAGGTCACTTCAGTGGCGCCATTGTCGCGCTTGCCACCGGTCACGGTCAGGACACCTTTCTCGACCTGCAGGTCGAGGTCCTGCTCCTGGAAACCGGCTGCGGCAACCACGATGCGGTAGTGGTCCTCGCCATGCTTTTCCACGTTGTAGGGCGGGTAGCTGCTACCGGCCTCATTGCGTGCCGCGGATTCGAACAGGTCGTTGAAACGGTCGAAACCAACGGAATGGCGGAACAGTGGAGCAAGAGAGAAAGCGGTAGTCATGGTCATAAACTCCTGAGATTCAGCAAGTAAGTCATTACGCGACCCGGCTTCGGCATCGCGTACTCAAAAGATATGGCCAGGGGAAAAGCTTTCAAGGGGAGCGTTAAAAAAATCTTCTTTTTTGCACTGGGTCTGATGGCCTCTTCGCGGGTAAACCCGCTCCTACAGGGCTGTGCATTACCTGTGGGAGCAGGTTTACCCGCGAAGAGGTCGGTTCAAGCAACACAAGCTTCCAAGGGCTGCGCCTGCACCCCCAGCAACCGGCTGATCCGCGCGCAGTCATCTTCCCGGCGCAACTCGGCGAACAACACCACCGCTTCGGGGTAACTGCGGGTCAGCATGGCCAGCCACTGTTTCATACGCCCCGGCGCATAGCGCGGTGACAGTTTGGCCTGGGCCTGGCGCCAGAACTCGCGCAACAACGGCAGCAGGTCGTCCCAGCTCATCGGCTGATAGTCCCGCCCGTCACGCGCGGCGGCAATCTGCAGGCCCAGGTCAGGGCGCGATACCAGGCCACGGCCCAGCATGATGTCTTCGGCCCCACTCACCTCGCGGCAGCGCCGCCAGTCATCGACGGTCCAGATTTCGCCATTGGCGAACACCGGTACCTTGACCACATCCTGCACCCGCGCCACCCACTCCCAATGTGCCGGCGGCTTGTAGCCCTCGACCTTGGTCCGCGCATGCACCACCAGGTGCGCCGAGCCGCCCTCTGCCAACGCCGTGGCACACTCCAGCGCACCGTCTGGGCTATCGAAGCCCAGGCGCATCTTCGAGGTTACCGGGATATGCGCCGGCACCGCGCGGCGCACCTCACGCACGATGGCGTGCAGCAACTCCGGCTCTTTGAGCAGCACGGCACCACCCCGTGACTTGTTCACGGTCTTGGCCGGGCAGCCGAAGTTCAGGTCGATCACGGGCGCACCCAGCTCACAGGCCAGCGCAGCGTTTTCCGCCAGGCACACCGGGTCCGAACCCAGCAACTGCACGCGCATGGGCACCCCGGCGGCCGTGCGCGCACCCTGGCGCAACTCGGGCGCCAGCTTGTCGAACGAGGACGCCGGCAGCAGGCGGTCGCACACGCGAATGAACTCGGTGACGCACCAGTCGATACCGCCCACGCGGGTCAATACGTCGCGCAGGATGTTGTCAACCAGCCCCTCCATGGGGGCCAGGGCAATTTGCATGTCGGGGTCTCGGCGGAAAAGCCGGCAGTCTAACAAAAATTACCGGCGATTCAGGCGCCGATCAGCGCCGGACCGTAACCTTCGACGAATTCCGCCGGCATGCGCTTGGGCTTGCCACTGGACAGCTCGATGCAGGCAAAGGTGGTTTGCGCGCGCAGCAGGGTTACGCCGTCACGCGGGCGCTTGAGCTGGAAGCGCCGGGTCATGCGCAGGCGCTGGTCCCAGTCGATGATCCAGGTGGCCAGTTGCAGTTCGTCGTCCTCGTAAGCGGCGGCCAGGTAGTCGATTTCGTGGCGCACCACAGCCATCGCCCGGTCCAGGCGCCGATACTCGGCCAGGTCCAGGCCTAACCGCTGGGAGTGACGCCAGGCGCAACGCTCCAGCCAGGTGACGTAGACCGCGTTGTTTGCGTGGCCGAGGCCGTCGATGTCCTCGCTACCGACGCGCAGGTCGATGACGAAGGGTGTTGCCAGGTCCCAGCTCATGCACACTCCTGAGAATCGAAAATGTAACCCTCCCCTGTAGGAGCAGCCTTGTGCTGCGAAGAGGCCATTACGGCCACAACAGATGCGCTGCTCCTAAGGGCCTCTTCGCAGCACAAGGCTGCTCCTACAGGATTCGCACAGAGTGTAACGGATGCTCAAGCGCTTTGGCGCGCCGGCGAAGCTGCTCTGGCCAGCAATTCGAGCACACCTTCACTCACGCGGGGATCGGACAGCACCCGCTGGTGCCCACCCTCCTCCAGCAGCATCAGGCGGCTATCGAACCAGGCCTTGTGAATAACCTGGGCTTCATCGGCGGCCACCAAAGCATCATCGGCAGCATGCACCACCAAACCCGGCAGCTCCAGCTGGTAACCGGTCACATCCAGCCGCGCGATCTGCATGCCCACATCCCGCTCTACCTGGCGAATGAACGCCGCCCGCGCACGCGCCGGCATGCCCAGGTGATGAGCAAAACCGCGCAGCACGCCCAGCAGCCGCGCCGGGGCAGCAATGCTGACCGCTGCCTGTGCGCGCAGCCCCATCTGCAAGGCCAGCAGCACACTGGCACCACCCATGGAATGGCCAATCACCGCCCGCAGCGGCGGCAGCTCGGCAGCAGCCTCCAGCAGCGCCCGGGCGAACAGCACCACATTGGCCTGTTCACCAGGCGAGCGGCCATGGCCCGGCCCCTCCAGCGACACCACCGTGTGCCCAGCCTGGACCAAGGTTTCGATCAAGGCGGCAAACTGGGTGGGGCGCCCTTCCCAACCATGCATCAGCAGCACCGTCGGCCCCTTGCCCCAGCGCAAGGCAGACAAGCCGAAGCGCAGGGTGATGCGCTCGGCGCTGGCCAACACGGGCAGCTCCCAATCCCGAGGCGGCAGATTGCGCGGGGTCATGAAGGCACGGCGCATCTTGCCCGCGACATGCTCGGGGGCCAGGCGGCCCAGGGTGCCATTGACACCACGAATCCAGCTCAGGGTAGTCATCGCCATGCTCCAGGGTTAAAGCACCGCCGATTTGGCGGCGCGCAGAATACGGTCAGACAGCTCGCTGGTGCCCAAGGCGCGGGCCAGGGCAAGGCCACCGACCATGAGCGCCAGGTCGGCCAGGGCCTTGTCTGCATCTTCGGGGCGGTCGACCATGGCTGCAGTCATCAGCTCGATGTGCTCGGCCAATACCTCGCGGAAAACCTCCGGAAGGCGCTGCATCTCGCCCAGCGAGTTGGGCAGCGGGCAGGCATGCACCTCGGCATCCCGGTGTTTGCGCGACAGGTAGAAGGCACTGGCCAGCGCCCGGCGGCCCGCACCATCGAGGTTGGGATCGATCTGGGCGAGCAAGGCGCGGCGCTCACCCAACAGCTGGCGGAAGGCTTCGAGCATCAGCTCGTCCTTGCTGTCGAAGTGGGCATAGAAACCGCCGACGGTCAGCCCTGCTGCGCCCATCACCTGGCTGACGCTGGGCTCGGCCGGGCCGTGCTGGATCAGCGCGCTGCGTGCCGCTTCCAGGATGCGCTCGCGGGTTCTGCTCTTCTTGTCGGTCATCGGGCATTCGCCATTCAAAATATGATGATTGAAATATTATGCCTATCATATTTTTTGGCAAGCAAAATTTCACGCCGCTTGTCAGCCGCAGAATTTTCGCAAGGGAGAAAAAACAAAAGGCTCATTCAATAAGCGAATGAGCCTTTAAAGTCCCGCAAAACGCGGGTAAATATGGCGTCCCCTAGGGGACTCGAACCCCTGTTACCGCCGTGAAAGGGCGGTGTCCTAGGCCACTAGACGAAGGGGACGTAACCTTCGCGAAGATTCACTTGCGTGAACCCTGGCAGAAATGGTGGAGCTAAGCGGGATCGAACCGCTGACCTCCTGCATGCCATGCAGGCGCTCTCCCAGCTGAGCTATAGCCCCGAAACAAAAGGCTCATCAATAATCGACGAGCCTTTTTAAGCCCTGCAAAACGCAGGAAAAAGTGGCGTCCCCTAGGGGACTCGAACCCCTGTTACCGCCGTGAAAGGGCGGTGTCCTAGGCCACTAGACGAAGGGGACGTAACCTTCGTGCCGATCCGCTAACGCGAACCGCGGCAAAATTGGTGGAGCTAAGCGGGATCGAACCGCTGACCTCCTGCATGCCATGCAGGCGCTCTCCCAGCTGAGCTATAGCCCCGGATTTTTAGCCTCGCGGCCCAGCGACATAATGAAACATCGCTTGTGTAAAACTGGCGTCCCCTAGGGGACTCGAACCCCTGTTACCGCCGTGAAAGGGCGGTGTCCTAGGCCACTAGACGAAGGGGACGAACCTTCTTACCTTCAAGACCCGGTTGCTGGACCCGGTCTTGTTTGCCAGCCGTGGCTGACAAACGGAATTTGGTGGAGCTAAGCGGGATCGAACCGCTGACCTCCTGCATGCCATGCAGGCGCTCTCCCAGCTGAGCTATAGCCCCACAATGTCGCTTTGAACTGAACCGCTGGCTGGGTGGCTGGCGTTTCGTTTTCGTTCATCGCTGTGGACGGGGCGCATATTAAGATCGGATTGCAGGGCTGTCAAACGAAATTTTGAAAATATTCAAAAGTTTTTTCACAGATAACAATCACTTACCGCCCTGCCCCAGCAAAACCTCACCATCGAACCCTTGTAGGAGCGGCCTTGTGTCGCGATAGGACCGCAGCGCGGTCCCACAATCTTCGCCTTGAAGCAAAATCATCGGGGCCGCTTTGCGGCCCTTTCGCGGCACAAGGCCGCTCCTACACGGTTCAGCGGCAGCTTTCAGAACGCGGTCAGGCGATGGAAGCCAGCAGCTTTTCCCATTCTTTGTTTTCTTTCTTCGACACACCACCCAGCAGGTCCAGGGCTTGGCGCAGGCGATAGCGGGTCAGGTCGGGGCCGAGGATTTCCATGGCGTCCAGCACCGACACCGAGCTGGCCTGGCCGGTAATGGCGGCGAACATCAGCGGCATGGCATCACGCAACTTCAGCTCCAGCGCCTCGACCACGGCCTGGATGCAGCCGGTGATGCGCTCTTTTTCCCACTGGCGCAGGCTTTCGAGCTTCCACAGGATCAGCTGGATCACCTGGCGCACCTGGTCAGCCGACAGTTTCTTGCTTTCGAACAGCTTGGCATCCAGTTTCAGCGCGCCTTCGAAGAAGAACCCGCCCAGTGGGGCAACCTGGCTGAAAGTCTCGACCCGGCCCTGTACATGCGGGGCAATCTTCATCATGTAGTCGCTGTTGAACGCCCATTTCTGCAGGCGTGTGGCGAATTCCTCGACCGGCAGTTCGCGCAGCCACTGGCCGTTGAGCCAGGACAGCTTCTCGATGTCGAAGATCGGGCCACCCAGCGAAATACGCGACAGGTCGAAGTGCTCGACCATCTCGTCCAGCGAGAACTTCTCGCGCTCGTCCGGCATCGACCAGCCCATGCGGCCCAGGTAGTTGAGCATCGCCTCAGGCATGAAGCCCATGCGCTCGTAGAAGGTCACCGAGGTGGGGTTCTTGCGCTTGGACAGCTTGGACTTGTCCGGGTTACGCAGCAGCGGCATGTAGCACAGCTTGGGCTGCTCCCAGCCGAAGTATTCGTACAGCTTGATCAGCTTGGGCGCCGACGGCAGCCACTCTTCGCCACGCAAGACGTGGGTGATGCCCATCAGGTGGTCGTCGACCACGTTGGCCAGGAAGTACGTCGGCAGGCCGTCGTTCTTCATCAGCACCTGCATGTCCATGCGGTCCCACGGGATCTCGACATCGCCACGCAGCATGTCCGGTACCACGCACACACCTTCGCTCGGCACCTTCATGCGGATCACATGGGGCTCGCCAGCGTCCAGGCGGCGCTGCACTTCCTCGGCGCTCAGCAGCAGTGCGCGGCCGTCGTAGCGCGGGGTTTCGCCGCGGGCCTGTTGCTCGGCACGCATCTGCTCCAGCTCTTCGGCGGTGCAGAAGCAATAGAAGGCGTGGCCGGCGTCAACCAGCTCCTTGGCATACTTCGCGTAGATCTCGCCACGCTCGCTCTGCCGGTACGGGCCGTGCGGGCCGCCCACATCCGGGCCTTCGTTCCATTCGATGCCGAGCCAGCGCAGGGCGTCGAAGATCTGCTGTTCCGACTCGCGCGTGGAACGCAGCTGGTCGGTGTCTTCGATGCGCAGGATGAACTCACCGCCGTGCTGCTTGGCAAAGCAGTAGTTGAACAGGGCGATGTAGGCAGTGCCGACATGGGGGTCGCCGGTAGGCGATGGCGCGATACGCGTGCGTACGGTGGTCATGGAAGGTCTCGAACTGAAGATGAAACAAAGGCGGGATGTTAGCAGGAGGCAGGCACCGGGCTCCAGCAATGGCGCGAACGTCACTTGTCGACAGGCCCTGCGGCGCTGTTAAATTTGCTTACATTTCTGGAACGATAGTCCCCATGCCTGCCCAACTCAAACGCCGCCTGGCGATCTTCTTCACCCTGGTGGCCATCATCGCCCTCGCCTTCCTGGCCCACTGGTACTTCAAGGGCCGCTTCTACGAGAGCACCGACAACGCCTACGTACAGGGCGAGATCACCCGTATCTCCAGCCAGCTGGGCGCACGTATCGACGCGGTGCCGGTCGAGGACAACCAGCACGTCAACAAAGGTGACCTGCTGGTACGCCTGGAAGCGGCAGACTTTGAGCTGGCGGTTGACCGCGCCCGCGCCACCCTGGCCACCCGTGAAGCGGAATACGCACAGGCACAAAGCCGCCTGACCCAGCAAGGTAGCCTGATCGCCGCCGGCCAGGCTCAGGTGGCAGCCAACCAGGCCACATTCGACCGTTCCCGGGTGGACCTGAGCCGTGCCGAAAAGCTGCGCAAGCCAGGTTTCATATCCGAGGAGCGGGTCACCACGCTGTCGGCAGACAGCCATGTTGCCGGCTCTCAGGTCGACAAGGCCCGCGCCGACCTGCAAAGCCAGCGCCAGCAGGTCAACGCCCTGAACGCCGACCTCAAACGCCTCGATGCACAAATCGCAAACGCGCGCGCCGACCTGGCCCAGGCCGAGCTGAACCTGACCCGTTGCGAAATCCGCGCGCCGATCAGCGGCACCATCGGCCAGCGCAATGCGCGCAATGGCCAGGTGGTGCAGGCCGGTGCCTACCTGCTGTCGATCGTGCCCGACGAAGACATCTGGGTGCAGGCCAACTTCAAGGAGACCCAGATCGGCCACATGCAGCCTGGCCAGCGCGCCGAGTTGCTGTTCGACAGCTACCCGGACACCCCCATCGAAGGCCGGGTAAACAGTGTGTTCGCGGCCTCGGGGGCGCAGTTCAGCCTGCTGCCACCCGATAATGCCACCGGCAACTTCACCAAGGTGGTGCAGCGCATCCCGGTCAAACTCACCTTCAGCGCCGACAACCCGCTGCATGGACGCATCCGCCCCGGCATGTCGGTGACCGCCACCATAGACCTGCGCAGCGAAAGCGAAGGCCACGATGGCCGGTGACCAACTGCTCAGGCCCAGCGGCGAGCCTACCCGGCGCGACTGGATCGCGGTGATGAGTGTGATGCTCGGCGCGTTCATGGCGGTGCTGGACATCCAGATCACCAACTCGTCGCTGAAGGACATTCAGGGTGCCCTGTCGGCAACCCTGGAAGAAGGCTCGTGGATTTCCACCTCGTACCTGGTGGCGGAAATCATCATGATCCCGCTGACAGCCTGGCTGGTGCAGTTGCTGTCGGCACGGCGCCTGGCGGTGTGGGTTTCCGGGGGCTTTCTGTTGTCGTCACTGCTGTGCTCGATGGCCTGGAACCTGGAGAGCATGATCCTGTTCCGCGCCCTGCAAGGCTTTACCGGCGGCGCGCTGATCCCGCTGGCGTTTACCCTCACCCTGATCAAGCTGCCCGAACACCACCGCGCCAAAGGCATGGCGATGTTCGCCATGACCGCCACCTTCGCCCCCTCCATCGGCCCCACCCTGGGCGGTTGGCTGACCGAAAACTGGGGCTGGGAGTACATTTTCTACATCAACATCCCGCCGGGCCTGGTGATGATTGCCGGGCTGATGTACGGGCTGGAGAAGAAGGAGGCGCACTGGGAACTGCTGAAAAGCACCGATTATGCAGGCATCGTCACCCTGGGCCTGGGGTTGGGCTGCCTGCAGGTGTTTCTTGAAGAGGGGCACCGCAAGGACTGGCTGGAGTCGCACCTGATCGTCGGCCTGGGGAGCGTCGCCCTGGTCAGCCTGATCACCTTCGTCATCCTGCAGTTTTCCAAGCCACACCCGCTGATCAACCTGCGCATCCTTGGTAACCGCAACTTCGGCTTGTCGAGCATCGCCAGCCTGGGCATGGGCGTAGGCCTGTACGGGTCAATCTACCTGTTGCCGCTGTACCTGGCTCAGGTGCAGGGCTACAACGCCTTGCAGATCGGCGAGGTGATCATGTGGATGGGGGTGCCGCAGCTGTTTCTGATCCCGCTGGTGCCACAGCTGATGAAAGTGGTGTCGCCCAAGCTGCTGTGCGCCCTGGGGTTCTGCCTGTTCGGCGCCGCCAGTTTCGGCTCGGGGGTGCTCAACCCGGACTTTGCCGGGCCGCAGTTCAACCATATCCAGATCATCCGCGCCCTTGGCCAGCCGATGATCATGGTGACCATTTCGCTGATCGCCACGGCTTACATCCAGCCGCAGGATGCGGGGTCGGCGTCGAGCTTGTTCAATATCCTGCGTAACCTGGGCGGTGCGATTGGTATCGCCTTGCTGGCCACACTACTGGATGCGCGGACCAAGGTGTATTTCGACTACCTGCGCGAAGCGGTGGTGCCGAGCAACCCGCAGGTAGCGGAACGGCTGGCGCAACTGGCCGAGCGGCTGGGCAATGACAATGCGGCGCTGGGCAAGTTGAGCGAGATCACCCACCAGCAGGCCATGATCATGGCCTACAACGACGCGTTCCACTTTGTCGGGATCGGGTTGGCGGTGAGCATGGTGGCAGTGTTGCTCACCCGCAAGCTGCCGGCGGGGTTGAAGGCTGGGGAAGCTCATTGAGCCCTTTTCAGAGTCTACGCAATCCCCTGTAG
>NZ_JBEGGO010000007.1:0-321107 GCF_052112345.1 Pseudomonas sp. SAS7 | reverse complement strand
GGCCTGCGTTCGGCCTCCTGAAGTCGCGAAGATCAAAAGCCAGATCAAAAGCCAGATCAAAAGCAGATCAAAAGCAGATCAAAAGCCAGATCAAGAGCAGGAGCAAGATCAAGAGCATATGTCGCGGTCGCACCCGCTTCGATTGACGCTCCGGGTGCAACCCTCTAACCTTCGCGCGTGTTTCAGGTGCCCTGCCAGCCCCCACTGGGCAGGGTGAAACTGGGAAACCGGTGGGCGCCAGCATGGCGCGATTCCGGCGCTGCCCCCGCAACGGTAGGTGAGTAGAAGGCCGCGCAGGGCCACTGGATGCCAGCATCCGGGAAGGCGCGCAGGCCAGGGCCAAGCCCCGCTCACAAGCCCGGAGACCGGCCTGAAACTGTCAACGGCATCACGGAGGGTGATGCGCGGTGCACCGTGGCGCCCTGCCATGGCCCCTGCGCGTTCTCCGTCTGCCTGCCTATTACCTGTCGCCACGCCTTGCCGTGGTGCCAGCCTGCGGAGAACCCTGATGAGCGAACCCACCGAACGCGACGAACGCCACTTGGCGCGCATGCAGCGCAAGAAGGCGGTCATCGACGAACGCATCGCCAATTCCCCCAACGAATGCGGCCTGCTGCTGGTGCTGACCGGCAATGGCAAGGGCAAGAGCAGCTCGGCCTTCGGCATGCTCGCGCGCGCCCTGGGCCATGGCATGCAGTGCGGTGTGGTGCAGTTCATCAAGGGCCGCAACAGCACCGGCGAAGAGCTGTTTTTCCGCCGCTTCCCCGAACAGGTACGCTACCACGTGATGGGCGAAGGCTTTACCTGGGAAACCCAGGACCGCCAGCGTGACATCGCCGCCGCCGAAGCCGCCTGGGCGGTGTCGCGCCAGTTGCTGCAGGACCCAAGTGTGCAATTTGTGGTGCTGGATGAACTGAATATCGCCCTCAAGCACGGCTACCTTGACCTGGACCAGGTAATGTCCGACATCCAGGCCCGTCCGCCCATGCAGCACGTGATCGTCACTGGCCGCGCTGCAAAGCCGGAGATGATCGAACTGGCCGATACCGTCACCGAGATGGGCATGCTCAAGCACGCCTTCCAGGCCGGTATCCGCGCACAGAAGGGCGTCGAACTGTGAGTCAATCGCGCCACTGCCCCGCCGTGTTGATTGCGGCACCGGCCTCTGGCCAGGGCAAGACCACCGTCACTGCTGCCCTGGCCCGCCTGCACCGCAACCTCGGGCGCAAGGTGCGGGTGTTCAAGTGTGGGCCCGATTTTCTGGACCCGATGATTCTCGAACGGGCCAGTGGCGCACCGGTGTACCAGCTGGATTTGTGGATGATCGGTGCCGACGAAAGCCGGCGCCTGCTGTGGGACGCGGCAGGCGAGGCCGACCTGATCTTGATCGAGGGGGTGATGGGGCTGTTTGATGGCACCCCGTCCAGTGCCGACCTGGCGCGCCACTTCGGCGTGCCGGTGCTGGCGGTGATCGACGGCACGGCCATGGCCCAGACCTTCGGTGCCCTGGCCCTGGGCCTGGCGCGTTACCAGGCCGACCTGCCGTTCGCCGGCGTGCTGGCCAACCGGGTAGGCAGCCTGCGCCACGCGCAACTGCTCGAAGGCAGCCTGACCGAAGGCCTGCGCTGGTATGGCGGCTTGTCCCGCGAGCGCGGCATCGAGTTGCCCAGCCGCCACCTTGGGCTGGTGCAGGCCAGCGAACTGAACGACCTGGATGCCCGCCTGGACGCCGCGGCCGAGGCGCTTGGCGCCAGTTGCGACGCAACCTTGCCACCGCCGGTGACTTTTGCCGAACCCGAACCGCAAGCCTGTGCTGCCTCGCTGGCTGGCGTGCGCATTGGTGTGGCGCGAGACGAGGCGTTCGCCTTCACCTATGGCGCCAACCTAGAACTGCTGCGCAACCTGGGCGCACAGCTGGAATTCTTCTCGCCGCTGCATGACAGTGAACTGCCGGTGGTGGACAGCCTGTACCTCCCGGGTGGTTATCCCGAGCTGCATCACCACGCCTTGGCTGCCAACGCGCCGATGAGCGAGGTAATCCGCGCCCATCATGCTCAGGGCAAGCCGTTGCTGGCTGAATGTGGCGGCATGCTGTACCTGCTCGATGCCCTGACTGACGTGGCCGGCGAGCGTGCCGAACTGCTCGGCCTGCTGCCGGGCGAGGCGACCATGCAGAAGCGCCTGGCGGCCCTGGCCTTGCAGGCGGTGGAGCTGCCGGAAGGTACCCTGCGCGGTCACACCTATCACCACTCGCTGACCAGCACGGCGCTGGACCCGATTGCCCGTGGCCTCAGCCCCAACGGCGGGCGTGGCAACGAAGCGGTGTATCGCCTGGGCCGGTTGACGGCCTCCTACGTGCACTTCTACTTCCCTTCCAACCCCGATGCGGCGGCGGCGCTGTTGCGACCATGAGCGAACACGCTTACAGCGACGCCGAACGCGCCGCGATCTACCGCGCCATCGGCGAGCGCCGCGACATGCGCCATTTTGCCGGTGGCCAGGTGGCGCCGGAGCTGCTTGGCCGCCTGCTGGCGGCCGCGCACCAGGCGCCCAGCGTCGGCCTGATGCAGCCCTGGCGTTTCATCCGCATTACCCAGCGTGACTTGCGCACCCGCATCCAGGCCCTGGTGGAGGCGGAGCGGCTGCGCACCGCCGAAGCGTTGGGCGAGCGGTCGGATGACTTCATGAAACTGAAGGTAGAAGGCATCAACGACTGTGCCGAGCTGCTGGTAGCGGCCTTGATGGACAACCGCGAGCCGCACATCTTCGGTCGTCGCACCCTGCCGGAGATGGACCTGGCCTCGCTGGCCTGCGCCATCCAGAACCTGTGGCTGGCGGCCCGTGGCGAAGGGCTGGGCATGGGCTGGGTGTCGCTGTTCGACCCCTTGGCGCTGGCGGCACTGTTGGGCATGCCTGATGGAGCCAAGCCGGTGGCGGTGCTGTGCCTCGGGCCGGTGACCGAATTTTACCCGGCCCCCATGCTGGTGCTGGAAAACTGGGCCGAAGAACGGCCTTTGAGCGAGCTGCTGTACGAAAACCAATGGGGAGAGCGCCAATGAGCGTGGCCTTGCTGACCATGGCCGGGGTGGCCCTGGATGCCTTGCTGGGCGAACCGCAGCGGCGCCACCCGCTGGTGGCCTTCGGCAATATGGCCGGCAACCTGGAGCGCCGTCTGAATGCAGGTGGCCGCGGCTGGCGTAGCCACGGCGTCAGTGCGTGGTTTCTGGCAGTGGTGCCGCTCACCCTTGTGGCGCTGATCCTGTCCTGGCTGCCCTATATTGGCTGGCTGGTGGATGTGCTGGCGCTGTACTGCGCCCTGGGCCTGCGCAGCTTGGGTGAACATGTGCTGCCGGTGGCCAACGCCTTGCGCCAGGGCGACCTGGAAGAAGCGCGGCGCCGCGTCGGCTACCTGGTCAGCCGCGAAACCCGCGAGCTGGACGAGCCCGCCGTGGCCCGGGCGGCCACCGAGTCGGTACTGGAAAACGGCAGTGACGCGGTGTTCGCCGCGCTGTTCTGGTTTGTGGTGGCCGGTGCGCCGGGCGTGGTGTTGTACCGCCTGAGCAACACCCTGGACGCCATGTGGGGGTATCGCAACGAGCGCTTCGAGCGCTTCGGCTGGTGCGCGGCGCGCATTGACGACGTGCTCAACTATATTCCCGCAAGGCTGGTGGCGCTCACCTACGCACTGCTGGGCAGGACTCGCCTGGCTCTGGCCTGCTGGCGCAAGCAAGGCCCGTTGTGGGACAGCCCCAACGCCGGGCCAGTGATGGCCGCCGGTGCCGGTGCACTCGGGGTAGAGCTGGGTGGCCCGGCGGTTTACCACGGCGAACTGCATGAGCGGCCCCGCCTGGGTGAAGGGCCGATGGCTGACGCCGATGCCATCGAGCGTGGCTGGAGCCTTGTGCAGCGCGGCGTGTGGCTGTGGCTGTTGTTGATTTGCCTGGGGGCCTACATCAATGCTTGAACACGGTGGCCGCCTGCTGCGTGCGGTGCAGCAATACGGTATCCCTCGCGAGCAGTGGCTCGACCTGTCCAGTGGCATCGCGCCCTGGCCATTCCCGATCCCGCCGATACCCACTGATGCCTGGGCCCGCCTGCCAGAGACCGAGGACGGCCTGGAAGAGGCTGCCCGTGCGTATTATGGCGCCCGCCAGTTGCTGCCGGTGGCAGGCTCCCAGGCGGCGATCCAGGCTTTGCCGCTGCTGCGTGCGGCTGGCCGGGTAGGGGTGCTGTCGCCGTGCTATGCCGAACACCCATATGCCTGGCATCGGGCGGGCCATCAACTGGTCGAGCTGGAGGAGGCGCAGGTCGAGGCGACGCTCGACAGCCTCGACGTGCTGGTGCTGGTCAACCCCAACAACCCGACCGGGCGGCGGGTGCCGCGTGAGCGCCTGCTGGGCTGGCATGCCCGCCTGGCTGCCCGTGGTGGCTGGCTGTTGGTCGATGAGGCGTTCATGGACAACACCCCGGCGGATGGCGTGGTCGATTGCGCCGAGCGCCCAGGGCTGATCGTGCTGCGCTCGTTCGGCAAGTTCTTTGGCCTGGCCGGGGTACGCCTGGGCTTCGTCGCCGCCGAGCGCAGCCTGTTGCTGCGCCTGGCCGAGCTGCTTGGCCCCTGGACGGTCAACGGGCCAACCCGGGTGCTGGCCCAGGCCAGCCTGGCCGACACGCCTGCCCAGCGCGTGCAGATTGACCGTTGCGCTGCCGCCAGCCAGCGCTTGGCCACATTGCTGTCCAGCAACGGCCTTGCACCCAGCGGTGGCTGTGACCTGTTCCAGTACGTGCGCAGCGAGCGCGCCGGGCAGTTGCATGACTTTCTCGCCCGCTGCGGCATCCTGGTGCGTTTGTTTGAACACCCACCGGCCGTGCGCCTGGGGCTGCCGGAATGTGCGGCGGACGAACAGCGCCTGGCCCAGGCCCTGGCGGGCTATCAAAAGGAATCGGCATGACCACCCTCATGGTGCAAGGCACCACCTCCGACGCCGGCAAGAGCACGCTGGTAACTGCCCTGTGCCGCTGGCTGTTGCGCCAGGGCGTTGGCGTGGTGCCGTTCAAGCCACAGAACATGGCGCTGAACAGCGCGGTGACGGCCGATGGCGGTGAAATTGGCCGCGCCCAGGCGGTGCAGGCGCAGGCGTGCCGGCTGGCACCCCACACCGACATGAACCCCGTGTTGCTCAAACCCAACAGCGATACCGGCGCCCAGGTGATCATCCACGGGCGTGCGGTCACCAGCATGAACGCGGTGGCTTACCATGACTACAAAGCCATTGCCATGCAGGCAGTGTTGGCTTCGCACCAGCGCCTGAGTGCCGCGTACCCGGTGGTCATGGTCGAGGGCGCGGGCTCGCCGGCCGAGATCAACCTGCGTGCCGGCGACATCGCCAACATGGGGTTTGCCGAAGCGGTGGACTGCCCGGTGATCCTGGTTGCCGACATCAACCGCGGCGGCGTGTTCGCCCACCTGGTGGGCACGCTGGAATTGCTGTCGCCCAGTGAGCAGGCCCGGGTCAAAGGCTTTGTCATCAACCGTTTCCGGGGTGATATCGCCTTGTTGCAGCCGGGGCTGGACTGGCTGGAGCAACGCACCGGCAAGCCAGTGCTGGGCGTGCTGCCTTACGTCACCGACCTGCACCTGGAAGCCGAAGACGGCATCGATGTGCGCCAAGGCGCCAAAAGCGAGCGCGTGCTCAAGGTGATCGTCCCGGTATTGCCGCGCATCAGTAACCACACCGACTTCGACCCGTTGCGCCTGCACCCGCAGGTCGACCTGCAGTTCATTGGCCCAGGCCAGCCGATCCCGGCTGCCGACCTGATCATCCTGCCGGGTTCCAAGAGCGTGCGCGGTGACCTGGCGCAGTTGCGCGCGCGCGGTTGGGACAAGGCCATCGAGCGGCATCTGCGCTACGGTGGCAAGCTGATCGGGATCTGCGGCGGCCTGCAGATGCTTGGCCGCGACGTGCATGACCCGCTGGGGCTCGAAGGGGCTGCAGGTTCAAGCCCGGGGCTGGGCCTGCTCGATTACGCCACGGTGCTGGAGGCCGAGAAGCAACTGCGCAACGTAGCCGGCACGCTGAACCTTGAAGCAGCACCGGTTGGCGGCTATGAAATTCACGCTGGCGTCACCACCGGCCCTGCACTGGAGCAACCCGCCGTGCAGCTGGCCGATGGCCGCTGTGATGGCGCTGTCAGTGCCGATGGCCAGATCCTCGCCACCTACCTGCACGGCCTGTTCGAGGGCAGCCAGTCGTGTGCTGCGCTGCTGCGCTGGGCTGGGCTGGAGGATGTGCAGAGCATCGATTACGAAGCCCTGCGCGAACGCGACATCGAGCGCCTGGCCGACCTGGTGGAAAAGCACCTGGACACCGCGCACCTGCGCCAACTGTGTGGGGTGGCCTGACATGCAGAGCCTGATCCTCGGTGGCGCCCGCTCCGGCAAGAGCCGCCTGGCCGAACAGCTGGCCAGCGCAAGCGGCCTGCCAGTGACCTACATCGCTACCAGCCAGCCGCTGGATGGTGAAATGAACGAACGCGTGTTGCTGCATCGCCAGCGCCGTCCCGCAGACTGGGGGTTGATCGAAGAGCCGCTGGCCCTGGCCGCAGTACTGCGCGCCGAAGCGGCCGAAGGGCGCTGTCTGCTGGTGGACTGCCTGACGCTGTGGCTGACCAACCTGCTGATGCTCGAAGACGACCAGCGCCTGGCCGAAGAGCGTGATGCCCTGCTGGCCTGCCTGGAACAATTGCCTGGCACCGTCATTCTGGTCAGCAACGAAACCGGCCTGGGCGTGGTTCCCATGGGCGAGCTGACCCGGCGCTATGTCGACCTGGCTGGCTGGCTGCACCAGGCCGTGGCCGAGCGCTGTCAGCGCGTGGTGCTGACCGTGGCCGGCCTGCCCCTAATGCTCAAAGGAGCTGCACTATGACTCAAGCCTGGTGGCGCGACGCCTGCCAATCCCTCGACAACGCCGCCATGGACCAGGCCCGCGCCCGTCAGCAGCAGCTGACCAAACCTGCCGGTTCACTCGGCCAGCTGGAAGGCCTGGCCATTCAGCTGGCGGGCCTACAAGGGCGTGAACGGCCAACCCTGGACCAGACTGCCATCAGCATTTTTGCGGGTGACCACGGTGTGGTCGAAGAAGGTATCTCGGCCTACCCGCAGGCGGTCACCGGGCAGATGCTGCGCAACTTCGTCGGCGGTGGTGCGGCGATCAGCGTATTGGCGCGTCAGCTGCAAGCCAGCCTTGAAGTGGTCGATCTGGGCACCATCGACCCTCATCTGGAACTGCCCGGTGTGCGCCACCTGCGCCTGGGTGCCGGCACGGCCAACTTCGCCCGTCAGCCCGCGATGACCGAGGGGCAGCTGCACGCTGCCTTGCAGGCAGGCCGCGACAGCGCCCTGCGTGCCGCCGAACAGGGCGCGCAGCTGTTCATCGGCGGCGAGATGGGTATTGGCAACACCACGGCCGCCGCTGCCTTGGCCAGCGTCCTGCTAGGCTGCCCGCCTGCTGAACTGAGCGGCCCGGGCACCGGCCTGGACAACGCTGGCGTGCGGCACAAGGCCGAGGTCATCGAGCGGGCGCTGAGCCTGCATGGCCTGCAGGCCGCAGACCCATTGCAGGCGCTAGGTTGTGTCGGCGGTTTCGAGATCGCGGCCTTGGCCGGGGCCTATATCGGCTGCGCGCAGGCGGGCATCGCCGTGCTGGTGGACGGCTTCATTTGTAGCGTTGCCGCCCTGGTGGCGGTGGGCCTCAACCCGCAGTGCCGGGCGTGGTTGCTGTTTGCCCATCAGGGCGCGGAGCCTGGGCACAGGGCGTTGCTGGATGCATTGCAGGCTGAACCGCTGTTGGCGTTGGGCCTGCGTCTGGGCGAGGGCAGTGGTGCTGCGCTGGCCGTGCCGCTGTTGCGCCTGGCCTGTGCACTGCACGGGCAGATGGCGACCTTTGCCGAGGCCGCTGTGGCGGACCGCCCGGCATGATCCTCGACCTGCTGCGCCACGGTGAAACGGAGCAGGGCGGCCTGCGCGGCAGCCTGGACGATGCCCTCACCGACAAGGGCTGGGCGCAGATGCGCAGCGCCGTGGCCGAAGCCGGCCCGTGGCAGGTGCTGGTCAGTTCGCCGCTGCAGCGCTGTGCGCGTTTTGCCGATGAACTGGGTGGGCAGCTTGATTTGCCTGTGCAGCGTGAACCAGGTTTGCAAGAGCTGCATTTCGGTGACTGGGAAGGCCGTAGCGCGGCGCAGATCATGGAAGATCAGGCGGATGCGCTGGGGCACTTCTGGGCGGACCCGTACGCCCACACCCCGCCCAATGGCGAACCGGTGCAGGCATTCGCCGAGCGCGTGCTGGACGCTATCGAGCGTTTGAGTCGCCAGCACGCAGGTAAGCGGGTGCTGCTGGTCACCCATGGCGGGGTGATGCGGTTGCTGCTGGCCCGGGCGAGAGGCTTGCCGAAGGAGCAGTTGCTGCAGGTTGAAGTCGGGCATGGGGCGCTGGTGCGGCTGGTGATGGGTGGCGACGGTCAACTGGCCGAGGAACACTGAGATGCTGCCGTTCTGGATTGCCTTGCAGTTCCTCAGCAGCTTGCCCGTGAGCCTGCCGGGCATGCCGGAGCCGCGTGAGCTGGGGCGTTCGCTGCTGTTCTATCCGCTGGTCGGGCTGTTGTTCGGGCTGCTGCTGTGGCTGGCCAGCCTTCTGCTGCAGGGTACGCCAGCGCCGTTGCATGCAGCTTTGCTGCTGACGGTGTGGGTGTTGCTCAGTGGCGCCTTGCACCTGGACGGCCTGGCTGACAGCGCCGATGCCTGGTTGGGTGGTTTCGGCGACCGTGAGCGCACCCTGCAGATCATGAAAGACCCGCGTAGCGGGCCGATTGCCGTGGTTACCCTGGTGCTGGTGCTGTTGCTGAAGTTCTGCGCCTTGTGGGTGCTGGTGGAGCAGGGCATAGGGGCGCAATTGCTGCTGGCGCCCTTGATTGGGCGCGCGGCGATGTTGGGCCTGTTCCTCTGGACGCCTTATGTGCGGCCTGGCGGGTTGGGCCAGGCGTTGGCCGAGCACTTGCCCCGACCTGCAGCCGGGTGGGTGCTGCTGGGCATTGCACTGTTCTGCCTGGTCTTGGGCGGCTGGGTGGTGGTGCTGGCGCTGGCGGTATTTGCCTGGCTGCGGCATCTGATGTGCCGGCGCCTGGGTGGCACCACCGGTGATACCGCTGGGGCGCTGCTGGAGTTGCTCGAATTGGCAGTGATACTTGGCCTGGCCTTGGGCCTTTAATCACTCGGCAAGGCCGCTCCTACAAGAGCATGTGTCTTGCCGGTAACGAGGGTGCAGTAACTTCTGGCAACGGTTCGGTAAGTCCTGCATCTCCATTGTCATCGTATTCTCAGACTCCCCCATCCAACCAGGCAGGCTTCCCGTGCGAAACCGGATCTTCGCCAGTCTCTTGGTGCTGTCCAGCCTTCCAGCCACTGCGGCAGATCTCATGGCATTCTGGGACGCGCCACGCCACGGCGGCAACAGCTTCAACCGGCTGCCTCCCGATCAAGCCTACTTCGATGCCCTCAAGGGGTATGGCGCGACATGGGTACGGTTGTCGTACGACAAATGGCAACCGGTAGAACGTGATTTCCTCCTCGGTAACGCCGATGCCTATCAAGGCTTGCCCGCCGCCGACTTGGCTACGCTGCGCGCCACCCTCGATCGTGCTCATCAGGCGGGGCTCAAGGTGGTCATTGCCCCTCTCTCGCTACCCGGTATGCGCTGGTCGCAAAACAACCAGGGCCAATTTGATGATCGGCTGTGGCAAGACAAGCGCTACTGGTCCCAGGCTATGACCTTCTGGCGGGACATGGCGCGCGAACTGAAGGGCCACCCGGCCATTGCCGCTTACAACCTGGTCAATGAACCCGCCCCGGAAAAACAGGGCGGCTTGGCCGAACACGCCGAACTGGGGCAAATGCAGCAGTGGTATGTGAAAGAGCAGGGCACCACGCGCGATCTGCCGTTGCTGTACCGGCAACTGATAGCGGCAATTCGCGAGGAGGACGCCGACACGCCGATCATGGTCGATGCGGGCTGGTATGCCGCCGCAGACGCCTTCGGCTACTGGCCTGCCCCCCTGGAAGACCCGCGAGTACTGTACAGCGTGCACATGTACGAACCCTATGCCGCTACCAGCGCGCCCAACATGGCACGTAAGCACCCCATCGCCTACCCCGGCCCCGCACCCTTCGCCGGGCAGACACAGCAGTGGGATGGGCAACGCGTTGAGCGCTATTTGCGCCAGCCGCTGGCATGGGCCGAAACCATGGGCCTGCCGCGGTCGCGGCTGGTGGTAGGCGAATTTGGCTGCATGCGCAGGCTACCGGGTTGCTCGCAGTATCTGGAAGACGTACTCACCGTGCTGGATCGCAACCAGTTGCACTGGGCTTTCTATAGCTTCCGTGAAGACAACTGGGACGGCATGGACTACGAACTGGGTTCGGCAAAGGTGCCGTGGCGCTACTGGCAGGCGATCGAGCAAGGTGCGCCAGACCCTTTGGCGCGCAAGGCCACGGCTGAGTTCGAGCCGATTCGAAGGCGCTTGAACACGGAATGATGCGTTTCTCCAGCTGTGAAACTTCTTGCAACAGTGACGACGCGGGTATATACACGTATCCATGCTGACCAGTGAATGCATCTGTACCCATCTGCGTCGCGCCGCCCGTGGGGTGAGCCGGCATTACGACGAGGCCCTTGCCGGCTTCGGGGTCAATGTCGCGCAGTTTTCCCTGCTACGGCACCTGCAGCGGCTTGATCGCCCCAGCATCACTACCTTGGCCGAGGCCATGGGCCTGGAGCGCAGTACCCTGGGCCGTAACGTGCGGGTGCTGGAGGCTGAAGGGCTGGTGGCCCTGGCTGATGGCGACGACCAGCGCAACCGCGTAGTGCTGCTGACGGAGGCTGGAACGCAGTTGCTGCGCGACGCGCATCCGGCCTGGGAACAAGCCCAGATCGAACTGGTGGAGCGGTTGGGCGCAGGGCAGCGGGATGAACTGGTGCGTTTACTGGGCCAACTGGCCTGATTTGATACGACTATAAGCGGGTATATACCCGTAAAAACCTTGCGATGTGCTGGAGATAACGACAATGACTTCGGTGTGGCGAACCAGCGGGTGGGTATTGGTAGGGGCGGCTTTGATTCTGGCGCTGTCTCTGGGGGTGCGGCACGGCTTTGGTCTGTTTCTGGCGCCGATGAGCGCCGATTTTGGCTGGGGCCGTGGGGTGTTCGCCTTTGCCATTGCCTTGCAAAACCTGATCTGGGGGCTGGCGCAACCGTTCGCCGGTGCCTTGGCCGACCGTATGGGGGCGGCGCGGGTGGTGATCATCGGCGGAATTCTTTACGCCGCCGGTCTGATCCTCATGGGCATGGCCGACTCTGCCTGGTCGTTGTCGCTCAGTGCCGGTTTGCTGATCGGCATCGGCCTGTCCGGCACATCGTTCTCGGTCATCCTCGGCGTGGTCGGGCGTGCGGTGCCGGCAGAGAAGCGCAGCATGGCCATGGGCATTGCCAGCGCCGCCGGTTCGTTTGGCCAGTTCGCCATGCTGCCGGGCACCCTAGGCTTGATCCAGTGGCTGGGTTGGTCCGCAGCGTTGCTGGTGCTGGGCCTGATGGTGGCATTGATCGTGCCCTTCGTCGGCCTGCTGCGTGACCGCCCGCTTCCCAGCCATGGCGCCGAACAGACCCTGGGCCAGGCGCTGCGCGAAGCGTGCTCGCATTCCGGCTTCTGGTTGCTGGCGCTGGGTTTCTTCGTGTGTGGTTTCCAGGTGGTTTTCATTGGCGTGCACCTGCCGGCCTACCTGGTTGACCAGCACCTGGCCGCCACCACTGGTACCACGGTGCTGGCGCTGGTCGGCCTGTTCAATATCGTGGGTACTTTCACGGCTGGCTGGCTGGGTGGTCGCATGTCCAAGCCGCGTCTGCTGACCGGGCTGTACCTGCTGCGAGCAGTGGTGATCGTATTGTTCCTCTGGGCGCCGGTGAGTGCGTTCAGTGCCTACCTGTTCGGCATCGCCATGGGCCTGCTGTGGTTGTCCACGGTGCCGCTGACCAACGGCACCGTGGCTACATTGTTCGGGGTGCGTAACCTGTCCATGCTCGGCGGTATCGTCTTCCTGTTCCACCAGCTGGGTGCCTTCCTCGGTGGCTGGTTGGGCGGGGTAGTGTATGACCGTACCGGCAGCTACGACCTGGTGTGGCAGATTTCCATCCTGCTCAGTCTGTTGGCCGCTGCCCTGAACTGGCCCGTGCGCGAACGGCCGGTTGCGCGCCTGCAGGCCCAGGCCGCATGAGCCGCTACCTGGCCCGCGGGTTGCTGGCCTTTGGCGCGCTGGTGCTGCTGGCGCTGGCGTGGTGGGGGTGGCACCAGGGTGGGATGGCATTGATGCAACTGGGCATGAGTGTTTGTTAGGCGCTACCCTGCAAGCTCAAGGATTGTCTCGCAGGAGAAACGAATCATGCGTGCTCATTGGTTGACAGTGCCGTTGTTGGCTGTGCTTGCCAGCGCTTCGAGCTGGGCTGCCGATTGCCCGGCGGTGTTGCAGGGCAGCCTGCCGGAATTGCGTGGCAAGGGGCAGGTCGACCTGTGCCAGCGCTTTGCCGGCAAGCCTTTGGTGGTAGTCAACACGGCCAGCTATTGTGGTTTTGCACCGCAGTTCGAGGGGCTTGAGGCGACGTACAAGGAGTATCACGAGCAAGGCCTGGAAATGCTTGGTGTGCCGTCCAATGACTTCAAGCAGGAAGATGCCGACAGCGAGAAGACTGCCAAGGTTTGCTATGCCAACTATGGCGTCACCTTCACCATGACCAAGACGCAGGCCGTGCGGGGCAAGGATGCGATACCGCTGTTTGCTGAGCTGGCCAGCCAGAGCAGCGCGCCGAAGTGGAATTTCTACAAGTATGTTGTCGATCGTAAGGGCAAGGTGATCGGTAACTTCTCCAGCCTGACCAAACCGGATGATCCGGAATTCCGCGCAGCCATCGAGAAGGCCATCGCTTCGCAGCAGTAATCGGGCTGATCTTGATCTTGCTCTTGCTCTTGCTCTTGCTCTTGCTTTGGCTTCTAAGCGCGCGAAAGTTCAGGCGACGCAGATTGCGACTTCAGGAGGCCGAGCGCAGGGCTTGCGGAGGGAGGTGACGGGCATGGATGCCCGTCAAGCGCTGGGCCCCAGGATAGGGCCTGCAGCGCGGTCCTCCCGGGAGCAAGCCCGGAGCGAGGGGACCCCGGAGCGTAGCGCAGGGGCCGGATGATGGGAGCGGACGGCTTTGGTTACTTTGGCCAAGATGTAGAGACCGGACACATGGTGGACACGTGTACGGAGACATGGTTGACACTTTCTGGCAGCCCAACTTGCCAGGATTTTCACCATGCCCGTCACCTCCCTCCGCAAGGCCTGCGTTCGGCCTCCTGAAGTCGCGAAGATCAAAAGCCAGATCAAAAGCAAGATCAAGATCAAGATCAAGATCAAGATCAAGAGCCGGAGCCGGAGCCGGAGCCGGAGCTGAAGCTGAAGGCGTGGCTCGGCTTCTGATTACTTCATTTTGCATGCACCGTAATCGCCACCAACCGCACCACCACCGGCCTGACCATCAACACGCAAACGAACGCCACTGGCATCGCCAATTGATAGGCCTTCAACACATTGCTCAGGTACTGCGCAGTAACGCCGGCATTCGCCGCAGTGATCACGAAGCACATCAGCAGCGCCATGATCGACGACATGAAAAAGGCAAAAACGTAAGGCGTAGCGCCCGGGTGCAATTTGCGTCGGCTGCGCGACTGGGACAGGTTGCTCATGTGAACTCCTGAAAGGTGAGTGGACGCGCAGGTTAACAATCCCCTCGGCCGCCGCTGTAGACCAGCCTCGCTGAGTTCTTTATAAAGAGATTCTTACGAATCCAAGAGCTCTCGCATGGACCTGCTCAACGCCATCCGCAGCTTCATCAAGGTGGTCGAGGCCGGCAGCATCGCCGGCGGCGCCCGTAACCTGGGCCTTAGCCCGGCAGCGGTCAGCCAGAACTTGGCGCGCCTTGAGGGCCATCTGCAGGTGCGCCTGCTCAGCCGTACCACCCGCAGCATGGCGCTGACGCCAGCAGGCACGCAGTATTACGAGCGTGTCAGGCATATCGAACGTGACCTGGCCCTGGCTGAGCAGGCCATCACTACGCCAGACAGTGAACCCCAAGGGCGGCTTTGCATTGCCTCCACATCCGCGTTCGGCCGCCACGTGCTGGCGCCACTGATACCCGCTTTCAGTGCCCGCTATCCACTGCTTTCGATAGAGTTGGTAACGACTGATCGTCGGGTCAACCACGCCCGTGAAGACGTCGACGTCAGCCTGCGCATTGCTCCGCAACTGGAAGACCAGCTGTTGGCCCGGCACATCGCCCGTATCCCGTTCATTTGCTGTGCCTCGCCCGGTTACTTGCAAAACGCTGGGGTGCCAGGCTCGCCCGAGGCGTTGCGCGATCACCGTTGCCTGGTGTTCCGTTACCCGGTGGATGGGCGGTTTTTGCGCTGGGGCTTCATGCGCGATGGGCTGCGTTTTGAAGCGGAGTTCGGCAGCGTACTGATCAGCGACGATATTGACGCCCTGACCCAGATGGCGCTGCACCATGGCGGCATCACCCGCCTGGCCGAGTTCATTGTGCGACCGCACCTGGCTAGCGGGGCGCTGGTGCCGTTGTTCGAGTACAGCGACAGTGGCCAGGCCTACGCCCAGACCGAACCGATGGATATCTACCTGTGCCTGGCCGACCGTTTCGCCATGACCGCAAAAGTGCGTGTGTTCATGGATTATCTGCGTGAATGCCTGGGGGACAGTTGGCAGGTACAGGCATGAAAAAACCGCCACGAGGGCGGTTTTTAATGGGGTACGTACGAATCAGAAGCGGTAGGTGAGGGACGCACCGATACCGTGAGCGCTGTTTTCGTACTTGGCCTGGTAGCTGCCTTTGGTTGCGCTCACCAGGTTGACCTTGGTGTCTTCTTCCCACAGGTAGGAATAGGCCACGTCGATGGTCATGTCGTCGTTCGGGCTCCAGCCAGCACCCAGGCTGAACACCTTGCGATCGCCAGTAGGGATGCGTGGTGAACGGTCGTGGTTGTTGGTTGGCGATTGGTCGACGGTGAAGCCGGTGCGCAGCACCCACTCCTTGTTGACCTTGTACGACGCACCAATGGCGTGGGCCCAGGTGTCATGCCAGTTCTGTTCTTCGGTGATGGTCTGGAACGCCGAACCTGCCAGTGGCGCCGGCACATCGTTCTGCACGGTGATGTCTTTCAGGCGGCTCCAGCGGGTCCAGGTGCTGCCTGCATACAGGGTCCACTGGTCGTCCAGTTCATGGGTAACCGAGAGGTCGACCGATTCCGGCGTCTTGATCTTCAGCGTGGCGTCGAACTTGTTGCCGTTGAACGGCCCGATCAGCGGGGTGCTGACGCGGGTCTTGCCCTCGAGCTTGTAGTCGACCATCGAATGGTAGGTCAGGCCTACGCGGGTACTGTCAGTGGCCTGTACCAGGATACCGATGTTGTAGCCAACGGCGGTATCGTCACCCTTGATCTTCACTTCGCCGTCATTGCGGCCCGGGGTGAATGGGTTGATCAGGCTCGAGCCCAGTTCCCCTTCGATGCGGTTGATGGTGGGGCCAAACCCGATCGAGACCTTGTCATTGAAGGCATAGCTGACGGTCGGCTGGAACGTGACAACCTGTACGTGGCTCTTTTTGCCCCAGTAGCGCGCGGCGTCATCGCTGCCGTAGTCGGTTACCAGGCCAAACGGTACGTAGACACCGAAGCCGACGCTCCAGTGGTCATCGATCGGCTTGACGTAGTAACCCATGGGTACGCCAACGAAAGGCACCATGTCACCATCGGTTTCCCCCCCGAGGTTGCTGCCGCGGCCCGAGATGTCGGACTTGGCGATGACGGCGGCGGCGCCCACGGTAGCCTGTTCGCGTTTGAGGCGGGACATGCCGGCCGGGTTGCCAAACACGGTGCTGGCATCATCGGCAGAAGAAGAACGTCCCGCGAAACCTGTCCCCATGCTGCTGATGCTCTGTTCGTTGAGCGCGAAGCCGCTGGCGAGCAGTTGGCTGGAAGCAAGCGCAATCGCTACGCCGAGGGAGGTTTTGAGCATTACTTTTTTCATTATTAGAAAACTCCTTGGGATCTCCGGGGCGAAAAGCTACCAACAAATCACGCGCTGCGCCATAGCCTCAATCGCTGAAGATAGAGCGGTTTTGTAGGACAATCCGACCAAAATTCCATTTTTTCAAGTAATGTTGTAGGACGCTTCTTAAGATACCTGTGGCAATCTCTGATCTATGCAGGTATGCCAGGCATGAGTGAAGTCGCGCAAGCGACCTTGGGGGTGAAAAATCTGACGCCAGATTCGGGCTAGCGCCAATAGGTCGTCAGCCGCAGGCAGTGGCGTGGCCTGCTCTTCGACGAGCATCCAGGCAATTGCAGTGGAATAGCGCAGGTTGACGGTGAGTTCCAGGTGCGGGCCACCGAGGAAGGCGTGCTGGCTGGCCAGGCCGCGCACAAGGCTGGCCAGGTCGGGGTCGCGAGCCAGGTAATCGTCCCAGAGTGCCTGATGACGGTGTTCGCCAATGCGGTACAAGCCGTGGCCGCGCCGGTCATGCAAGGCTGAGCCGAGTGCCGACTGGCTGGCAGCAATACCCAGCAACAAGGCTTCGGCGCTGGCGCAGTGACGGTTCAGGTAGACCAGGGTCGGTCGGATCACATACTGACACAATTCATTCGCCGCAATACCCATGATGCCCTCGAGCAAGTAAGGGCCGGACGGGCGCTGGAGCTTGGCAGCTGGTGAAGGATCAGGCCCGCCGGAAGCGGTAAGCACCGCTCGAGTTGAAGTGTAGTGTGATAATCGTGGCGTAAAGACCTGTTTTTAAATCGATTGCTGCCTGACGTGCCGGGCTATATGCCCGGAGGCAATTACGCCAAGAACGTTCAGGCAGGCTTGCGATGGTATGATTCAGCGCTTGAATGCCCCGGTATTCGCCACTCACGCGGTGAGCGATTGGCGAGTCCGGGCGATGACCGCCTGTAGCGGTTCATTGCGGCTGTACTGTTCATGGTACAGGCGCTCGGTGTGGCAGGCGACGCCGTGTTCGTCTACCAGGGTGAAGCTGAAGCTGCCCTTGCGTGGGGCAACGATAAGGCACTTCAACGGCGAGAAGGCCTGGGAGAGGGTGCCAATGGCAGCCTGAATTTGATGATGAGTTTGCATATTGTTGGAGGTTCCTGCTTTAAACACGGAGGATATGATCCGTGCATGATAGAAACGTTCCAGTGACGCCTTTATTAAGGGACGAACGAACCTGACTGGAACAAAGCAGCCAGAGAGAGCGCAATCAAAAGTGGGCGCTGGGGCTGACTGGTAGGTACTTCGGAAGGCAGGCAGCACACCGGGGCCAAGGTTCTAGGCCGTCGGGTGGAATCCTGATCAATCTGTCACGTGATTCGTGCTTGAGCAGCCTTAGGCTGGCGAAGTGAATCATCGAATGGGCCGTCCTGCTTTCAGCAGCGCACTCTTGGGGGGAGTGTGTCTGCAAGGACGATTTGGCCCGAATTGACTTTCAGCTTGGTACTAACGAGGGGCACCTTACCGGAAATGCCGGCGCTTGGCAAGCACTACGTTTGTTCAGGTTAGCCGAGCAGTATGGCGCTTAATTGCAGTGCTGTGAAGAGGGGCAAATGGCCCGTATCCAGGCGGATGTACCCATTTCGTGCACGCTAATGACGATTAATGGTGCACTTGTTCACATTGGGGGCAGCGGTTGTAACGGGTCGGCAACACCCCGCAACAGCCTCGCCAATGCCTTGACTGGGCGGTTAAGTCAATGAAAAAAAACACTATTTTTAGCTGGTGAAAAAATCGTCAGTTTGAGACAAAGCCCCAATTCACGGGGCTTTGCGGGGTGTGTGATGGGGTTGTCCACCGAGTTATCCACAGGAACTGTGGATTGTCCCAGGCGCTTGCTCTAGAACGGGCGTGCCAGCATTGCAATGAACTGTCCGACAATCCACATGCCGCGACAGACCGGTTGGTCATCCACCGGAAAACGTCAAGAAAAGATCACTGAATTTTTTTTCAATCCTCCAGAAATCGACAGGTCACGGCGGAAAAAAAAGAGTAGAGTGGCGCGCCTTTCGAGTTGCCAAACCTGTTGCTCATGAAGTTTCGCGGTAAACACCTCGCCAGCCCTGCTGCATCGACGCCTCTTCCAGAACGCTTTTCCTTGAAGGTTGCCTTGTGGCTGCTCGACAGCCCGCGCCTGGGCGACAAGCTGCAGGTCAAGCACCTGGCCGGGCGGCTGCTGAAGCAGCCAGCGCGTCAGGGCGTGGTGGTAGCACAGAGCCGCTTGGGGCAGATGCTGTGCCGCGATTGCGGCAACGCCCGCGACCGGCGTATTGGCCATGAACTGCTGCGTCAGGCGGCCCGCGCCGGTGATCGGCGAGCACAGCTGGAGTATGCGCGGCTGTGCGAGAACAACGATCCGGACCCGGCGAAGTGAATGCTCCTACAAGCTCCGTGCTGATAAGCTGCACTCAATTTGCATCAGCGTGATCGGGGTAAGCATGACAGTGGATCTGGCCAGCATTCTGCTGGGCTTGGTGGCAGGTGCTTTACCCTGTCTTTTTTGGGTCATGCAGGTGCAGCGCCGGCAGGGCGCACGGCAAGGCGAGCAGGCCTTGCTCGAAGAGCGCCTCAACGCAGCCCAACTGGCCCAGGCCGGCCTGCAAGCGCAGCTTGAGGCCAGCCGCGACGAAGTCAGCGACCTCAGCGAAGCCAACACCGTCAAGCAGGCCCAGCTGGCCGCCCAAGGCCGTGAACTGGAACTGCTGCAGATCGACCGCGACAACGCCCGTGACGCTGCCCACGCCTGGAGCCTGGAGCGCGCCAACCGTGAAGCCGAGCTGCGTCGTCTGGAGTCTCAGGGGGCGCGCCTGGAGGCTGAACTGCGTGAGCAGCAGGAAAGCCATCAGCAGCGCCTGGAAGACCTGCAGGAAGCCCGCGACACCCTGCGCGCCCAGTTCGCCGACATGGCCACAAAGATCTTCGACGAGCGCGAGCAACGCTTCGCCCAGACCAGCCAGCAGCACTTGGGCCAGTTGCTCGACCCGCTCAAGGAGCGCATCCAGTCCTTTGAAAAACGCGTGGAAGAAAGTTATCAGCAGGAAGCCCGCGAACGCTTTTCCCTGGGCAAAGAGCTTGAGCGCCTGCAACAGCTCAACCTGCGCCTGTCCGACGAAGCCACCAATCTGACCCAGGCCCTCAAAGGCCAGAAAACCCAAGGCAATTGGGGCGAGCTGATCCTCGAGCGGGTGTTGGAACATGCTGGCCTGGAAAAAGGCCGCGAATACCAGACCCAGGTCAGCCTCAAGAGCGCTGACGGCGAGCGTTTCCAGCCCGATGTGCTGATCATGCTGCCCGGCGACAAACAGGTGGTGGTGGACGCCAAGGTCAGCCTTACGGCGTACCAGCAGTTTGTCGCCAACAACGACGAGGCCGCGCTCAAGCAGCACGTGCAGTCGCTGCGCAGCCACGTCAAAGGCTTGTCGAGCAAGGACTACAACCGCCTCGAAGGCCTGCACAGCCTGGATTTCGTGCTGCTGTTCGTGCCCATCGAAGCGGCCTTCTCGGCAGCCCTGCAGGCCGAGCCCAATCTGTTCCAGGAAGCCTTCGACCGGCATATCGTGATCGTCAGCCCTACCACCCTGCTGGCTACCTTGCGGGTGATCGACAGCCTGTGGAAACAGGAGCGCCAGGGCCAGAACGCCCGGGAAATTGCCGAGCGCGCCGGCTGGCTTTACGACAAGTTCGTGCTGTTCATCCAGGACCTGGACGAGCTGGGCAGCCGCCTGCAACAGGTGGACAAGGCTTATGCCGCTGCCCGTAACAAGTTGTGCGAAGGGCGCGGCAACCTGGTCAGCCGCAGCGAACAGCTGAAGCTGCTGGGCGCCCGCGCCAGCAAGAGCCTGCCGGCAGACTTGCTGGAGCGGGCGCTGTCCGATGAGGTGCCGGACGCCGCAGTTACTGAACCTGGCTCAGATGGCGATTGAGCATGGCGCGCAAGGCTGCTGGCTTGACCGGTTTGGCCAGGTAATCCAGGCCTGCCGCATGCACCATGGCGATGGTTTCCTTGCTGCCGTCGGCGCTGATCACCACGCCTGGCACCGGTTCGCCCAGGCGCGCACGTAGCCACCCCATCAGCCCGGTGCCGGTCTCGCCGTCATCCAGGTGGTAGTCGACCAGTGCCAGGTGCGGGCGCATGCCCTTGGCCAGCAGGGCTTCGCATTCGGCCTGGTTGCGCGCGGTCCAGACCTGGCAGCCCCAGCGGCTGAGCAGGCTGTTCATGCCAATCAGGATGCTATCTTCGTTGTCCACGCACAGCACTTGCAGCCCGGCCAGCGGCTGGCCGCCCTGTTGTTCCGCGGGAGCGCTTGGCGCCGGGGCGGCCTGGCGGGCAATCGGCACGCTCACGCGGAACACCGTGCCTTTGCCCGGCCACGACCGCACTTCCAGCGGGTGCCCCAGCACCCGGCACAGGCCGTCGGCAATTGCCAGGCCAAGGCCCAGGCCTTTCTCGGCGCGTGTCTGGTGACTGTCCAGGCGCTTGAACTCCTGGAAGATCACTTGCAGCTTGTCGTCGGCGATGCCCGGGCCACGGTCCCACACCTCCAGCCACAGGCGCTCGCCTTGGCGGCGCGCGCCCAGCAGGATCGGGCTCTTGCCGTAGCGCAGGGCATTGGTGAGGAAGTTCTGCAGTACCCGGCGCAGCAGCTTCATGTCGCTGTCCACCCGCAGGCGGCTGCCACGCAGGCGGAACTCCAGGCCTTTCTCGGCCGCCAGTACCTTGAACTCGGCACCCAGTGTGTCGAACAGTTCGTTGAGGGCGAAGGGCTTGGCGTCTGGGGTGATCTTGCCGTTTTCCAGGCGCGAGATGTCCAGCAGGTCGCTGATCAGCTCTTCGGCCGAGCGCAGCGAGCTGTCCATGTGCTGCACCAACTGCTGGGCCTCTTCGTTCATGCCCTCGGCCTGCTGTGACAGGGCGGCGGAGAACAGCCGGGCGGCGTTCAGGGGTTGCATCAGGTCGTGGCTGACCGCAGCCAGGAAGCGGGTCTTGGACTTGCTGACCGCTTCGGCCTGGCTCTTGGCTTCGGACAACGCCTGGTTCAGTTGCGACAGTTCGTGGGTGCGCTCGGCCACCCGTTGTTCCAGGCCTTCGTTGGCATCGCGCAGGGCCTGCTCGGCCTCACGGAACGGGGTGATGTCGGTGAAGCTCATGACGAAGCCGCCGCCCGGCATCGGGTTGCCGATCAGTTCGATCACCCGGCCATTGGGGAACAGCCGTTCGGACGAATGCGCGCGGCCCTGGCGCATCCAGTGCAGGCGCCGCGCCACATGCACCTGCGCTTCGCCCGGGCCGCACAGGCCGCGCTCGGCGTTGTAGCGGATGATGTCGGCAATCGGCCGGCCCACGCTGATCAGCCCGTCGGGGTAGTTGAACAGCTCCAGGTAGCGACGGTTCCAGGCCACCAGGTGCAGGTTCTGGTCGACCACGCTGATGCCCTGGTTGATGTTCTCGATGGCGCCTTGCAGCAGGGCGCGGTTGAATTGCAGCACCTCGCTGGCTTCGTCGGCAATGCGTACCACGTCTTCCAGCTGCATGTCGCGGCCTTCGATGGCGGCCTTGACCACGGCGCGGGTCGACGAGGTGCCGAGCACCCCGGCCAGCAGGCGTTCGGTGTGCTCGATCCAGTCGCCGTCGGCATTCTGGTTGGGGTTGAAGCCCTTGCCCTGGCGGTAGGCAAAGCGGATGAAGCTCTGCCGGGCGCGTTCCTCACCGACAAAACGCGAGGCCAGGGTCAGCAGGTCGTCGATCTGCACCGCCAGCAGTGGTTTGCTGCTGGGGCGGGCGCTGGTCTGCTGGCCGATGAAGCGGCCGGCCTGCCAGTGTTCGGAAACCCGTGTGCGCGACAGTACCGAAACCCAGGCGAACAGGGTGAAGTTGCCTGCCAGCGACAGCACCACCCCCTGGGTCAGCGGGCTGATCGGCAGGCCCAGCGGGTTGCCATGCAGCCATGCCAGCCCCGGGAACAGCTGCAGCGACCAGCCCAGGCTGTGCGCGGCAATCGGCAGGACCAAGGTGTAGAACCACAGGAAGATACCTGCCGCCAGGCCGGCGAACACGCCGCGGCGGTTGGCTTGCTTCCAGTACAGCGCGCCGAGCATGGCCGGGGTGAGCTGGGTGACGGCGGCGAAGGCGATCTGGCCGATGGTCGCCAGGCTGGCAGTGGAGCCCAGCAGGCGGTAGCTGACGTAGGCCAGCAGCAGGATCACCACGATGGTTACCCGGCGTACCGAGAGCATCCAGTGGCGGAACGCCTCGAACGGCCGCTCGGCGTTGTTGCGCCGCAGCAGCCAGGGCAGCAGCATGTCGTTGGACACCATGGTCGACAGCGCCACCGCCTCGACGATGACCATGCCGGTGGCTGCCGAAGCGCCGCCAATGAATGCCAGCAGGGCCAGGCTTGGGTGCGCCTCGGCCAGTGGCAGGCTGATGACGAACGAGTCGGAGATCACCGTGCCCGGCAGCAGCATCTGCCCGGCCAAGGCAATCGGCACCACGAACAGCGCGGCCAGCGCCAGGTACATCGGAAACACCCAGCGCGCCAGGCGCATGTCCTGGGGTTCGATGTTCTCCACCACGGTGACGTGAAACTGCCGCGGCAGGCAGATGATCGCCATCATCGCCACAGCGGTTTGCACCACCATCGACGGCCAGTTGATGGTCTCTTGCCAATAGTCCTGCAAGTGGATCGACTGACGCGCCTGGCTGAACAGGTCGTCGAAGCCGTCATACAGGTTGAACACCACGAAAATGCCCACGGCCAGGAAGGCCAGCAATTTGATCAGCGACTCGAATGCAATCGCAAGCACCATGCCACGGTGGTGCTCGGTCACGTCCAGGCTGCGGGTGCCGAACACGATGGCGAACAGTGCCAGCACCAGGGACACCACCAGCGCGGTGTCCTGCACGCGGGTGCCGGTGGCGTCCGCGTTGGCCCCGATCAGCAGGTTGACGCCCAGCACGATGCCTTTGAGCTGCAGGGCGATGTACGGCAGCACACCGACCAGGCAGATCAGCGCCACCACCACCGCCAAGGTTTGCGACTTGCCATAGCGTGCGGCAATGAAGTCGGCGATTGAGGTGATGTTCTGCTGTTTGCTGATCAGCACCATCTTCTGCAGCACCCAGGGCGCGAAGACCATCAGCAGCACCGGGCCCAGGTAGATCGGCAGGAATGCCCAGAGCTGTTCGGCGGCCTGGCCGACCGCGCCGAAGAAGGTCCAGCTGGTGCAGTACACGGCCAGCGACAGGCTGTACACCCAGGCACGCAGCTTCGGCGGCAACGGCGTGCTGCGGCGGTCGCCATAGAAGGCGATGGCGAACATGACGGCCATATAGGCCAGGGCGACCACGGCGATCAGCCCGCTGGACAACGACATGAAGACTCCGAAGCAAAAAAGATAACGCGGTCCCGATCAACCAGTCTGGCACGCAGGCGCCGCTTCGTCAGCGCAGACGATGGTTGTAGGCGAGAGCTTGCTCGCGATTGATCTGAAACAAAACATCAATTTTTTCGGGTGCCCAACCCGTAAAACACCCCCGCCAGCAACACCGACAACACCAGCAGGTAGAAGATTGCCCCCGGCCACAGGTGCACCAGGGCAAACCCCACCATCACCGGCCCCAGTGCCGCGCCCAGGTTGGACAGGTTCTGCGCGCCGTAATACACCCCGCGCAAGTGCTCCGGGGCGATCAGGTCGATGAACATGTATTCGGCAGGGATGACGATGATCTCGCCCAGGGTGAACACGAGCATCGCCAGGCACCAAACCAGCACCGAGCCTGCCAACGAGAAGCCCAGCAGCCCGGCGATGAACAGGGCCATACCGGCCAGCAACCAGGGCATCAGGTGCTGACGGCTGATGCGTCGGCCAATCAGGTACTGCAGGGCAATCACCGTCACCGCGTTGGTGGTGACCAGGTAGCCGACCAGCCGCGCCGCTTGCGTCGGGCTGCTGGTTACCACCAGGTACTGCGACAGGTAGGCGGTGAACTGGCCGAACACCACCGCGCTCAGCACCCCGCCCAGGGTGAAATACACCAGCCGGCGGTCACGCGCCAGCCCCAGCGCCACCTGGCCGAAGCCGGCCGCAGGCTTGTCCGGTGCGCTCGCCTGCAGGTTACGGTCGCCAAGGCGCCAGTAGGCCAGGCACATGCCCAGGCCAAGCAGGGCCGAGGCGATGAACGGCATGTGGTCGTCCAGTTCCAGCATGGCGACCCCCAGCAGCGGGCCGGCGGCGTAGCCGACGTTGCTGAGGGTGTACTTGATGGCGAACACCTCGCCCCGCTCTTCCACTGGCAGCAAGGCACAGAAGCCTGCCTTGGCGGCGATGTCGACCACTGCAAGCGCCAGGTTGATCAGCACCAGGCACATAAAGAACAACAGCGCCGATTCACTGACGACCGCGGCGACGAAGGCCAGGGCGAACAGCAGGGTACTGGCGCTGACCAGCGTGTGGTTGCGCAAGGTGTCGACCAGGTGGCCGCCATACAGGCTCAGCAGCGAGGCGATAATCAGTGCACCACCGATCAGCAGGCCGATCTGACTGATCGGCAGCTGGAAGTTGTCGGCCAGGTACACCACCAGGTAGGGCAGGGTGAGGGCGCGGGCGACCGTGAGGGTGAACGTGGTCAGCAGCAGCAGGCGTACGGTGTGCGGGTAGCGTTTCAGAGCGGCGAGCATTACCACGTCCTTGTTGTTCTGGGTTACCGGGCACAAGCATAAGCCACATGCGCGTCCTGCAGGAGCGCCCCGGCCGCTTCTGCAAAAAGCGTGTAGGCTTGCCAGCCAAGGCATTTCCCATGCAGATTTGTGGCCTGGCGTGCCCGGCGCGCCTCCAATTGAAAAGCCCTCAGGACCAAGGACGATGAGTCACTCCTCGCAATTCACCTTGCTCGGCAAGCGGCGCTTCCTGCCGTTTTTCATCACCCAGTCGCTGGGTGCTTTCAACGACAACCTGTTCAAGCAGTCGCTGATCCTGGCGATCCTGTTCAAGCTCAGCCTGGGCGACGGTGACCGTTCGATCTGGGTCAACCTGTGCGCCTTGCTGTTCATCCTGCCGTTCTTTCTGTTTTCGGCGCTGGGCGGGCAGTTTGGCGAGAAGTTCGCCAAGGACGCGCTGATCCGTGCGATCAAGCTGGCCGAGATCGTCATAATGGCAATCGGTGCACTTGGCTTCATCACCAACCACCTGGCGCTGATGCTGGTGGCGCTGTTCGGCATGGGTACCCACTCGGCGCTGTTCGGCCCGGTGAAGTACTCGATCCTGCCGCAGGCCCTGCGCGAGGAGGAACTGGTCGGCGGTAACGGACTGGTGGAAACCGGTACCTTCCTCGCCATCCTGGCCGGCACTATCGGCGCCGGCGTGATGATGTCGGCCGACAGCTATGCCACGGTGGTGGCCGGCGGTGTGGTCGGCACTGCGGTGCTCGGCTACCTGGCTAGCCGCTGGATCCCGCGGGCCGCTGCCGCCTCGCCGAGCATGCCGCTGGACTGGAACATCTTCAGGCAGTCGTGGGCGATCCTGCGCATGGGCCTGGGCCAGCCGCCCGCCGTGTCGCGCTCGATCGTGGGTAACTCGTGGTTCTGGTTTGTCGGTGCCATCTACCTCACGCAGATCCCGGCCTACGCCAAGGACTGGCTGCACGGCGATGGCACGGTGGTTACCCTGGTGCTGACGCTGTTCTCGGTAGGCATCGCCCTGGGTTCGTTGCTGTGCGAACGGCTTAGCGGGCGCAAGGTAGAGATCGGCCTGGTGCCGTTTGGCTCGTTCGGCCTGACCCTGTTCGGCCTGCTGTGGTGGTGGCACTCCGGCGATGTGCCGGCTGCAGCTGCGCCGCATGACTGGCTGGCGCTGCTGGGTATGGGCCAGGCCTGGTGGATCCTGCTGTCGATCGTGGGCCTTGGTGTGTTCGGTGGCTTCTACATTGTGCCGCTGTATGCGCTGATTCAGGCACGCACGGCCGAAGACCAGCGCGCCCGGGTGATTGCGGCCAACAACATCCTCAATGCCTTGTTCATGGTGGTGTCGGCGGTGCTTACCATCATCCTCATGGGGCTTGCCGAGCTGAGCATCCCGCAGCTGTTCCTGGTGGTATCGCTGCTTAATATCGCGGTCAACGCGTACATCTTCAGGATCGTGCCCGAGTTCACCATGCGCTTCCTGATCTGGCTGCTCAGCCATTCGATGTACCGCGTGCAGCACCGCGACCTTGAGCGTATCCCCGACGAAGGCGCGGCGCTGTTGGTGTGCAACCACGTCTCGTTCGTCGATGCATTGCTGCTGGGCGGGGCAATCCGCCGGCCGATCCGCTTTGTGATGTATTACAAGATCTACAACCTGCCAGTGCTCAACTTCGTGTTCCGCACCGCAGGCGCCATCCCGATTGCCGGGCGCAACGAAGACCCCGCCACATACGAACGTGCGTTCGCGCGCATTGCCAGGTACCTGGCCGATGGTGAGCTGGTGTGCATCTTCCCCGAGGGCAAGTTGACCGGTGATGGTGAGATCGATGTGTTCAAGGGCGGCGTCAACCGCATCCTCGAAGAAACACCTGTGCCGGTGATCCCGCTGGCTTTGCAAGGGCTGTGGGGCAGCTTCTTCAGCCGCGACCCGGCCAAGGGCTTCTTCAGGCGCCTGTGGTCGCGGGTGACCGTCGTGGCGGGCGCCGCCATCCCGGTGGAGGCAGCGCAGCCTGAGCGGTTGCGCGAGCAGGTCAGCCGCCTTCGCGGTGACCTGCGATAGGGGAGGGGGTTAGCTGGCGCTGACTTTCAGGCCGACCAGGCCACAGATGATCAGCGCCACACTGACCAGCCGCACCAGGGCCATAGACTCGCCGAATAGGATGATCCCGGCGATGACGGTGCCGACTGCGCCAACACCGGTCCAGATGGCATAGGCGGTGCCCAGCGGCAGTTCTTTCATGGCCAGGCCCAGCAAGCCCAGGCTGATGACCATGGCGCCGACCGTGAGTACGGTGGGAATCGGTTTGCTGAAGCCGTCGGTGTATTTCAGGCCTACGGCCCAGCCGACCTCGAACAGGCCGGCGAAGAACAGGATGATCCAGGACATGAGTGTGTCTCCATCGTTTGAATGATGGGGCCGTCCCCGGAATGGTCACGCGGTGCGTCGTGAGGCCGTCCTCACAGTGGGCAATATGGTGCCTATCTGCAGCCTTCAGGGCAAGTCAGTGCTGATCCCTGTGGGAGCGGGCAAGCCCGCGAAGAGGCCCGTACAGGCACCCTCAATGCCTGGCAGGCTCCACTTCTTCAGTCTCCACCGCAGGCTCATGCATGCGCCGGAACCAGGTCGACAACAACGCCCCGGAAATATTGTGCCATACACTGAACAACGCACTGGGCACTGCCGCCAATGGCGAAAAGTGCGCCGCCGCCAGCGCCGCCCCCAGCCCGGAGTTCTGCATGCCCACCTCCAGCGCCAGCGACTTGCGTTGGGCCAGCGGCAGCTTGCACAGCTTGCCGGTCAGGTACCCCAGCAAATAGCCGAAGCTGTTGTGCAGCATCACCACCGCCATGATCAGCAGCCCCGATTCGGCGATCTTCGCCTGGCTGGCCGCCACCACCGCGCACACAATCATCACGATGCTCACCACCGACACCAGCGGCAGTATCTGCACCGCCGCCTGTACCCGGGCACCGAGCAGGCGCTGGGCCAGTACGCCGAGCACGATCGGCAGCATCACCAACTGCAGGATCGACCAGAACATGTCCATGAAGGACACCGGCAACCAGGCCGACGCCAGGAACCAGATCAGCGCCGGGGTCAGCAGCGGTGCCAGCAGGGTGGTTACTGCAGCAATCGCCACTGCCAGCGCCAGGTCCCCGCGCGACAGCCACACCATCACGTTCGATGCCGTACCGCTTGGGCAGCAGCCGACCAGGATCACGCCCACGGCAATTTCCGGCGGCAGGTGGAACAGCTGGCACAGCAGCCAGGCCATGCCCGGCATGATCACGAAGTGCGCGACAACGCCCAGCATCACCCGCCAAGGTTGGCGGGCGAGGGCGGCGAAGTCGTCGAGTTTGAGGGTGAGGCCCATGCCGAACATCACCAGGCCCAGCAGCGGCACGATGGCGACCTTCAAGGCGATGAACCATTGCGGTTGCAAAAAGGCCAGCACGGCAAACACCAGCACCCACAGGGCGAAGGTATTGCCGACGAAGCGGCTTAAGGCGGCAAGGGCACGCATTGGGCAATTCCTTTTCTACTTATAGCTTTGTGAATTTCCAGGGCCCTGTCGCCGGCAAGCCAGCTCCCACAGGTACGCCACAGGTTCTGAAAACCGTGGCGTACCTGTGGGAGCTGGCTTGCCGGCGACAGGACCGGTGCAGGCAAAAGGGCTTTCAGGCCTGCACTGGCATCTCAAGACACATCAGACCCCTTGCGGAATCTCCTCCCCACCCAGCGCCTCGAACAGCACCGGCAGGAACTCGGTAAAGGTCATCATCATCAGCAGGAAGCTGGCGTCGAACTGCTGCGCAGCCTCATCGCCACCGTCCTGCTCGGCCTGCTCCTGCAGCAGCTCTTCGAACTTCAGGCGCTTGATCACCATCTTGTCGTCCAGAATGAACGACAGCTTGTCCTGCCAGGCCAGGGCCAGCTGGGTCACCACTTTGCCCGTGCTCAGGTGCAGCTGGATTTCTTCGCCGGTCAGGTCCTGGCGCTTGCAACGCACGATGCCGCCGTCTTCGGCGGTGTCACGCAGTTCGCACTCGTCCAGTACATAGAAGCCTTCGGCGGTTTGCTGCGTCTTTACCCAATCGGTCATGGTGGCGGTTGGTGCAATTTTCACCGTGGCCGGGCGCACCGGCAGCGAGCCCATCACTTCACGCAGGGTGGACAGCAGGTCTTCGGCACGCTTGGCGCTGGCCGAGTTGACCAGGATCACACCCAGACGCGGGGCGATGGCGGCGAAGATCATCGAACGGCGGATGAACGCACGCGGAAGGAAGGCCTGGATAATCTCGTCCTTGATCTGGTCGCGTTCTTTTTTATAGACCTTGCGCATTTGCTCGGTCTCGATCTCTTCGACCTTTTCCTTGACTGCGTCGTTGACCACGCTGCTCGGCAGGATGCGTTCTTCCTTGCGCGCGGCAATCAGCAGGAACTCACCGCTGACATGCACCAGGGGAGCGTCTTCGCCTTTGCCGAACGGCGCGACGAAACCATAGGTGGTCAGCTCCTGGCTGGCGCAGGGGCGGGCCGGCTTGCTGGCCAGTGCGGCTTCCAGCGCTTCAGGCTCGAACGGAACTTCCTGGGTCAGGCGGTAGGTCAGCAGGTTCTTGAACCACATGAGGGGTAACTCTCCTTAATGCATAAGGCGGGCATTATTCTCCGAGCGGAGCTCTGAGGCCAACCCTGTCAGAGGGCCAGCAGTGGCTTATGCATGAAAGAAACACCCGGCAACGCTAGGCCTTTGAAAGGCATGAAGTTTTTTTTGAAGAAAGTTTAAAAAGTGCTTGCCAGGGTGCGGGGCCGTCCGTAGAATGCGCGCCACACCGAGAGACATGGGTGATTAGCTCAGCCGGGAGAGCATCTGCCTTACAAGCAGAGGGTCGGCGGTTCGATCCCGTCATCACCCACCACTCGATGTATAGCGCAGCGGTAGTTCAGTCGGTTAGAATACCGGCCTGTCACGCCGGGGGTCGCGGGTTCGAGTCCCGTCCGCTGCGCCATATTCCGCTTCCAGGCCCAGTGAACACCTGGAAGTAACAAAGAAAGCGACCTTAGGGTCGCTTTTTTTGTGCCTGAATTTTGGTGTTGGAACGAAGTTTGAAAAAACTTCGATAAGTGCTTGCCAGCGTGCAAAGTCGCCCGTAGAATGCGCGCCACACCGAGAGACATGGGTGATTAGCTCAGCCGGGAGAGCATCTGCCTTACAAGCAGAGGGTCGGCGGTTCGATCCCGTCATCACCCACCACTCGATGTATAGCGCAGCGGTAGTTCAGTCGGTTAGAATACCGGCCTGTCACGCCGGGGGTCGCGGGTTCGAGTCCCGTCCGCTGCGCCATATTCCACTTCCAGGCCCACTGAACACCTGGAAGTAACAAAGAAAGCGACCTTAGGGTCGCTTTTTTTATGTCTGCATTATGTCGAAGACCGTAAAAGCGCCGCCAGACCCGTGTGGGAGCGGGTTCACCCGCGAATACCGGCAAAGCCGGTGCCATACACCGTGTCGTATTCTTCGCGGGTGAACCCGCTCCCACAGGGGATTTGCGGCAGCTTCAGCTTCGGCGCTCTTCTTCCCGTAAGGTCAGCACCTCAAACCCGTCCTCGGTCACCGCCACGGTATGCTCCCACTGCGCCGACAGGCTGTGGTCGCGGGTAATCACTGTCCAGCCATCCTTCAATGTGCGCGTACCGCGCCCACCCTGGTTGATCATCGGCTCGATGGTGAACACCATCCCCGGCTTCAGCTTCATGCCCATGCCGCGCTGGCCGATGTGCAGTACTTCAGGCCCTTCATGCATCTGCTGGCCAATGCCGTGCCCGCAATACTCGCGCACCACGCTATAGCCTGCCGCCTCGGCATGGGCCTGGACGGCATGGCCGATATCGCCCAGCGTGGCCCCGGGGCGCACCTGTTCGATGCCCTTCCACAGCGCATCGTAGGTGGTGTCGACCAAGCGCCGGGCTTCATCGCTGATCTTGCCGATGCTGTACATCTTCGAGGAGTCGGCAATGTAGCCGCCCTGTTCCAGGGTGATGTCGACGTTGATGATCGAGCCTTCCTTGAGCACTTCATCGACCTTGGGCATGCCGTGGCACACCACGTGGTCCACCGAGGTATTGAGGGAATAAGGAAAGCCGTACTGGCCCTTGCTCGCTGGCCGCGCCTTGAGCGTGTCGACGATGAACGCTTCGGCGCGGTCGTTGATCTGCATGGTGGTCACGCCGGGGCCGATGAAACTGTCGAGGTCGGCGAAAACCTGGGCCAGTAGTTGGCCTGCGCGGCGCATCAGGTCGAGTTGGGCGGGGGTCTTGAGAATCACCTGGGACATGGGGGGAGGGTAGTTGCTCATGCTGGAATTTGCCCCAGCATAGCGCCAGCGGGTACCGGCTTGCCACCGCATGGTGCGTAGCCTGTGCCGGCCTCTTCGCGGGCACGCCCGCTCCCACAGGCACATCACCACCCTTAGGCCCTGTGAAATCCCTGTGGGAGCGGGTTCACCCGCGAAGAGGCCGGTACAGCTGGCCCACTAATTGCTGATCCACCTCAAACCCGGGCTATCAACGTCGACAGCCCTCACCACTTCACGACAAAGGCGCCGTGTTGCCCCGCTTGCTCAGCAAGCCGGGCAGCCGGCGCCTTTTTGCGTTTCCCACAGGAGCCCGCCCATGGCCAACAGCGAAGTACGCAGCGTCTGCCCCTACTGCGGCGTTGGCTGCGGCATCATCATGAGCGTTGCCGATGGCAAGGTCGTCAAGGTCAGCGGCGACAAGCAGCACCCCAGCAACTTCGGCCGGCTGTGCACCAAAGGCCTCACCGCGCATGTGCCGCTGACCGCCGCCGGCCGCCTGGAAGACGCCTATGTGCGCCAGCAGCGCAACCAGCAACCGGCGCGCACCGGCATGGACCAGGCCATCGCCGATGCCGGCAAACGCCTGCGCGGCATCATCGACCAGCACGGCCCCGACGCCGTGGCGCTGTACGTGTCAGGGCAGATGTCGCTGGAGGCTCAGTACCTGGCCAACAAGTTGGCCAAAGGCTTTATCCGCACCCGCCACATCGAGTCCAACTCGCGCCTGTGCATGGCCAGCGCCGGCAGCGGCTACAAGCTGTCGCTCGGCGCTGACGGCCCGCCTGGCAGCTACCAGGACTTCGAGCACGCCGACGTGTTCCTGGTGATCGGCGCCAACATGGCCGACTGCCACCCCATCCTGTTCCTGCGCCTGCTCGATCGGGTCAAGGCCGGCGCGAAGCTGATCGTCGTCGACCCACGGCGTAGTGCCACCGCCGACAAGGCCGACCTGTTCCTGCAAGTACGCCCCGGCAGTGACATGGCCTTGCTCAACGGCTTGTTGTATCTGCTACACCGCAATGGCCACACCAACCCCGACTTCATCGCCCGCCACACCGAAGGCTGGGACGAACTGCCAGCCTTCCTCGATGACTACACCCCCGAGCGCGTAGCCGCCATCACCGGGCTGGCCGAGGCCGACATCATCAAGGCCGCCGAATGGATCGGCGGCGCCAACGACTGGATGAGCTGCTGGACCATGGGCCTGAACCAGAGCATTCACGGTACCTGGCACAGCAACGCCATCTGCAACCTGCACCTGGCCACGGGCGCCATCTGCCGCCCCGGTAGCGGGCCGCTTTCGCTGACCGGCCAGCCCAATGCCATGGGCGGCCGTGAAATGGGCTACATGGGCCCCGGCCTGCCAGGCCAGCGTTCGGCGTTGGTGGAAGGCGATCGCGCATTTGTCGAGCAGCAGTGGCAACTGCCACCCGGCCGCCTTCGCAGCGAAGGCGGCGAGGGTACGGTGGCGCTGTTCGAGCAGATGAAAGCGGGCGAAGTGAAAGCGTGCTGGGTCATCTGCAGCAACCCGGTGGCCAGCGTCGCCAACCGCCAGCAGGTCATCGATGGCCTGTGCCAGGCCGAGTTGGTGATTACCCAGGATGCCTTCCTCGACACCGAAACCAACCGCTACGCCGACATCCTGCTGCCGGCCGCGCTGTGGGCCGAAGGCGAGGGCGTGATGATCAACAGCGAACGCAACCTCACCCTGATGCCGCGCGCGGTCGAGCCGCCAGGGCAGAGCCTGCCCGACTGGCAGATCATCGCCCGGGTGGCCTGCGCCATGGGCTACGCCGAAGCCTTCGACTACCCCGATGCCGAAGCGGTGTATGAAGAAATCCGCCGCTTCCATAACCCCGCCACGGGCTACGACCTGCGCGGCATCGGTTACGCCGAGCTGCGTCAGCAACCACGCCAGTGGCCTTGTGCGCCAGGCCGTGGCAGCGATCGCAGCCCACTACGCTACCTGAACGACGGCAGCAGCCAGGTGCTGCTGCACGATGCCCAGGGCGATTGCCCGGCGCTGGCCTTTCCCACCGCCAGTGGCAAGGCCCGTTTCTTTGCCCGGCCCTGGTTGCCCGCAGCAGAGTTGCCGGATGACGACTACCCCATGGTGCTGAACACCGGCCGCGTGCAGCACCAGTGGCACACCCTGACCAAGACCGGCAAGGTGCCGGCGCTGAACAAGCTGGAGCCTGGCCCCTTCGTCGAGGTCCACCCGGACGACGCGGCACGCCTGGGTATCGCTGAAAAAGACCAGGTCGCCATCCGCTCACGGCGCGGGCAAGCCGTGCTACCGGCGCGAATCAGCGACCGGGTCATGCCAGGCAACTGCTTTGCGCCGTTTCACTGGAACGACCTGGTTGGCGAGCAGTTGGCAATCAATGCCGTCACCTGCGATGCGGTCGACCCGCTGTCGCTGCAACCCGCTTTCAAACACTGCGCCGTGGCCCTGCAACGGGTCGCAGGCGAGCGTATCGACGCCCTTGAGCTGAACACTGCCATCCCGGAGCCAGCCCGCATGCCCACTGCCACCCTGTCACGTCTGCTTGGCCTGGACACCCTGCCAGCCCCGATGCTGGCAGAAGAAGAGCGCCATTACCTGCAAGGTTTCGTGTTGGGCCTGGACCACCAGGCCCGAGCCGAAGGTGTGCCCCGCTTGCCGGCCAGTGCGCCACTGGCGGCCGACCGCCGGCTGTTTATCGACGGCTTGCTGGCCGGGCTGTTCGCCCAAGCTGCGGCACTGCCCGTTGCGGCGTTGGCGTCGCCCCGGCATCAAGTATTGTGGGCCTCGCAGACCGGTAACGGCGAGCTGCTGGCCGAGCGCTGCGCCGAACACCTGCGCGCTGCCGGGCTCGACGTGCAGCTCAGTTGCATGGACGCGGTCAGCCCAAGCCAGCTGCAGGGTGCTGCCAGCGTGATGTTGATCGCCAGCACCTTTGGCGATGGCGACGCGCCCGACAGCGCGGCGGCGTTCTGGCAGGCCTTGCAGGGCGAGGAGGGCGCCTGCTGTGCTGAGGTGCCCTATGCCGTGTTGGCATTGGGCGACTCCAGTTACGACCAGTTCTGCGGCTTTGGCCGCAAGCTCGACCAGCGCCTGGCCGAACTGGGTGGGCGTCGCCTGCTGCAACGGGTGGATTGCGAGCCAGACTTTGACCAAGCGTTCGCTGGCTGGCTCGCAGCGTTGCTGCCCTCGCTGGGCAGTGCCGCTGCGCCACCGCCGGCCAGCGCACTTGCACCCATGGCGGCCTACAGCAAACAGCAACCCTGGGCCGCCGCCTTGCTGGAAAACCACCTGCTCAGCGGCCCCGGTGCCGGCAAGGAAACACGCCAACTGGTGTTCGACCTGAGCGGTAGCGGCTTCAGCTATGCCGCCGGTGATGCCCTGGGCGTGTGGCCGCGCAATTGCCCGGCCCTGGTCGACGAACTGCTGGCGCTGATGCAGCTCGATGGCCAGGCCATGGTCGAGCTCAAGGGCCAGCCTGCCATGCCACTGGCCGAAGCCCTGCAAACGCACCTGGAGATCGCCAAGGTCACCGCGCAGCAACTGCAGGCCTTCGCTGACAATGCACCGGACCTGCAGCGTCTGCTGCAGCCCGAGTGCAAGGCCGAGCTGCAGGACTGGCTGTGGGGCCGGCAGTTGGTCGATGTGCTGCGCGCCTTCCCCCAACAGCTACCGCTGGCCAACTGGCTGGACCTGCTCAAGCCCTTGCAGCCGCGCCTGTACTCGATCAGCTCCAGCCCGTTGGCGCATCCGGGCCAGGTCCACCTGACCGTCTCCACCGTGCGGTACGGCGAGCGCAAGGGCGTGTGTTCGGCCTTCCTCGCCGACCGCGCGCAAGCGGTGAAGGTGGCTATCTTCCCGCAGGTGTCGAAGCACTTCCGGCTGCCCGAAGACGACAGCGTACCGGTGATCATGGTTGGCCCGGGTACCGGCATTGCGCCGTTCCGGGCGTTTCTTGAAGAGCGCGAGGCGCGGGGGGCGAAAGGGGGTAACTGGCTGTTCTTTGGCGAGCAGTACGCCGCTACCGACTTCTACTACCGGGAACAGTTGCAGGCTTGGGAGGCAGCAGGGCACTTGCGGCTGCACACGGCGTTCTCGCGGGACCAGGCGCAGAAGGTCTATGTGCAGCAGCGCATGCTCGAGCAGGGCGCGCAGTTGTGGCAATGGCTTGAGGCGGGGGCGTATTTCTATGTGTGTGGGGATGCGCAGCGCATGGCCAAGGATGTGGATGCGGCGTTGCGCACGGTCGTGGCTGAGCATGGCGGGATGGATGCGGCGCAGGCGGCTGCCTATGTGGAAGGTTTGAGCAAGGCCAAGCGTTATCTGCGGGATGTGTACTGAGTGCACCGGGATGGGCTGATGTGCACCCCGGTTGTGCATTTTGATCGCCTGTGGGGCCCCTTCGCAGCACAAGGCTGCTCCTACAGGGGCACGCGATAGCTGTAGGAGCAGCCTTGTGCTGCGAAGGGGCCGGTACAGGTAAAGCAATTGGCACAGTCCCTGCTTTACCTCCAATACAACAAGCCCCACTGATCAACGGCGATCAACCGGGGGCACACCGTGATGAATACAGGCAAAGGCGCCTGGAGCTTCGGCTCCAGGCGCTTTTTTTTTGATCGAGGATCGGCTTATGAAGGCAACAGCGAGCAGCGGGCAACGAGAGCGACTGGTCATCGTCGGCAACGGCATGGTCGGCCACCATTGCGTCGAACAACTGGTCAGCCACGGCGCCCTGCAGCGCTTCGAAGTGCGGGTGTTCGGCGAAGAGCGCCAACGCGCCTACGACCGCGTGCACCTGTCCGAATACTTCGGCGGCAGCTGTGCCGAGACCCTGGCCCTGTGCGAGCACGATTTCTACAACGCCAACGGCGTGCACCTGCACCTCGGTGAGGCCGTGCTGGAAATCGACCGTGAGCGCTGCGAGGTAGTCACCGCCGAGGGGCGCTACGGCTACGACCAGCTGGTCCTGGCAACCGGATCCTACCCCTTCGTGCCACCAATCGAAGGCTCCAGCGGCAATGCCCGCCTGGTCTACCGCACCCTCGACGACCTCGATGGCATTCGCGCTGCCGCAGCCGGTGCCCGCCGTGGCGTGGTGGTCGGTGGCGGCCTGCTCGGTCTGGAGGCAGCCAACGCCCTCAAGTCGCTGGGCCTGGAAGCTCACGTGGTGGAGTTCGCCCCACGGCTGATGCCGGTTCAGCTGGACGGCGAGGGCGGTGCCGCGCTCAAGGCACAGATTGAAGCGCTCGGTGTGGGCGTGCACCTGTCGCGTGCCACCCAGTCGATCAGCGCCGGTGAAGCCTACCGCTACCGCATGAACTTCGACGGTGGCGAGCATCTGGAAACCGACCTGATCGTGTTCTCGGCCGGTATCCGCCCGCAGGATGCCTTGGGCCGTGGCTGCGGCCTGGACATCGCCGCCCGCGGTGGCGTGGTGATCGACAACCATTGCCGCAGCAGCGACCCGCGCATCTTTGCCATCGGCGAGTGCGCCTCGTGGAACGGTAGCGTGTTCGGCCTGGTCGCCCCAGGCTACAGCATGGCGCGCAACCTGGCGGCGTTGCTGATGGGGGGAGCGGCGGTAGCGTTCACCGGCGCCGACATGTCGACCAAGCTCAAGTTGCTGGGCGTGGATGTCGGCTCGATTGGTGATGCCCATGGCGCCACCCCCGGTGCACGCAGCTACCGCTTCATCGACGAAGCCAACAGCGCCTACCGCCGGCTGGTGGTGGACGCCAGCGGCAAGCACGTGCTGGGCGCGGTGCTGGTCGGCGACAATAGCTATTACGACACCCTGTTGCAGTACGCCCAGAACGGCATCGCCCTGCCAGCCGACCCGGCAGCGCTGATCCTGCCGCAAGGCGGTGGTGCACCGGCCCTGGGCGCCGATGCGCTGCCCGACAGCGCGACCATCTGCTCGTGCCACAACGTCAGCAAGGGCGCGGTGTGTGCCGCCATCGACAGCGGTTGCAGCGACCTTGCTGCGGTCAAGGGCTGCACCAAGGCCGGCACCGGCTGCGGCGGTTGCGCGGCCTTGCTCAAGCAGGTGTTCGAGCACGAACTGACCGCCCGTGGGGTAGCGGTGGACAAGAGCCTGTGCGAGCACTTCGCCTACACCCGCCAGGAACTCTACGGGCTGGTGCGGGTAGAGGGCATCCGTACCTACAGCGAGCTGCTCGAGCGTCACGGCAAGGGCCACGTTGGCTGTGACATCTGCAAGCCGGCGGTGGGCAACATCCTCGCCTCGTGCTGGAACCAGCCGATCATGGACCCGGCGCTGGTGCCGCTGCAGGACACCAACGACACCTTCATGGCCAACATGCAGAAGAACGGCACCTACTCGGTGGTGCCGCGTATTCCGGGTGGTGAAATCACCCCCGACAAGCTCATCGTCATCGGCCAGGTGGCCAAGAAGTACGACCTGTACACCAAGATCACCGGCGGCCAGCGCATCGACCTGTTCGGTGCCCAGTTGCACGAGCTGCCGCTGATTTGGGGCGAGCTGATCGAGGCCGGCTTCGAAACCGGCCACGCCTACGGCAAGTCGACCCGCACGGTGAAATCGTGCGTGGGCAGCACCTGGTGCCGTTACGGCGTGCAAGACAGCGTCGCCATGGCCCTGCGCCTGGAAGACCGCTACAAGGGCCTGCGCAGCCCGCACAAACTCAAGTTCGCGGTATCGGGCTGCACCCGTGAATGCGCCGAGGCGCAGAGCAAGGACATCGGCGTGATCGCCACCGACAAGGGCTGGAACCTGTACGTGTGCGGCAACGGCGGCATGCGCCCCCGGCATGCCGAGCTGTTCGCCACCGACCTGGATGACGAAACCCTGGTGCGCCTGATCGACCGCGTGTTGATGTTCTACATTCGCACGGCCGACAAGCTGCAGCGCACCTCGGTGTGGCGCGAAAACCTCGACGGCGGGTTGGGCTACCTGAAGCAGGTCATCATCGACGACAGCCTGGGCCTGGCCGGCGAGCTCGAAGCGCAGATGCAGCATGTGGTCGACCAGTATGAATGTGAATGGGCCAACGCCCTCAACGACCCGGAGAAGCTCAAGCGCTTCCGCACCTTCGTCAATGACCGCCGTGCCGACCCGGACGTGCACTTCGTGCGCGAACGCGAACAACGCCGGCCCGCTGCACCGCTGCACCTGATCCCTACTGTCGAGGAGGCTGTCTGATGAACCTGTCCAATGCTGCTGTGAAAACCTGTGAGAACTGGCAGGCAGTGTGCCAGGCACAAGACCTGGTGGCTGACTCCGGGGTGGTGGTGTGGCTCGACGGGGCTCAAGTGGCGCTGTTCTACCTGCCGGGGCAGGCGCAGCCGCTGTACGCGGTGGACAACCGCGACCCGCGTTCCGGTGCCAACATCATCGGCCGCGGGCTGGTGGGCAGTGTGCAGGGCGAACTGGTGGTGGCGGCACCGTTGTACAAGCAGCATTTCAGCCTGCAGAGTGGCGAGTGCCTGGAGGATGCCGGGCAGCGCCTGCGGGTGTGGCCGGTGCGCTTGAACGGCGAGGCTGTGGAACTGGCGGTAGCCTGATAGTCATACAATGGCTGTACCGGCTTACCTCGCCCTCAAGTCATGCGCGATCCGTGTAGGAGCGGCCTAGTGTCGCGAAAGGGCTGCACAGCAGCCCCAGCAATCTTTGCACTGTCGCTGAAATCCCGGGGCCGCTTCGCGGCCCTTTCGCGACACAAGGCCGCTCCTACCCAAACCGTAGAGGCCAGAATATTGATGCAAACCAATTATCCCACAAGAATACTCATCGATTTTTGATTCGTGCCCCCCGCAACTAGCATATTTACCAGTACATTTGTCTTGGTTTTATCTTCATGATAGGCGGTGGTGCAGGGGAAAAGGCATTGCCATCATGGCCATCATGAAATCCAAAACCCAAAAGTATTTCTATAGGCGCAACGGTGTTGCAACGCTTGTCAGCGACAATGAATCCCTCCCCTGCATGCGCTTTGATGCGGGGCTATCAGGCATTCGGTCATCAGCCGGCTTGAACAGAATTATCGGCAGCGATGCACACGGCTCGGTACTCTATGAAATTGAGAGTGCAGTCTGTGTAAAGCGAATTTACGCTGTTTATGGACTTGCTGCTCGCTGCCCCGTAGAGGATATCGGTTTCAAAGGTGAGCGCTGCGATGTGTTGACGCAGTGCTACCCTCTAGGAAAGGGCTACCGTACCTACAGCCCTCTGCTGATGCGCTTTCAAAGCACCGATAACCAATCACCGTTTGGCAAAGGCGGGTTGAATGCTTACGCCTTTGTCAGAGGGGATCCTGTCAACTTGAGCGACCCCAGCGGTCATTCGCCATCTGGAAAAGGCCAAGGTTTGTATTATAAGGGGCCTATTAAAATGGTTGACGGGATGCGGGTTTTCTACTCGCAGAGTGACTCTGGAGTGCGCGTCTTGAATATCGGGGCTCATGGATTTCCCGGTAGAATTGGAACTGAGCGAGTCAACCACCCCGCGCGTGCAGTTGTGAAGACCTTGGAACGATCTGGCTACGCAATGAGCGGGCAGGCAACCCATATACTGGCGTGCAATTCTGCTAACGGCCAACCCTCATTTATTCAAGATATGGCCAACATTACTCAGGCTCCATCCACTGGCTATCAGGGGAATTTGTGGACGGATGACAATCGGCCGGCCAGGGTCAATGGCGACATTGGAAATTATTGGGTCAGGCTCATCAAAACCATGCCCCCCGATGATCCCGATTATGCGCGATTTGCCTATGTGCCTGTCACGGTCAAACCGGCAGCAGCGGCAGGTGAAATGTCTAACGAACCGAAAGATTTGGTTACCAGGGTGAGGCAATGATCACCTGAGGGCGTAAAGTAGCAGCTCGTTTAACAGACTGCTCTGCCATGAACCTCGACACCCGCATCAAATACCGCCACCTGCTGTGCTTTCTGGAGATTGCCCGACAGGGCAGCCTGGCCAGGGCTGCCGACGTGCTCGCGATCAGCCAGCCGGCCATCTCCAAGACTCTCAAGGAACTCGAAGACCTGCTGGAAGCGCGCCTGTTCGCGCGCAGCCGCCAGGGCGTCGAGCTGACGCCGGCCGGGACGCGTTTCATGCGTTATGCCGGGCCCAGCGTGCAGGCCCTGCGCGATGGCGTCAGCAGCTTGCGCGGCGAAGCGCGGGCGCCATCGCAGGTGCGTATTGGGGTGCTGTCGACGGTCGAGGGCCTGCTCATGCCCGAGGTGCTATGCCGCCTGCACCAGCGCCATGACGCGTTGGTGATCAATGTGGTAACCGGGGTCAGCGCGCAACTGCTCGGCCAACTGCACCTGGGCGAGCTGGAGCTGGTGGTCGGGCGCATGACCGACAGCCCGCAGATCCAGGGGCTGTCGTTCGAGCACCTGTACAGCGAGTCGATGAGCCTGGTGGTGCGCCCGGGCCATCCACTGCTGGCCAGCACGCCAGTCGAGCGGGGGCAGGTCGGGCGTTACCCGCTGGTGCTGCCGCCCGCCGGCACCACCATCCGCCAGCACGCCGACAGCCTGTTTGTGCAATGCGCCATCCAGATGCCGGCGCAGCGCCTGGAAACCCTGTCGCTGGCCCTGAGCCGGCGCTACCTGCTGGGCAGCGATGCACTCTGGGTGGCGCCGCGCGATGCGGTGCTGCTCGACCTGCGTCGTGGCGAGCTGGTCGAGCTTGACCTGGGTGTGCGCGAGCCCGGCGGCTCGGTCGGCATCTGTCGCAATGCCGCCCTGCCGCAGAGCCTGCCGGGGCAGTGGGTGTGCGAGGTGCTGCGTGAGGTGGCAGGGCAATACCGCGAGGGCGCCTACCCTTGAACCCGCGCAGTCAGCAGGGCACTGAGGGCCTTGAGGTTGTCGTCGCTGAGGCTGCCGCTGGCCGCCATCAGGCGTAACTGCGCCTGCAGGATGGCGTAGCGCTGACGGGCCAGTTGCAGGCGGGTGCGGGTCAGCTGCTGCTCGGCATCCAGCACGTCGTTGCTGATGCGTGCGCCCGCCTCGAAGGCATGCGTGGTGATACGCAAGTCACTCTGGCTGGAGCGCAGGGCCTGTTGCAAGGCCTGATACTGGCTGATGCCACCTGTCAGGTTGAGGTAGGCCTGGCGTGCCATGAAGTCGGCCTCGCGGCGGGCATCTTCCAGCTCATCCTCGGCGGCGCCCTGTAGGGCGCGGGCTTCGCGGGTGCGGCTCTGGGTGCCGCCGCCTGCATACAGGGGCACGCTGAGCTGTACGCCAACCACCGTCTGGGTGTACTTCTCCTCGGGCACGGTCACGTCGTACAGGCTGCCACCCACCGAGGCAAAACGGCCATGCGCGGCCACCAGGTCAAGGGTGGGAAGATGCCCGGCCTGCTGCTTGTCCACTTCCTGCTCGGCGATCAGCTGGCGTACTTCGGCAGCCTGCACCTTCAGGTTGTGCTGGCGGGCCTGGTCGGTCCAGGCATCCAGTCGGGCTGGTTGCGGGCCGCTGAATGCCACCTGGTCATCAAGCCTGGCCAGCTCGCCGGCGGTGCTGCCGGTCAGCCGGGCCAATGCCTGCTGGTTGAGGCGCAAGGTATTGCCGGCGGCAATCTGCTCGGCCTGCGCCAGGTCGTAGCGGGCCTGGATGCGCTGCACCTCGTTTTCGGTACCTGAGCCCTCGCGGCGGAAACGCTGCGCCTTGTCCAGTTGCTGACCCAGGGTGTTCACCTGCTGGCGGCTGGTGGCCAACTGGTCTTCGGCCAGCAACAGCTCGAAGTAGGCGTCGGCCACGCGCAGCATCAGGTCTTGGCGGGCAGCGAGCAGGTCGATTTCGCCAGCCGTGGCCAGGGCCTTGCCCTGTTCGTGGCCGATGACGTTCTGCCAGCGCAGCAGCGGCTGGATCAATACCAGCGCGTAGGCGTTGGAGTTGTCCCGGTTGCGGCTGGCAGCGCCGCTGTGTTCTCGGTCGACCCAGGCCGCGCCGCTTTCCAGGGACAGGTGTGGCAACAACGTCGCCAGGCCCTGCGGGGCCTTTTGCGCCGCCGCCAGCTGGCGTTGCTGGGCTGCGGCGTAGGTCATGTCATGCCCCAAGGCCTGCTGATAGGACTGGTACAGGTCGCGGGCCTGGACCGGGCTGGCGCAAATCAGTGTCAGCACCAGCAGCGCTAGGCGGATTCGTGTGCATTGTCCGAACACGTCACGGACTCCTTTGCAAGTGAGGGCTTGGGTTGGCGGGGGTTGCGCATCAGCAGCACCATGGGCACGCCGATCAGCATCACCGCGCCGAGCAGGCCGAAGAGCATGCTGAAACCGAGCATCTGGGCCTGCTCCCGCGCCTGGATGAAGGCCAGCACGGCGTTGGCCTGGTCGGCGCCGAGCAGGTCGGTGGAGAGCCGGCGCGGGTCGAGGTTGGCCAGGTCCCAGCCGCTGGCGAGCAGGCGGTTTTCGTCGACATGCTCGGCGAGCTGGCGGTAGCGTGCCCAGGAGAAACGGGTGAGCAAGGTGGCGGCGATGGCGATACCGACACTGCCACCCAGCTGGCGCATCAGGTTGAGCACGCCGGAACCGACCGAGATCAGCTGGGCCGGCAGTTGGCGCATGGCCAGGTTGGTCAATGGCACGAAGATCATGCCCAGGCCGAAGCCACGGATGATCAGCGGCCAGTACAGGGTGTCGGGGTTGCTTTGCAGGGTGAACTGGGTGTGCAGGTACATGGCGTAGCCGTAGACCAGGATGCCCACGCAGATGAAGTAGCGCTCATCGATGCGGTTTTCCTGCGACAGCTTGCCGATCACCAGGGTACTGACCGCACTGGCCAGGGCCCCGGGGAAGATCACCAGGCCGCTCTGGTAGGCGCTTTGCTCCAGCAGCGTTTGCAGCAGCAGCGGTACCATGAACAGCGTGCTGTACAAGCCGAAGCCAACGCAGAAGGCGCACACCGAACCGAGCAGGAATTCGCGGTTGTTGAACAGCGCCAGGTTGACGATGGGGTTGGCCACGCGCCGCTCCCAGTAGCAGAAACCCACCAGGCCAAGCAGCGCCAGTGCCAGGCACAGCAGGCTCAGGTCCGACTCCAGCCAGTCCCAGTGCTCGCCACGTTCCAGCAGGATCTGCAAGCTGCCGACACCGACGGCAAGCAGCACGAAGCCCAGGTAATCGATGCTTTGCGGGCGCCGTTCGTTGGCCGAATCGTCCACGCATAGCCAGGCCAGCAGCAGCGCCAGCGCACCAATCGGCAGGTTGATCAGGAAGATCCAGTGCCAGGAAAACTCATCGATCAGGTAGCCACCCACCGACGGGCCAAGGGTGGGCCCCATCATCACGCCGACGCCATACAAGGCCATACCGGCACTGACCTTTTCCTTGGGGAACACGTCGTAGATGATTGCCTGCGAAATGCCCAGCAAACCACCCCCGGCCAGGCCTTGAATGACGCGCCAGAACACCATCTGCCACAGCTCCTGCGACAGCGCGCAACCGAGCGAGGCCAGCACGAACAGCGCCGACGACACCAGGTAGTAGCGACGCCGGCCAAACCAGGCCGACAGCCAGCCACTGGCCGGCAGGATCACTACGTTGGCAACGATATAGCCGGTCGAGACCCAGGAGATTTCGTCGACGGATGCGCCAAAACTGCCCATCAGGCTGGGGATGGCGACGTTGACGATGGTCACGTCCAGCAGTTCCATCATCGAGATCAGGGTGACCGTCACGGCCACCAGCCACGGCGACTTCATAGTGGCTGGCCGCTGTCGCGGGTATCGACCTCGACGAAAACGCTCATGCCCTGGCTAAGCGCCTGCTGCATGGCGGTGGGCAACTGGCGGAACTCGATACGCGCCTGGATACGTTGCACCACCTTGGTGAAGTTGCCCGTGGCGTTTTCCTGCGGCAGCAGCGAGAACCGGGCGCCGGTGGCCGGCACCAGGCTGTGCACCACGCCGTCGAACTGCTGCCCGGGGAAGGCATCGACGCTGATGCGTGCCGGTTGGCCAACGCGCACTCGGCCGATCTGGGTTTCCTTGAAGTTGGCCACCACCCACATGCGCTCGGTGGTGACCAGGCTCAGCAACTTTTGGCCGGCCACCACGAACTGCCCTGGCTGCACATCCTTGTGCACGATCACGCCACCCTGGGGTGAACCCTGCCGGGTGTCCTGCAGCTCGATGCGGGCCAGGGCCAGGGCCGATTCGGCCGCTTTGATCCGGTACTCCTCGACCTTCAGTGCCGCCTGGTTGGCCAAGGTACCTTCACGGGCCGCCGTGGAGTTGTCGCGGGCCGCCTGCAGTTGGTGGTTCAAGGCATTGAAGCGGGCACGCGCGGTTTCCAGGTCCTGGGTGCTGACTACGCCTTGTTCGGCCAGCCGTTGTGTGCGCTGGTAGTCGCTGCGAGCCTGCTCGACGTTGGCTACCAGCTGGCCGATGGTGGCCTGTGCCGCCTGGCTGCGCGCTGCAGCGCTGCGTACCTGGCTGTCCATCAGGCCGGGCATGCCACCTTGCCCGGTGGCAACGAGCGCGCCCAGGTAATTGGCCCGGGCCTGTTCAACCCTTTGCTGGTATTCGTCCTCACGCACCTGGAACAGCAGGTCGCCCTTTTTCACCCGTGAGTTCTCGTGCACCGGCACCTGTACCACCACGCCGCTAAGCCGTGCCCGAATGGGAATGATCACGCCCTCCACTTCGGCGTTGTCGGTGCTGACGTACTGCCTTGCGTATTGCCAGCGTTGCAGCCCCAGCACTGCCAGGCCTGCAATGACCAGCACCGATACTGCCAACTTGGCGTACTTGCCTTTCACCATGTCACACGCTCTCGTCCTTGTCGTTGTGGGCCATCAGCCCTTGCCTGCGGCGGGCGCAGGCAAGGGCTGATGCTCAGCTGGCTACCGCTTCGCAGTTAGCCTGCGCGGTCGCGGTAGCGCGCTGGTGCAAAAGCTCCAGCACGCCATCCCACAGCACGGTGCGGGCTACCAGCGCGTCGCCGGCGCTTTTCGCCAGGGCTTGCTGTTGCGCCGGTTCGCTGACGATCTCGGCGATGATACGTTTGGCCGCGGGGCCGTGATCGTCGCCGTCCATCTCGATGTGGCGCTTGAGGTAGTAGGTGAGCATCGGCACGCTGGCCTCGTCGATCGCCCAGCGCTGCAGCAGGCCGCCGAACATGTCCGGGATGATGTCTTCGCGGCCGAAGAAGAAGTACGCCAGCACTTGCTCGGTAGTGCCGTGCAGGGCAACGTCCAAGGTCTTGCTGACGAACACCTTGGCCGGCAACGGGATGTCGACATTGGTCAACGCCTGGGCCAGGGGTACGCCCGCTTGCAGCAGGCCCTGGAACTGGCGGAACGGACCTGTGTCGGCGCCAATCTCCTCCATGGCGCTGAGGTACAGGTCGAGGTGGCTGATGAAGCCGCCGTCAGGGTGTTCGTCGGTTTCCTCGCCGGTGACGATCTCGTTGATCAGCCGTGCGGCAATGATGTGCCGTGGCGGCAGCCAAGGCAGGCTGACGCAGGTCAGGTCGCGCTGGATGCGTTTGAGCAGGGTCATGAAGTCCCACACGGCAAAGACGTGGTTTTCCATCAGCAGGCGCACGTCATCCAGGGTGCTGATACGGGCGAACAGCGGGTGGGCCAGCAGGGTGCGGCGCTCGTTTTCAATCAGTTCATCTACGTCAAAAGACATACTCGGTTCCTTGAGTGTGGAGGTTGCAAACCGGGCCTGAATCACTGCCCGGAGTGGCCGGGCGGTGGCATCGCTTGCCAGGCACCGGCGTAGGGGAAACGTGCCTTGCAGTAGCGCAAGGCGCCGAAGAAACGCGGTTCGAGCAGCGCCTGGCGGCCTTCATACCAACCGCTGGCGAGCAGCTGGCGGTGCAGGCGTGGCAGGCGCCAGCACGGTACCCGCGGGTACAGGTGGTGCTCCAGGTGGTAGTTGGAGCCCAGGTGCAGCAGGGTGCTCAGGCAGGCGGTGCGTGAGCGGGCCACCGGCAGCGCAACGCTGGCTTCGAAGGCATGCTCCTGATAAGCGTTGAGGGCAGAAATCAGCAACGCCAGCAGCAGGCAACCGGCCACGGCGGGCAGCAGCAGCGGCCACTTCGCAGCCAGCAGTAGCCACAGCGCTGGCCACAGCAGCTGGCACACCAGGTTGGTTCTGGCCAGCAAGCGGATCTGCGGGTCCGGCAAAGGCAGCGCACCGCTGACCTTGGCGCCGGGCAGGGCCAGGCGCACGGTTTGCAGCAGATACCAGGCGGTGGCATGCAGGCGCGACACCAGCAGGCGGCTCAGCGCCAGGCGGTAGCGCCGCAGCAGGCGCCAGTCCGGGTCCTTGGGGCCGCCGTTATAGCGATGGTGCTGCCAGTGGTCGACAAAGTAGCCGGTGACGCAGAAGCCCGTGAGCATCGAGCTCAGCAGCACCGCCAGCAGGCAGCTGTAAAGGCGGTTGTCGCTGAGGTTGAAGTGGAAACCTTCATGGCCGAGGATCCCCTGCAGGAACAGGCCGTAGCCCGCCAGCAGTAGCAGCGGCAATGCCAGCGGCCATGCCTGCGGTGCCTGTTCGAGGGTGGCCACCAGCAGCGCCAGCGGTGCGGCGAACAGCAGCAACGCATAGCCGACCACCAAGGTGGTTTCCAGCGTCGACGGCTTGAGCAGGCTGCGCTCCGGGCGTAGCGAAGGTTTGTCCAGTGCCAGTTGCGTCATCGGCCTGGCCTCAGTCGATCAGTTCGGGCTTGAGCGACAGCTGCCCGGCCTTGCTCAGGCTGCGCAGGCGCAGGCTGATAAAGGCATCGACCAGGCTCGGCAGCCAGCGCGCGGTGTACATTGCCACGCTGCCGAGGAAGGTCAGGCCGCGGTTGCGCAAGCCCTGCTGGGTGCAGGCTCGCACCAGGCCATTGCTGGCGTCATCGAGTTTTTCCTCCAGCGACAGCAGCACACGCTCGCCGCGCTTGAAGCTGACCAGGCGCTTGACCGACAGGCCGACCCGTTCAGCCGGGTCGTGAATGGCGGTGTCGATGAAGCCAGGGAACACCGTGACCACGTCCAGTTGCCCGGGGTACTGCATGCGCAGCACATCCGAATAGGCGCTCATGGCCCGTTTGCTGGTGGCATAGGCGGCGACGTAGGGCGCGTTGACCAAGGCAAACAGCGAAGACACGTTGACCACCTTGCCGCGCTTGCGCAGCAGCGCCGGCAAAAAGCGCGAAGTCAGCTGCCAAGGCGCCAGCAGGTTGACTTCCAGGGCGCGGCGCACGTCATCGTTGACCCCCGTTTCGCCTCGTTCCAGGGTCAGCACACCGGCATTGTTGACCAGGATATCGATGTCGCCGAAGCGTTCGAGAATAGAGGCGGCGGCTTCATCCAGTCGTTCGCGGTCGCACAGGTCGAGCAGGTAGTAGGCATCGAAGTTCAGGGCCGTGTGCGGTTCGAGCCGGTCGATGCCGATCACCGTTGCCCCTTGGCGCTTGAGTTTGCGCGCGGTTTCCAGGCCCAGGCCGCGTGCAGCGCCGGTAATGACGACAATCTTGTTGAGCAATTTCACAGGGTGACTCCATTGGCAATGCTGAAGGTGGCGCCTTGCAGGTAGCTGTCGAGGTTGGCCGTCATGCTGAAACGCCCGGGAGGGTGGAACTGCAGGCCACGGGTACTGGCCAGCCAGTCGCAGCCCAGGTTGGAGCGGATGAAGGCCAGCCCGCCGAGCATCTGGTGGGCCAGGTCGGAGGCGCTGGCCAGGTGCTGTTCGATGCCGTAGCGGGTCAGCAACAGGCGCGCCAGCAGGTCATCGGCGTTGCCTTGCACCTGATCGACTTCGTGGGCCAGGCCTTCCAGCGCACTCAGGCACAGTTGCAGTTGGCAGGCCAGCTGCACGCGCTGCTGGTCGCTCCAGCGGCGCTCGTCGATCGCCCGTTCCACCAGGCCCATGCAGGCCCCCAGGTAGCTGGCGCTGATCAGTAGCTCGAACCAGATGAAACCGATGGTCTGCACGTCGCCCAGCTGCGATTTCAGCCCGGCAGAGAAGATCATCTTGTCGCTGACGTAGACATCTTCCAGGCGCAGTTCCAGGCTCTGTGCCGCAGCCAGGGCGCTGTTGCCCCAGAACGGGTGGTGGCTGATGCCGGGTGCGGTAGCAGGGATCAGCGCGATCATCAGCTCTTCGCCGTGCTCGCTGGCGCGGCTGTAGCTGGCGGTCAGCAGGTCCATCGAACTGCTCAGGCTGCACGGTTGCTTGCTGCCGCTCAGGCGTACGCCGTCGGCCAGTTGCACGGCTTCCATGCCGGCATCAAGGATGCCGCCACCGGGCACGCCTTCGGCGAAGCCCGAGGCCAGTAGCAGACGCTGCTGGGCGATGGCCGACAACAGCAGGCCTTCGGCGCCTGCGCCATTGCCGGCCACCGCTACCAGGCTGGCCACGGAAAACTGGTGCATGGTGCTGGCCACGGCCAGCGACGGCGACAAGGCCCCGAGGGCGAGCTGTACGTGCAGCGCTTCGCGTGCGTTGGCGCCCAGGCCACCGCCGGCCTTGGGCACCAGCAGGGCGACCGGGCCGGTGTGCTTGAACCAGTCCACCACTGGGCTGCCTGCGGCTTCGCGCTGCTCGAAGGGCAGTTCCGTCAGCAGCTTGGCAAAGTCCGGGGCGAAGCGTTGCAGGGTTTCCCTGGCGTTGCGCAGGAGAGACAAAGGCATGGCATCAATCCTTGATCTGGCTGTTCGGGAACAGGCCATGGATGATGGCGCTGATGTTGTCGCGGATCGCTTGACGGGCGACCGGGTCGAGCATGTCGGCCAGCATCGGCAGGCCCAGGTCGAAGCAGGAGCGGAAGGCAATGCTGGCGCCTTCGGCGGTGTCGCTGACTTGCCAGGAGCCGGAAAAGTGGTCGATGTCGCCAGCGGTCTGGCGGAAATGGATTTGCAGGTTGGCCGGGTCGAAGACGTCGCGTTCCTGCCATTTGAGAATGCCGCTGTGGAAGTTCACCTCCCAGTTGCTCAGCACCTCGTGCTCATGGATCGATTCGATCTCGATGTTGCGCACCGACTCACACAACTGCGGGTAAACGCTGAAGTTGCTGATGGCGGCATAGACCTGTTCGGCACTCTGGCTGGGAACATGGGCGTTCAGGCTGACTTCTTTCATTTCGGTGTCCTATTCAAAGGTACGGGCAAGGGCGCGCGCGAAGCCGCCGAGCAGCCATTCAACGTCGCTGTCGCTGTACAGGGCTGGCGGTGTCAGGCGGATTACCCGGTGATCGTTGAGCGAATGGTTGACCACGATGCGTTGGTCGATCAGGTGCATGACCATGTTTGCCGCCAGCCCTGCGTCGGCGAACTCCAGCCCCAGCAACAGGCCGGCGCTGCGTAGCTGTACCTCGGCACCACGCGGGTGTTGCCCAAGCACACTTTCCAGGCCCAGCTGCAGGCGTTGCCCCAGGTCGGCGGCGCGTGTCACCAGCTGTTCGCGCTGCATCACCTGCAAGGTCGCCATCACGGCAGCCATGGCCAGCGGGTTGGCGCCGAAGGTGGAGGTGTGCATCAACGGATTGCGATTGAGCGGTGCCTGCAGGTCGGCCGTGCACACCATGGCGCTGACCGGCACGCAGCCACCGGACAGGCTTTTGCCGACCAGCAGGATGTCCGGTGCCACGCCCTCGTGGTCGCAAGCCCACCAGCGCCCGGTACGGCCCATGCCAGACTGGATTTCATCGGCGATCAGTACTGCGCCATACTGGTCGCACAGCGTGCGCACCTGCTGCAGGTAGCCAGCCGCCGGCACGATCACCCCGGCTTCGGCCTGCACCGGCTCGAGGATCACGCAGGCCCGTTCGGGTTGCGCCTGCAACTGCCGGCGCAGCGCCTCGACATCCCCGAATGGCACGAAGTGGGTGTGCCCGAGGCGGTCGTCGAACGGTGAGCGATACAGTTCACGCCCGGTCACCGCCAGCGCACCCAGGGTCTTGCCGTGGTAGCCGCCCTGGGTCGAGATCACCTGCTGGCAGCCGTTCAGCCAGGCCAGCTTCAGTGCAGCCTCTGTGGCTTCGGTGCCGGAGTTGCAGAAGTACACGTACTGAAGCGGCGCGGGGCATAGCGCAGCCAGGGCTGCGGCGGCCTGGGCCTGGAACGGGTTGAGCATCAGCTTGCTGGCCATCGGGTGGCTGTGCAGCTGGCGGCTGACCTGTTCGACCACTTGCGGGTGCGAGTGGCCGAGCAGGAATACGCCGTAACCACCGGCATCCAGATAGCGATTGCCGTCCATGTCGAACAAATAGACGCCTTCACCTGCCACCTCGATCGGCAGGTTCATCATCGAGGCCAGGCGTGCATAGCCGGCGTTCACATGGTCACGGTATTGCGCCCGCACGCGCTCGGCGTCGAGCCCTTCGGGCAGGGGAGTGAAGCTGTTCATCGTCTCAGGCCTCCATGGCCAGTTCGCCACGGCTTTCACCCGCTACCGGAATCTTCAACATGCGTTGCATGGCCGAAAGCTTGGGTGACAGGCGCGCCAGGGTCAGGGCCAGTTCCTGGCGCGGGGAACGCATGGCCAGGTGCTGGGCCGGCAACAGCTGCTCCAGCGAGCTGGGCAGCGGCTGCAGCAGGCTGGCGTAGCGGCACAGTTGGGTGGCGCGGCCCAGGGCTGCGCGGATGTTCTCTTCAAGGGCCGGCAGGAACACCGGGCGCACCAGTCGTTCGTAGATGTCCGGGTTCATGCAGCGCGGACGCTGAAAAGGCTTGCCCTGGTCTTGCATTTCCGCGCACATGAGGTCGAGCAGGGTACGGATATCCAGCGCCTGCGGGCCATTGCTGAGGAAGTAATCGTCGCCGATCAGGCGCTGGTCCAGGGCGCTGGCAATACCGGCCGCCGCCACGTCGCGAGCGATCACGTCGACCCGCCCGTCCTCCGGGCACGGGATGATCGGCAGGTAGCCCGACATCATCAGCCCCATGGTCAGGTGAAAGCCCTGCAGCATGGGCATGTGGCCACTGTGGCTGTCGCCGATGATGATCGACGGGCGGAAGATCGACACCGGTACGCCGGCATCACGCACCAGGCTTTCGGCCTGGCGCTTGACCACTTCGTACGGGGTCGAAGGCATCACCCCGGGGTGGTAGTCACACGGGTGCGTGAAGGCGGTGCTGATGTGGTACAGCGGCACATCGGCGTCGCGGACAAACTCCAGCACCTGCTCGGTGCCTTGGTAATTGACCGAGAACACCGCTTCTGCATGGCCATCCAGGCGGGTGATGGCCGCGCAGTGGATGACCCAGTCGACCCGCTTGGTCAGTGCCAGGTAATCCGCGCTGGACAGGCCCAGGTAGGGTTGGCAGATATCACCGCGCACGGTCTCCACCCCAGGGTGGCGGATGCTGCTGCGACGGGTCAGGCAAACGAGGTGATAGCGGTCGGCCAGTTGGTCGATCAGGGTATCGCCCAGTACGCCGGCACCGCCGGTAAGGAAAACGGTCAGCCGCGAAGGTCCTGACATTGGCTAGCACTCCTTGCTCGCTAGGTTGATGAAGTGGCATCTGCCATGCGCCCGTCTGCCTGGCAGCCGCAATGGGGCCAAGGACCGGAACGATTAAAAAAGCCGACCTGTGTGCCCCGGGTTCAGGGGCGGTCGGCAAGCAGCCCTGCGCCTGGTGGTGGAGACCCCGGCTGGCGCGGGCTGGAGGGGATGATGGCGATTTAGAACTGTGGATTCTTGAACGAATCGCTTGTATTGCGTAGCACGATGGCAACGCGGCTGGGCGACATGCCGACCATGCGTCGCATCATGCGGGTGAGGTGGGCCTGGTCAGCGAACCCACCAGCCATGGCGGCATCGCTGAGGCTGGCATCGTGGGCGAGGGCATGGCAGGCACGTTCGAGCTTGCGCCAGATGATCCACTGCGAAAGTGGCACGCCCATCTGGTGCGTGGCGAAAAATCGCAGGCGCGGGCTGGACAGGCCGACTGCGCTGGCAGCGCGTGAGACCGCGCCGATGCCGGCCCAGTCCTGGCGCAGCAGGTGCAGGGCATTGGACAGGCGCGGGTCGAAGCTTTCGGGGGGCACCAACTTGAGTTCCAGTGCCGCCACCACTTCGTGGAAGTTGGCGGCCTGGCGCACGCAATCGACGATATCCTGGCTGACTGCAGCCTTGCCGCTGTCGTCGAGCAAGGCCTTCAGCGCACGGCCAAGTGGCGCATCCGGATAGAAATAGAGAAAGGCAACGCGGTCTGGGTTGGGCAGCGAACGATGGTCGACTGAAGGCCCGATCAATACCCCAGGTGCGGTGAGGACCTGCTTGCCGAATTCCACCGTGATGTCGTAGCGCAGGCCGATGCACAGCTGGATGGCGACGTGGGCATGGGCAGCAGTCTGGTCGGTATTGCCGGTGTACCCCAGCCAGTAATCACCGAAGGTTACTGCTCCATCCCATCTCATCGTGCGTCCCTGAAGCCCGTTCTAGATAGCCTGGCCGCCCCGGCTCAGTATCCTGAAAGCGGCAGATGATAGCGTTATGGTATATCTTGGTCGATACAAAACGTAACGAATAATCTTTTGCACTTTTTAAGGCTTTCCGGCCGCGGGCCAGGCTGTGGAACTAATCCCTGTTTGCTGGTTCTTATGCCGGTAGCCATGGGTTGGGGACGCCTGATAAGCTCGCGGCTTCTACCCTGATTGCCCTTATGGCGCATGAACAAGGAAAACACATGAAACAGCATCGTTTGGCGGCTGCGGTTGCCCTGGTAGGCCTGGTACTGGCTGGCTGTGATCAACAAGCCAGCAGCCCCGAGCTGAAGACTCCGGCGCAGAAAGCCTCCTACGGTATCGGCCTGAACATGGGCAAGAGCCTGGCTCAGGAAGGCATGGAAGACCTTGATTCGAAATCGGTCGCGCTCGGCATCGAAGACGCCGTTGGCAAGAAAGAACAACGCATCAAGGACGAAGAGCTGGTAGAGGCGTTCACTGCCTTGCAGAAACGCGCCGAGGAGCGCCTGGCCAAGGCCAGCGAAGAAGCCGCCTCCGCCGGCAAGAAGTTCCTCGAAGAAAACGCCAAGAAGCCAGGCGTGGTCACCACTGCCTCCGGCCTGCAGTACGAAGTGGTCAAGAAAGCTGATGGCCCGCAGCCAAAACCGACCGACGTGGTCACTGTCCACTATGAAGGCAAGCTGACCGATGGCAAGGTGTTCGACAGCTCTGTCGAGCGTGGCAGCCCGATCGACCTGCCGGTCAGCGGTGTGATCCCGGGTTGGGTCGAAGGCCTGCAGCTGATGCACGTTGGCGAGAAGTACAAGCTGTTCATCCCGGCTGAACTGGCCTACGGCGCACAAAGCCCAAGCCCGCTGATCCCGGCGAACTCGGTACTGGTGTTCGACCTTGAACTGATCGCGATCAAGGATCCGGCCCAGCTGCAAGGTGGCGAGCCGGAAGCCGAGGCTCCAGCTGAAGCACCTGCTGAAGCACCTGCCAAGTAACACTGGTTGGTTCTTGCAAAACGCCCCGTCCTGACGGGGCGTTTTCGTTTGTGGCGATTGGACGAACCTGCAACAACTGATACTGTCCGAGGAAATGCAGCTAGTAGATGTACGATGTTTCTGGCGCAAATCGTTTGCGGTCAGGTACCCACGGCTTGAAACGGTTGTGTAAAAAACGCCCGATCTGACCGTGGCCCTTGCCTGGCAGGGACCTGGGCTCAGAAACGCGACCCTGTTCACAAGGTTATCCACAATAAATGTGGATAACCTTTTCCGCCTGGAGGCTCCATGAGCGCACCCTGGAATTTTGCCCGTTTCCTGCCCCTGGCCGAGCGCCTGCTCAGCCGTGGTCGGCTGCCGGCCCTGCTGTTTGCAGTGGCCCGCAAAGGCCCGCGCATCGGCCGGTTGCGTGAGGACGTGAAACTGCTGCAGTCGTTGTGCCTGGCGTGGTGGCGCGGCGAATACCGCGCCATCAGCCCAAAGGCGCTTGTCACCATCGTGGCTGGCCTGCTGTATTTCGTCAGCCCTATCGATGCCATCCCCGACTGGTTGCTGGGCGTGGGTTTTCTCGATGACATCGCCGTACTGGGGTGGGTGCTGAAGACCGTGGCCGACGAACTGGCGCGCTTCAAGGCTTGGCGCGACAGCCAGGCACCCGAGCGGCTGCGTGTGGTAGAGCGTCTGCCGGCTACCCCGCAAGCATTGGGGCTGGAGCGCAATACGCCGTGAAAACAGCCTGAACTGCACCGCCACCGGACAGACCCCGGAGTTGGTAATATAATTGGCATAAGGGTTATGCCTACGGATTACATGCTGTAATCCTTTTTAAAGGGGTTTGTAATGGGTATTCAGGTCATTAGCCGGGACGGTCAACCCGAGTACGCTGTCGTTCCCTGGGAGCAGTACCAGGCACTGCTGAAGGCGGCGGGGCAGGCGCCGGCCGAGGCGGTTGTGGGCGAAGAAGCCGGCTCCGCTGCCGCGGCGCCATTACCGGCGTTCAGCGAAGTGGCGCAGATTCGCCAGGCCAAGGGCATTGCCCCTGAGCAACTGGCGCGCAATGTTGGGGTGAGCCCGGCGTATCTGGCCATGATCGAATCGGGCGAACGCCAGCCGGATGCTGCCATCCGCCGCGCCTTGGCCTGGCATCTGGGGGTGGCTGGCTGGAGCGAGCCGTCATGAGCCAGGTCAGGATCAGCCGTCAGCACTGGGAAAACCTGCTGGGCGAGCTTGACCTGGCCCGTCGTCAACGACACTTGCTGACCTACCGAGCGCTGATCGAGCGCTTGCAACTGCCTAGCCCTGCCATGCAGACGCTGACCGCTGCGCTGGAGTACCTGGCGGTGCTGGATGCCCGTGCCGAGCAGCCGTTGCGCAGCTCGCTGGTGATCAGCCAGGGCGCCAGCCGTTTGCCGCGTACCGGCTTCTTTGAATGTGTCGAACGGCTGGGGCGGTTTGCCGGGCCGGTCGATGGCATGGAAGCGGCGTCGTGGCATGCCTCCGAGGTGGTCCGGGTATTCGAGTACAGCTACCCCGAAACAGCCTGATACTCAGCATCAGCGCGGTCCCTCCCGCCGGTACACCACCGGCCTGTAGGAGCAGCCTTGTGCTGCGAAGAGGCCATTACTGCTACTGAAGGTATTTGCTCCTACTGGCCTCTTCGCAGCACAAGGCTGCTCCTACAGATACAGCGCAAGGCTCAAGGCCTGTGCTGTACCTGTGGGAGCTGGCTTGCCGGCGATAGGGCCAGGGCAGGCAAACCATGCCGGTGGATCAACCCACAACCCCTGCCATCAGCATCCACCACCTCCAATGCCTCCAGGTGCTGATGCCGCTCGAACAACTCCAGCAACTGCCCAAGCGTGGCATTGAGCCGCACCGTCGGCTGTCCAGCCAGTGGCGCGCTCATCGGCGTCGGTAAAGGCCGGCTTTCCCGCACCCCCAGCTCTTGCGGGCGCCCCAGCAGGTAGCCTTGCACCAGGTCTACACCCATCTCGGTCAGCACTTTCAGTTCCTCTGCCAGCTCGATGCCTTCGGCAATTACCTGTGCCTTCGACGCCCGGGCAATCTGCAATATCGAGCCGACGAACTCGCGCTTGAGCGGGTCGCGGTGAATGCCGTCTATGAAGTGGCGGTCGATCTTCACGTATTCGGGGCGCAGCTCAGACCACAGGCGCAAGCTCGAGTAGCCCGCACCCAGATCGTCAAGGGCAATCGAAAAGCCCATGTCGCGGTAGTGGTGCAGGGCGTTGGACAACAGCTGGAAGTCGTCGGTGGGGGTGTGCTCGGTCAGCTCGATCACCACCCGGCTGGGGGGCAGGCCGACCTGCTCCAGCAGCTTCAGGGTAAGGCCGGACGGGTAGTGTGGCTCCAGCAACGATTCGGGCGAGATGTTGAGAAACAGCTTGCCCTGCAGTTGTTGCTCGCTGAAGCGCCGGCAGGCGCTTTCCCGGCAGGCGGCTTCCAGCTCGGTCAGGCGGCCGGCCTGGCGGGCGATGCTGAACAGGTTCAGCGGTGCATGCAGCGGGCTGTTGGACGGCCCGCGGCTCAACGCTTCATGGCCGAAAACCCGTTGCTCGCTCAGGCACATGATCGGCTGAAACAGACTGTGAATGCTGCGTTGAGCCAGGATGGCACCCAAGGCACTGAGCTGTTCGGCGACGGTCATGACATATTCCTGAAAATGAAAGGGCCGGGCATCTGCATGCCCGGCCCCCGTATTTCACGACAGCGCGATGACTGTTTGATGACAGCTCACATTAATCTGCCATCACAGCCCCTTGCGCCTTACTTCTTGGCCACCTTGGTGCTGGCGCTGAGGTAGTCGATCAGGATACGACCGGTCTCGGACAGGTAGGCGTCGTCTTCCGGCTTGGTGTTTTCATCCTCGACCGGCAGTGCGTCCTCGTCTTCTTTCTTCAGCTCTTTGAGCGGCTCTTCACCCTTGGCCTTGCGGCGGACGTTTTCCAGCGCCAGTTGCTTGGCCTCGATTTCGTCGTGGCGCGCACGGCGATCCTGCTCGTTGAGGCTGACGGTTTTTTCGGTCATCAGCTTCTGCGTCAGGGCCAGGCGGTCGCGAATGTAGGTGAACTCGGCATCCTTGTCGCTGCGCGCTTCATGCTGTGCCTTGAGCTGGGCCAGGTACGGCTTGAACGGGTCTGCCGCCGGCTTGACTACCGGGCGGATGGTGTCCCACGGCATGGCCTCGGGCAGGGCGCTCTCGCCGATTTCCTTGGTGTCGATGATCGACGGGTAGTCGATGTCCGGCAGCACGCCCTGGTGCTGGGTGCTCTGCCCGGAAACCCGGTAGAACTTGGCCAGGGTCAGCTTCAGTTCGCCATGGTTGAGCGGCTGGATGGTCTGCACGGTGCCTTTGCCGAAGGTCTGGCCACCGATGATCAGCGCGCGGTGGTAGTCCTGCATGGCGCCGGCGAAGATCTCTGACGCCGAGGCCGACAGTCGGTTGACCAGCAGGGCCAGCGGGCCCTTGTAGAAGGCACCCGGGTTTTCGTCTTCCAGCACGTCGACGCGGCCGTCGCTGTTGCGCACCAGTACGGTCGGGCCTTTCTCGATGAACAGGCTGGTCAGCTCGGTGGCTTCCTGCAGCGAACCACCGCCGTTGTTGCGCAGGTCGATGACCACGCCGTCGACTTTTTCTTTTTGCAGTTCGGTGAGCAGTTTCTTCACGTCACGCGTGGTGCTCTTGTATTCCGGGTCACCGGCGCGGTAGGCCTTGAAGTCGAGGTAGAAGGCCGGGATCTCGATGATGCCCAGCTTGTAGTCACGCCCGTCCTGCTTGAGCTTGAGCACCGACTTTTTCGCCGCCTGCTCTTCAAGTTTTACCGCTTCACGGGTGATCGACACGATCTTGCTGGTCTGGTCGCTCGGCGCATTGCTGGCCGGGATGACTTCCAGGCGTACCACCGAGCCTTTCGGGCCACGGATCAGCTTGACCACTTCGTCCAGGCGCCAGCCGACCACGTCGACCATTTCCTTGTTGCCCTGGGCCACGCCGATGATCTTGTCGGCCGGGGCTACCTGCTTGGTCTTGGCTGCCGGGCCTGCCGGCACCAGGCGCACGATCTTGACCTGGTCGTTGTCGCTTTGCAGCACCGCGCCGATGCCTTCGAGCGACAGGCTCATGTTGATGTCGAAGTTCTCGGCGTTGTCCGGCGACAGGTAGTTGGTGTGCGGGTCGTAGGACTGGGCGAAGGTGTTGATGTAGGCCTGGAAGATATCCTCGGCACGGGTCTGGTCCAGGCGCGCCAGCTGGTTCTTGTAGCGCTTGGTCAGGGTTTCCTGGATCTGCTTGGGTTCCTTGCCGGCGATCTTCTGGCGCAGCACTTCGTCCTTGACGCGTTTGCGCCACAGGTCGTCGAGCTCGGCCTGGTCCTTCATCCACGGGGCGTCCTTGCGGTCGATCAGCAAGGTTTCCTTGGCGGTGAAGTCGATCTTGTCCACGCCTTTGTTCAGCTCGGCCAGGGCGAAGTCCAGGCGCTGCTTGACGCGGTCCAGGTAGCGTTTGTAGATGGTGAAGCCCGGGTCCAGGTTACCGCTCTTGAGGAAATCGTCGAATTGCGTTTTCCACTTGTCGAATTCGGCAATGTCGGCAGCGGTGAAGTAGCTGCGCGCCGGGTCCAGCAGCTTGATGTAGCTGTCGTAGATGATGACCGAACGGGCATCGTCCAGCGGCGGCTTGCTGTAGTGGTGGCGCTTGAGCAATTCCACCACGTTGAGGCTGGCGACGATCTCGTCGCGGTCCGGCTGCAGGCCGTCCCACTTGTTGGCGGCCGCTGCATTGCCGCCGAGCGCGAGGCTGCCCAGGCCGATCATTACAGCGAGGGCGGTGCTTGGGAGGAAATGCTTCATGCTGATTCGACGTGGAGGCAATTGATCACGCATAGTAGGCCGTCTTTTCCGTTGCCGGTTCCATGGAACCGGGCAAATACTGCAAAAAGCCTGGGGTGTGCGTTCCCCAGGCCCAGTCATGATTCAACTATGGAGGCACTGTGAAGGCATTGCAAGGCGTTGACGGACATGTGGAGTGGGTCGAGGCCGAACGCCCGGCCTGTGACGCGGGCCAAGTGCGCATTCGCGTGGCTGCTGCGGGCCTGAACCGCGCCGATCTGCTGCAAATGAAAGGTTTATACCCACCGCCGCCAGGCGCCAGCCCGTACATGGGCCTTGAATGCGCCGGTGTGGTCGAGGAAGTGGGCGCCGGCGCCGACTGGCGCGTGGGCGACCGGGTGTGCGCACTGCTGGCCAGCGGTGCCATGGCCGAGGAAGTGGTGGTCGACGCGCGTCATGTATTGCCGGTGCCCGAAGGGCTCAGCCTGCATGAAGCGGCAGCGTTGCCGGAGGTGTATGCCACCGCCTGGCTGAACATCTTCCAGCTGGGGGGTGTGAAGGCCGGTGAGAAGGTGCTGGTGCATGCTGGTGCCAGTGGCGTTGGCTCGGCTGCCATCCAGCTGTGCAAGGCATTCGGTAGCCCGGTGTGGGTCAGCGTCGGCTCACCGGATCGCCTGGCCTACTGCCAGGCGCTGGGCGCTGCGGGTGGTGTGGTACGTAACGAGAACCTGGATGCACTGGAAGGTTTCGGGCCGTTCGACGTCATTCTCGACCCGGTGGGTGCCAGCTACGGCGAGCTCAACCTCAAGCTGCTGGCACGTGACGGGCGTTGGGTGATCATCGGCCTGATGGGTGGGCGCAAGTTTGAGCTGGACCTGGCCCAGGTGCTGGGCAAGCGCCTGGAGATTACCGGCTCGACGCTGCGCAACCGTGATGACGGCTTCAAGGCTGAACTGCTGCGCGAGCTGCAACAGCAGGTGTGGCCGCTGTTCGCCGAAGGGCGTTTGTCACCGCAGCTGGTTGATACCTACCCGGTGGAGTTCGCCCAGGCGGCGTATGCCGAGCTTGAGACCAACCAGGTGTCGGGCAAGTTGGTGATGGTCATAGATCCGAGCCAGGCTTGATATTGCCGGGGCTGCTTTGCAGCCCTTTCGCGGCACAAGGCCGCTCCTACAAGGGATCGCATCAGGTCGAACCTGTGCGTAAATCCCTGTAGGAGCGGCCTTGTGCCGCGAAAGGGGCGCAAAGCGCCCCCAAGGCCCTCAAGACCAGCTCAGAATCGGCCAGCCATTGGTCTGGGCATGCTCGCGCAACACCGCATCCGGGTTCACCACATGCGGGTGATCCACCTTCAGCAACAGCGGTAAGTCATTGCGCGAATCGGAATAGAAACTCGCCCCCTCCAGGTTCTCCTGCTCCTGATCCAGCCACTCCAGCAACCGGGTGATCTTGCCTTCGCGGTAGGTGAGTACCCCGTGAGTCTTGCCCGTATACACCCCGTTCACCGCCTCCAGCTCGATCGCCAGGTATTCATCCACCCCCAGCCGTGCCGCAATGGGCCCGACCAGGTGCGTCCCCGAAGCGGAAATGATCAGGATGCGGTCCCCGCGCTTGCGGTGCTCGGCAATGCAGCGGCAGGCGTCGCCGTAGATGATGGGCTCGATAACGTCCTCGACCCACGGCTCAACCAAGTGTTCTACCTCCTCCAGTGTACGCCCGGCAATCGGCTCCAGGCTGAAGGCCATGTAGTCCTCCATCTGCAGGTGGCCCTTGCCGTAGGCTTCCATCAGTTCATGGTCGCGGCGCAGGAATTCCTTGCCGTCGACCCAGCCCAGCCGGGCCATCTGCTCGCTCCACAGCGACGCACAGTCCCCGTGGATCAGGGTTTCATCCAGATCGAAAATTGCCAGTGCCATTGTATTGAGTCTCCTTAAGCCACTTCCCGCAGCGCCGTGGGGTCGATCGACAAGCTTACCCGTTTTCCGTCCGCGTGCAGGTCGGCCGGCGAGCGGTTGAGCACGTCCACCACCAACTCCACTTCGCGCACGTTTACGCGGTAGCGAATCACATTGCCCAGCAGGCTGTGGCTGCGTACTTCTGCGTCCAGTTCGCCATTGACCCCCAGGGTGATCGACTCTGGGCGGATCGCCAGGCGGCTGGTGACCGGGCGTTGTAGTAGGCGGCTGGCGCTGTCGGCGTCAAGCAGGTTGTAGTTGCCGATAAAGCCGGCGGAAAACAGGTCCACAGGCGCTGTGTAGAGGGTTTCGGCGTCGCCGCTCTGCACGATACGCCCCTGGTTCATCAGGAAGATGCGGTCGGACAGGGTCAGCGCTTCTTCCTGGTCGTGGGTGACGAAGATGGTGGTCAGCCCAAGTTCACGCTGGATGGCACGAATCTGCTCGCGCAGGTGTTTGCGAATACGCGCATCCAGTGCCGACAATGGCTCGTCAAGCAGCAGCAGGCGCGGGCGGGTGACCAGCGAGCGGGCCAGGGCCACGCGCTGACACTGGCCGCCAGACAACTGGTGGGGGTAGCGCCCGGCGAAGTTGCCCAGTTCCACCAGCGCCAGCACCTCGCGCACCCGGGCCTGGCTTTCGTCGGCCTTGACCTTCTGCATGCGCAGGCCAAAAGCCACGTTCTGTTCCACGGTCATGTTGGGGAACAGCGCGTAGCTCTGGAACACCATGCCGATGCCACGCTTTTGCGGGCTCAGCGGCACGATGTCGTGGCCGTCGAGCAGGATCTGGCCGCTGTCTACCGGGGTCAGCCCGGCGATGCAGCGCAGCAGGGTGGACTTGCCGCAGCCGGACGGGCCTAGCAGGGTAACGAACTCGCCGCGTTCGATGTGGCAGTCGATATTCTCGAACACCGGGCTGCCGGCGTAGCTTTTCTGCAGTTTCTGTACGCTGACGAAGCTCATGTCAGGTCTTGTCCTTGTTCAGGCGGTTGGCGACCCAGGTCAGTACCAGCACAAAGGCGAAGTACGAGATCACCAGTGCGCTGTTGAAGTGGCCGCTGCTGTTACGCATGTTGTTCAGGTACACCTGCAGGGTCTCGTAGCGGGTGCCGACCAGCAGGTTGGCGAACACGAACTCGCCGAACAGGAACGAGAACGACAGCAGCAGCGCCACCATCAGGCCCTTGCGCAGGTTTGGCAGCACCACCAGCAGCGCTGCCTGCCAGGTGCTGGCCCCTAGCAACTGGGCGGCGTCCATCAGGTCGCGCAGGTTGATGGCCTGCAGGTTGTTGGTAATGGCCCGGTACATGAACGGCAGGGCGATGGTGAAGTAGCAGCCGATCAGGATCCAGGGCGTGCCGACCATGGCCATCGGCCCGCTGCCATACAGCTGCAGCAGCCCCACCGACGACACCACCGGCGGCACCGCGAACGGCAACAGGATGAGGATGTTCATCAACGCGTCGAGCCGCGGGAAGTGGTAGTGCACCACGAACAGCAGTGGCAGGATCAGCACCACCGACAGCAGCAGCGCACCCATGCACACCAGCAGCGACTGGCCGAAGGCGGCCAGAAAGCGCGGCTCGCTCCATAGCGCCACGTACCATTTCAGGGTCAGGCCGCTGGGCAGCAGGCTGGCCGACCAGCTGGTGGCCAGCGAGTAGAGCAGGGTGCCGGCCAGTGGCAGCAGCAGGATCAGGAACAGCAGGTAGACCACGATGCGGTGGTACCAGCCGCCGGAACGGGCGTCAGCGCGCATGGTAGCTCCGTTTCAGTAGCCATTGATGCACCACCGTTACCAGCGTCATCAGCCCCACCAGCACCATCGCCAAGGCGCTGGCCAGGTTGGGGTCGAGGCTGATGTCGCCGGCCACCAGGCCAGCGATGCGGATCGGCAGTACGTTGAAATTGCCGGTGGTCAACGCATACACGGTGGCGTAGGCGCCCAGGGCATTGGCCAGCAGGATGACGAAGGTGCCCAGCAGTGCCGGGGTCAGCACCGGCAGGCCGATGTGCCGCCAGTACTGCCAGTGGTTGGCGCCCAGCAGCGCGGCCGACTCGCGCCAGTCTTCACGCAGGGCGTCGAAGGCCGGGTAGAGCAGCAACACGCCCAGCGGGATCTGGAAGTAGGTATACACCAGGATCAGCCCGCTTTTGGAGTAGATGCTGAAGTCTTCCAGCAGGCCGATCTGCTTCAGCAGCAGCGTCAGCGCGCCGTTGAAACCGAGCAGGATGATGAACGCGAAGGCCAGCGGCACCCCGGCAAAGTTGCTGGTCATGTTGGCGAAGGCGCTGACGAAGTCGCGCAGTTTCGAGTCCACCTGGCGCAGCGAATAGGCGCCAAGGGTGGCGATGACGATGCCGAACAGGCTCGACCAGAAGCTGATCTCCAGGCTGCGTTGCAGGGCCTGCAGGTAGAACTTCGAGCTGAATACCTTGCTGAAATTTTCGACGCCCCAGCCGGCTTCCGATTGCACGCTGTTGATCGCTACCCAGGCCAGCGGGGCAATCTGGAAAATGACGAAGAACACAGCAAACGGCAGCAGGCAGAGCAGGGCCAGGTAGCGGCCACGGGCGCCGCTGCGCTTGGGTGCAGTCACTTCAGCAGCTCCCGGCACACGGTCTTGTCGTGGGCAGCGCCCAGCAGTTCGCAAATGGTGCCGCACAGCTCGGTCTGCAGCGGCTTGGCCGCCGGGTCAAGGCTGAAGGCGTCACCAAAGACGAACAGCGGCACTTCGCGTTCCTCGGCCAGCAGGCCATTGTGCGAGCGGTCGTTGTTCATGCCATGGTCGGCGGTGACCAGTACCTGGTAGCCCTCTTCGAGCCAGCCTGGCAGGTAGTCGGCCAGCAGGATGTCGGCGCTGCGTGCGGCGTTGCGGTACTGGCTGCTGTCCAGACCGTGGCGGTGGCCGACATCGTCGATGCTCATCGGGTGCACCAGCAGGAAGTTGGGGGCATGGCGGCGGCGCAGGTATTCGCCATCGGCCAGCAGGTGCGAATCGGGGTAACGGTCGTCCCAATAGAACAACCCGTGCTGGATCGGCAGCTTCGGCGCGTGGGTATGGCGGTCGCGCTGCGGGTCGAAAGGCGAGCGGTTGTACAGCTCACTCATCCAGTGATAGGCCGCCGCTGCGGTGCCCAGGTTGGCCTCGCGGGCGTAGTGAAACACGCTGCGCTGGTTGGACAGGCGATTGACGTTGTTGTGCACGATGCCGCTGTCGATGGGCGGCACGCCGGTGAGGATGCATTCGTACAGCGGCCGTGACAGTGACGGTAGCTCGCATTCCACGCGGTACAGCGCGGCGCGGTCGGCCTCGACATAGGCATGCAGGTGGCCCATGGCGTGGTGGGCCACCTGATAGTTGAGGCCGTCTAGCAGGACCAGGATGACGTTGTGTTGCATGGTGGCTCCAGTCATAAACCGCGTTGGCTTCATCGCGGGCATGCCCGCTCCCACAGGGTTTTGCACGGTCTCTGTGGGACCGGGCGTGCCCGCGAAGGGGCCGGGTCAGGCACTAGGCAAGCTAGCCCTTTACTCCATCTCGATGATCACCTGCTCCTGCCACATCTGCGGCAGTTTCTTCGAGGTGGCTTCCCAGGCTTCGGCGTTCTTGATCGGCTGGGCTGCACCGTACTGCTCGTTAGGCAGCAACTTGGCCTGCACATCCGCCGGCAGCTTCAGGTGCTCGGCACGGATCGGCCGGGCATGCCCCTTGGCCAGGTTGATCTGCCCGGCATCGCTGAAGATGTATTCACGGGTCAGTTTGGCCGCGTTGGGGTGCTTGGCGTATTTATTGATGACCGTGGTATAGCCGGAGATTACCGAGCCGTCCGACGGGATCAGCACTTCGAAGCGCTTGGGGTCGATCTGTTCACGGTAGCTCAAGCCGTTGAAGTCCCACACCACGCCGACTTCCACCTCGCCTTTCTCCAAGGTCTGGATGGTCGGGTTGGCCAGCGACAGGCGCTTCTGCTGGGCCAGTTTGGTGAACAGTTGCAGGCCCGGCGCCACGTTGTTTTCGTCGCCTTTGTAGGCGATGGCGGCGGCGAGCACCCCGTTGGCGGCCTGGGCGGCAGTGCCGACGTCACCGATGGCGACCTTGTACTTGCCTTTTTCCAGGTCATGCCAGGTTTTTGGGCGTTCCTCTTCCTTGACCAGGTCCTTGTTGATGATGAAGGCAATGGTGCCGGTATAGGCCAGCGCCCAGTGGCCGTCCTTGTCCTTGGCCCACTCCGGCACCTGGTCCCAGGTGCTTGGTTTGTACGGCTGGCTCACGCCCTTGGTCACGGCGATCGGGCCGAAGGCGGCGCCCACATCGCCGATGTCGGCGCTGGCGTTGTCCTTCTCGGCTTCGAATTTGGCGATTTCCTGAGCCGAGCTCATGTCGGTGTCGCTGTGCTTGAGGCCGTACTTGCTGGCCAGGTCTTCCCAGGTGCCTTTCCAGTTGGCCCAGGCATCGGGCATGCCCACGCTGTTGACGGTGCCTTCCTTGCGGGCGGCATCTTCCAGGGCCTTGAGGTCGTCGGCCATGGCCGAGGTACAGAACGCGATGGCCGAACCGAGCAGTGACGCCATGAACAACTTTTTCATCCGTAGCTCCTTGGGTGGGTGCCTTTTACCGATCGTTGGTATGAGTGAAGCCGTTGCCTGGAACCTTTGGTCTAGGTCAGCAAACCTTGAGCCAAGGTAGGCCGCTTGCGTGACAATTTGATGTAGGGAAGGGCCCGTCAAGGTGACGACGGGCTCCTGGCAATACAGCGTAGACCATGGTGAACCCCCGGTTTTGCAGGGCTGGCCCGATTCTGGCAGTACCCTGTGGGCAGCCTTGTCACAGGATGTTCATCAGCCCTGCCTAGGCTTGCACTATTCTCCAAGTGCCCTGTTCTGGGGCTGGACTAGTCCAGATAGGTAACCTTTGATGCAGCCGATGCCACCGCGTGCGGTAACAGCCATCTGCCATGCCCTGCAGGAGCAGATCGAGCACGGCCTGCTGGCGCCGGGTGGCAAGTTGCCGGCCGAGCGCAAGCTGAGCGGGGTGTTTGACACCACGCGCATCACCCTGCGCGAGGCGCTGGCGCAGCTGGAGGCGCAGGGCTTGATCTACCGCGAAGAGCGCCGCGGCTGGTTCGTCGCGCCCCAGCGGCTGACCTACGACCTGATCGAGCGCAGTCACTTCCATGCCATGGTGCGCGACCAGGGGCGTGTGGCCACTACCGAACTGCTCTCGGCACGGCTGCAGCCAGCCTCGGCGGCCATTTGTGCGCGCTTGCAGCTACCGGCGTTGTCCAGTGTGGTGCGTATTTGCCGGTTACGGCGGATTGACGGGCGGGCGGTGCTGTATGCCGAGCATTACCTCAACCCCCGGTACTTTCCGGACATTCTCGAACAGGACCTGGCGCAGTCGCTGACCGAGATTTATGGGCGGGTGTACGGCATTCGGTATGGGCAGGTGTGCTTCGAGATCCTGCCGACGGCGTTGCCGGTGGACGCCGCGGCTGCATTGAAGGTGTCGGTGGGCAGCCCGGGGTTGCACATTACCCGGGTCAACAGCGACCAGCATGGGCACTTGATCGACTGCGACCTTGAGTATTGGCGGCATGATGCTATCCGCATTCGTGCCCAGGCCGGTTGATAAGGGGGCCCTAACTGGATGAACCTGCCTCCGTCATGCCTCCACCCCCGGCGGTCACCACCTGTACCGACAACCGCGGCGTCGCCAGGTCCAGCCCGGCCTCATCCAACTGCCGCTTCAGCGCCAGGTTGAATGCCCGCGACACTTCCCACTGCTTGATCGGCGCGGTCTTGAACCGGGCCCGCAAGATCGCCGACCCCGACTCGAAACTCTCCACCCCCTGCAGCTCCAGCGGCGACCAGATGTTGCGGCGCATCAATGGGTCATTGCGCAGCTTTTGCCCCACCTCGCGAACCAGCGTGATAGCCCGGTCAATGCTCATGTTGTGCGGGATGGCGACACGGAAGATGGCGTAGCCGAACTCCCGCGAGTAGTTCTTGATGCTCTTGATCTCGCTGAACGGGATGGTGTGCACGATGCCGTCGATGTCCCGCAGGCGTACGGTACGGATGGTCAGGCCCTCGACCGTGCCCAGGTGCCCGCCCACGTCCACGTAGTCGTCGATGGCCAGCGAGTCCTCGATGATGATGAACAACCCGGTGATCAGGTCGGCCACCAGCGATTGCGCACCAAAGCCGATGGCCAGGCCGATCACACCGGCACCGGCCAGCAGCGGGGTAACGTTCATGCCCATGTTGGCCAGGGCGACGATCACCGCAATGATGAAGATGACCACGAACAGCACGTTGCGGATCAACGGCATCATGGTTTGTGCGCGGGCGTTGGCCAGGCCCCGGCGCGAACGCACCAGGGCGTGGTGCACGGCGGTGTCGGCAAGGATCCACACCAGCCAGGCGACGATCAGCGTGCCGGCCAGGCCCAGCAGGCGCAGGCTTACTTCGTGGCCATCGCCTTCGGCAAAGCCGATCATCGACAGGCCCCATACCCGCAGCCCCAGTTCGATGAACACCAGCCAGATGAACAGGTGCACCAGCAGGTAGCCGAAGTTGCGCAAGCGTTCGGCATAAACCGCCTGGCGCTTGTTGGCGCGTTTGGGGTTGGCGGCGTGGCGGCGTACCAGCCCGTTGAGCACCATGCACACCACCACCAGCACGGTACACATCAGCGACTGACGCAGGGCGGTGCTGGTGTCGCCGGCCGAGACGAAGGTGGCGAACAGCGAGATGGCCACCAGGATCAGCGCCGGGATGAACCAGAAGCTGCCGAGGATCTCGATGGTGTCGCTGAGGGTGCGGCGGGTCAGGCGTCGCGCCAGCGGCTGGTTGCGGATCAGGTGGGCGATCGGGCGGCGGAAGCGCAGAATGAACAGCCCGGTGCACAGCGCGGCGATGACGTTGGCCAGGGTCGCCAGGGCATGGGCCAGGTGGGTGCCCAGTGCGACCAGCATGCGCGGGTCGCTCATGGCCTCGCCAAACGCTGCGAAGCTGCCGATCAGCCACAGCGGGCGGAATGCCTGGTGCCGCAAAATGTGCAGGGCGCGGTGGCGGTGCGGGCCGTCGAGCAGCGAGAAGGCAATCACGCAGATGGCCGAGAAGCAGGTGCCGACGACCAATGCGTAGGCCAGCACCATGGCCAGCGATTTACCCAGCGACGGCGGCAGCACAAAGCTCAGGTACACGGTGAACACCAGCGCCACCAGCCACGGGCCGAGCTTGCGCAGGGCAAAGCGCACCAGGTCCCAGGTACGCGGGTGCTGGGGCAGTTCTTCACTCAGGCCAAAGCGCAGGCGTATCCGGTGGCCGACCCAGTTGAAGGCGTAGGCCAGCACGCTCCACACGGCAATGACGGCGGCAAAGCCGAACAGGATCGCCGGCCACTGGTGCACCGGCACTATCAGTTCGGCCAGTTCGGCCTGGGCTTGTTCGATTTCCGTAGACCAGCGGTGGAACGGGCTGGCATCGCCGCTGAACTGTTTTTCGAAGTCGTGCAGGGCGCCGCCGATCAGGCCGAGCACGCCCTGTTCCACGCTGGGTTGTGATTGCCTGGTGGCGTCGCGCAGCTTTTTCAGGTCGGCCAGCAGCTTGGCCCGCTGCTGGTCGTTTTCCAGGTTCTTGATCACTTCGTCCAGCGACTTGCCCAGTGGCTCGGTGGCCTCCGGTTGCGCGGGCGCACTGCCGCCCAGCAGGCCGGGCAGGCCCGCTGCCTGTACTGGAGTGATGAACAGCAGCAGGAGAAGGAACAGGTAACGCAGGAGGGCAGGCACGGGCAAATCTACCTCAGGTCAAACGATTGACCGAGTGTAGAGGTTTATGTCGGCAGTTTCTCGAGGATCTTCCAGCAGGTGAGGCCGAAGATGCCCAAGGTGCCGATCCACATCATCAGTACACCGATGTTGCGTTCGCGCATGCTGAAGCCGATGGTCAGCAGCATCAGGAACAGGAACACCGGCACGAACAGGGACAGGAACGGGGACATGGACAGCAATCCTTTTGCAGTGGGGCCATGTAACAAGCATAGCGGTTAGCGAGCGAAGCGGAATTGACCTTGAGCATTCGATCAGGTCGCACCGCTTTATGTAGGAGCAGCCTTGTGCTGCGAAGGGGCCGGTACACCCAGTAAAGATGCATGGGTTGTACTGGCCTCTTCGCAGCACAAGGCTGCTCCTACAAGTGCAGTATGGGGCTCAACAGGTCAGGGCAGTTCGCGGCTACGGTAGAAGGCAGTCAGCACCTTCACCAAGTGCGCCAGGTCATGGCTGCCGCACAGCTCGCGAATGGAATGCATGGCAAAGGTCGGCAAGCCGATATCCACCGTGCGCACCCCCAGGTGGCTGGCGGTAATCGGGCCGATGGTCGAGCCACAGCCCATGTCGCTGCGCACCACAAAGCTTTGCACCGGCACTTCCTCGGCCATGCACAGGTGGCGGAAGAAACCGGCGGTTTCGCTGTTGGTGGCGTAGCGCTGGTTGTTGTTCACCTTGATCACCGGCCCGGCGTTGAGCTTGGGCCCGTGATTGCCGTCGTGCTTGTCGGCGTAGTTGGGGTGCACACCGTGGGCATTGTCGGCCGACACCATCAGCGAGCGCTGGATGGTGCGCACGTAAGCGTCGCCATCGGGCAGCAGGCGCTGCAGGGTCTGCTCCAGCATCGGGCCGTCGGCGCCGCAGGCTGAACTGCTGCCGACTTCCTCGTGGTCGTTGCACACCAGCACGCTGGTTTCGTCGCTGTCGGCGGCCAGCAGGGCTTGCAGGCCGGCGTAGCACGACAGCAGGTTGTCCAGGCGGGCCCCGGCGATGAAGTCGCCGTTCAGGCCGACCAGTGCGGCGTCCTGGGTGTCGTAGAAGCTCAGTTCGTAATCCAGCACCACGTCGGCGATCAGCTCGTGCTCGCGGGCCAGTTGCTCGGTAAGCAAGGCGCGGAAGTCGATGCGTTCGTCACCCGCTACCTGGGCCAGGATTGGCGGCAGCTCGTTCTGCGGGTTGATCGCCCAGCCTTCATTGGCGGTGCGGTTCAGGTGGATGGCCAGGTTGGGGATGATCGCGATTGGCAGCTTGAAGTCGATCAGCTGGCTTTCGACCTTGCCGTCACGGCGGTAGGTGACGCGGCCGGCCAGCGATAGGTCGCGGTCGAACCAGGGCGCCAGCAGGGCGCCGCCATACACTTCCACGCCCAGTTGCAGGAAGCCCTGGCGCTGCAGCTCCGGCTGCGGCTTGACCCGCAGGCACGGGCTGTCGGTGTGGGCACCGACCATGCGGATACCGTTCAGCAACGGTGCCTGCTTGCCCAGTTTGATGGCGATGATCGACGAGTCATTACGGGTGACGTAGTAGCGGCCGCCAGGCACAGTGGCCCAGCTGTCCCGCTCGTCCAGGCGCTGGTAGCCGGCAGCTTCCAGGCGCTGGGCCAGGCTGGCGGTGGCATGGAAGGGCGTGGGGGAGGCCTTGAGGAAATCGATAAGGCCAGAATTCAGTTCGTCGCGCATAGCTCACTCCAGACAGCAGTGGCGCGAGTTTAACGCACAATGTCGACAATTTGTGTCTGCATTACGCCCTGTAGGAGCAGCCTTGTGCTGCGAAGAGGCCAGTCCCAACAACACCGATAGAGGTTGTTCGCACCGGCCTCTTCGCAGCGCAAGGCTGCTCCTACAGGGGGATGAGGTGCGGCTTAGAAGGGCGCAGGGCACTCGAACTTCAACCGCTCGCCGGACACCGGGTGGGTGAAGCTCAACATGGATGCATGCAGGCACAGCCGCTCATGGGCTGCCAGCGCTTCGGGGTTGGCATACAGCCGGTCACCCAGCAGTGGGTGGCCGATCGACAGCATGTGCACGCGCAACTGGTGCGAGCGCCCGGTGATCGGCGTCAGTTCTACCCGGCAGTAGTCGCCGCAGCGCTCGACGATACGCCAGAACGTCAGCGCATGTTTGCCCTGCTCGTGGTCCACCACATGCCGTGGCTTGGTTGGCGGGTCGTAGCGCAGCGGCAGGTCGATGCTCCCGCTGTCCAGTGCCGGTTGGCCCCAGCACAGTGCGGTGTAGGCCTTTTCGGTTTCGCGGTCGTGGAACTGGCGCGACAGCTCGCGGTGGCTGTCGGCATCGCGGGCCAGCAGGATGATGCCGGAGGTTTCCCAGTCCAGACGGTGCACGATCAGCGCGTCGGGGTAGCCGTTTTCCTGCAGACGGGTGATCAGGCAGTCCTTGTTGTCCTCGGCGCGGCCAGGCACCGACAGCAGCAGGGTCGGTTTGTTGATCACCAGGATGGCGGCGTCTTCGTGCAGGATCTGGATATTGGACAGCGGCATTGCGTGTTCTCTGTTAAATCGGGAGAAAAAAGCGGGGCCGCTCTGCGGCCCATTCGCGGCACAAGGCCGCTCCTACAGGGGAACGCGATCCCTTGTCAGGAGCGGCCTTGTGCCGCGAATGGGCTGCAAAGCAGCCCCGGCTTTCAGCCAGATCAGCGATCCGGCAGGGTAATGTTCAGCTCCAGAATCGAGCAGCTGCCCTGGTTTTCCAGTTCGATATGCACGTCATCGTTGCCGATGTTCACATACTTGCGGATCACTTCCAGCAGTTCTTTCTGCAGCGCCGGCAGGTAGTCCGGCTCGCTGCGTTGGCCGCGCTCGTGCGCCACGATGATCTGTAGACGCTCTTTCGCTACCGACGCGCTGGTCTGTTTCTGTCTGCCACGAAAGAAGTCAAAAAGGTTCATGGTTTACTTGCCTCCAAACAGGCGCGCGAAGAATCCTTGCTTCGGCACTTCAACAAAACGCAGGGGTTTGTCTTTCCCCAGCAGGCGGTCGACGGTGTCGCTGTACGCCTGGCCAGCATCGCTCTGGTCGTCGAGGATGACCGGGATACCTTGGTTGGAGGCCTTGAGCACAGCCTGGGACTCAGGGATTACGCCCTTGAGCTTGATCGCCAGGATGTCGGTGACGTCATCGATGCTCAGCATTTCGCCGTTGACGACGCGCTCTGGGTTGTAGCGAGTGATCAGCAGGTGTTCCTTGATCGGCTCCTCGCCGTTTTCGGAGCGGCGCGACTTGCTCGACAGAATGCCCAGCATGCGGTCCGAGTCACGTACCGAAGAAACCTCAGGGTTGGTTACCACGATGGCTTCGTCGGCGAAGTACATCGCCAGGTGGGCACCTTTCTCGATACCGGCCGGCGAGTCGCAGATCACGTATTCGAAATCTTCTTTCAACGCCATCAGCACCTTCTCGACGCCTTCCAGGGTCAGCGCGTCTTTATCGCGGGTCTGGCTGGCGGCAAGTACGTACAGGTTCTCGAGGCGCTTGTCCTTGATCAGGGCCTGCTGCAGGTTGGCTTCTTCGTTGACCACGTTGACGAAGTCGTATACCACGCGCCGCTCGCAGCCCATGATCAGGTCGAGGTTACGCAGGCCCACGTCGAAGTCGACGATGACGGTCTTGTGGCCACGCAGTGCGAGGCCGGTACCAATGGCGGCGCTGGTGGTGGTCTTGCCCACACCCCCCTTGCCGGAAGTAACCACGAGAATCTTGGCCAAGGTGTTTCACCCCTAAAATAAGTCGGGACATGTGTCCCTGCAAAAAGCAAAAAAACGGCAACAGTTAAAAAAGTTGCTCTGAAAATGACGGCAAGTATCCGTTAAAGACGGGTGATGTTCAACACATCACCGGACAGGCTGACTTGCACACCGGTGCCCCACAGGGGGTCGCGGCGCAGGTCTTCGCAAACCTTGTACTGGCCGGCGATGGAGACCATTTCGGCGGTCATCTGCTGGCAGAAGATCCGCGCCTTGGTATTGCCTTTGATGCCGGCCAGGGCCCGGCCGCGCATGGCGCCGTACACATGGATGTTGCCATCGGCCAGAAGTTCCGCGCCCGGGCTGACCGAGGCGGTAACGATCAGGTCGCCACCCTGAGCATAGATCTGCTGGCCGCCGCGCACCGGCGCAGTAATGATCCGGGTCGGGCGCACCTCCGGCTCGGGGGGCGGTGGCGGCGGGGGGGCCGGCTCGGGCTTTCTGACCACCTCGGGCTCGGGCTCCAGCGGCCGCTCGCGGGCACCGGATGGCGGCAGCACCGGCAGGTCGATGGCGATGGCGGCGGCGATGTCCTCGATGCGGTTGGCGCGGATGGCCAAGGTACGCAGGCCATGGTGGCGGCAGATGCGCATCAAGCCTGGCAGGTCGATTGCCCCTTCGCCGGCCGGCAGCTTGTCCAGCGCCAGCACCAGTGGCGTATTGCTGAAGAAGTTCGGTGCCTGGGCAACTTTGGCCGCCAGCTGGCGGTCGAGGGCTTCAAGGTCATTGCGCGCCAGTTCCAGCACTGTGATGGCGAGCATGCTGCCCTTGAGCTGGAACACGGAGGCGGTGTCGGGTGTGTGGTTTGGGCTCATGGTCTGCATAGACGGCTTGTTGCGAAAAAAGTGCCCTGATTTATAACGAGAACACCGGTTGCCCGCAACATACGCTGATCCGTTGTAGAATGCGCAGCCTTTGTCTTTCCGGAAGCTTCAATGGAACGCCCGCGTTTTCGTCCCTATTTCCTTCACCCAAAGTTCTGGGGCCTGTGGCTGGGCCTGGGCCTGCTGTGGCTGGTGGTCCAGTTGCCGTATCGGGCCCTGTTGAAAGCCGGTGCCGCGCTGGGGGCCGTGATGTATTGCTTTGCCGGCGAACGTCGGCGCATTGCCGCGCGCAACCTTGAGCTGTGCTTCCCGGAGCTGTCGGTCGACGAACGGCGGCGTCTGCTCAAGGCCAACTTCGCCTCCACCGGTATCGCCTTCTTCGAAATGGCCATGAGCTGGTGGTGGCCCAAGGCCAGGCTGGCGCGCCTGGCCCATATCGAGGGGCTGGAGCACCTGCAGGCCGCCCAGCAGGCAGGGCAGGGCGCCATCCTCATGGCCGTGCACTTTACCACCCTGGAAATCGGTGCCGCGCTGCTGGGCCAGCAGCACACCATCGACGGCATGTACCGCGAGCACGGCAATGCGCTGTTCGACTTCATCCAGCGCAGCGGCCGCGAGCGGCATAACCTCGATTCGCTGGCGGTGGAGCGCGAGGATGTGCGCGGCATGCTCAAGCTGCTGCGTTCGGGCCGGGCGATCTGGTACGCACCGGACCAGGACTACGGCGCCAAGCAGAGCATTTTCGTGCCGCTGTTCGGTATCCCGGCAGCGACGGTAACCGCCACCACCAAGTTCGCCCGGCTGGGCAAGGCGCAGGTGATTCCGTTCACCCAAAAGCGCCTGGAGGATGGCAGCGGTTATCGTCTGGTCATCCACCCGCCGCTGGCTGACTTCCCCGGCGAAAGCGAAGAGGCCGATTGCCTGCGCATCAACCAGTGGGTCGAGAGTGTGTTGCGCGAGTGCCCCGAGCAGTACCTGTGGGCGCACCGGCGGTTCAAGTCACGGCCCGAGGGTGCGCCGCGGCTGTATGACAAGAAAAAGCGCTGAAAGCACATCAACCCCAGGAAGGAAGCGATGGCCCCACCCCCGGTAACCGGTCTTATCCTTTCTGGCGGCGGCGCCCGCGCCGCCTATCAGGTCGGCGTATTGGCCGGCATTGCCGAGCTGCTGCCCGCAGGCGCACATAATCCGTTCCCGGTCATCGTCGGCACCTCTGCCGGTGCCATCAATGCCGTCACCCTGGCCAGCGGCGCCACTCACTTCAACGACGCCGTGCAGCGACTTACCGCCTTCTGGCAGAACTTTCGCAGCCACCTGGTCATCCGCAGTGACTGGCCCGGCGTCGTCCGCCAGGCTAGCCGTTTCGTCGGCCACAGCCTGTTGGGATTAGGCGGCCAGGCGCCGGTGGCGCTGCTGGACAGCAGCCCGTTGCGCAGCCTGCTGGAGGCACACCTGAACCTGGATGGCATCGGCCATGCCCTGGCCGCCGAGCAGTTGCGCGCGGTGGCAGTCACCGCCTTTGGCTACGAGTCCGGCCAGGCGGTCACCTTCTATCAGGGGCGCGGCACCATCGAAGCCTGGCTGCGCCACCGCCGCATCGGCGTGCCCACGCCATTGACCATCGACCACCTGCTGGCCAGCGCGGCCATTCCGCTGCTATTTGCCCCGGTGCAACTGGGCGACGAGTTTTACGGTGACGGCGCGGTGCGCCAGTCGGCGCCGATCAGCCCGGCGTTGCACCTGGGCGCCAGCCGGGTGCTGGTGGTGGGGGTCAGCGGCAACCCGCAGCGGCCAGCGCCGCCCTTGCCCGCTCAGCGCGTGTTCAGGGGGCAGCAGCCCAGCCTGGCGCAGATCGGTGGGCACTTGCTCAACAGCACGTTCATTGACAGCCTGGAAGACGACATCGAACTGCTGCAGCGGCTCAACCACTTGAGCCGGCTGTTGCCGGCGCACCTGGATGCCCGCCGCTTGGGGCTGGCGCCTATCGAGGTGCTGGTGGTAGCGCCCAGCCAGCCGTTGGACGAGATCGCCGCCCGGCACCGGCGTGAGCTGCCGGCGGCGTTGCGCCTGTTCCTGCGTGGGCCGGGGGCGACGCGCACCAGCGGGGCGGGGGGGTATTGAGCTATCTGCTGTTCGAGGCCAGCTATTGCAGTGAGCTGATCGAACTGGGGCGCAAGGATGCCTTGGCAAAGAAGCGGGAGCTGTGCCAGTTCCTGGGAATATGACCTGCTGACACGATCCCGTGTAGGAGCGGCCTTGCCTGGGCGACGGACCGGTCGGAAAGGGCTGCGCAGCAGCCCCAGCAATCTATGCACTAGCCGAGATTTTGGGGCCGCTTCGCGACCCTTTCGCGGCACAAGGCCGCTCCTACAGGGACCGAGTCAGTCGCAGAAACGGGTTCACTCGGCTATCTGCAACTTGCGCGCCTGGGTGTACACATACCGTACCTTCTCGTACTCGAACGGTGAGTTCAGCTGGCCATAGCGGAAGTTGGTGGTATAGCGCTTGTCCACGATGCGCAGGGCGAAGATTTCCGGGTGGTCGGTGCTGGTTTCGGCCATGTTCAAGTAATTGATTGCCTGCTCCCCCGCATAGTCCACCACCAGCCCGGTGGTGTCGCGCAGGTTCGAAGGCCCCAACACCGGCAGCATCAGGTACGGCCCCTCCGGTACGCCATAGAAGCCCAGGGTCTGGCCAAAGTCTTCGCTCTGGCGCGGCAGGCCCATGCTGGTCGCCGGGTCCCATAGCCCACCCACCCCGATCAGGGTGTTGAACATCAGCCGCGCCGTGATCTCGGCCGAACGCTTGGCCTTGAGCTGCAACACGCTGTTGAACAGGTTTGGTACATCGCCCAGGTTGTTGAAGAAGTTGCTTACCCCCGTGCGCACGAAGCGCGGGGTTACATACTGGTAACCACTCACCAGCGGCAGCAGCACCCATTGGTCGAGCCGGTAGTTGAAGTGATAGACGCGCCGGTTGATCGACTCCAGCGGGTCGTACACGTTCAGCGCTTCCAGGGTTGAGCGCTCGAACTCGCGCTGGTCCAGCCCCGGGTTGAATTTCAGCTCGCGCAGCGGGTCGATGAAGCCATCGGATTCAGGCACCAGCGGCGCGGTACCGATCACTTGCGGGTCGGCCTCGATTACGCTGGCCCGGGGGGCGGTTTCGGCGGCCAGGGTGTGGCCGGCGGCAAGCAGGGCAGTGGCGAAGAGGAGTTTGTTAACCACGGAAGAACTCCAGCATGGCGTCACTGTTGACGCGGTAGTTGAGGTTGCCGCAATGGCCGCCATGGGGGTAGAGGGTCAGCCGGTCACCAAACACCTTGCGCAGGAAGCCGATGTCGCCCGGGCCGAGAATGACGTCGTCGGCGTTGTGCATCACCGCGATCTTGTCACTGCCGCGCAGGTAGTCTTCCAGGGCGTACAGGCTCACTTGGTTGACCAGCTGCAGGATGCTGTTGCCGTCGGTGCGGGCGCGCCACATCGGGATCACCTGTTCGGTCATGTAGCAGTCGAAATCACACTGCAGGGCACGCTTGAAGAACGGCGTGAGGCTGCTGCCCTCGGTAATCGGAAACTTCGGCGGAATGATCAGGCCGCGGCGGTTGATCAGGTCTGAAGTGAAGGCAATGTCGGCTGCCGAGAAACGGAACGAGGTGCCGATCAGCATGGCCATCTGTTCGTTGGACAGGTGCTGTTTGGACTGCTGGAAGTCATACAGCAATGCGTCGTTCAGGTCGATGTAGCCTTTGTCCTGGAAGTAGCGCGTCAACTTGGTCAGCATCAGCTCATAGAAGGTGGTGCTGCGGTCGATGCCCTTGACCTGGGTTTGCACCAGCTTGTCGAGGTTGTTGATAGAGGTGTACAGGTTGACCGGTGGGTTCAGCAGCAGCACACGCTTGAAGTTGAAGCTGCGGCGGGTTTCGTCCAGGTGGCTGACGAAAGCGGCGTCCAGCGCACCAAGGCTGTAGCCGGTGAGGTAGAACTCACTGACTGGCAGGCGCGGGTGCTGGGCACGCACGGCCTGCATGACCCGGTACATGTCTTCGGCGTCTTCCTGGCTGACGCCGGGGGTGGCAAAGCGCGAGGCGGCACTCATGAAGTCGTAGCTGGTGGGCGATGACAGTTGCACCACGTGGAAGCCGCCCTGGTAGAAAAGCTTCTTCAGGTATTCATTGATGCTGCTGCTGTACGGCGCACCAGTGCCGGCGATGATGAAAATCAGCGGCGCTTCGTGATCCTGGCGGGCCAGGCGGTACTTGAGCTTTTTCACCGCCCAGAAATTGTCGGGCAAGGTGAACTCACGCTCCGGGCGCAGGTTCAGGCTGTAGTCCGATTGGTCGATGTCATCGTCGCTGGGCAGGGTCGGGCGCTGGTCCGGCGGCGTGGTGGCGATGGTCGCCTCGAACGGGTTGGTCAAGGGGTAGCCGTAGCTGGCAGCGTCGATATCCCGCGCTGAAGCGGCCACCGCCATGAGCAGGCTACCGAGCACGGCAGCGAGGCGCAAAGATCGAAGCATGTAATCCCCCAAAAGAACGCAAGGTCGAGCAGTGTGCAGGCTAGGACCACATCCAACCGGGCAAAGTTGCCAGCTGCGGTGGCCTTTGGTGTGCTTGTTATCTGCAACATAGCTGCAGGGTTGGGATTTTGCCTTGGAACCGAGCATAAGCGATCATGGATACTTTCGATTACCGCTATTGGAGAACAGGATGTTTCGTTCGCTGCCGGCTGCGCTGCTGGTGCTGTTTCTGGGGCTGTGGCTCGCTGCCAGCTATGGCGTGCGCTATGGGCTGATGGAGGATGGCCAGTGGGTTGGGCTGTGCACGGTGCCTGCGGCGTATTGGCAGTGTGAGGTGCGGTCGTTGCTGGGGTTGGGCATTCACCACCAGGTGATGGCCTGGAGCGGGCTGGGCCTGGCGCTGCTGGCGCAGTTCGTGCCCGCTCGGGCCGGCTGGTGGCTGGCGGTGTTGGCATTGGTGTTCGCGGTGCCGGCGCTGGTGCTGTATACCGCCAGCATTGCCGTGTTTGCGCTGGTGCTGGCGGGGTTGCGCCTTGTAAGAGCAGGTGAAGCTACGCGGTCCCTGTAGGAGCGGCCTTGTGTCGCGATGGGCCGCAGAGCGGCCCCGGCAATCTTCGCCAATCCCAGAATCCCGGGGCCGCTCTGCGGCCCATCGCGACACAAGGCCGCTCCTACAGGTAGGTGTGTTTTCAGGCTTTTTGAGTAAGTCGCAAGCTGCGCCACAATGCGGCTTTCATCAGCACACTCACCACCGCCCAAACCCAGGCCTGCTGGTTTTCCAGCCCTTCAACGAACAACTGCGGCGCTACCCCGGCCCCGACAATGAACGCCAGCAACGCTACCTCCGCCCGCCGCGCCCGCACCGGCCACAGCACATACACCAGCGCCGGCAAGGCCAGCGCGGCGCTGGGGAAGCTGCGGTAGCGCGGGTCGAACACCATCGCCAGCATGCTCACCGCCGCGGCAAAACCCGCCGCCAGCAACAGCCAGCCGGCCCGCGCCTGCAGCCAGGCGAACAAGCGCTCGCGCCAGCCGGCCCGCTGCGCCAACGCCAGCAGCGCATGGGCCAGCACCAGCAGGTTCAGGCCAGCCAGCGCAACGGCCCACAGCCACTCCCCGGCAAAGCGTGCATGGGTGCGCATCAGTTCGCCCCACAACCCCAGGCAACCTGCGCCAAACGCGGCCAGCAATGGCAACAGCAAGGCCGCCATCGGCGTAGCAGGGCGCCCCGCCAGCAACAACATGGCCGCCATCAGCAGTGCACTGGCCAGCAGCCATTGCGGCCAGTCATGCAGGTTGCTCACCGGCCCTTCCAGCACGCCCTTGTCCTGCCGGTCGGCATCGTAAAGCCCCCAGTAACCGCCTACGGCCCCTTCATTGGCGCGCTTCCACGGCTGGTCAAACGCTTCGATCAGGTTGTAGCGCCAGCCGTTGCTTTCGGCCATGGTCACGAAGCCGCGAATGAAGCGTGCCTCGTTGACCCGGCTGGGTATTGCGGTTTCGCGTTGGCGGCCTTCGCTGGGCCAGCCGGTTTCGCCAATCAGGATGTCCTTGGGCGCAAAGCGTGTGCCGAACACCCGGCGTACATCGGCCACGTGGGCCAGCGCATCGTCGATGCCGCGCGGGTCGTCTTCCCAATAGGGCAGCAGGTGGATGGTCAAAAAGTCCACCTCGGGTGCTACCTGCGGGTGCTGCAGCCAGAATTCCCACACATCCGCGTAGGTCACCGGCACCTTCACCTGGCTTTTCACCCGGGCGATCAGCTTGGCCAGGTGCGCGCCGGTGACTTCCTTGCGCAGCAACGTCTCGTTGCCCACGATCACCGCGCTGACCACATCGGGGTTGGCGTTGGCGGTGGCGATCAGCAGGTCGATTTCCTTGTCGGTGTCGGCCGGGTGAGCGTTGACCCAGGCGCCCAGCATCACTTTCAGCCCATGCTTGCGCGCCAGCGCCGGGATTGCCTCAAGGCCGGTCATGGAATAAGTGCGGATGCACTGGAAACGCTCAGCCAGCAAGGCAAGGTCGGCGTCCATGCGTGCCGGGCGCAGGCGAAACGGCTGGTCGTAGGGCGACTGATCCTTGTCGAACGGCGTGTAGGACGCGCATTGCAACCTGTGCGTCGGGCTGGCCGCATCGGGCAGGTGCACCGGCTTGCCAAGCCCGTACCAGAGCCCGGCGAGCCCGAGCAGGGCCAACAGGCAGGCAAGCAGGTAAAGCGGCGGCAACAGGCGGGCAGAACTGGGCATCGGGCGGTCCATCGTCAGGCGCAAAAGGGTAGATAGTAGCCCGGCGCCAAAGCTTTGGCATGCAAGGATCGCGCAGGCGGGTGTAGGCCGATGACGCTAATGGCACAGTGCTGTCGCATATGGGGCGGGTGCAGGTCGCAGCTGGATCAGGTCGACCTGTGTTGCAGGAAGATGATGCAATCTCCAAGACCTGACGAGGGGATGCTTTGATGGCAACTTTGAAAAAAATGCGACGTTTCCTGGGTGTGGGCACCGCCCTGGTAATGGCCATGAGCGCTGCACAGGCAATGGCTAAAGAAGTAAGCATTGGTTACGTGGATGGTTGGGCCGACAGCGTGGCGACCACCAACGTGGCCGCCGAAGTGATCAAGCAAAAGCTCGGCTACGACGTGAAGTTGCAGGCCGTGGCCACGGGGATCATGTGGCAGGGTGTGGCAACCGGCAAGCTCGATGCCATGTTGTCGGCCTGGTTGCCGGTTACCCATGGTGAGTACTGGGCCAAGAACAAGGACAACGTGGTCGACTACGGTGCCAACTTCAAGGACGCCAAGATCGGCCTGATCGTCCCCGAGTACGTGAAGGCGGCGAGCATCGCCGACCTCAAGACCGATAGCAGCTTCAAGCAGAAGATTGTCGGCATCGACGCGGGCTCCGGCGTGATGCTCAAGACCGACCAGGCGATCAAGGACTACGACCTGACCGGTTACAAGCTGCAGGCCAGCTCGGGCGCGGCGATGACGGCGGAGCTGGGACGTGCCTATGCCAAGCAACAGTCGATTGCAGTGACTGGCTGGGTACCGCACTGGATGTTCGCCAAGTGGAAGCTGAAGTTCCTCGAAGACCCGAAAGGCGTGTATGGCGCGGCGGAAACCGTGAACAGCATCGGCAGCAAGGAACTGGCCAGCAAGGCACCGGAAGTGGCGGAGTTCCTGAAGAAATTCAGCTGGCAGTCCAAGGACGAGATTGGCGAGGTGATGCTGGCAATCCAGGAAGGGGCCAAGCCTGAAGCGGCGGCCAAGGATTGGGTAGCCAAGCACCCTGATCGCGTGAAGGAGTGGACTGGCAAGTAATCAGCTGTTGCAAATCCCTGTAGGAGCAGCCTTGTGCTGCGAAGAGGCCGGTACAAGCTGCGAAGATTCGGGCAGCCTGCACCGGCCTCTTCGCAGCACAAGGCTGCTCCTACAGGGCAGGCGCAAGCTGTTTTGTTACGCAATCGGTAAAACACCGTTGCATCTAAGACTAAGGTCGTCTGGTTGCCGTCCAACAGCCGCATAAAGTAAGGGTGTGGGTTTTATCCCCTACCTGTGCTGCTAGGACAAAAACAATGAACGACAGCATTTACCTCTCGATACAAAACAGCCCCCGTTTCAAGGAGCTGGTCACCAAACGCGAACGGTTCGCCTGGATTCTCTCGGCGATCATGCTCGGCCTGTACTGCGGCTTCATCCTCCTGATCGCCTACGGTCCTCATCTGCTGGGCGCCAAGCTCAGCCCTGAGTCGTCGATTACCTGGGGCATTCCCCTGGGCGTCGGCCTGATCGTTTCGGCATTCGTCCTGACCGCCATCTACGTACGCCGCGCCAACGGCGAATTCGATGAGCTGAACAAGGCCATCCTCAAGGAGGCGCAACAATGATTCGCCACGCCAAAGCCCTGGCCGTACTGGCCTGCGGAGCCTTTGCACCCGCCGTGTGGGCAGCCGATGCCCTGACCGGCGAGGTGCAGAAACAGCCGCTGAACGTTGCCGCGATCGCCATGTTCGTGGCGTTCGTCGCTTTCACCCTCGGTATCACCTACTGGGCCTCCAAACGCAACAAGTCGGCGGCGGACTACTACGCGGCCGGTGGCAAGATCACCGGCTTCCAGAACGGCCTGGCGATTGCCGGCGACTACATGTCGGCGGCCTCCTTCCTGGGTATTTCCGCCCTGGTGTTCACCTCTGGCTACGACGGCCTGATCTACTCGATCGGCTTTTTGGTCGGCTGGCCGATCATCCTCTTCCTGATAGCCGAACGCCTGCGCAACCTGGGCAAGTACACCTTTGCCGACGTGGCCTCTTACCGCCTCGGGCAGAAGGAAATCCGTACCCTGTCGGCCTCCGGTTCGCTGGTGGTGGTGGCGTTCTACCTGATCGCGCAAATGGTCGGTGCCGGCAAGCTGATCGAGCTGCTGTTCGGCCTGGACTACCACGTCGCGGTGATCCTGGTGGGTATCCTGATGTGCCTGTATGTGCTGTTCGGCGGCATGCTGGCCACCACCTGGGTACAGATCATCAAGGCTGTGCTGCTGCTGTCCGGTGCCAGCTTCATGGCACTGATGGTGATGAAGCACGTAGGCTTTGACTTCAACACCCTGTTCTCGGAAGCGATCAAGGTGCACAGCAAGGGCGAGGCGATCATGAGCCCGGGCGGCCTGGTCAAGGACCCGATCTCTGCGTTCTCGCTGGGCCTGGCACTGATGTTCGGTACCGCCGGCCTGCCACACATCCTGATGCGCTTCTTCACCGTCAGTGACGCCAAGGAAGCGCGCAAGAGCGTGCTGTACGCCACCGGCTTCATCGGTTACTTCTACATCCTCACCTTCATCATCGGCTTTGGCGCGATCCTGCTGGTCAGCACCAACCCGGACTTCAAGGACGCCGCCGGCGCCCTGTTGGGCGGCAACAACATGGCAGCGGTGCACCTGGCCGATGCCGTGGGTGGCAGCATCTTCCTCGGCTTCATTTCGGCAGTGGCATTCGCCACCATCCTGGCAGTGGTTGCCGGCCTGACCCTGGCCGGTGCCTCGGCGGTGTCCCACGACCTGTACGCCAGCGTCTGGCGCAAGGGCAAGGCCAACGACAAGGACGAGATCCGCGTGTCGAAGATCACCACCATCGCCCTGGGCGTGCTGGCGATCGGCCTGGGTATCCTGTTCGAGAAGCAGAACATCGCCTTCATGGTCGGCCTGGCGTTCTCCATCGCCGCCAGCTGCAACTTCCCGGTGCTGCTGCTTTCGATGTACTGGAAGAAACTGACCACCCGCGGCGCCATGATCGGCGGCTGGCTGGGCCTGGTGAGCGCGGTGACGCTGATGATCCTTGGCCCGACCATCTGGGTGCAGATCCTCGGCCACGAGAAGCCGATCTACCCGTACGAGTACCCGGCGCTGTTCTCGATGGCCATTGCCTTCGTCAGCATCTGGTTCTTCTCGGTCACCGACAAGTCCAAGGCTGCCGACGACGAGCGTGCGCTGTTCTATCCGCAGTTCGTGCGTTCGCAGACTGGCCTGGGGGCCAGCGGGGCGGTTTCCCACTAACCCTTTAGCGCAGTAACACAACGCCCCGCCAGCCGGGGCGTTGTGCATTGTGCGGTGACGATTTGCCTGCGTTCGGAAATTTCCGAGGCTCGCTCGGAAGCATCCTGGTTATCCCGTCGCACACTTCCCCAATACTTCTCCTCACCCGTCGGGCTCACCCGGCAGGCCTGTTACCTTCAAGGAGAATCTATTCGTGAAACGCACGTTACTTGCCCTTCCCCTGGCCCTGTTGTTCGTGGGCACCGCCCATGCCGCCGACCCGATCGAGAAACAGGTGCAAATCGTCGCCCAGGTACCGACCGATGCCTTCTACGTCGAGCCGGTGGGTGGCAACTGGATTAACGATCCGCAGGAAATGGCCTGGAACTCCTTTCAAGGCAGGCTCGACCCGATCCGCAAGCAACTGCAGGTCAAGAGCACCATTGGCCCGATCAGTGCCTATCTGGTTTCTCCGGCAGTGATCGCCAGCGGCAGCAACAACATCGGCCTGAACGTCACGGTCGGCGACACCGTGCTGCAAACCACCCCCGAGGAAGTGGTCAGCGCCGCCCAGGCCGCACCAGGCGCGATCATCGGCTTCCATGTCGAAGCCCAGCCTGCCCCCCCAGCGGGTTACGAGCCTGGCAACTACCAAGGCCTGGTCAGCATGATCTTCGAAACCGCCACCCCTTAATACTTCGTTCATCCACAGTGCCTGCCTGGCCCTCGCCCGTAGCGAGGGGTGGGCGGGTCATGCCTGCAAGCGACCCCCATGTCCCGACATTCCTCCAATGCCGCCTTGCGCTGCTGGCTACCCCTGGCCGCCAGCATGGCTCTTTGGGCCGGCATGAGCCACGGCGCGGGCAGCGCCTTGGGGCCGATCAAGGGCCTGCCGCGCGAGTTCGAGGCGCATTTCTTCGATGTGCCCCTGGCCGTGCGGGTTGACCTGGACGGCCGTTACCTCGGTGATGCCATGGTAGTGCTCAGCCGTGACCAGCAGGTACAGCTGCTGGAGTTCACCGAGACCTTCGACAGCCGTGAACCCGAGAGCCTGCGCCGGATCTGGCGCGAGCGTCTGGTCGATGGCCGCCCCCTTGGCGACTGTCAGGCAGCCTGCCCGGATGGCTTGCGGGCCATCCATTACAGCCTGGCAAATTCCCAGCTTTCGTTGCTGACCGACCGTGCCGAATCTATGGCCACTGCCGAACGTTTTCACCGCCTGCCAGAGCAGGGCAGCCATGGCCTGTTGCTGCGCAACCAGCTCAACCTGGTGAACGATGGCGTGGCTACCAGTGGCCGCTATGCCTTGCAGGGGCAGGGCAGCGTTGGCCAGTGGACAGCACTGGCGGACGGCCAGCTTGACCGCGGCAGCGACAGCCGCGAGGGTACCCGTTACCGGGTAGACCAGTTGTATGGCGAGCGCTTGGTCGAGGACCATTTCTACCGCCTGGGGTATTTCACCCCCAGTGCCCAAGGCCTTACCCGCCAACCCCGGTTGATGGGCGCCAGCCCCGACACCACCGTGGGCCTGATGTTCGGCAGCAGCGACAGCCTGCTGATCGACAACGCCGCACCCAGTGCCACGCCCATTCATGTCACCCCCAACCGCCCGGCCGTGGCGGAGATCTACCGCAACGGCGTGCTGATCAACAGCCAGCCGGTGCAACCCGGGCTACAGACCCTTGATACCAAGGTGCTGCCCGGCGGCATCTACGAGGTGGAGGTGCGCCTGGTCGAGGACGGGCAGGTGAGTTCGCGCAGCCAGGCGTTCGTGTACAAGCCCGGCAACTGGCGCAGCACCGATGCGCCTTGGCGCTACAACCTGTACGTGGGTCGCCAGAGCAGCCAGCTCAGCAACTGGCAAGATACCCATGACGACAGCCTGGCGGCGGGTGTGCTGGCCAACTACCTGCTGCACCCCAGGGCGATCGTCGGCCTGTCCGCACAGCGCATCGACGATGCCATGCAATACGGCACGTCGCTGGACTGGGATGTGCGCGACCGGTTCAAACTGTATGGCAACCTGTTCCAGGCTCAAGACCATGGCAGCGGCTATGACCTTCAGCTGATCCACGCCTATGAGCGCGGCTCGCTGGTCGCCAGCCATAGCCGTAGCTGGCTGACCCGCACCTACCCGGACCGTCGCGACGACGCGTCGGCACGGCCGTTCCAGGCGCGCCAGACGCAATCTGCGTTGTCGCTCAGCCACCGTCTCGACCCCCGCAATACCGCCAGCGTGCGCCTGTCCCACAGCAGTGGCAGCGACGCAGGCACCGGCATTGACCTGGGCTGGGCCTACTACGGGCGCCTGCTTGGCTCCGATGCCAACTGGCGGCTGTCGCTGTTCGACCGACCCGGCAACAGCGGCACCGGTGACGCACGCAGCCGTGGGGTCAACCTGAGCCTGAGCATGAGCCTGGGTGGCGGTGGCCGCCGCTTGTCCGCCAGCATCGGCAGCCGCACTTCACGTGATGGCGGGCGTGACCTCAACACGTCGCTGGGTTATCAGCAGGACGTCGAGCTAGGGCCGTTGCGCAGTGTCGGCGCCACCCTCAGTGCCGACCGTTATGGTGCGGGGTTGGGCGCCGACACCCAGTTTGAGAACCAGGCAATGCACGGCGACGCCTACCTGCTGCGCTCTTCCTACAACGGTGAGTTCACAGGGGGGCTCAACCTGGAAAGCCTGGTGGCGGTGGGCGCCGGTAAGGCGGCGGTGAGTGGCCAGTACATGACGCACCAGGCAGCGCTGATCGTTGATGTGGATACCGACATCGAAGACCTGAAGCTTCGCGCCGACGACGTGCTGGGTGTCGACCTGCACCCGGGGCGCAACATCATCCCGGTCACGGCCTACAAGGCCGGCCACGTGCAGTTCGACTTCGAGGGGCGCGAGGCCACCGCCGCCGTGATTCAGCCGTCGAGCCTGGACTATCACCTGAACCGCGGTGGCATCGATTACCGCCAGGTGCGCGTGCTGCGCACGGTCACCGTGCTGGGTCGCCTGCTGGATGGCCAGGGCCAGCCGCTGCGCGGTGCCCAGGTAATCAACCATGCCAGCCGCAGTGTCAGCGAAGCCGATGGCTTCTTCGCAGTGGAAATGAGCGAAGCGACGCCGACCCTGGAAATTCGCCAGCGTGGCCAGCCGTTGTGTCTGTTGCGGCTGGACCTTGACGGCCTGACGCGTGAGGGCGAGGTGCTGCTGGCCGGCGACCAACCTTGCCTGCCCGAGATTGCCGCTCGTTTTTAGTGATTTTCAGAAATTTCCTACTGCTTTGATCGTGGCCGACAGGTTGCGCACAGCAATACCCTTAACCCAGTCACTCAGGGAGCTTTGCCGTATGAACATGCGCTCTTTTCTGGCCTTCGCCTTGCTGTCCCTTCCGCTGGCCGCAGACGCCGCCCCCGAGCTCAACATTGGTGGGTTGTATGATTACCTGGACGGCGACAAGAGCACGCTGCTCAAGCGCGTGCGCAACAGTGGTGATAGCACAGCGTTCGTCAAGGTGAGCGTCGCTGAGCTGGTCTATGACGATGCCGGCGTGGCCCATGAAATCGATACCGACGGCCTGGCGCTGGAGCAGCGCGGCCTGGTCGCCAGCCCGGCGCGGTTGATCGTACCGGCCCAGGGCATGCAGGCCGTGCGCCTGTTGTACCGTGGGGCCCGCGACAAGGAGCGCTACTTCCGCCTGCGCTTCATGCCGGTATTGCCGGAACTGGGCGACGGTTTTGCCGTGGACGAACAGGAAGCAGAACAGTACCGCGACAGCCTTACGGCGGGGGTCAACCTGCTGGCGGGGTATGGCTCGCTGCTGTTCGTACGGCCCGCGCAGGCGCGCTTCAACACCCCGGTAAAGCGTGAAAACGGGCAACTGACCGTGGTCAACGAAGGTAACTCCACCGTGGTCCTGGATCACTTCCGCCAATGCCAGGTGGCAGGGGAACAATGTGAGCCCGCGACCAAGCACCACCTGTTGCCGGGCCGTAGCAGGCAGTTCGAGGGACACTCGCAAAAAGTGCACCAGTTCGAACTTCATGAAGGGGGGGATCATCAAGTCATGGTGGTCAAGGGGTAAAAGTGATGGCTCAGCTTATGCGATTCTGGCTGGCATGGGGGGGCGCGTGCTGGCTCCTGTTGTTTGTCCCGGGTGCCCAGGCGCTCGATGTTACGGTGTCGGCGGAGTACCTGGGCAAAGGGGCGGGGCAATTCGAAAACACGACGCCACCCGCATTGTTCTGCCGAAGGTTTGCCTATCGCTGTACGAATAATGACGTGGTCGATGTGCCCCTGACCTACTCAAAAGAGGTCACTACTGTCGCACCTCGGGCAAAGTTTTTCATACAGATGCCGGGCCGGCGCCAGGTCGATGTCTACCACGAGGTCACCGGTGAGCCGTACACAGTGTCTTTCGAGTTCACGGGGGTCAGTCAGAGAACGGGTGGCGGAGCCTGGAATCGGAACCCTACATACGATGCTGTCATTGAAGGTGGTTGCAACCATGTCGCCGCCGTAGCCAATCCACCGTGGGTGTTCTTTCTCTGGGACATTACCAACCCAACAGCGCCAGCGGGGTGCCACTCAATAAGTTCCAGGAGTCCGTCTGATTATCACGAGATCATTGATGTGACAGACATGGGGATCTCTTACAACCTTCAGATGCCTGCCCCATTTCGCATGAAAACCGGGCTCTATAGAGGAAGCACTACATACAGCGTTGGCCCCGGCGGTGACTTCGATTTTGGTGATGGCGTTACTGCACTTAATAGCAACACTGTGACAGTCAACTTTCTGCTTGACGTCCAGCATGCATTCTTCTTCGAATTTCCGCCGGGGACTGACCGTGCCGTGCTAGAACCTCGCGATGGCTGGCTGCACTGGCTTGCCGGGGGAAGTGTTCCACAGCGTCTCTACAGAGACTTGCCATTCAGGCTGTCATCTTCTGGCCCGTTCAAGGTTTACAAGCTGTGCCAGTACGATATTGATGCCCGGTGCGGGCTCGCCAACGACAAGGGAGACCGAATTCCTGTTCTGCTTTCTCTGAGCTTGCCCGCGGGCATCCAGCATCGAGGTGGCCCGGTCGAAAGGCTTGCACTGCCGACGGGCCGTGCTCTGGCGCTGCAGTTCGAAGCAGCGCAACCAACCCTCAACCGGCCTGGCCAGATGCATTTTGAAATAGCCAAGGAGGATGTGCGCCGCATGCTGCCTAACGCCGGAAGTGTCTATACCGGGTTGGCCACCATAGTCTTCGATGCCGAGTTGTAGTGGCCCGAGATGACATGGACAGCATGCTGAGGTACCCCGGTACCACTTACACCGGCCAGGTCACCGTAGTCTTCGATGCCGAGTTGTAGTCGGCAACCACAGCAAACGAGGAGGGGGCATGCACACAGCACTGGTGGTGGACGACCACCCTTTCATCCGGGCCACGGTCTGCATGCTGCTGCGCCAACAGCGTATACAGGTGGTCGGCCAGGCGGCCGACGGCATAGACGCCGTGCGCCAGGTACGCGAGCTGGTGCCGGACCTGGTGATTCTCGACATCGCGATGCCAGGCCTGGACGGGTTGGAGGTGATCAGCCGGATCAAGGCCTGCGGCCTTTCCAGCAAGGTCGTGGTATTGACGTCGCAGCTGGCCGAAGCGTACTCGCTGCGATGCCTGCAGGCCGGTGCCGCAGGCTATGTGGCCAAGACCGATGACCTGGGCGAACTGGGCAAGGCAGTGGCCGCTGTGCTATCGGGCTTCACCTATTACCCCGAAATCGCCACGAGCTCGGTCCGCAGGCAGGACCTGATCACCAGTGAAGCCCAGTGCATTGCTGGCCTGACCGACCGCGAATTGACGGTACTGCAGTACCTGGCCCGTGGTCATGGCAACAAAGCCATTGGCGAAGCCATGCTCTTGAGCAACAAGACCATCAGCACCTACAAAACGCGCCTGCTGGAAAAGCTCAGGCTCAACTCGGTCGTAGACCTGGCGGAGTTCGCCCGCCGCAATCACCTGATCTGAGCCTGAAATGTCTGCCAGAAATGTCGGCGCAGATCAGCCCCGCAGTGTTCGACATTGAGCATGTGCACCGCCTGGTAGGCAACGACGAGAGAGCTTTGCATGCGCTACTGAGGGAGTTGCGCACAAGCAATATTCATGACCTTCAGCAGCTGCGCAGGCAAAATCAGGACATTGCAGCATTGGGGAAGCTGGCCCATCGCATCAAAGGGGCCGCGCAAATCGTTCGAGCAGATGAGGTGGTCAACCGGTGCGAGCGTCTGGAGCGCCGGTGTAACGACCAGACGCTCGCACCTGTGGACGTGAAAAGGGACGTGGAGGCACTCCTTCAGGCGATGCTGGAGCTGGATCGCCAGCTGGCCTCGCACGCCCTGTGTTCAAATCATGCCGAGTAGCAACAGCACCAGCAGAATCACCAGCACCACACCGACGATACCCGACGGGCCATAGCCCCAACTGCGCGAGTGTGGGAAGACCGGTAAGCCACCAATCAGCAAAAGGATCAGGATGATGATGAGAATCGTGGTCATGGCGAAATCCTTGCGTGGTTGAGGGTCAAGGGCCTCGTACTGCTGGCCTCTTGTATGTTCGGACTGTTGCCGCTTGCGAAAGATTCCATCCGTGTGCCGTGCGCATTCATGCAGATAGCCATGCCCGCCCATTCACTACCCTGATGAACCCTGCCTGCCCACCCGGCCTTGATTAGACTCGGTGCACTACCACCATGAACAAGGCCAGCCACCATGCAAAACCGCATCATGATTACTGGCGCCGGGTCCGGGCTTGGTCGCGAGATCGCTTTGCGCTGGGCGCGCGAGGGTTGGCGCCTGGCGCTGGCCGATGTCAACGAAGCGGGCCTGCGCGAAACCCTGGCGCTGGCCCGCGCTGCCGGCGGTGACGGCTTCGTCCAGCGCTGCGATGTGCGCGACTATAGCCAGCTTACCGCCCTGGCCCAGGCCTGCACCGAGCAGTTCGGCGGCATCGACGTGATCGTCAACAACGCTGGCGTCGCTTCGGGTGGCTTTTTCGCCGAGCTGTCGCTGGAGGACTGGGACTGGCAGCTGGCGGTTAACCTGATGGGCGTGGTCAAAGGCTGCAAGGCTTTCTTGCCGCTGCTGGAGCGCAGCAAAGGGCGCATCATCAACATTGCCTCAATGGCCGCGCTGATGCAGGGGCCGGGCATGAGTAACTACAACGTGGCCAAGGCCGGTGTGCTGGCCTTGTCGGAGAGCCTGCTGGTGGAGCTGCGCCAGCTGGAAGTAGCGGTGCACGTGGTGTGCCCGTCGTTCTTCCAGACCAACCTGCTGGACTCATTCCGCGGGCCCAACCCGGCAATGAAGGCCCAGGTGGGCAAACTGCTGGAAGGCTCGCCGATCAGTGCGGCGGACATTGCCGACTACATGCATCAGCAGGTGGCCGTTGGCGAGTTCCTGATCCTGCCCCACGAAGCCGGGCGCCAGGCGTGGGCACTAAAGCGGGAGGCACCGGGGCGGCTGTATGACGAAATGGCCGAAATGGCGGTAAAAATGCGCGTCAAAGCCCACTCGAGATGAATGGCCTGTAGGAGATGTTACTAAGAGCTGTAGGGTTCTTCTGATTTGCTGTGGAACTATTGAGTAGGTAAATGGCTACGATGCACGCTCCGGTTTTCCCATTCGCTGGAGGAGCGGAACATGCTGGTAATAGGGCGCGAAGTGGGGGAGATCATCGTGATTGGCGATGACATCCGCATCATGGTGGTAGAGTCGCGTGACGGGGTGGTGCGCTTCGGGGTGGAGGCGCCGAGGGAGGTGCCCGTGCATCGGGCAGAGGTCTACAAACGCATCAAGGAGGCAGAGCAGGGCTTGATTTCGCCTGAGCCGACCTCTTCGCGAATAGGCACGCGAAGGGGCCTGGCCTGCTAATCGAGCAGCTCGCGGGGCACATCATGTTTGGCAAGCAACTGGCACTGCTGGCTTTCCAGGTCGAACAGGATGAACGCCTGGCCCTTGGCCAACGCTTGGCGTACCCGCAGTACACGTGTCTCCAGCGGGGTATCGTCGCCATTGTCGGTGCCATCGCGGGTGACGAAGTCCTCGATCAGGCGGGTCAGGGTCTCGGCTTGCAGTTGCTCGTAGGGGATCAGCATGGTGGGTAGTTTCTGAAGTAAGTGTGGGCAATGCTACGCGAAACTCTCGGGATTTGGGGGCTGCAAAGCAGCCCCCAGTGCGATCAGCTTTTATTGCCGACCAGGCTGTCCACTGCCGGCACACGCGTGTCACTTTCCATCTGAGCATCGTGTTCCAGCTGGTGGCTGAACCTTTCCAGTGAGGCATTGGCCGGTTGCGAATCGCTGGCAAACACGGGTGGGCTCATCAGGTAGGCCGAGAGCAGTCGGCTCAACGCCGCAAGGCTGTCGATATGCGTGCGTTCGTAGCCATGGGTGGCGTCGCAACCAAACGCCACCAGTGCGGTACGAATGTCATGCCCCGCTGTCACCGCCGAATGGGCATCGCTGAAGTAATAGCGGAACAGGTCGCGGCGCACCGGCAGGTCGTGGTCACCGGCCAGTTTCAGCAAATGCCGGGACAGGTGGTAGTCATAAGGCCCTGATGAGTCCTGCATGGCCACGCTGACCGCATGCTCGCTGGAGGCCTGCCCGGGTGCCACCGGGGCGATGTCGATGCCAACGAATTCGCTGACGTCCCAGGGCAGGGCGCCCGCCGCACCCGAGCCGGTCTCTTCGGTGATGGTGAACAGCGGGTGGCAGTCGATCAGTGGCTGGCGGCCGCTTTCTACCACGGCCTTCAGTGCCGCCAGCAATGCTGCAACGCCGGCCTTGTCATCCAGGTGTCGGGCGCTGATATGGCCGCTTTCGGTGAACTCGGGCAGCGGGTCGAAGGCGACGAAGTCACCAATGCTCACGCCCAGCGCCTCGCAGTCGGCACGGGTGGCGCAGTAGGCGTCCAGGCGCAGTTCCACGTGGTCCCAGCTGACCGGCATCTGGTCGATGGCGGTGTTGAAGGCATGCCCGCTGGCCATCAACGGCAGCACGCTGCCACGCACAACGCCGGTGTCGGTGAACACGCTGACCCGGCTGCCCTCGGCGAAACGGCTGGACCAGCAGCCCACCGGCGCCAGGGCCAGGCGGCCGTTGTCCTGCAGTTGGCGCACGCTGGCGCCGATGGTGTCCAGGTGGGCCGACACGGCGCGGTCGGGGGATGTCTGGCGGCCCTTGAGGGTGGCGCGAATGGTACCGCGGCGGGTCAGCTCGAAGGGGATGCCGAGTTCGTCCAGGCGTTCGGCCACGTAGCGCACGATGGTGTCGGTGAAACCGGTGGGGCTGGGGATGGCCAGCATCTCCAGCAGCACACGTTTGAGGTAGTCGAGATCGGGTTCGGGATGTCGGTCGGACATGGTCGGGACTCCTTTACTCCTATGCCGGCCTCTTCGCGGGTAAACCCGCTCCCACAGGAACGGCGCTGCCCTCCCAGGCGGTGATAGCCCTGTGGGAGCGGGTTCACCCGCGAAGAGGCCGGCACTGGTTTACGCCAAAGGCCGGCTATGCGGAAACAGCAGGTCGATAAAGCGCTCGGCCGTTGGCTGTGGTTCATGGTTGGCCAGGCCGGCACGTTCGTTGGCCTCGATGATCACGTACTCCGGCTGCCCGGCATCGCGCACCATGAAGTCCAGCCCGACCACAGGAATTTCCAGCGCCCGTGCAGCGCGCACGGCCGCGTCGGCCAGCACCGGGTGCAGGCGTTCGGTCACATCTTCCAGGGTGCCACCGGTGTGCAGGTTGGCGGTGCGCCGCACGGCCAGACGCTGCCCGGCGGGCAATACGTCGTCATAGGCAAAGCCCGCCGCTCGCAGGGTGCGCTCGGTTTCGTCGTCCAGCGGAATGCGGCTTTCGCCGCCGGTGGCAGCCTGGCGCCGACGGCTCTGGGCTTCTATCAACTGGCGCACGCTGTGTTTGCCATCGCCCAGCACCTGCGCCGGGTGACGGATGGCTGCGGCCACCACTTCGTAGCCGATCACCACAATGCGCAGGTCTAGCCCTGCGTGGAAGCTTTCCAGCAGCACGCGGCTGTCGAACTGGCGAGCGTGCGCCACGGCGCGGGTGATGTCGTCGATGCAGGTCAGGTTGACCGCCACGCCCTGGCCTTGCTCGCCGTCGACCGGCTTGACCACCACCGCGCCATGCTCGTCGAGAAATGCCAGGTTGTCGTCGGCATTACCCGCCAGCTGCTGCGCCGGCACCTGCAGCCCGGCATTACGCAGGGCGTGCTGGGTCAGGCGCTTGTCTTGGCACAAGGTCATGGTCACGGCACTGGTCAGGTCGCTGAGCGATTCACGGCAGCGAATGCGCCGCCCGCCCAGGCTCAGGGTGAACAGGCCAGCGGCGGCGTCATCCACCTGCACCTCGATGCCCCGGCGCAGGGCCTCATCGACGATGATGCGGGCATAGGGGTTGAGATCCGCTTGCGGCCCGGGCCCGAGAAACAGCTGCTCGTTGATGCCGTTCTTGCGCTTGACTGCAAAGGTGGGCAGGTTGCGAAAACCCAGCTTCTCGTACAGGCGCTTGGCCTGGCGGTTGTCGTGCAGCACCGACAGGTCTAGGTAAGCCAGGCCACGGCTCATGAAGTGCTCGATCAGGTGGCGCACCAGCACCTCGCCCACGCCAGGGCGGGTGCAGTGCGGGTCCACTGCCAGGCACCACAGGCTGCTGCCATGCTCGGGGTCATCGAACGCCTTGGCGTGGTTCAGGCCCATGACGCTGCCGATCACCGCGCCGGTGTCTTCGTCCTCGGCCAGCCAGTACACCGGTCCGCCCAGGTGCCGTGGCGTAAGCAGCTCGGCGTCGACCGGCAGCATGCCGCGGGCTTGGTACAGGGTGTTGATCGCTTGCCAGTCGGCAGGGTTCTGCGCCCGGCGCACGCGGAAGCCGCGGAACACCCGCTGCGCCGGGCGGTAGTCGGTGAACCACAGGCGCAAGGTGTCAGAAGGGTCAAGGAACAGCTGCTGCGGGGCCTGGGCCAGCAATTGCTGGGGCGCGGCCACGTACAAGGCAATGTCACGTTCGCCAGGGCGCTCGTCGAGCAAGTCCTCGGCCAGGGAAGCCGGGTCGGGGTAAGTGTGGCCGATCAGCAGCCGGCCCCAACCGCAGTGCACGGCGCGCGGCTGGTCGTGTGGCTGGCTGCCGTCGCCGGCCAGGCGCGCCTGCAGGCGCTCGTAGGACGGCGGCTGGCCGCGCAGCAGGCGCTGACCGTAAGCGATTTCATGGGGTTTCATTGATCAGATTCCTTGTTCGCTCAACCACAGGTTCAGCGCCGCCAGCTGCCACAGTTTGGAGCCGCGAAGTGGGGTGAGCTGGCCGTGCGGGTTGCTCAGCAGGCGGTCGAGCATGGCCGGGTTGAACAGCCCACGGTCCTGGCTGGGGTCGGTCAGCAGCTCACGCACCCAGCCCAGGGTGGCGCCTTCCAGGTGCTTAAGGCCCGGCACCGGGAAGTAGCCCTTCTTGCGGTCGATCACCTCATGCGGGATCACCCGCCGCGCCGCCTGCTTGAGCACCTGCTTGCCGCCGTCGGGCAGCTTGAAGCGTGCCGGGATACGCGCCGACAGCTCTACCAGGCGGTAGTCGAGGAACGGCGTCCGCGCCTCCAGGCCCCAGGCCATGGTCATGTTGTCCACCCGCTTGACCGGGTCGTCCACCAGCATCACCGTGCTGTCCAGGCGCAGGGCCTTGTCCACCGCGTCGCGGGCGCCGGGGCGGGCGAAGTGCTCGCGCACGAAGTCGCCGGCCGCGTCGGTTTCCAGCAGCCAGGGCGCCTGCACGGTGTCGCGGTATTCGGCGTGGCTGCGGTCGAAGAAGGCATCGCGGTAAGCCGCAAAGGCGTCATCGGCGCCGTCCACCTGCGGGTACCAGTGGTATCCGGCGAACAGCTCATCGGCGCCCTGGCCGCTTTGCACACCCTTGCAATGCTTGGCCACTTCCCGCGACAGCAGGTAGAAGGCGATACAGTCGTGGCTGACCATCGGCTCGCTCATGGCGCGGAATGCTGCCGGCAACTGGTCGATGATCTCGTGTTCGGCGATGCGCAGCTGATGGTGGCGGGTGCCGTAGTGCTTGGCGATCAGGTCGGAATACTGGAACTCGTCGCCACGTTCGCCACCGGCATCTTCAAAGCCAATGGAGAACGTCGACAGGTCGTCCACGCCCGCTTCGCGCAGCAGGCCGACCAGCAGGCTGGAGTCGACGCCACCGGACAACAACACGCCGACGTCGACGGCGGCACGTTGGCGGATGGCCACGGCGTCGCGGGTGGCGTCGAGCACGCGGGTGGTCCAGCCTTCCAGGTCCAGCTCACGTTCATCCGGGTTGGCACCGTATTTCAGCTGCCACCAGGTCTGGCGTTCTACTTCGCCATGGCGGTCGATGCGCATCCAGGTGCCGGGCTCCAGCTTCTGCACGTTGGCCAGCAGGGTACGGGGCGCCGGCACCACAGCGTGGAAGTTCAGGTAATGGTTGAGCGCCACCGGGTCGAGCATCGGGTCGATGTCGCCGCCCTTGAGCAGCGCTGGCAGGGTGGAGGCAAAACGCAGGCGTTCGCCATTGCGCGACAGGTACAGGGGCTTGACGCCCAGGCGGTCGCGGGCCAGGAACAGGCGCTGGTTGTCGCGCTCCCAGATGGCCAGGGCGAACATGCCGTTGAGCTTGGGCAGCAAGGCCGCGCCCCAGGCGTGGTAGCCCTTGAGCAGCACCTCGGTGTCGCCGTCGGACCAGAAGCTGTAGCCCAGGTCCTGCAGCTCCTGGCGCAGTTCGGGGAAGTTGTAGATGGCACCGTTGAAAGCCAGCGACAGGCCCAGGGTGTTATCGACCATCGGCTGCGCCGAGCCGTCGGACAAGTCCATGATTTTCAGGCGTCGGTGGCCGAGGGCAACAGGGCCCTGGCTATGGAAGCCCCACGCATCCGGGCCGCGAGGCGCCAGGTGATGCGTGATGCGCTCTACCGCAGCCAGGTCGGCTGGGCGAGGGGCCTGGTCGATGGGGGTGAAACGCAACTCTCCTGCTAATCCGCACATAAGTCCTTACCGGTTTTTCCGTTGGGGAGGGGGTACCCAGGATTAGGGCACCTTAAGGAACTGACCGGTGTGCTTTTTGAGAGTTTTAGAACGATTTGTTATATGGGGCCGCTGTGCGGCCCAATCGCCGGCAAGCCAGCTCCCACGGGTCACGTCAGGCCTGATGCCTTGCGCGGTCCCTGTGGGAGCTGGCTTGCCGGCGATTGGCTGCGTAGCAGCCCCGGCCGATTACTTCCCCCGAATCAGCTTACGCAAGGCAAACCGGTTCGGATGACACGCCTCTGCCACTGCCCGCGGCAACGGCAGCGGTTCCCCACACACCCAGGCCGCCACCAGCTCGCCACTGAGCGGCGCCGTGATCAACCCGCGCGACCCATGCCCGCTGTTCACATACAACCCATCCAGCCAAGGGCAGGCTACATCCGGCACCAGCCGCGCATCCCGGCCCAACACCGCATAGGCCTCGGCAAATGCCTGTACATCAGCTACCGGCCCCACGATCGGCAGGTAATCCGGGCTGGTGCAACGGAATGCCGCGCGCCCCTGCAACTGCTCAGTGGCCAACGCGGCTGTGCCCAGGCGCTGCGCCAGGTCGACGGAAATCTCGTCCAGCAACGCCAGGTTGCCCTGGTGCTCGGACAGCGTCGGCGCCAAGTCTTCGCTGTGGAAATCAAAGCTTGCGCCCAGCGTATGTTCATCCCCGCGCGGCGGCGCCACGTAGCCCTGCGCACACACCACGGTGCGCAGCGCCCGGCTGCTGGCGGTGGCCGGCAAGCGGGTAATCTGCCCCCGGATGCGCTTGAGCGGCAGTTGCGCGCAAGGCTCGAAGCGCTTTACCTCGGCGGCACCGGCCAGAATCACCACCGGTGCGCTGGCAATCAGGCGGTCACCCGCCCAGGCCTGCCACTGCTGGTCGACCTTGCGCAGCTCCAGCACTTCCTGATGGGTGACCAGTCGAATCCCTGGGTGCTGCAGCTGTTGCTGGCACAACGCAGGTGGGTGCACCCAGCCGCCTTCGGGGTAGAACAACCCGCCGGCCGGCAAGGCCACGCCGGCGATGGCTTCAGCCTCGGCGCGCTCCAGTGAATGCAGCAAATCGTGGTCGAAAGCGGCAGCCAGCTTGTCTTGGCGCTCGGCTTCCTTGTTGTCGAAGGCCAGTTGCAGCACGCCGCAGGCATCCCAGTCGCGGCCACGCTGCAGGCGTTCAAGCTGGCGCCGGGTGTAGCCGAAACCGGACAGGATCATCTGTGAAAGTGCGGTGCCATGGGCGGACAGCTTGAGGTACAGCACTCCCTGCGGGTTGCCCGAAGCTTCCTGGGCCGGGGCTTTGTGGCGTTCCAGCACGGTGACCTGCCAGCCACGCCGGGCCAGGCTGGCAGCGGTTGTGCTGCCGGCCAGCCCTGCACCGATCACCAGTGCCTCGCGTGGCCCCTGCGCAGGGGCGGGGCGCGCGTACCAAGGTGCGCCTGGTGCTGGTAGGGGGCCGACGTAGGCACCGCTCATCACCTCCCACTTCTTGCCGATGCCTGGCACCTTCTTCATGGCGAAACCGGCTTCGACCAGGCTGCGGCGTACCCAGCCGGTGGTGGTGAAGGTGCCCAGCACAGTACCCGGGTGCGATAACCGCGCCAGCTGCGCGAACAGCTCCGGGGTCCACATGTCGGGGTTTTTGGCCGGGGCGAAACCGTCGAGGAACCACACATCGATCTGCGCATCGAGTTGCGGCAGTTGCTCGAGCACGTCACCGATCAGCAGGGTCAGGGTGACCCGGCCATCGGCGAAGGTGAATTGCTGGAAGCCCGGGTGCACCGCCACATATTGCTCAAGCAGTGGCTCGGTGTAGGCGGCAAGTTCAGGCCACAGGCGTACTGCGCGGGCCATGTCAGCGTGCCCGAGGGGGTATTTTTCGACACTGACGAAGTGCAGGCGCGCATCGCTGTGCGCGTGCTGGTCAAACAGCTGCCAGGCGCAGAAAAAATTCATGCCGGTGCCAAAACCGGTTTCGCCTATCACCATGCAGCTGTGCGGCGTTAGGTTGGCAAAGCGCTCGGCCAGGCGGGTCTGGCCGAGGAATACATGCTTGGTTTCTTCGATGCCTTCGTTGACCGCGAAATAGACGTCGTCATATTGCCGCGAGTGGGGGCGGCCCTGGTCGTCCCAGTCGATCTGGGCGTGCTGGAGGAGGGTGGACATGGTTGGCTCGGTTGCAGCGGATGGCAAGATTTTATGCCATCGCGCCTACCTGTGGGAGCGACTTCACTCGCGAAGAGGTCAGTACAGGCAGAAATGAAATCCGCTAGTCTTGCTTATCCATTGAAGGAGCCAGTGCATGTTCGAATCCGCCGAAATCGGCCACAGCATCGACAAGGAGGCTTACGACGCCGAGGTACCCGCATTACGCGAGGCCCTGCTCGAAGCCCAGTACGAACTCAAGCAGCAGGCGCGCTTCCCGGTGATCGTGCTGATCAACGGCATCGAAGGCGCTGGCAAGGGTGAGACGGTAAAGCTGCTCAACGAGTGGATGGACCCGCGCATGATCGATGTTCTCACCTTCGACCAGCAGACTGACGAAGAGCTGGCCCGGCCGCCCGCCTGGCGTTACTGGCGGGCTTTGCCGCCGAAGGGGCGGATGGGCGTGTTCTTTGGCAACTGGTACAGCCAGATGCTGCAGGGGCGGGTGCACGGGGTGTTCAAGGATGCCGTGCTCGATCAGGCGATCATGGGCGCCGAGCGCCTGGAGCAGATGCTGTGCGATGAAGGTGCGCTGATCATCAAGTTCTGGTTCCACCTGTCCAAGAAACAGATGAAGGCACGGCTGAAATCGCTCAAGGACGACCCGCTGCACAGCTGGAAGATCAGCCCGCTGGACTGGCAGCAGTCGCAAACCTACGACCGTTTCGTGCGCTTTGGCGAGCGCGTGCTGCGCCGCACCAGCCGCGACTATGCGCCGTGGCACATCGTCGAAGGGGTAGACCCGAATTACCGCAGCCTTGCGGTGGGGCGCATCCTGCTGGACAGCCTGCAAGCCGCGTTGGCCAACAACCCCAAGGGCAAGCACCAGGGCAATGTGGCCCCGCTGGGCCGCAGCATCGACCAGCGCAGCCTGCTCGGCGCCCTGGACATGACCTTGCGCCTGGACAAGGCCGACTACCAGGAGCAACTGGTCACCGAGCAGGCCCGCCTGGCCGGCCTGCTGCGCGACAAGCGCATGCGCCGGCACGCCTTGGTGGCCGTGTTCGAAGGCAACGATGCTGCCGGCAAGGGCAGTGCCATCCGCCGCGTGGCGGCAGCACTGGACCCACGCCAGTACCGCATCGTGCCGATTGCCGCGCCCACCGAAGAAGAGCGGGCGCAGCCCTACCTGTGGCGGTTCTGGCGGCATATTCCGGCACGCGGCAAGTTCACCATCTTCGACCGTTCCTGGTATGGCCGGGTGCTGGTGGAGCGGGTGGAGGGTTTTTGCAGCCCGGCCGACTGGATGCGTGCCTACAGCGAGATCAACGACTTTGAAGAGCAGTTGGTGAATGCCGGGGTGGTAGTGGTGAAGTTCTGGCTGGCGATCGACCAGCAGACCCAGCTGGAGCGTTTTCAGGAGCGTGAGCAGATCCCGTTCAAGCGCTACAAGATCACCGAGGACGACTGGCGCAACCGCGACAAGTGGGACGACTATGCCCAGGCGGTGGGCGACATGGTCGACCGCACCAGCAGCGAGATTGCGCCATGGACGCTGGTGGAGGCCAACGACAAGCGCTGGGCGCGGGTCAAGGTGCTGCGCACCATCAACCAGGCGCTAGAGGCGGCATTTGCCAAGGACAAGAAATAGCCAGGGCTTTTGATTGCCTGTTCTGGCCTCTTCGCGGGTGAACCCGCTCCCACAGGATGATCACAGGATTGGCCATTGTGCAGTCCCTGTGGGAGCGGGTTCACCCGCGAAGAGGCCAGAACAGGCTGCACACCTGCCAAGCCATGCCACACAAGAATGACCTGATGAATTCTTTTCTTGGCACTCTTCCCCGTCACTGCCCTCCAAGCCCGTAGAATTCAGTCACCCCCACCACGGGCTTGATCGAGGACACTATGCACACCACTTCCGGCCGCTGGAGCTATGGCCTGTTCCTGGCACTTCTGACCGCATTGCTCTGGGGCATCTTGCCGATCAAGCTCAAGCAGGTACTGCAGGTGATCGACCCGATCACCGTCACCTGGTACCGCCTGCTGGTTTCCGGTGGCCTGCTGTTCGCCTGGCTGGCAGCCAAGCGACGCTTGCCATCGTTCACCCGGCTGGCACCCAGGGGCAAAGGCCTGGTAGCGGTGGCCGTGCTTGGCCTGATGGGCAACTACGTGCTGTACCTGATCGGCCTCAACCTGCTCAGCCCCGGCACCGCGCAACTGGTGGTGCAGGTAGGCCCGGTGCTGTTACTGGTGGCCAGCGTGTTCGTGTTCCGCGAGCGCTTCAGCCTGGGGCAGGGCGTGGGCCTGCTGATACTGCTGGCGGGTTTCGGCCTGTTCTTCAACCAGCGCCTCGAAGAGCTGCTGACTTCATTGGGCACCTACACCACCGGGGTGCTGACCATTCTGCTGGCCACCAGCATCTGGGTGTTCTACGCCCTCAGCCAGAAGCAACTGTTGACGGTATGGAACTCACAGCAGGTGATGATGGTGATCTACCTCAGTTGCGCTGCGCTGCTCACGCCTTGGGTACACCCGCTGGAGGCGTTGCAACTGACCCCGGTGCAAGGCTGGCTGTTGCTGGCCTGCTGCCTGAATACCCTGGTGGCCTACGGCGCGTTTGCCGAGGCGCTGGCGCACTGGGAGGCGTCGCGGGTGAGTGCCACCCTGGCGTTGACACCGCTGGTGACCTTTATCGCGGTGGCGCTGGCGGCAATGGTGTGGCCGGAGTATGTGCACGCCGAAGACATCAATGCCCTGGGTTATGTAGGGGCGGTGACCGTGGTGTTCGGCTCGGCGCTGGTGGCGCTGGGGCCATCGCTGGTGGCCAGTTGGCGCGCCCGCAAGTTCAAGAAAGTTGCGCGTTCTCTGTAGGAGCGGCCTTGTGTCGCGATGGGCTGCGCAGCAGCCCCAAAATCCATGTCACTGCCGAGATTTCTGGGGCTGCTGCGCAGCCCATCGCGACGCGAGGCCGCTCCTACAGGGGGCGATACAGGGGGCGATACCCGAGCTGTCAGCCCTTGCCACCCGGCGCCAGCATGTTCTCCGGCCGCACCCACTGGTCGAACTGCTCATTGGTCAGGTACTTCAACTCCAGCGCAGCCTCGCGCAAGGTCTTGCCCTCGCTATAAGCTTTCTTGGCAATTTCCGCCGCCTTGTCATAGCCGATATGCGGATTCAACGCCGTCACCAGCATCAGGCCCCGCTCCAGGTGCGCGGCCATTTGCTCGGCATCGGGCTCGATGCCCGCCACGCAGTGCAACTGGAAGTTGCGGCAGCCATCCGCTAGCAGTTCGATCGACTGCAACAGGTTGTGGATGATCACCGGCTTGAACACGTTCAACTGCAAATGCCCCTGGCTGGCGGCAAAACCGATGGCCGCATCGTTGCCCAGCACCTGGCAGGCCAGCATCGACAGCGCCTCGCATTGGGTAGGGTTGACCTTGCCCGGCATGATCGAACTGCCCGGTTCGTTGGCCGGCAGGCGTACTTCGGCCAAACCGGCGCGTGGGCCCGAGCCCAGCAATCGCAGGTCGTTGGCGATTTTCATCAGCGCCACGGCCAGGGTTTTCAGGGCGCCCGCCAGGCTGGTGAGCGGCTCGTGGCCGGCGAGGGCGGCGAACTTGTTCGGCGCCGTGACAAATGGCAGGCCGGACAGTGCCGCCAGCTCGGCGGCGATGGCTTCGGCAAAGCCGTGCGGGGCGTTAAGCCCGGTACCCACGGCGGTGCCGCCCTGGGCCAGTTCGCACACCGCCGGCAGGGTGGCGCGGATGGCGCGCTGGGCATAGTCGAGCTGGGCGACGAAAGCGGACACCTCCTGGCCGAAGGTAATCGGCGTGGCGTCCATCATGTGCGTGCGGCCGGTCTTCACCAGCTTGTGGTGGCGCGCCGACAGCTCGGCAAGCCCCGACGACAGCTCGACGATGGCTGGCAGCAGTTGCTCGTGCACCGCCTGCGCAGCCGCAATGTGCATGGCTGTGGGGAAGCAATCGTTGGAACTTTGCGAGCGGTTGACGTGGTCGTTGGGGTGTACTGGCGCTTTGCCGCCTCGGCCTTTGCCGGCCAGTTCGTTGGCGCGCCCGGCGATCACCTCGTTGACGTTCATGTTGCTTTGCGTGCCGCTCCCGGTCTGCCAGACGACCAACGGAAACTGGTCGTCGTGCTGGCCATCCAGCACTTCGTCGGCGGCTTGTTCGATCAGCCGGGCGATGTCGGCCGGCAGGTCGCCGTTGCGGTCGTTGACGCGTGCCGCGGCCTTCTTGATCAGCGCCAGGGCGTGCAGCACCGCGAGGGGCATGCGTTCCTTGCCAATGGCGAAATTGATCAGCGAGCGCTGGGTCTGCGCACCCCAGTACGCGTCTTCAGGAACTTCGACCGGGCCCAGGCTGTCTGTCTCGATACGGCTCATTCTGTACTCACTCCCGTGTAGTTCGAAATCGCAGTTTAGGCCCTGATTCGACCAAGCGGTTCCATCGCTCGTCGTGCCACTTGAGCACATCGCCACCACGGCGCAGAATGCTCTACTCTGAGGTACCCGCCTCCCTCTTCTTGAAGGAAATGCAATGACCCGTCTCCGTGTCCTTTGTGCCGCCGTTGCCCTGGCTTGCGCCAGCGGCCAGGTGCTCGCTGCCACCGCCAGCCACAACGCTGCTGCCGAGAAATTCCTGACCCTGGCCAACGCCGACAAGCTGGGCACCCCGGTGTACATGCAGGTCCAACAGATGTTCGCCCAGCGCTTCGCTCAAACCAAGGCCCCGGCCGCCAAACAGCCAGTGCTGGCAAGCTACCAGGCCAAAGCCAACGCCGCGCTGGACAGCGCCATCGGCTGGAACAAGCTGAAGCCGAAGATGGTCGACCTGTACACCCAGACCTTCACCGAGCAAGAGCTGAAAGACCTGGTCAAGTTCTACGAATCGCCGCTGGGCAAGAAAGTCCTGCGTGAAATGCCCAAGGTTACCCAGCAGTCGGCCCAGCTGACCCAGCAGAGCCTGGAGCCAGCAGTGCCGGTGGTGAACAAGCTGCTGGAAGACATGACCAAGGAACTGGACCCTAACGCTGGCAAGGCTGCCGTCCCTGCCAAGAAGTGAGCACGCCGCAATGACCATGCAACAGCGCATTGAACAACAGCTGGGCGCCCTGGCGCCGCAGCACCTGCAGGTGCTCGACGAAAGCCACATGCACAGTCGTGGTCAGGAGACCCACTACAAGGCAGTGATCGTCAGCGAGCAGTTTGCCGGGTTGAACAGCGTCAAGCGCCACCAGAAGGTGTACGCCACCATGGGTGAGCTGATGGGCCAGATCCATGCCTTGGCCATTCATACCTACACCGCCGAAGAGTGGGCCAAGGTCGGCGTGGCGCCGGCCTCGCCGGTGTGCGCCGGCGGCGGGCACTGAAACCTTTTTGTCGTTCTGGTAGAATCCGTACCATCCAAGGGGGCCGCTGTGCGGCCCATTCGCGGCACAAGGCCGCTCCTACAGGGATTGCACCGCCCGTTGGGTTGTGTATTTCCCTGTAGGAGCGGCCTTGTGCCGCGAATGGGGCGCAAAGCGCCCCCTGCTTTTTGTCAAACCCGGTCCGCCCCTTACGAGGGCAACCACCTGGAGAACCCGCTTCATGTCACAACCTATCGTCGTCGCGGCGCTGTACAAATTCGTCACCCTGCAAGACTACGTCGAGCTGCGCGAGCCGCTGCTCAAGGCCATGCTCGACAATGACGTCAAAGGCACCCTGCTGCTGGCCCACGAAGGCATCAACGGCACCGTGTCGGCCACCCGCGAAGGCATCGACGGCCTGCTGGCCTGGCTGCGCAACGACCCGCGCCTGGCCGATGTCGACCATAAAGAGTCGTACTGCGATGAGCAGCCGTTCTACCGCACCAAGGTCAAGCTCAAGAAAGAGATCGTCACCCTCGGCGTGCCAGGCGTGGACCCGAATCAGGCGGTCGGCACCTATGTCGAGCCCAAGGACTGGAACGCGCTGATCAGCGACCCGGAAGTGCTGCTGATCGACACCCGCAACGACTACGAAGTGGCCATCGGCACCTTCAAGGGCGCGATGGACCCGAAGACCGAAACCTTCCGCGAGTTCCCCGAGTACATCAAGGCCAACTTCGACCCCAGCAAGCACAAGAAAGTGGCCATGTTCTGCACCGGCGGCATTCGTTGCGAAAAAGCCTCCAGCTACATGCTCGGTGAAGGCTTCGAGGCGGTCTATCATCTTAAAGGTGGCGTGCTGAAATACTTCGAGGAAGTGCCTCAGGAAGAAAGCCTGTGGGACGGCGACTGCTTCGTCTTCGACAACCGCGTCACGGTGCGCCATGACCTGAGCGAAGGCGAGTACGACCAGTGCCACGCTTGCCGCCACCCGATCAATGCACAAGAGCGCGCGTCCGAGCACTATTCGCCAGGTGTCAGCTGCCCGCATTGCTGGGACACCCTGAGCGAGAAGACCCGGCGCAGTGCCATCGACCGGCAGAAGCAGATCGAGCTGGCCAAGGCCCGCAACCTGCCGCACCCGATCGGTTACAACTACAAAGCCGAGGCCTGATGCATGTCTGCACGCCTGATTTATGTGATGGACCCGATGTGCTCCTGGTGCTGGGGTTTCGCGCCGGTAGCCGCCGCCCTGATCATCCAGGCGCGTGAGGCGGGCGTTGTCACCCGCGTGGTGCCGGGTGGGCTGCGCACCGGCGGCAGCGCCCTGGACAGCGCCACCCGCAAGTACATCCTCGAACACTGGCAGGCGGTGGCCGACGCCACCGGGCAGCCGTTTCGTTTCGAAGGGGCCATGCCTGAGGGCTTCGTCTACGACACCGAGCCGGCCTGCCGTGCCCTGGTCACTGCCCGTGAGCTGGACGCCGAACGCGTCTGGCCGCTGCTGGCGCTGATCCAGCGTTCGTTCTACGAGCAGGGCGTGGACGTGACCACGGCGCCGCAGCTGGTCGAGCTGGCCTCGCAGTGCGGCTTCGACCGCACCGTGTTTGCCGAAACCTTCGCCCGCGCCGATACCCGCGCCGCCACCGCAGCCGATTTCAGCTGGGCCCAGGACCTGGGTATTGCCGGCTTTCCGACCCTGCTGGCCGAGCGCAATGGCCAACTGGCCCTGCTGACCAACGGCTACCAGCCGCTGGAGCGCCTGCAACCCTTGCTCGGCCGCTGGCTGCAGCAGGCCGCCTGTGCTTGATGTGCCTGGGTCACCCGACCCGGTGCCGGGCAAGCCTCACACTGCGGGCGATCGACTGAGCTGGGCGGAAATCCGCCGCCTGGCCCTGCATCACAAGAAGAACCTCTGGTCTGCCAACCTCATCGCCGTGCTGGCGGCTTGCTGCAGCGTGCCCATTCCGTTGCTGTTGCCCCTGTTGGTGGACGAAGTCCTGCTGGGCCATGGCGATGCTGCGCTGAAGTGGATGAACCACCTGCTGCCCTCCAACTGGCAGGTGGCAGCCGGCTATATCGGGCTGATGCTGGCGCTCACTCTGTGCCTGCGCCTGGCTGCGCTGGCGTTCAACGTGATCCAGGCCAAGCTGTTCGCCGGTTTGGCCAAGGATATCGTCTACCGCCTGCGCATCCGCCTCATCGAGCGGCTCAAGCGCATTTCGCTGAAGGAATACGAAAGCCTGGGCAGTGGCACGGTAACCACCCACCTGGTCACCGACCTGGACACCCTCGACAAGTTCGTGGGCGAAACCCTCAGCCGCTTCCTGGTGGCCATGCTGACCCTGACCGGCACAGCGGCGATTCTGATCTGGATGCACTGGCAGCTGGCCTTGCTGATCTTGTTGTTTAACCCGCTGGTGATCTACTTCACCGTGCAGTTGGGCAAACGGGTCAAACACCTGAAAAAACTCGAGAACGACAGCACCGCGCGTTTTACCCAGGCGCTGACGGAAACCCTCGATGCCATTCAGGAAATCCGTGCCAGCAACCGTCAGGGCTACTTCCTTGGCCGTTTGGGCCTGCGCGCCCGCGAAGTGCGTGACTACGCCGTGGATTCGCAGTGGAAGAGCGATGCCAGTGGCCGTGCCAGTGGCTTGTTGTTCCAGTTCGGTATCGACATCTTCCGCGCCGCAGCCATGCTGACCGTGCTGTTCTCCGACCTTTCCATTGGCCAGATGCTGGCGGTGTTCAGCTACCTGTGGTTCATGATCGGCCCGGTGGAGCAACTGCTCAACCTGCAATATGCCTACTACGCCGCCGGTGGTGCGCTAAGCCGCCTCAACGAGCTGCTGGCGCGCGATGACGAGCCGCAGTACCCGGCCGCCAGCGACCCGTTCGCCGGCCGCGAGACGGTGGGTATCGAGGTGCGCGACTTGCGCTTTGCCTATGCCGACGAGCCCGTGCTGGAGAACCTCGACCTGTCCATTGCCCCGGGCGAAAAGGTGGCGATTGTCGGCGCCAGCGGCGGCGGCAAGAGCACCTTGGTGCAACTGCTGCTGGGCCTCTACAGCGCCCAGGCCGGGACCATCCGCTTTGGCGGTGCCAGCCTGCAGGAAATCGGCCTGGAAACCCTGCGCGAAAACGTTGCGGTGGTGTTGCAGCACCCGTCGCTGTTCAATGACACCGTACGCGCCAACCTGACCATGGGCCGCGACAGCAGCGACGACGCTTGCTGGCACGCGCTGCGCATCGCCCAGCTGGACGCCACCATCGCCGCCTTGCCGCAGGGCCTGGACAGTGTGGTGGGGCGCTCCGGCGTGCGCTTGTCTGGCGGGCAGCGGCAGCGCCTGGCCATCGCCCGCATGGTGCTGGCCGAGCCCAAGGTGGTCATCCTCGACGAAGCCACCTCGGCCCTGGACGCCGCCACCGAGTACAACCTGCACCAGGCCCTGGCGCGCTTCCTCAGCGGCCGCACCACGCTGATCATCGCCCACCGGCTGTCGGCGGTGAAGCAGGCCGACCGGGTGCTGGTGTTCGATGGCGGGCATGTGGCCGAAGATGGCGACCACCAGCAGCTGATTGCCGAGGGTGGGTTGTATGCCAAGCTTTATGGGCACCTGCAGCAAAGCTGATTCTGAAACGCCACCTCGGTCGGTGTAGGAGCGGCCTTGTGTCGCGATGGGCCGCAAAGCGGCCCCAGATCTCCACACCACCGCTGATATCCCGGGGCCGCTTTGCGGCCCTTTCGCGACACAAGGCCGCTCCTACAGAAAGCGCGGCGACAGAATCGGAAACGGCGGGATCCCCTGTCATAAAAAACCCCGTCACGTTGATGGCAGATGGCCTACGCTGTGCTTGTCTGGGTCGATTTGCGCCTTATCTGCTCTGTGACAGGGACTCCATGAAGGGACATCGCACACTCGAAGCGCCGAAGTTGCTCGGCATCACCTGGCCCTTCATCGCCGTTGTGGTCTTCCAGGTGGCGCTGGGCAGCCTCAGCCTTTATACGCTTTCGGCCGTGCGCGCCTACGTCGCGGGCGAAAGCCTGTGGTCCAAGGCGCAGAAAGACGCCATCTATTACCTGAACCTTTACGCCGACACCCGCGACGACAGTACTTACCAGCGTTATCGCCAAGCCATTACCGTGCCCCAGGGCGACCACCAGCTGCGCGAGGTGCTCGACCAGCCCAGCCCCGACCTGGATGCCGCGCGCCAGGCTGTACTGCAAGGCGGCAACCACCCCGACGACGTCGAGCGGATCATCTGGTTCTACCGTAACTTTCGCAACATCAGCTATATGCAGACAGCCATCGACTACTGGAACATCGGCGACGACTACCTGGCCAAGCTGGATGTGCTGGCTGGCGAGATGCGCCAAAGCTTTGCCAGTGGCCCGGTCGACGGCCAGGCAGTCAACGCGTGGAAGGCCCGCATCGTCACCATCAACGAAGGGGTCACGCCCGCTGCCAAAGCGTTCAGCGATGCCTTGGGCGAAGGTTCGCGCATGTTGCTGCGGGTACTGCTGATCACCAACCTGCTGACAGCGATGTTCCTCATTGCCATCGCCTGGCGCCGCTCGAGCAAGCTGCTGGCCCAGCGCCAGGCCTTCGCCACCGCCCTGCAGGAGGAGAAAGAGCGAGCGCAGACCACCTTGCAAGCCATTGGCGATGCGGTCATTACCACCGACGTGGAGGGCTGCATCGGCTACATGAACCCGGCCGCCGAGCAACTGACCCACTGGCAGTCTGGCCAGGCGCAGGGCCTGCCGCTGTCGGCCCTGTTCAGCCTGGTGGACGAGCAGGCCGAGGAAGATGGCCGTAGCCTGGTCGAGCAGGTGCTTAGCGGCAGCCTCAAGGGCGGCGCCGAGCATGCCCGGCTGATCCAGCGCCTGGACGGCAGCACCGTGTCGATCAACCTGGTGGGCTCGCCGATCGTCAGTGATGGCCAGCTCAGTGGCATCGTGCTGGTGCTGCATGACATGACCCAGGAGCGCCAGTACATCGCCAACTTGTCATGGCAGGCGACCCATGACGCCCTGACCGGGCTGGCCAACCGCCGTGAGTTCGAATACCGCCTGGAGCAGGCGCTGAACGGCCTTGCGCGCCAGGCCGGGCGGCATTCGCTGATGTTCCTGGACCTCGACCAGTTCAAGCTGGTGAACGACACCTGCGGCCATGCCGCGGGCGACGAATTGCTGCGGCACATCTGCGCCGTGCTGCAATCCGGCCTGCGCGAAGGTGACACGCTGGCCCGGCTGGGTGGCGACGAGTTTGGCGTGTTGCTGGAAAGCTGCCCGCCCGACCAGGCCGAGCGCATTGCCGAGCAACTGCGCCAGATGGTGCAGAGCCTGCACTTCGTGTGGAAGGGGCGGCCGTTCGTCACCACGGTCAGTATCGGCCTGGTGCACATCGCCCAAAGCCCGGGCACCCTGGAAACCTCGCTGCGTGCCGCCGACATGGCCTGCTACATGGCCAAGGAGAAGGGGCGCAACCGCGTGCAGGTGTACCACGCCGACGACAGCGAGCTGTCCATGCGTTTTGGCGAAATGGCCTGGATCCAGCGCTTGCACGTGGCCCTGGAAGAAAACCGCTTTTGCCTCTACGCACAGGAAATAGCCCCGCTTAAAACTTTCGAGGGCCCAGGCCACATAGAAATCCTGCTGCGCCTGCACGACGAAGGTGGCCGCACCATCCTGCCCAGCAGCTTCATTCCTGCGGCAGAACGCTACGGCCTGATGACTGCGCTGGACCGCTGGGTGGTGCGCAATGTGTTCCAGGTTATACGCCAGTGCCTGGACGAAGGCCGCGAAGGGCCGCTGTCTATCTGCGCGATCAACCTGTCGGGGTCGAGCATCGGCGACGACAAGTTCCTCGAATACCTGCAAAGGTTATTTGTCGAGTACGCCATTCCGCCACGGATGATCTGCTTCGAAATTACCGAAACAAGCGCGATTGCCAACTTGGGCAGCGCCATTCGCTTCATGAATGAGTTGAAGGGGCTGGGCTGCCGCTTTTCCCTCGATGACTTTTGCGCCGGCATGTCGTCGTTCGCCTACCTCAAGCACCTGCCCGTGGATTACCTGAAGATCGACGGCAGCTTCGTCAAGGACATGCTCGACGACCCGGTCAACAGGGCCATGGTCGAGGTGATCAACCACATCGGCCATGTCATGGGCAAACGCACTATCGCCGAGTTCGTCGAAACGCCCTTGATCGAGCAGGCCCTGCAGGAAATAGGCGTGGATTACGCCCAGGGTTACCTGATCGAACGCCCCCAGGTGTTCACCTGTGACAGTCTGCAGCGCCAACGGATCGCCGCCCGGCCTCTGTTGCAGCGGGCGCCTGGCACATTTCGCTAGCGAGAAATCACAAGGATCAAGGAGCTGAAAGTGATTGATGCATTCGTTCGTATCGGGCCTTTGATGGACCCCGCCAGCTATCCCCAATGGGCCCAGCAACTGATTGAAGACTGCCGCGAGAGCAAGCGCCGGGTGGTGGAGCATGAATTCTACGCGCGCCTGCGCGACGGCCAGCTCAAGCAGTCGACCATTCGTCAGTACCTGATCGGTGGCTGGCCGGTGGTAGAGCAGTTCTCGCTGTACATGGCCCATAACCTGACCAAGACCCGCTATGGCCGCCACCAGGGCGAAGACATGGCGCGGCGCTGGCTGATGCGCAACATCCGCGTCGAGCTCAACCATGCCGACTACTGGGTGAACTGGTGCCATGCCCATGGCGTGCACCTGCATGAGCTGCAGGCTCAGGAAGTGCCCCCCGAGCTTAACGGCCTGAACGACTGGTGCTGGCGCGTGTGTGCCACCGAGAACCTGGCCATTTCCATGGCGGCGACCAACTACGCCATCGAAGGGGCGACCGGGGAATGGTCGGCGGTGGTGTGCTCGACCGATACCTATGCCCAGGGTTTCCCGGAAGACCAGCGCAAGCGGGCGATGAAGTGGCTGAAGATGCATGCCCAGTATGACGATGCGCACCCGTGGGAGGCGCTGGAAATCATCTGTACCCTGGCCGGCGAGAACCCGACCCTGGGGCTGCGTACCGAGTTGCGCAGGGCGATTTGCAAGAGTTATGACTGCATGTACCTGTTCCTGGAGCGGTGCATGCAGCTGGAAGGCCGCCAGCAAGGCCGTTTGCGCCCGGCGTTGGCGGCGGGCTGATCATCCGCCTGTACCGGCCCATTCGCGGCACAAGGCCGCTCCTACAGGGATAGCGTGCCCGTCGGGTTGTACATTCCCCTGTAGGAGCGGCCTTGTGCCGCGAATGGGCTGCAAAGCAGCCCCGGCAATCTTAAGCCTTACTGGGCGTTGAGCGCCTGCCCGTTCACTGCCTTGCTGTCCGGCCCCATCAGGTACAGGTACACCGGCATGATCTCTTCAGGCAGCGGGTTGCTCTGCGGGTTTTCGCTGGGGTAAGCCTGGGCCCGCATCGCCGTGCGCGTGGCGCCGGGGTTGATGCTGTTGGAGCGCACTGGCGCCACACCTTCGAGTTCGTCGGCCAGGGTCTGCATCAGGCCCTCGGTGGCGAACTTCGACACGCCATAAGCGCCCCAGTAGGCCCGGCCTTTGCGCCCGACGCTGCTGCTGGTGAACACCACCGAGGCGTCCTCCGACAGCTTCAGCAGGGGCAGCAAGGTGCTGGTGAGCATGAAGGTGGCGTCGACGTTGATGTGCATCACGCGCATGAAGTTGTCGCCCGACAACTGCTCCAGCGGCGTGCGCGGGCCAATGATCGAGGCATTGTTCAGCAGGCCGTCCAGGCGGCCGAACTGGTCTTCGATCATCACGGCCAGCTCGTCGTACTGGTGGGGCAGGGCGGTTTCCAGGTTGAACGGGATGACCACCGGTTGCGGGTGCCCGGCGGCTTCGATCTGGTCGTAGACCTCGTTCAGGTTGGCCTCGGTCTTGCCCAGCAGCAGCACGGTGGCGCCCACTGCCGCGTAAGCCTTGGCGGCCGCAGCACCGATGCCGCGGCCGGCGCCGGTAACCAGGATGACCCGGCCTTGCAGCAGGTCGGGACGGGCGGTGTAGTCGAACATTGTGTATTCCCTGTCTCTAGTTCAGCAGCCACACAGCGCGCTGTCGATCACTTTGCGCAGTTCCAGCGGGTGGTCCACCACCACGTCGGCGCCCCAGTTGTTGGGGTTGTCCTCTGGATGAATATAGCCGTAGCGCACGGCTGCCGTGCGGGTGCCGGCGTCGCGGCCAGACTCGATGTCGCGCAGGTCGTCGCCAACGAACAGCACGCTGGCAGGGTCCAGGCCCAGCGTCGTGCAGGCCAGGGTCAGTGGCTCGGGGTCAGGCTTGCTGTTTTTCACGTGGTCCGGGCAGATCAGCAGTGCCGAGCGCTCGGCCAGGCCCAGCCGCTGCATGATCGGCTCGGCGAAGCGCACCGGCTTGTTGGTGACCACGCCCCACAGCAGGTTGCCTTTCTCGATGTCGGCCAGCAGCTCGGCCATGCCGTCGAACAGCTTGCTGTGTACCGCGCAGTCGCGCTGGTAGCGCTCCAGAAACTCCAGGCGCAGGGCCTCGAAGCCTTCGGCTTCCGGGTCCATGGCAAACGTGGTGGCAACCATGGCGCGGGCGCCGCCAGAGATCACGCCACGGATCAGGTTGTCGTCAATGGCCGGCAGGCCGCGCTCGGCGAGCATGGCCTGGCAGATGGCGATGAAGTCCGGCGCCGTGTCGAGCAAGGTGCCGTCCATGTCGAAGAGTACTGCTCGCAAACGCATGCTCATTCCTCGCGCAGGGTCTGGATCATGTAGTTGACGTCGACGTCGCTGTTGAGCTTGTAGTGCTTGGTCAGCGGGTTGTAGGTGAGGCCGATGATGTCCTTCACCTGCAGGCCGGCATCGCGGCTCCAGGCGCCCAGTTCGGACGGGCGGATGAACTTCTTGAAGTCATGGGTGCCGCGCGGCAGCATCTTCAGGATGTACTCGGCGCCGACGATGGCCAGCAGGTAGGCCTTGGGGTTGCGGTTGATGGTGGAGAAGAACACCTGGCCGCCCGGCTTGACCATGCGGTAGCAGGCGCGAATCACCGAGGATGGGTCGGGCACGTGTTCGAGCATTTCCAGGCAGGTGACCACGTCGAACTGTTCAGGCATTTCTTCGGCCAGGGCTTCGGCGGTGATCTGCCGGTATTCCACCTGTACACCAGACTCCAGCTGGTGCAGCTGGGCCACGGCCAGGGGTGCCTCGCCCATGTCGATACCGGTTACCGTGGCGCCGCGCAGGGCCATGGCTTCGCTGAGGATGCCGCCGCCGCAGCCTACGTCCAGCACTTTCTTGCCGGCCAGGCTAGCCCGCTCGTCGATCCAGTTGACGCGCAGCGGGTTGATTTCGTGCAGCGGCTTGAACTCGCTTTCGCGGTCCCACCAGCGGTGGGCCAGCGCTTCGAACTTGGCGATTTCGGCGCGGTCGACGTTGCTCATTGAACAGTCCTCTGAAACTTCGCAAAATTGCGCCGGAGTATACCCGAGCGCTCGGCCCCCAGGCTCGCTATAATCGCCGGCTTTTGACATGCGAACCACGGGGAGAGGCGATGCGCGAGCGACTTTTGGCGGCGGAGAAGGTGACCGGGATCCGCTGGCAGGGCGGCATCTTGCACCTGCTCGACCAGCGCCTGCTGCCGTCGGAGGAACGCTGGCTGGCCTGCGACAATGTTGCGCAGGTGGCGGCGGCAATCCGCGACATGGCGGTGCGCGGCGCCTCGGCCATTGGTATTGCCGCGGCCTACGGCCTGGTGCTGGCCCTGGAAGAGCGGCTGGCCGAGGGTGGCGACTGGGAAATGGACCTGGAAGAGGACTTTCTCACCCTTGCCGAAGCACGCCCCACGGCGGCCAACCTGTTCTGGGCGCTGAACCGCATGCGTGAGCGCCTGCTGCGTCTGCGCCCGGATGAAGACGTGCTGGCAGCGCTGGAGGCAGAAGCAGTGGCTATCCAAGAAAGCGACCGTGAAGCCAACCTGACCATGGCCCAGCAAGGCATCGAGCTGATCCGCCGTCATCAGGGCAATGCCCAGACGCTGCTTACCTACGGCAATGCCGGTGCCCTGGCCAGCGGCGGTTTCGGCACCGCGCTGGGGGTAATTCGCGCCGGCTACCTGGAGGGCATGGTCGAGCGGGTGTATGCCGGCGAAACTCGCCCTTGGCTGCAAGGCTCGCGCCTGACGGCCTGGGAGCTGGCCAACGAAGGAATTCCGGTGACCCTGTGCGCTGACTCGGCGCTGGCGCATCTGATGAAGACCAAGGGCATCACCTGGGTGGTGGTGGGCGCGGACTGCATCGCTGCCAATGGCGACGTGGCCAGCAAGATTGGCACCTACCAGTTGGCGGTCAGCGCCATGCACCATGGTGTGCGCTTCATGGTGGTGGCGCCGAGTACCAGCATCGACCTGAACCTGGCCACCGGTGAGGATATTCCGCTGGAGGAGCGTGACGCCGACGAGTGGCTGGACTTTGGCGGTGCCCCGGCGGTAAAGGATGTGGAGGTTTTCAACCCGGTGTTCGACGTGACCCCGGCCGACCTGATCGACGTGATCGTGACCGAGCGCGGCATCGTGGAGCGCCCGGATACCGCCAAGCTGGCCCAGTTGATTTGCCGCAAGCGCCTGCACTGAGGGTGTATGGCGATAGAAGTCTGTCGCCTTTTAGATCGAGCGCCGCGCGGGCGGCGCTCGATCTCCCAGGCGACACAATATTCAAGGCAAGCACCCCGGGCCACCTCTCCCCACCGCCCCCGCGTTTGTGATAACATCCGGCAGTTTCCAAGACCGCCCATCACGGCGGCCTTCATTGCGCAGATCCATGGCACAACTCATTGATTTGTCGTAAGTCGTCGCACGCTTGTACGCTGCGGCGGCGAGCTTCGTTCGGCCCTTGATGGAGCTGCGAAGTTTCACCAGAAAAAGGAATCAGGCTTCTCATGGGCGAACTGGCCAAAGAAATCCTCCCGGTCAATATCGAAGACGAACTGAGACAGTCTTACCTCGACTACGCGATGAGCGTGATTGTCGGGCGAGCGCTGCCCGATGCGCGTGACGGCTTGAAGCCCGTGCATCGTCGCGTTCTCTATGCGATGAGCGAACTGGGCAACGACTGGAACAAGCCGTACAAGAAATCCGCCCGTGTGGTCGGTGACGTGATCGGTAAGTACCACCCGCACGGCGACACTGCGGTCTACGACACCATCGTGCGTATGGCCCAGCCGTTCTCGCTGCGCTACCTGCTGGTCGACGGCCAGGGCAACTTCGGTTCGGTGGACGGCGACAACGCCGCAGCCATGCGATACACCGAAGTGCGCATGACCAAGCTGGCTCACGAGCTGCTGGCCGACCTGCACAAGGAAACCGTCGATTGGGTGCCCAACTACGACGGCACCGAGCAGATCCCGGCGGTCATGCCGACCCGTATTCCCAACCTGCTGGTCAACGGTTCCAGCGGAATCGCCGTGGGCATGGCGACCAACATTCCGCCACACAACCTCGGTGAAGTCATCGACGGCTGTCTGGCGCTGATCGACAATCCGGAAGTCACCATCGATGAACTGATGCAGTTCATCCCTGGGCCAGACTTCCCGACTGCCGGCATCATCAACGGTCGCCAAGGCATCATCGAGGCCTATCGCACCGGTCGTGGCCGCATCTACATGCGCGCCCGCTCCGAGATCGAAGACATCGACAAGGTGGGCGGCCGTCAGCAGATCGTCGTCACCGAGCTGCCGTACCAGCTGAACAAAGCGCGCCTGATCGAAAAGATCGCCGAGCTGGTAAAAGAGAAGAAGATCGAAGGCATCACCGAGCTGCGCGACGAGTCCGACAAGGACGGCATGCGCATCGTCATCGAGCTGCGTCGCGGCGAGGTGCCGGAGGTGGTGCTCAACAACCTCTACCAGCAAACCCAGCTGCAGAGCGTGTTTGGCATCAACGTGGTCGCCCTGATCGACGGTCGTCCGCGCCTGCTCAACCTCAAGGACCTGCTCGAAGCGTTCGTCCGTCACCGCCGTGAAGTGGTGACCCGCCGCACCGTATTCGAGTTGCGCAAGGCCCGTGAGCGTGGCCACATCCTTGAAGGCCAGGCGGTTGCGCTGTCCAACATCGACCCGGTCATCGCCCTGATCAAGGCTTCGCCTACCCCGTCCGAGGCCAAGGAAGCCCTGGTTTCCACGCCGTGGGAATCCAGTGCCGTGCAGGTCATGGTCGAGCGCGCCGGCGCCGATTCCTGCCGCCCTGAAGACCTGCCGGAGCAGTACGGCCTGCATGATGGCAAGTACTTCCTGTCGCCGGAGCAGGCCCAGGCCATTCTCGACCTGCGCCTGCACCGCCTGACCGGCCTGGAGCACGAGAAGCTGCTGGCCGAGTACCAGGAAATCCTCGAGCAGATCGGCGAGCTGATCCGCATCCTCAGCAGCGCCGAGCGCCTGATGGAAGTGATCCGCGAAGAGCTGGAAGCCATCCGTGCCGAGTACGGCGATGTGCGCCGCACCGAAATCCTCAATGCCAGCCACGACCTCAACTACGGCGACATGATCCCGGAAGAAGAGCGCGTGGTTACCATCTCCCACGGTGGTTATGCCAAGACCCAGCCATTGTCCGCTTACCAGGCCCAGCGCCGTGGCGGCAAAGGCAAGTCGGCAACCGGCGTGAAGGACGAGGACTACATCGAGCACCTGTTGGTTGCCAACAGCCATGCCACCCTGTTGCTGTTCTCCAGCAAGGGCAAGGTGTACTGGAAGAAGACCTACGAAATCCCCGAAGCGTCCCGCGCTGCCCGTGGTCGCCCGCTGGTCAACCTGCTGCCGCTGGAGGAGGGTGAGCGCATCACCGCCATGCTGCAGATCGACCTCGAAGCGCTGCAGCAGAACGCCGACCTGGACGAAGAACTGGAAGACGCTGATGACACCGTGCTCGAGGGTGAGCTGGTAGAGGCCGAGGAAGTCGACGAAGAAGACGGCGACACCGCAGAATGGGTGGCAGAGCCGACTGGCGCTTACATCTTCATGGCCACCGCCTCCGGTACCGTCAAGAAGACCCCGCTGGTGCAGTTCGCCCGTCCGCGCTCCAACGGCCTGATCGCCTTGAAGCTGAAGGAAGGCGACACCCTGATTGCGGCGGCCATCACCGACGGCGCCAAAGAAGTCATGATGTTCTCCGACGCCGGCAAGGTCATCCGCTTCGCCGAAAGCGTCGTGCGTGAAATGGGCCGTACGGCCCGCGGTGTGCGCGGCATGAAACTGGGCAAAGGCCAGCAGATCATTTCGATGCTGATCCCGGAGTCCGGCGCGCAGATCCTCACCGCCTCCGAGCGTGGCTTCGGCAAGCGCACCCCGCTGTCCAAGTTCCCGCGTCGCGGCCGTGGTGGCCAGGGCGTGATTGCCATGGGTACCAAAGGGCGCAACGGTCTGCTGGTCGGTGCTATCCAGGTGCAAGAAGGCGAGGAGATCATGTTGATTTCCGACCAGGGCACGCTGGTGCGTACCCGGGTTGGCGAGGTGTCCAGCCTGAGCCGTAACACCCAGGGTGTTACGCTGATCAAGCTGGCGGCTGACGAGACACTGGTGGGCCTGGAGCGTATCCAGGAGCCGTCCGAGGACGAACTCGATGATGTGATCGAGACGGACGAGGAGGGCGTCGAGGCTGAAGCGCCAGACAATGAAGACGCTGCGGGTGCCGAAGAGGCCCCGCAGGAGTAAGCAAGCGTAAACCCGAACGGGGCGACCAAGGTCGCCCCGTTTGACTGATTACAGCAGGCAATGCCTGGCCCTGTAGGAGCAGCCTTGTGCTGCGAATGGGGCGCGAAGCGGCCCCTGGGTTTCAGAAATAGCACATGAATGGCCGGGGCCGCTTTGCGGCCCATTCGCAGCACAAGGCTGCTCCTACAAAGAGCAGCGAGCAGCATGCAATAACGAATTTGTTCTATTTGGCAGAGCGAGAGTGGATGTGAGCAAACGAGCCTTTAACTTCTGCGCAGGCCCTGCCGCGCTTCCTGATGCTGTCTTGCAGCGCGCCCAGGCCGAGATGCTGGACTGGCGCGGCAAGGGCTTGTCGGTGATGGAAATGAGCCATCGCAGCGACGACTACGTGGCCATCGCCGAAAAGGCCGAGCAGGACCTGCGTGACCTGCTGTCCGTCCCCTCCAACTACAAGGTGCTGTTCCTGCAGGGCGGCGCCAGCCAGCAGTTCGCCGAAATCCCGCTGAACCTGCTGCCGGAAAACGGCACTGCCGACTACATCGAAACCGGTATCTGGTCGAAAAAGGCCATCGAGGAAGCGCGCCGCTTCGGCAACATCAACGTCGCCGCCAGTGCCAAGCCCTACGACTACCTGAACATCCCCGGTCAGAACGACTGGAACCTGACCAAGAACGCTGCCTACGTGCACTATGCGTCCAACGAGACCATTGGTGGCCTGCAGTTTGACTGGGTGCCGCAGACTGGCGATGTGCCACTGGTGGTCGACATGTCCTCCGACATCCTCTCGCGCCCCATCGACGTGTCGCAGTTCGGCCTGATCTACGCCGGCGCGCAGAAAAACATCGGCCCAAGCGGCCTGGTGGTGGTAATCGTGCGCGAAGACCTGCTAGGCCATGCCCGCAGCAGCTGCCCAACCATGCTCGACTACAAGGTTTCGGCTGACAACGGCTCGATGTACAACACCCCGGCCACATACTCCTGGTACCTCTCGGGCCTGGTCTTCGAGTGGCTGAAAGAGCAGGGTGGCGTCGACGCCATGGAGCAGCGCAACCGCGCCAAGAAAGAGCGCCTGTACGGCTTCATCGACAACAGCGATTTCTACACCAACCCGATCAGCGTCAACGCCCGTTCGTGGATGAACGTGCCGTTCCGCCTGGCTGACGAGCGCCTGGACAAGGCCTTCCTCGCCGGCGCCGATGCCCGCGGCCTGCTCAACCTCAAGGGCCACCGTTCGGTGGGCGGCATGCGCGCTTCCATCTACAACGCCCTGGGCCTTGAGGCTGTAGAAGCCTTGGTGGGCTACATGGCCGAATTCGAGAAGGAGCACGGCTGATGTCCGAACAGGAACTCAAGGCGCTGCGCGTACGCATCGACAGCCTCGACGAGAAGATTCTCGAGCTGATCAGCGACCGCGCCCGTTGCGCCGAAGAAGTCGCCCGGGTCAAGACCGCCTCGCTGAAAGAAGGCGAGAAGCCGGTGTTCTACCGCCCTGAGCGCGAAGCTGCTGTGCTCAAGCGCGTCATGGAACGCAACAAGGGCCCACTGGGCAACGAAGAGATGGCGCGGTTGTTCCGCGAAATCATGTCGTCGTGCCTGGCCCTTGAAGAGCCGCTGAAAATCGCCTACCTCGGGCCTGAGGGTACCTTCACCCAGGCGGCGGCCATGAAGCACTTCGGCCACGCGGTGATCAGCCGGCCGATGGCGGCCATCGATGAAGTGTTCCGCGAAGTGGCGGCCGGTGCCGTCAACTTTGGTGTGGTGCCGGTGGAAAACTCCACCGAAGGTGCTGTCAGTCACACCCTGGACAGCTTCCTCGAGCACGACATGGTCATTTGCGGCGAAGTCGAGCTGCGTATCCACCACCACCTGCTGGTAGGTGAGAACACCAAGACCGACAGCATCACCCGCATCTACTCCCACGCCCAGTCGCTGGCCCAGTGCCGCAAGTGGCTGGACGCGCACTACCCGAACGTGGAGCGCGTGGCGGTTTCGAGCAATGCCGAGGCGGCCAAGCGCGTCAAGGGCGAGTGGAACTCGGCGGCGATCGCCGGCGACATGGCGGCCAACCTGTATGGTTTGACCCGCCTGGCAGAAAAGATCGAAGACCGCCCAGACAACTCCACGCGCTTTTTGATGATCGGTAGCCAGGAAGTGCCGCCGACCGGCGACGACAAGACCTCGATCATTGTCTCGATGAGCAACAAGCCAGGTGCCTTGCACGAGTTGCTGGTGCCATTCCACCAGAACGGCATCGACCTGACCCGCATCGAGACCCGCCCGTCGCGCAGTGGCAAGTGGACCTACGTGTTCTTCATCGACTTCGTTGGCCACCACCGCGACCCGCTGATCAAGGCGGTGCTCGAACAGATCAGCCAGGAGGCTGTGGCGCTGAAGGTGCTGGGCTCCTACCCGAAGGCGGTGCTTTGATTCAAGGCCTTTGGGGCTGCTTTGCAGCCCTTTCGCGGCACAAGGCCGCTCCTACAGGGCCCTTGTAGGAGCGGCCTTGTGCCGCGAAAGGGTCGCGAAGCGGCCCCGTAGGGTCCAGCAGGCTGTCCAGATTCCAGAACAGGGTTCGCACCAGTGGTAAAAGCAGCAAAAACCAAACCTGAGCCGATCATCAACCGCCTGGTCGTGGTCGGTCTCGGCCTGATCGGTGGCTCGTTCGCCAAGGGCCTGCGTGAAAGCGGCCTGTGCCGCGAAGTGGTCGGTGTCGACCTGGACGCCCCTTCGCGCAAGCAGGCCGTGGCCCTGGGCGTGGTCGATCGCTGCGAAGAAGACCTCGCCGCAGCCTGTGTCGGTGCCGATGTCATCCAGCTGGCCGTGCCGATCCTGGCCATGGAAAAAGTCCTGGCCCTCCTGGCCCGGCTCGATGTGGGCGATGCGATCATTACCGATGTCGGCAGTGCCAAGGGTAATGTCGTCCGTGAGGCGCGTTCTGTTTTTGTAAACGAGAGCGGTCAGCGCCTGCCACGCTTCGTCCCTGGCCACCCCATCGCCGGTTCCGAGCAGAGCGGGGTGGAGGCCTCCAACGCCACCCTGTTCCGTCGGCACAAGGTGATCCTCACGCCGCTGGCCGAAACCGACCCGGCCGCGCTGGCCCTGGTCGACCGCCTGTGGCGTGCGCTGGGTGCCGATGTGGAGCACATGTCGGTCGAGCGTCATGACGAAGTGCTGGCAGCCACCAGCCACTTGCCGCACCTGCTGGCCTTTGGCTTGGTCGATTCGCTGGCCAAGCGCAATGAAAACCTCGAGATCTTCCGGTACGCTGCGGGAGGCTTCCGCGATTTCACAAGAATCGCCGGCAGCGACCCGACCATGTGGCACGACATCTTCCTCGCCAACCGCGACGCTGTCCTGCGCACACTCGATACATATCGCAGCGATCTCGACGCCTTGCGCGACGCGATCGCAGAAGGGGACGGGCACCAGTTGCTGGGTGTATTCACCCGTGCGCGTGTTGCCCGCGAGCATTTCAGTAAAATCCTGGCCCGCCGGGCCTATGTGGACGCTATGAACGCCAACGATCTGATTTTCCTGGCCCAACCGGGTGGCCGCCTGAACGGGCGGATCCGCGTACCGGGCGACAAGTCGATTTCCCACCGCTCGATCATGCTCGGCTCGCTGGCCGAAGGCACCACCGAAGTCGAAGGCTTCCTCGAAGGTGAGGACGCACTGGCGACCCTGCAGGCATTCCGCGACATGGGTGTGGTCATCGAAGGCCCCAACCACGGTCGCGTGACCATTCATGGTGTTGGCCTGCACGGCCTCAAGCCGCCGCCCGGGCCGCTCTACGTGGGCAACTCGGGTACCTCGATGCGCCTGCTGTCGGGCCTGTTGGCCGGCCAGTCGTTCGACGTGACCATGACTGGCGACGCTTCGCTGTCCAAGCGCCCGATGAACCGTGTGGCCAACCCGCTGCGCGAAATGGGTGCTGTGGTCGAGACCGGCCCGGAAGGCCGCCCGCCGCTGACCATCCGCGGTGGCCACAAGCTCAAAGGGCTGACCTACACGCTGCCGATGGCCAGCGCCCAGGTCAAATCCTGCTTGCTGCTGGCCGGCCTGTACGCTGAAGGCAAGACCACCGTTACCGAGCCTGCGCCTACCCGTGACCACACCGAACGCATGCTGCGCGGCTTTGGCTATGCGGTCGAGTCGAACGGCCCGGTGGCCTCGCTGCAGTACGGCGGCAAGCTGACCGCTACCCGCATTGAAGTGCCGGCCGACATTTCCTCGGCAGCGTTCTTCCTGGTGGCCGCCTCCATCGCCGAAGGTTCCGAGCTGGTGCTGGAGCACGTTGGCATCAACCCGACCCGCACCGGTGTAATCGACATCCTGCGCCTGATGGGTGGCGACATCACCCTGGAAAACCAGCGTGAAGTCGGCGGCGAGCCAGTGGCCGACCTGCGCGTGCGCGGTGCCAGGCTGAAAGGTATCGACATCCCTGAAGAGCTGGTGCCGCTGGCCATCGACGAATTCCCGGTACTGTTCGTGGCTGCCGCCTGCGCCGAAGGGCGTACCGTGCTGCGTGGCGCCGAAGAGCTGCGGGTGAAGGAGTCCGACCGCATCCAGGTGATGGCCGACGGCCTGATCACCCTGGGCATCAAGTGCGAACCGACCCCGGACGGCATCATCATCGACGGCGGCCAGTTGGGCGGTGGCGAAGTGCATGGCCACGGTGACCACCGTATTGCCATGGCCTTCAGCGTTGCCTCGCTGCGTGCCAGCGCGCCAATTCGCATCCACGACTGTGCCAACGTCGCCACCTCGTTCCCCAACTTCCTGGCGCTGTGTGCCGAAGTGGGTATCCGCGTGGCGGAAGAGGGCAAGTCGTGAATTCGCAGGCACCGGTCATCACCATCGACGGGCCGAGCGGCTCGGGCAAGGGCACGGTCGCCGGCTTGCTGGCCCGCGAGCTGGGCTGGAAGCTGCTGGACTCCGGCGCGCTGTACCGCTTGCTGGCGTTCAACGCCAGCAATCATGGTGTCGACCTGACCAACGAAGAGCTGCTGACCAGGCTTGCCGCCCATCTGGATGTGCAGTTCATCGCTGCCCAGCCCGGTAAGCTGCAACAGATCATCCTCGAGGGTGAGGACGTCAGCAACGTCATCCGCACCGAAACCGTCGGCGCGGGCGCGTCGATGGTGGCCTCGCTGCCGGCAGTGCGTGATGCCCTGCTGGTGCGTCAGCGCGAATTTCGCGATGTGCCGGGGTTGATCGCCGACGGCCGCGACATGGGTACCGTGGTATTCCCTGACGCGCCGTTGAAGGTTTTTCTGACCGCCAGCGCAGAAGAGCGCGCACGTCGCCGTTACCTGCAGTTGAAGGGCAAGGGTGAAGATGTTAGTCTGTCGAGTCTGCTGGATGAGATTCGTGCGCGTGATGAGCGCGACACCCAACGTGCAGTGGCCCCGCTGAAGCCAGCGGCCGATGCCATTCAGTTGGACTCCACCGAGTTGTCCATCGAGCAGGTGTTGCAACGTATCAGAAGCGAGATCGCCCTGCGCGACCTCGCCTGATCGCCAGGAAAGCAGGCAGGGGCACCAGTCAACGTCCTGCCGGCTTTCCTTTACTTAAAACGAACCCACATTGTCTGGAATGTGGTTATGGGCGTTTGTTTCGCCCGAATCTACAGGAATTAAAATGAGCGAAAGCTTTGCAGAACTCTTTGAAGAAAGCCTGAAAACCCTCAATCTTCAGCCGGGTGCCATCATCACCGGTATCGTTGTCGACATCGACGGCGACTGGGTTACCGTACACGCTGGCCTGAAGTCCGAGGGCGTCATCCCGCTCGAGCAGTTCTACAACGAAGCTGGCGAGCTGACCATCAAGGTCGGTGACGAAGTTCACGTTGCGCTGGACGCGGTCGAAGACGGCTTTGGCGAAACCAAACTGTCCCGTGAAAAAGCCAAGCGCGCCGAGTGCTGGATTGTTCTGGAAGCAGCTTTCGCCGCCGAAGAAGTGGTCAAGGGCGTTATCAACGGTAAGGTTAAAGGCGGCTTCACTGTCGACGTTAACGGCATCCGTGCGTTCCTGCCGGGCTCCCTGGTTGATGTCCGCCCAGTGCGCGACACCACCCACCTCGAAGGCAAAGAGCTGGAATTCAAGGTCATCAAGCTGGACCAGAAGCGCAACAACGTTGTTGTTTCGCGTCGCAGCGTGCTGGAAGCCGAGAACAGCGCCGAGCGCGAAGCCCTGCTGGAAACCCTGCAGGAAGGCCAACAAGTCAAAGGTATCGTCAAGAACCTCACCGACTACGGCGCATTCGTGGACCTGGGCGGTATCGACGGCCTGCTGCACATCACCGACATGGCTTGGAAGCGCATCAAGCACCCTTCGGAAATCGTTAACGTTGGCGACGAAGTCGACGTACGCGTTCTGAAGTTCGACCGCGAGCGTAACCGCGTTTCGCTGGGTCTGAAGCAGATGGGCGAAGATCCGTGGGTAGCTATCACTGCCCGTTACCCAGAAGGTACTCGCGTACAAGCTCGCGTTACCAACCTGACCGACTACGGCTGCTTCGCTGAGCTGGAAGAAGGCGTTGAAGGTCTGGTACACGTTTCCGAAATGGACTGGACCAACAAGAACATCCACCCGTCGAAAGTCGTTCAGGTTGGCGACGAAGTGGAAGTCATGGTTCTGGACATCGACGAAGAGCGTCGTCGTATCTCCCTGGGTATCAAGCAGTGCAAGTCCAACCCATGGGAAGACTTCTCCGGCCAGTTCAACAAGGGTGACAAGATCACCGGTACCATCAAGTCGATCACCGACTTCGGTATCTTCATCGGCCTGGACGGCGGCATCGACGGTCTGGTTCACCTGTCCGACATCTCCTGGAACGAAACCGGCGAAGAAGCCGTACGTCGTTTCAAGAAGGGCGACGAGCTGGAAACCGTCATCCTGTCGGTCGACCCAGAGCGCGAGCGCATCTCCCTGGGCATCAAGCAGCTGGAAGACGATCCGTTCTCCAACTTCGTTGCTGTCAATGACAAGGGCGCTATCGTCAAGGGCATCGTGAAAGAAGTTGACGCCAAAGGCGCCATCGTCACCCTGGCCGACGACATCGAAGCCACTCTGAAAGCTTCCGAAATCAGCCGTGACCGCGTTGAAGACGCGCGTAACGTTCTGAAGGAAGGCGAAGAGATCGAAGCCAAGATCATCAGCGTTGACCGCAAGTCGCGCGTTATCAGCCTGTCGATCAAATCGAAAGACGACGCTGAAGAGCGTGAAGCCATCCAGAGCCTGAAAAACGCTCCGGAAGCGGCTGCCGACACCACCATGGCTGCGCTGCTGCGCGAAGCAATGGCCAAGCAGAACTGAGTTCTGTTTGATCGGTAAAAAAGGGCGACCCTCGGGTCGCCCTTTTTTATGCTTCTGTTGGTGGCGTGGTGGGGTGGAGGTGTTCCCCGTAAGGGGTTTATCGCTAGTGAGACCGAGCGCCGCCCGCGCGGCGCATCGCGAGCTGCGCTCGCTCCTACGTTTGTTTCGGGCCAATTATTCCTGTGGCAGTCGCGCGCGATCGCCTTGTTTGTACGACACGATATCGCGCCATGCGCCAAGGCGTACGCGCGCAAATCCCGCAGAAATAACTGGCCCGAAACAAACGTAGGAGCGAGCGCAGCTCGCGATGCGCCGCGCGGGCGGCGCTCGATCTCCCGGGCGACGCACCTCTACCGTCATACCTTTAAAGCCACACCGCATCCCAATGCGGATAATCACCAACCGTGGCCACCAGTCCTGCCCTTACCGGATTGGCAACGATATATCTCGCGACCTTGAAAACATCCTCGTCCTTGCGCAAGGTCCGGTCGTAATAACCTGCCTGCCACACCCGCTTCCCCTTTGCCCCTGCCTTGTGCAGCGCATTGCTGGACTGGCATTTGAAACGTTGCATCAGTGTTCCAAGCGCCACGTCTTTCAACTCAATCAGCCAATGCACGTGGTCTGGCATTACGACCCAGGTCAGTGATCGGCAGTGGTGTTGTTCTTCCGCGTAACGAAGGTTCTGAATGACCAGTCGTGCAAAGCGGAGGTCATGAAACAACGGCCTGCGTAGGTGAGTGACGGTAGTCAGCATATAGAGCCTGCCAGGCACCGAGCATCTTGCGCGGCGAAGTCTGCAGCCATGAGGGTTGGGCATTGCGTTCATCCTTGGGCGAGTATGTGCTGGATTAGCGTAGCTAGCCCATGCAGGAATCGATTCGATAGAAATTTGCAGTATGTAAACGCGCACCAAGGCGACCGCCTGGATCACCGTAAGGGCGAGCACAGCTTGCGATGCGCGCCCGCGCGGAGCTCGGTCTCCCAGGCGATATACCTCTACCGCCATACCTTTAAAGCCACACCGCATGGCAGGAGGTTGCGGAATGGCCGGGTATGTTTGGCGTGAGTTTTAGGGTGTTGCAGAAATCGAGCGCCGCCCGCGCGGCGCATCGCGAGCTCTGCTCGCTCCTACGTTTGTTTCGGGCCAGTTAAACCTGCGACAGGCGCGCGACCGCCTTGTTTGTACGACGCGATATCGCGCCATGCGCCAAGGCGTACGCGCGCAAATCCCGCAGAAATAACTGGCCCGAAAAAACGTAGGAGCGAGCAGAGCTCGCGATGCGCCGCGCGGGCGGCGCTCGATTGTTGCGCCAGCGCAAATCCGTCGTCAGGCCCTGTCAGCCCCCGACAGCTAGACCATTCTTGCAAAACTTCAATCTTGAATTTTTTTATTAAGTCAAGAACCACCCTGTTCAAATCCCTCCCAGCGTGCTACAAACTGGTTAAGCAATGATCTAGCTGCTTGATAACGAAGGGAAAAATATGACGAAGTCGGAGCTGATCGAACGTATTGTCACCCATCAGGGGCTGCTCTCGCCCAAGGACGTGGAGCTGGCCATCAAGACCATGCTTGAGCAGATGTCACAATGTCTTGCCACTGGCGATCGCATCGAGATTCGCGGTTTTGGCAGCTTCTCGCTGCATTATCGCGCCCCGCGCGTGGGCCGTAACCCGAAGACCGGCCAGTCGGTCAGCCTCGAGGGCAAGTTTGTGCCGCACTTCAAACCCGGCAAAGAATTGCGAGACCGGGTCAACGAAGAAGACGAGGCTGAAGCCTGATCAATCAAGGAGCATTCTGATGCGTAACCTCAAGCGCGCCCTGGCGGCGGTGTTCGTGCTGCTGTTGGCGGCTGTGGTGCTGTTCTTCGTGCTGGAGAACCAGCAAGCCGTGTCGTTGGTCCTGTTCGGTTGGGCGGCACCAGAAATGCCGGTTGCCGTGCTGGTGCTGGCAGCGCTGGTCATTGGCCTGGCAATCGGGCCGTTGCTGGGTGCCTACGGCGTGCAGCGCAGCAAGCGCAAGATCAGAGAGTCTGCCCGTCAGGCGGCACTCAGCAGCAACTAAGGAAACTTCCTACGCCTGCTGAGGAAAGTATCACCTATGCATGCACTGGCCGTCATGGAGTAATAGCCCACTTCATTTTCGGCCCCGGCGAGTGCGCGCAGCATGGAATATCCCAGCCTTTCCCATCACGGTGCTACCCGCGGGGTCACCGGGTCCTGCCATCAGTTGCACCTTGATCCGTCCGCCAGTCTGCTGATTGATTGCGGGCTTGAACAGGGGGGCGATGCTGCACCGGGTGCCGAAAGCGTGGCGCTCGGCTTCGACATACAGGGCATCCAGGCCCTGGTTGTTACCCATGTCCATCTCGACCATGTTGGCCGCATTCCAGCACTGCTGGCCGCCGGCTATTGCGGCCCTATCCTGTGCAGCGAGCCATCCGCCCGGCTGCTACCGCTGGTACTGGAAGATGCTTATAAGCTGGGCATCAGCAGTGAGCCTGCGCAGGTGGCGCGGTACCTCGATTTCATCCGTGACCTGATCGTGCCGCTGCCTTTCGAGCAGTGGCACGCGGTGCTCGAGCGCCCTGGCCTGGTTTGTCGTATTCGCCTGCAGCGCGCGGGGCATCTGCTGGGTTCGGCTTACGTCGAGTGCGACATGCAGCATGATCTAGCCAATACCCGCTATGTGTTTTCGGGCGACCTGGGCGCCTGTGGCAACCCGCTGCTGCGCCCGGTCCAGCCTCCGGAACGTGCCGACGTACTGGTGCTTGAAAGTACCTATGGCGACCGCCTGCATGCGCAGGCCGGCGACCGCAGGCAGCGGCTGGAAGCCGCCATCGATCGCGCCTTGGCTGACAAAGGTACCATCCTCATCCCGGCTTTTAGCCTGGGGCGCACCCAGGAGCTTTTATACGAGCTCGAAGACATCCTTCATCGCAAGGCGTTGTTGGGCAGCGCTGGCCCCGGGCCTGATGGCGACCCGCTTGACTGGTCGCAGTTGCCTGTCATCCTCGACTCGCCCCTGGCTCAGCGCATCACCAACGCGTACCGGGAGCTGCACGACTACTGGAATGCCGAAGCAAGGGCGCGGCTTGCCGAAGGGCGGGACCCGCTGGATTTCAGCCAGTTGATCAGTGTGGATACGCATGCCCGGCACCAGCAGGTAGTCAATTACCTCAAGAGCACCGGGCGACCGGCGATTGTCATAGCCGGCAATGGCATGTGCTCGGGTGGGCGCATTGTCAATTACCTCAAGGCCATGCTCGGGGATGCGCGTCATGAGGTGATGTTCGTCGGCTATCAGGCCAAGGGTACGCCGGGGGCGGTTATACAGGCCAGTGAAGGGGCAGAAGGGTTTGTGCAGGTTGATCTGGATGGGCAGAGGTACGAAGTCCGAGCCAAGGTACAAACGTTGGCCGGGTACTCTGGGCATGCCGACCAGGCAGCGCTGGTAGCGTTTGCAGCAGGCGTAACAAGCGCGCCAGCAACTGTCGTGCTGGTGCACGGCGAGCCACACGCGAAAACCGCTTTGGCGGCTGCGTTGATGCGTCGAATCCAGGCGCGGAGCTGGGCTATCCAGGTGCAAATTGCAAGATAAATGCCCTGCGTAGGGAACGATGGGCATGTGCGGTGTCTGATAGCCATCAGCGCGGGCACTGTCTGTCAGTCACGCCCGTGACCGCTGCGAATTCGACTGTGCAGGCCGCGCGTCGAGGTTTGAGCGGGCAAGCTACAAATAGGATTCTCTGGTATTCTAATTGTTCAAGCTTGCGTCTTTAGCCTATGGATAGCCAGGGATTACACACGCTGGGCGCGTAATTTAGCGTCGCCGCGCACTTTGCGGCGGCGGTCAGAAATAAGACACATGCCGGCCGCTTGAAGCCAGGTATTCAAGTAGCCGTTTAAGGATCCGAATATGGAATTGATCCCGGTAATTCTATCCGGTGGCGTTGGTAGCCGTTTGTGGCCAGTATCCCGTGAGGCTCATCCCAAGCCGTTCATGATGTTGCCCGATGGGCAAAACCTCATTCAAAAGACGTTCCTGCGCGCAGCGCGGCTTGACGGTGTGGTCGAGGTACTTACAGTTACCAACCGCGAGTTGCTGTTCAAGACCGAAGACGAATACCGCACCATCAATACCAAAGGTCATCCTCAGGGTTACATCCTCGAGCCTTTCGGCCGCAATACCGCAGCTGCTGTCGCCGCCGCAGCGCTGCAGCTTCATGAAACCCATGGCCCCCAGGCCCATATGCTGGTACTGGCTGCAGACCATCTGATCCAGAACGATGGCGCATTTGCCGAGGCGGTAACAAGCGCAGTGCGGCTTGCCGAGCAAGGCTGGCTGGTAACCTTCGGCATCAAGCCACAGTATCCTGAAACCGGTTTTGGCTACATTGAGGCCGCTGCCAGCGGCGTGCTCGATGGCGGGTTGAAGGTTGAGCGCTTCGTTGAAAAGCCCGATGCCAAAACTGCAGAAGCCTATGTAGCTGCTGGCAATTACTTCTGGAACGCCGGGATGTTCTGCTTCCAGGTTGGCACTGTGCTTGAAGAGTTCAAGGCCCACGCACCTGACGTGCTGGAAGCGGTCAAGCTGACCCTCGACGCTTCGCGCCGTTCAACCTCCAAGGGTTACAGCTGCCTTTCCCTGGACGCCGAAACCTTCGCCAACGTGCCCGATATTTCCATCGACTACGCCTTGATGGAGCGCTCGCGGAAGGTCGCGACCATCCCTTGCGACATCGGCTGGAGCGATATCGGCTCGTGGAACGCCGTCAGCGAGCTGACGCCTCCAGATGAGCATGGCAACCGCTTCGAAGGTGAGGTCATGGCCTACGAGGCGAGCAACAATTACGTCAGTACTGAAGATCGCCTGGCTGCGCTGGTGGGCGTTCAGGATTTGCTGGTGGTGGACACGCCTGACGCGCTGCTGATTGCGCACAAGGACCACGCCCAGGACGTCAAGCATATTGTCAAACGTCTGAAGAGCGACGGGCACGCGGCGCATTTGCTGCACCAGACGGTTCACCGTCCGTGGGGTACCTACACCACGCTGGAAGACGGCGAACGCTTCAAGATCAAACGTATCGTGGTCAAGCCCAAGGCGTCCCTGTCACTGCAAATGCATCACCATCGCAGTGAGCACTGGATCGTAGTCAGCGGCATGGCCGTTGTGGTCAACGACGACCAGGAGCTGATGCTCAACACCAATGAATCCACATTCATTCGTGCTGGCCACAAGCACCGCCTGCAAAACCCAGGTGTAATCGACCTGGTACTCATCGAAGTACAAAGCGGCGACTACCTCGGCGAAGACGATATCGTTCGCTTCGAAGACAACTACGGTCGTTGCGACGCCTGACTCCAGGCTCCCCCGTCGGCCCGTCGTTGCCTTCCCAGGCACCGGGCCGGTCTTCGGTCGCCGCATTGCCGGCTACCCCTGTTCAGATCGTTGATGCCCAGGCATCAACGCACCGAGTGAGACCCATGTACCCACCTATTCAGACCCGTTGTTTCAAAGCCTACGACATTCGCGGCCAAGTGCCTGCCGACCTCAATGATGACGTGGCCTACCGCATCGGCCGCGCCTTGGTGGCGCAGCTTGGCGGCCGTACTTATGTAGTGGGCCGCGACATGCGCCTGGAGAGCCCGGGTTTGTCCCTGGCCTTGATCAAGGGCCTGACCGAAGGTGGCGCCGATGTGATTGATATCGGGCTGTGCGGCACCGAAGAAGTGTACTTCGCCACCAGCCACCACCAGGCCGATGGCGGCGTGATGATCACGGCCAGTCATAACCCCAAGGGTTACAACGGCATGAAGCTGGTCCGCGAGCAGTCTCGCCCGATCAGCGGCGATACCGGTCTGAACGATATTCGCCAGCGTGTTGAAGCAGGTGAACTGGGTGAGGCTGCGGCAACCGTTGGCAATGTGCGCGAAGCGTTCGACAAGACGGCCTACATCGACCACTTGCTGACCTATGTGGACGTGGCATCGCTCAAACCGCTGAAAGTGCTGGCCGACCCAGGCAACGGTGCGGTAGGGCCGGTAATCGAATTGCTCAAAGCACGCCTGCCGCTGGACATCACCATCATCAATGGCGAGCCTGACGGGAATTTCCCCAACGGCATCCCCAACCCGTTGCTGCCAGAGAACCGCGACCTTACCCGCCAGGCAGTGCTCGACACCCAAGCCGCCATGGGCATCGCCTTTGACGGTGACTTTGATCGTTGCTTCTTCTTCGACGACAAAGGCCGTTTCATCGAGGGGTACTACGTGGTTGGCCTGCTGGCCGAAATGCTCCTGGCCAAGCACCCAGGCAGCAAGATCATCCATGACCCTCGCCTGACTTGGAACACTATCGAACAAGTCAGCGCCGCCGGTGGCCAAGCCATTCAAAGCAAGACAGGCCACGCCTTCATCAAGGAGCGCATGCGCGCCGAAGACGCCGTGTATGGCGGTGAAATGAGCGCCCACCATTACTTCCGCGATTTTGCCTATTGCGACAGCGGCAACATCCCGTGGTTGCTGGTAGCGGAGCTGATGAGCGTAACCGGCAAGACCCTGGCCCAGTTGGTGGACGAGCGTATCGCCAAGTTCCCGTGCAGCGGCGAGATCAACTACGAAGTGGCAGATGTAAAAGGCACCATCGAGAAGATCCTGGCCTACTACCTGCCGCAAAACCCCGATGTTGATCGCACCGACGGCATCAGTGTGGAGTTCGCCGACTGGCGCTTCAGCCTGCGCGGCTCCAATACCGAGCCTCTGCTGCGCTTGAACGTCGAGAGCCGCGGGGATGAAGCACTGGTAGCGCAACGCGTTGCTGAAATCGCCGGTCTGATCCAAGGATAATTATGTTTGGCATGCTTCGGGGCGTCTGGGATTACAGAGGCTTCATCCTTACTTCCATCAAGAACGAGTTCATCTCACGCTTTGCCCGCAGCAAGCTGGGTGGCTTGTGGATGATCATCCACCCCTTGGCGCAGGTGGCCATTTATGCGCTGATCCTGTCCAACGTGCTGGGTGCACGCCTGCCCGGCATCGACAACAAGTATGCCTACGCGCTGTACCTGATTGCCGGCATCCTGGCCTGGAACCTGTTTGCAGAAATTGTCCAGCGTTGCCTCTCGGTGTTCATCGATCAGGGCAACCTGATGAAAAAGATGCGCTTCCCGCGCATTGCGCTACCGGTGATCGTGGTCGGGTCCTGCTTGCTCAACAATCTGTTGCTGTTCGCGGCGGTCATGATTGTTTTTGCCGTGCTTGGCCACGCGCCTAATGTGCAGATGCTGTGGTTGTTGCCCCTGACCCTGGCGGTTGTGGCGCTGGCGGTTGGCATCGGCCTGGTACTGGGTGTATTGAACGTGTTCCTGCGAGATATCGGCCAAGTCGTGCCGATCGTGATGCAGGTATGGTTCTGGTTCACGCCTATCGTGTACTCGGTGAATATCGTGCCGGATTACCTACGAGGTACCTTGGACGTCAACCCGATGTACCCCATCGTCACGGCCTATCACAACGTGCTGGTGTACAAACAGGCGCCTGAAGTTGCGCAGGTGGGGGTCGTGTTCGCCATTGCCCTGGGCTTGCTGGTTCTGGGCCTGTTCCTGTTCCGCCGTGCTTCTGCTGAAATGGTGGACTCCCTATGACCCTGTTGGCCGTCAATAACGTAGGCAAGGCCTACCGCAGCTACCGTTCGGAATGGCAGCGCATCGCTCGCTGGTTCTACCTGCCGGTGAAGGCCAGCAGCGAACACTGGGTGCTAAAGCACATAAGCTTCAATATCCAGGCAGGCGAGGCCATTGGCCTGGTGGGCCAGAACGGCGCCGGCAAGTCGACCTTGTTGAAGATGATCACAGGTACCTTGCAACCTACCGAAGGCAAGGTACATGTCAATGGCCGTATTGCCGCCATCCTGGAACTGGGCATGGGCTTCAACGGTGAGCTGACGGGCCGGCAAAACGCCTACCATGCGGCGGGGCTCATGGGGTTTACCACCCACCAGATTGACGGGGTGATTGACGACATAGAAGCCTTCGCTGAAATCGGCGAGTACTTCGACCAGGCTGTACGCACCTATTCCAGCGGCATGCAGATGCGTGTGGCGTTTGCCGTGGCCACCGCCTTCCGCCCCGAGATCCTGATTATCGACGAAGCCCTGTCGGTGGGTGACAGTTACTTCCAGCACAAAAGCTTTGGCCGCATCAAGGAATTCCAGAAAGCAGGCACCACGCTGCTGATCGTTTCCCATGACCGCGGCTCGATCCAGGCCCTGTGCAACCGGGCGATCCTGTTGGATGGCGGTACCGTCATCAAGGACGGCCCACCTGAAGAGGTGATGGACTACTACAACGCCATTATTGCCCAGAAGGAAAACGCCACCGTCGAAGTCCAGACTTTGTCCGATGGCACCAAGCAGACGCGCTCTGGTAGCGGCAAGGCAAGCATCGAAACCATCGCCCTGCACAATCGTGACGCCGCCCCGGTCGAATATATCTCGGTAGGCGAAGACGTTTGCCTGCGTATCCAGGTCAAGGTCAATGCACCCATTCCGGAGCTGGTGGTGGGCTATGTGATCAAGGATCGCCTTGGTCAGGATGTATTTGGCACCAATACCCATCACTTGAAGTGCATCCGCACGGATTTGGCTGAAGGTGAGCTGCTGACGTACAGTTTCCGTTTTCCTGCAAACCTTGGCGTAGGGTCGTATTCGGTGGCAGTAGCCCTGCATGCGAGTGACACCCATATTGCCGATAATTATGAGTGGCGTGACCTGGCGTTGGTCTTCAACGTTGTGAACATGTCCGAAGAAACCTTCGTAGGCCTGGCGTGGATCCCGCCGACCGTGGAGTGCAATTGATGAATGCTGGTTTTTACAGGGCTTTCGAAGACCGCTACCGTGGCTCGAGGGAGCTCATCACCCAGCGGCTCGAAGCTTACTTGCCGTTTCTGCAACCCCTGAAAACGCTGTATACCGACTGTCCCGTATTCGATATCGGCTGTGGCCGTGGCGAATGGCTGGAGTTGATGAAGCGCGAAGGCTTCACGCCGATGGGCGTCGATCTGGACGAGGGCATGCTGGAAGCCTGCCTGGCCGCTGGCCTGCCTGCGCAGAAAGGCGATGCACTGCAAGCCCTGCGAGCGCTTGCGGACGACAGCCAGGTCGTAGTGAGCGGCTTTCATATCGCAGAGCATGTGCCGTTCTCGGTGCTTGGCGAGTTGGTCAGCGAGGCCCTGCGAGTATTGCGCCCGGCCGGCTTGCTGATTCTGGAAACCCCCAACGCTGAAAACGTGATGGTGGGTACCAACAATTTCTACCTCGACCCCACTCACGATCAGCCGATACCCAATTTGCTGATGTCGTTCCTTACCGAGCACACCGGCTTCGTTCGCTCGAAGGTTGTTCGCCTGCAAGAAGCAGCTGCATTGCACGATGAACAGGCCCGGGTAGGGGTGCGCGAAGTGCTGTCTGGCGCCAGCCCCGATTATGCCGTGGTTGCCCAGAAGCAAGCCGGCGCGGAGCAACTTGAACATTTCGAGGAAGTGTTCGAAGCCTCTTACGGCTTGTCGCTTGACGACATTGCCCTGCGCTACGACCAAGGCATCGAGGGCCGCCTGGGCAAGTTGGAGAGCAGCGTAGAGGAGGTGCGTGCCACCTTCTTCGAGCCCGCCGAATTCCAGAGGCTGATGGCCGAAGTGAGCCAGCAGCAAACCCAGCAATTGCTGGCGATGAAGGAACATTACGAAGCTACCACCGAGGCCTTGCACCGCCAATGTGGTGCCATGCAGGAGGCGCTGAGCCAGGTCCAGGCGCAGGCTGAAGCCATGACCCAGGAGCGCAACGCTGCCTTGGAAAACTGCCATTGGCAACACATGCGTGCCCAAGGCGCCGAGCAGCAGATTGAAGCCATGCGTACCAGCACATCCTGGCGTCTTACAGGCCCCCTGCGCGTCACCGGGCGGGTAGTGCTGTGGCCGTCCCGTCACGGTAAAGCATGGCTGCGCGTGAAGTTGCGTCGCGCCGCGCCACACGCCCGGTTGTGGGTAGCACGCCGGCCGGCGGTGCGGCGTTTGGCCCAGGCAGTGTTGAACCGTAGTCCCTGGCTGACAGCCAAGCTGCGAAACCTGCTGGCTCCAGACCCGGCAAGCGTTGCCGTTGACCATCAGCACGGCGTGATCGATCACGCACCTTTGACACCGCGAGGCCGCGCTATCGAAAACGCCCTCCGAGCAGCAATGAAAAAGGGCTAACACCGAATGCGTATTGTAATTGACATGCAAGGCGCGCAAACCGAAAGCCGCTTCCGTGGCATCGGCCGATACAGCGTATCCTTGGCTCAAGGCATTGTTCGCAATCGCGGCGAACATGAGGTTTACCTGCTGCTCAATGGCATGCTCAGCGAAGGGATCGAAGCCATTCGTGGCGCTTTTGACGGCTTGCTGCCACAAAGCCATATCCGCGTCTGGTATGCACAAGGCCCGGTGGCCGGTATCAACCCGGCTAACCATAGCCGTCATGAAGTGGCCAAGCTCATTCGCCAGGCTGCTATCGATGAACTGCAGCCCGATGTGGTGCACATCACCAGCGCGGTCGAGGGCTTCATTGATGACGCCGTCATCGGCCGCCCGCCTGAGAACAAGCGGGCTATTGTCAGCGTCACCCTGTATGACCTGATTCCGCTGACCAACCCGCAGCAATACCTGGACCACGCTCAGTACAAACAGTACTACATGGACATCGTCGGCTCTTTCAAGGACCACGGCGTGCTGCTGGCGATCTCGGAATGTGCCCGTCAGGAAGCGCTGTCGTTACTGCCGTTGGACCAGCACAAGGTTTTCAATGTGTCGGGCGCAGCAGACGAAGTTTTCCGGCCCGTCACCCTCACAGACGAGGCGCGCAGCGCGCTCAAGGCCAAGTTCAGGCTCCGCGATGCGTTTGTGCTGTATTCCGGTGGGGCAGATGAGCGTAAGAACCTGTCTCGGCTGATTGTCGCGTTTGCTGACGTCAAGCGGGAAGTAAAGGACGTGCAGCTGGTGTTTGCCGGCAAGATGTCTCAGCACATTGTCGAGCGCTACCGCGGGGAAGCATTGGCGCAAGGGCTGGGTGAGGATGACCTGGTGTTTACGGGTTTCATCACTGACGATGAGCTGGTGGCGCTGTACAACACATGCCGCCTTTACGTATTCCCGTCCTGGCATGAGGGCTTTGGCCTTCCGCCGTTGGAAGCCATGAAGTGCGGCGCCCCGGTGATCGGTGCCAATACATCCAGTGTGCCTGAAGTGATTGGTTGGGAAGAAGCCACTTTCGACCCGCTCGACACCGCCTCCATCGCCCAGAAAATGAGCCAGGCACTGGTGGACGACACCTTCCGCGAGGCGATGATCAGCCACGGCCTGGAGCGCGCCAAGCTGTTCTCCTGGGACCTGACAGGCAAGGCTGCCGTTGCCGCGTTCGAGCAGTGTATGCAAGACAGGGCAGCTGTTGAGCAGCCCGTGGATGAAGACCTGCCTACCGAGCAACGCATCCAGCAACTGGCCGAGGCGCTGGTTGCGTCGGTTGATCTGGGCAACGGCGAGGTCGATGTCGAGCGCCTGGCGAAGGCCATAGATTATTCGCTGCAAGGGCCAGCGGCCAAACCGAACCTGCTGGTGGATATCTCACAGCTGTGCCGGCACGATGCCAAAAGCGGTATCCAGCGTGTGGTGCGCAGCATTCTACTGGAATGGTTGACCAACCCGCCCGAAGGCTACACCGTCACGCCGATCTACACCAAGGTAGAGGAATCGTTCTACCGTTACGCCAGGCAGTTCACGGCCCAGTTCCTTGGCAATGCGCCAGGCGACGACGACGTGGACGAGCCCATCAGCTACAAGGCCGGTGACGCCTACATTTGCCTGGACCTGCTGCTGGATATGCTGCCGCAGCGCCAGCCGTACCTCGATACCATGCGTGCCCACGGGGTAAGCCTGTTCTTTGTGGTGTATGACCTGCTGATCCTGCAGATGCGCCACTTCTTCTCTGACCACCTGCACCCGTTCTACGTTGACTGGATCAACACCATCGCCCGCTACGACGGTGCAATGTGCATTTCCCGCGCGGTAGGGGACGAACTGCAGGCGTGGATGGACGAAAACGCACCCAAGCGTAACCGGCCATTCCGCATCGGTGTGTTCCACCTGGGGGCCGATATCGACCAGTCGGTGCCGACTACCGGTATACCGGAAGACCCGGCCATGCGTATCGAAGCCTTGCAACCCAACCCTGCCTTCCTCATGGTCGGTACGCTGGAGCCGCGCAAAGGGCACCTGCAAACGCTGGAGGCCTTCGAGCTGTTGTGGCAACAGGGTGTGCAGGCGAACCTGGTCATTGTTGGCAAGCACGGCTGGCTGGTGGAAGAGCTTGCGGCCAGGCTTGCCGACCACCCCGAGCGTGGAAAGCGCCTGTTGTGGCTGGAAGGGGCAAGCGACGAGTACCTGGAGCACCTGTACCAGCAGTGCGACTGCCTGTTGGCTGCTTCGTATGGCGAAGGCTTTGGCCTGCCGCTGATCGAAGCGGCACAGCACGGGCTGCCGATCATTGCCCGCGACCTGCCGGTGTTCCGTGAAGTAGCGGGCGAGCATGCCTGGTTCTTCGCCGGCACCGACGCGCGTAACATGGCTGACAGCATCGCTGCCTGGCTGGAACTGCATGCTCAGGGCCAGCACCCCAAGTCGACCGATATGCCGTGGCTTACCTGGCAAGGAAGCGCGCAACAGCTAATTGGCGAAATCAGCAAGAATGCGTACTGACCGCATCGCCCTGAAAAACTGCATGGACGGGAAAATAGAATAATGGGTTTGAAGCTTGACTCAACAGGCAGAGCCGGCTTTGCGTTCGCATTGGCTTTCGGGTTGTTCTTTGTACTGCGGCACTTCCCGCTGGACTTCATTCTTGGCACCAATTCGTATTGGCAGACTGAAGTCGAGGACGTCACCCAATATTTTGCGGGTTTCAACGCGTTCTTCAGCGCGCCGTTCAGCTACCCGCTGTTGGCGTTCGACAGCATAAACTACCCGCAAGGGACAAGGGCTACCTTTGTAGATGCAATACCCTTGTACGCCTTCGTGCTGAAAGTCTTGGTGCCCAAGAGCTTCGCGCCGTTCAACCCTTTCGGCGTGTGGATTGCGGGCTGCTTCATCGCCCAGGCCCTGTGTGCCTGGTGGATTCTGCGCGAACTGCGGGTGCGCTCGTGGCTGGCGCTTGTGGCCGCAGTAGTGTGCCTGGTGAGCATGCCCGAGTTCACTTCGCGCATTGCACATGTGTCGCTGATGTCGCAGTGGATCGTGTTGTGCGCGTTGGCGATGTACCTGCGCTGCCGCAACACCGGGCAGCCACATGGTTGGGCCTGGGGGGTGCTGCTGGTTGCTGGTTTCTACGTGAACATCTACCTGTTCGCCATGGCCAGCGCCATCTACCTGGCCAGCTACCTGGGGCGCGCTGATCGCTTCAAGCCCGCTTCTATCGCCCGCGCCCTGGTGCCATTCGTTATCATCGGCGCCAGCTTGTTCCTGACCATATTCCCGATGGGTGAGGCGGCAGTGTCAAAGGAGGGCGGTTTCGGCGTGTTCTCGATGAACCTGCTGTCACCGCTGCACGGTGGAAAATACCTGCACTTCCCCAACCCGGAGATGCCAGGGCAGGGTGAAGGCTTCAACTACCTTGGCATGGGCGTGCTGCTGGCCTTTGTCTTGAGCCTGGTGTTGTACCGCAAGAGTAACGACGACACGTTCGCCCGCCACAAGGCGCTCACCTGGTTGATGGCGCTGTTCACCGTGTATGCGTTGTCCAACGAGATCTACCTGGGCACCAGCCATCTGGTATCGATCGACTACCCGTCGATTCTGAGCCCCATCACCTCTCAGTTCCGTGCTTCGGGCCGGTTCTTCTGGCCGGTGGGTTTTTGCGTGGTAATCTTCTCCATCACCTACCTGTACCGTCGGCTGGATGCCAAGCTGTTCGCAGCGTGCATGCTGGTAATGCTGGTTGTACAAATCAGCGACCTGTCTGCATTCCGGCGCTTGCTGGTGGCGGTGGCCAATCGCCCGGCTGAAACCGTGCTCACCCAGGCCGCCTGGAACGAGCAGGCAACGAAAGATACCCAGTACCTGTATTTCTTCCCGAAATTCAAATGTGGCCGTGGCGACCAGGTGCTCCGGAGCTTGATGCCGACCATGCGTTACGCTGCCGTGAACAACATCAAGATCAACACCGGTTACGTTGCCCGGTCCAACGCCAACTGCAGTACCGAGAGTACCCAGGCAGAAATTGCAGGGTCGCAATTTGCACAGTCCATGTACGTGTTCAATATTGGCGACTTCCCGCAAGTGGATCAGGTTAAACAGTTTTTCCCATCAAACCGTCAGCCTGAGTGCAAAGTGATCGACTTTGCCTATGTCTGCCGCGTCGGCCAAGCAGGGCAGGTGAACCCATGACCGAACCGAACAAGCGCACAATCTCGCTGGTTTCGCCTTTCTACAATGAGGAGAAAGGTGTAGAGGCGTTTTTTCAGCGCATCAATGAAGTATTCGCCGGCTTGGCTGATCGCTACGAACTCGAAGTGATCGCAGTCAATGACGGCAGCCGCGACCGCACCTATGATCAGTTGGTACAGGCCAAGGCAGCAAATCCCTATCTGACCGTAGTGGACCTGTCGCGCAACTTTGGCAAGGAGGCCGCGATCTCTGCCGGGCTCGACTTCGCGACTGGCGACGCCATTGTGCCGATAGACTCCGATCTGCAGCACCCGCCAGAGGTCATTCTGGAACTGGTCGAAAAGTGGGAGCAGGGCGCGGAAGTGGTGTTGGCCAAGCGCGTTGACCGCGAAACTGACCGGCCAATCCAGAAGCTGACGGCCAACTACTTCTACAAGGTGCACAACCGCATTTCGGACATCGACATTCCAGCTGATGTGGGCGACTTCCGGTTGATGGACCGGAAGGTGGTCGACGCCTTGAAGACATTGCCGGAAAGCCGCCGCTTCATGAAGGGGCTGTTCGCCTGGGTGGGCTTTCGTACCACTACGGTGGAATACAAGGTTGCCGCCCGCGAGCACGGTACTTCCAGCTTCAACACCTGGAAGCTGTGGAACTTTGCCATCGAGGGCATTACCAGTTTCAGCTCGGTGCCCTTGCGTATCTGGACTTACCTGGGCTGCGCGGTATCGGCGTTGTCGTTCGTCTACGCGGCGTTCCTGCTGGTAAAAACCTTGTTCTTTGGCGTGGATTTGCCCGGTTACGCGTCGATCATGATCACGGTACTGTTTGCCAGCGGTGTGCAACTGATTGGTATCGGTGTGCTGGGGGAGTACGTGGGGCGCATTTTCACCGAGTCGAAGAACCGGCCTGTGTATATCGTGCGTGATGTGATCAAGTGAAACACATCATCCCTGTGCGTTATCACGAGTTCATACGTTTTGGCTTGGTTGGCGTTGCCAACACCGCTGTACATGCCGGTATCGTGGTGGCGTTGATGGAGTTGCTTGCGCCCCCGGCCTTCGTGGCCAATGGGGTGGCGTTCTGTTTTGCCAACGTGATGTCCTACCTGCTCAACAGCCGGTTCACTTTCAGGATGCCAGCGAGCCTGCTCGGCTATCGCCGCTTTCTGGCGGTATCGCTAGTGTCATTGGGCCTGACCTTACTGATCACCTCCCTGGTGGAGTACATCGGTCTGCATTACGCGGTAGGGTTGGTGATGGTGATCTTCGTGGTGCCGGTGTTGAATTACCTGGTAATGAAGCTTTGGGCGTTCAAGCCTGCGGCGTGATTGCCTGCATGGTTGCGGGCCATCAACGGTGTTGAATCCTTGGCCCGCTAACCCGCCCCACAGGTAGTGCGCAGTTTTCAGGCTCACCGGCTACCTGTGGTGGCCGGCGCCCGTTGCTGACTGAGTGGCACGCCTACTCGGTCGCATTCCCCAGGTTCCCAGGCGCGACCGGCGCAGGCCTGGCCCCCTTCCCGAAAATCCGCTTACCCAGATGCATGGTCGGTACCTCTACCAGCCGATAAAGCGCGTACGCCAGCGTCAGCACGAAGATCAGCGTCAACAAACCCGAGACCGGGAACGACAGGCCCTGGTCCATCAGAATACGCAGGCACAGATAGCCGATGATCGAGTGTGTTACATAGATCGAATAGCTGATATTGGCGATGAAATCCAGCGGCGCAAACGGGCGGAAATACCGGCGCAGCATGTAACTGACGCTGAACAGGATAAAGCCGTAAACATAGTTTTGCGGCACCGATGGCATCTGTACATCCCAGTCGGTGTGTGGCCAGCACACCAGGAACACCAGCATCAAAATGGCCACATAGGCCAGTAATTGTCGAGTCGTGTAGGTACCGGTGTAGTGGTGATAGAAGCCGGTACCAATGAACATGAAGATCACACACATCAACTCGGTCTCAAGCGATTCCACCAGGCCGACGCGCAACTCCCACCCGGCCAGCAATGTGGGAAGCGCCTCGCACGCCGCGAGCACCGCGACGGCGAACAAAATGACCGGGAAGGCATTGCCGGCCTTGATCGAGCGATACAGCAGGGCGGCGATGATATAGAACTTGATCTCGATGGCCAGGGTCCAGTTGACCATGTCGATGGAGGGGTAATGCAAGTTGCCTTGCAGCAGGAACAGGTTGGCAAATAGCCGGTCCAGCGCCATGGAGAAGGGCTGCCCCCAATATCGGCTGGACATATAGACCAGCGCCAGCATGATCAGCGAGGCGACGATATAGGTCGGGTAGATACGCAGAAACCGGGCGATCAGAAACTTGGCAGGCTCCAGACGATTCAGCGAAAACGGGATGACAAAGCCGCTTATCAGGAAGAAAACCGAAACGCCAAAAGGACCATAGTTGAAGGTTGGGATCGTCAGCCAGTAGATCATGCTTGACGAAGGCCCTTCCACGACCGGGGCATGGATATAAGAAGCCACCACATCCCGTGAAAACCAATAAACACCGCACCAGTGAACGATAAGCACGGCGATCACCGCCACGCCTCTTAACTGGTTGGCGAAAAGCGCTCTGTCTGAAGCTTGTTGCATGCCGGTTCTCCTGAAAGTGGTGGCATTGTAGTTATCACCGAGGCTGCGGATAAGCTCATTGCCGTTGTTTTTTCCGGCTGTAGAATGAATACTGATGGGCAAGCGTTTTAAACCATGCCGCAGAGCTGTCGCCAGACCACAATGATACTGGCCCCAGTGTTTACGTCAGCCAGGAATAATTGCTCGAACGACAGGGGTTTTTCTGATGATGTAGGTGATGAGCCCACATATCACGAAAACCACGACCATTACGGTCGGGATCGCCAGCCAGGGGTTGATGAAATTCCAGGCGAGGCCTTTGTGGTGCAGCTCCCAGATCACCATGGGGTGCATCAGATAGATGCCAAAAGTGAGGTTGCCGAGAAAAATCATCCCGCCCCGGGAGCCTGGGTAGCGGGCCACCAGGCGCTGGGCCAGATACCTGACGATGCAGAACAGGCACACTGCAGCAGCGACCACGAACGGAGCGAAGTACTCATAAAACAGTTCGGTGTTGGTCGCAGCTTTTTTGGAGTAGTACCAGGTCAGCGCTGCGGTTGCTGCACTGCATAGCAGGTAGAAAGTTATGCCTGCGTACACCCCTTTCAGGTTTATCTTGAAATGGTGATACAACAGTGCGCCTGCCAATATATAACCGGGGTAAATATAGAAAAAGCGCGTATCAATATACGCCCGTGCTTCACCGAAGGCGCGTTCGGCGAACGGTACGATGCTGGCAGTTATCAACCACACTCCAAGTACCAGGCACTGCAGCCTCAACGGGCTGCTGCGGAAAAAACCCGCCAACACAGGGATGAAGAAGTAGGCCGCCATCAGCGTGTACAGGTACCACAAATGGCCCGCCACCGGCCAGCGCACGATTGCAACCAGCCAGTGTTTGAGCTCGGAAAGGTCTGGCAGTATCAGCCCGGTGACCTTGTACTTATTGTAGGCAAGATAGATCAAAGACCACGCGAGCAGCGCGAAGCCCATGCGCCACACGCGGCGTAGTACGCTGCTGACACTGTGCGAGCGCGGCAGCAGCAATGCACCGGTGATCATGAAGAAAATCGGCACACTTGCGCGGGACAAGCTCTCGTAGGTGTTGACCCCCCACCAGTGTGGCGCCAGCTGGGCAAACCCGGTGGCGGAAACATGGATCACGATTACCATCAATGTGGCGACGAGTCGTAACGCATCAAGTGACACGTCGTGGGTTTTGTCGGCCGAGTACTGCACCGCAACCTGAGGCGGCGCGGTTGTCGCGGTCAAAGTATTCACGGGGCGTCCTGTTGTATTTATTTGAGGGCGGCGTAAATGGTGCAGATATCAGTGGGTGCAGTAGCTACTTCACCATAAAGCATGCGCGGGATAAACCCCAGCAGCTCCAGCATCCAGGGGTACAGCTAGGCGGACAGTGCTGAAGGCGCTATTGCCCAGGCTTACGCCGACGCCCGTGTGCCCGATTGTCTGGGGTTTGCCAATCGGCTACGGCGCAAATATCGCTGAACCGGGCGTTCAAACCATTTATGACAGGCCAGACTGAGGGGAATGAGCACTGCAAAGAATGCCAGCATCAGCCCTGGGCTGTAGAAGTTTTCGCGCGCGTAACCAAGGCCATCCAGCGCCAGTGCAAACGCTATTTGCAGCGGAAAATGCAGGAGGTAAGAGGCGTAGCTGATATCTCCGACCCAGGCAGTACTGCGCAACAGCCCTGGCCAGTGCAGGCCGGCAGCGGCCAGCGCAGCCAGGGTAGCAGGGAAGCACAGGCATATGACCAGGGTGGGGTTTATCGCATCGTATAGCCATATTTGCGAGCCCCAACTACCTGACGCAATGCAGCAGGCAGCGAGAAACGCCGGGCCGGAGCCTAGCCATTTCCGTAACTCGCAAAGTACGCCGTAAGCGAGCCCGCCAGCAAAAAAGCATAACAACCCGCTACCGATTTTGTAGTTGTCGGGGTATAGCATCAGGCCTGCGGCAAAAGCGATTACGGTAAGTAACCAGCGCCAGCGGCCGGCCAGACAGATGACGAAAAACAAGGTATAGAGCAGCACCTCGACCGAGACCGACCAGATTGGCGCGTTAAACGACCACCCGCGTTCAAATCCCCAGGCGGGCACCAGCAAAAGATTGAGCAATGCGTGATAGGCATCGTTGAAAGGGTAAACAAAAAAGCCAGTATGACTGTTGGAGTAGACAAACTGCAGCGCCCCTACTGCGGCGAATGTCAGCAAGTGCAGCGGGTATAGACGGCTAAAACGGTCGACCGCGAAGTTGCGCGCGTTGACCCTGCGCGTGGCCACGCCTTGCGCGAACAACCAGAAGAACACAAACCCGGAAATGGAAAAAAACAGTTGCACCGCCAGACCGCCATGCTGGTACAACGGCGCAAGCGCGGTATAGAAGGGTTGGCGCGTTGGGTCGAAATCTGACGGACTGTTCCCCACGTAGAAAAAATGTTGCCAATGCCAGAACACGACGCAGAGCGCTGCGATACCCCGTAAAGTGTCCAGGATATAAAGCCGTTCGGCTGGGGCGGATGTGGCAGACATTGGAGTAGTCGCTGGTCGCAGAAAAAGCGAAATGCTGGCAGCTGTTGCTGCGCCCTGTCAACGTAAAGCGGCCACTCATCCAATAGGTTTTACTACGTCTGAGTGCGAGCCGTTCAGGCTGGACGAATCGCGTTTATGCAGGGTGGCTGCTGAGAGAAACAAGATAGGCGAGGCCATGCCGCCTCGCCTATCTCATCAATCGAACAGTTCGGCGTCAGCTAGCGCGACCCCAAGCTGGTCCTTGCCAGACAGGCTTGGTGCGAAATCGATAGGCCATTCGATGCCGACTGCCGGGTCATCCCAGGCAATGCAGCGCTCGCACTGCGGCGAGTAGAAGTCGGTGGTCTTGTAGAGGAACTCTGCGGTTTCACTCAACGTGACGAACCCGTGTGCGAACCCTGGCGGGATCCACAGTTGGTTCTTGTTCTCGGCCGACAACACCGCACCTACCCATTTACCGAAGGTAGGGGACGAGCGACGGATATCCACCGCAACATCGAAGACTTCGCCTTGCACCACACGCACCAGCTTGCCCTGGGCGTGAGGTGCCAGCTGGTAGTGCAGGCCACGCAGCACGCCTTTTACCGAGCGCGAGTGGTTGTCTTGTACGAAGTCGGGCTGCAGGCCGGTCACTTCGCTGAAGACACTGGCGTTGAAGCTTTCGTAGAAGAAACCACGTTCGTCGCCGAACACCTTGGGAACGATGAGCATTACGTCCTTGATGGCTAAAGGTATTGCACGCATCAGAAAACTTTCACCTCAAGCAAATTACGCAGGTATTGCCCATAGCCATTTTTCATCATGGGTTGCGCCAGGCGTTCGATTTGTTCTGCAGAGATCCACCCGGCGCGATATGCGATTTCTTCGGGGCAGGCTATTTTCAGTCCTTGTCTGCGCTCAATGGTCGCAATGTACTGGCTGGCTTCAAGCAGGCTGTCGTGAGTGCCGGTATCCAGCCAGGCGTACCCGCGGCCCATGATCTCTACGTGCAGCTGCTTTTGTTGCAGGTACAGGTTGTTCAGGTCGGTGATTTCCAGTTCGCCCCGCGCTGAAGGTTGCAACTGCCGGGCAAGGTCAACGACCTGGTTGTCATAGAAGTAAAGGCCCGTTACGGCATAGCTGGACTTGGGTACTTTCGGCTTTTCCTCGATGGAAAGCACGCAGCCGTGCCCATCGAACTCAGCCACCCCGTACCGCTCAGGGTCCTGAACGTGATAAGCGAACACCGAAGCACCATCCTGTCGCTTGTCTGCATTGAGCAGCAGCGCCTGGAAGTCATGGCCATAGAAGATATTGTCGCCCAACACCAGCGCCGATGGATCATTGCCAATGAATCCTGCGCCGATGGTGAACGCCTGGGCCAGGCCATCCGGGCTTGGTTGTACCGCATAGGAAAGGTTCAGCCCCCACTGGCTGCCATCACCCAGTAGTTGCTCGAACCTGGGCGTATCCTGAGGCGTCGAGATAATGAGGATGTCGCGGATACCCGCCAGCAATAGCGTACTGAGCGGGTAATAAATCATGGGCTTGTCGTATACCGGCAGCAGTTGCTTGGATACCGACAATGTGGCGGGATGCAGGCGCGTGCCCGAACCCCCCGCCAGAATAATTCCTTTACGCGCCATATGCGGTCCTTAAAGCTGGATCTCGTCCAGCATGCGCTGCACACCTTGTTGCCAAGGCGGCATCTTGAGGTTGAATACCTTTTCGAGTTTAGCCAAATTCAGGCGAGAGTTTCGCGGCCTGGCGGCCGGGACCGGATAATCCTCAGTGGCGATTGCACCCACCTGTTCGGGGCTTACCTTCAACGCACAACCCTGGCGGCTGGCATGTTGCAGTACAAACTGCGCGTAGCCATGCCAGCTGGTTTCACCCGCTGCTGCCAGGTGATAGATACCCGCTAGCTGACTCGCATTGGCGCAGCTGAAGATCTGCCTGATGATGTGGGCCGTTACATCAGCGATCAACTCCGCCCCGGTGGGTGCACCGTACTGGTCAGCTACCACGTTAAGTGCGTCGCGCTCTTTAGCCAGCCGCAGCATGGTCTTGGCAAAGTTCTGACCGCGGGCGGCGTATACCCAACTGGTGCGAAGCACCACGGCGCGGGCACCGCTGGCAGCGATGGCTGCTTCACCATCGCGCTTGGTACGGCCATACACCGAAAGCGGATGGGTGGGCGCCTCTTCTGGCCAGGGGGTCGAGCCGCTGCCGTCGAATACATAATCTGTGGAGTAGTGAATCAGCCAAGCGCCGATAGCAGCCGCCTGGCGCGCCAATACCCCAGGCGCTTCGGCATTGATGCGTACAGCCAAGGCTGCTTCGCTTTCCGCCTTGTCTACCGCGGTGTAGGCGGCCGCGTTGACGATGATATCCGGCTTTAACGCCCTAACTGTGGCCGCTATGGCATCCAGGTCCCCCAGATTGCCGCTCAGGTCCAGGCATCCTTGACGATCCAGCGCAATCACATGGCCAAGCGGTGCGAGTGAACGTTGCAGCTCCCAACCCACTTGACCATTTTTACCCAAAAGCAGAATTTTCACTGTTTACCCGAACCATACTGCTGCGCTACCCAGTCCCGGTAGCTGCCATCGATGACGCCAGCTACCCAATGCTGGTTGTCCAGATACCACTGCACGGTCTTGCGGATACCCGTGTCGAATGTTTCTGCAGGCCTCCAGCCAAGCTCTCGCTCAATCTTGCGTGCATCGATGGCGTAGCGGCGATCATGGCCCGGGCGGTCTGTGACATAGGTGATCAGCTCTGCATACTGCTTGACTGGTGCACCGGTCTTCACATTGATGACATCTCGCTCGCTGGCAGGCGCCATTTCATCGAGCAGCGTGCACAGTGTGCGCACGATGTCGATGTTGGCTTTTTCATTCCAGCCGCCAATGTTGTAGGTTTCCCCGCAAGCACCGGCTTCCAGCACTCGGCGGATACCAGCGCAGTGGTCTTCGACGTACAGCCAGTCGCGAATCTGCTGGCCATCCCCATACACAGGCAGTGCCTTTCCCGCCAGAGCGTTCACGATCATCAGCGGAATCAACTTCTCCGGGAAGTGGAACGGCCCATAGTTGTTCGAGCAGTTGGTGGTCAGTACTGGCATGCCATAGGTATGGAAGTACGATCGCACCAAGTGATCGCTGGCGGCCTTGCTAGCCGAATAGGGGCTGTTCGGGGCGTATGGCGTGGCCTCGGTGAATGCCGGGTCGTTGCTACCCAGCGTGCCGTAGACCTCATCGGTAGAAACATGCAGGAAGCGGAAGCTTGCCTTGGCTTCCCCCTCCAGCTGGTTCCAGTGGGCGCGAGCCGCTTCCAGCAAGCGGAAGGTGCCGACCACGTTTGTTTCAACGAATGCTTCGGGGCCCGCAATGGACCGGTCGACGTGAGATTCGGCGGCAAAGTGCACCACTGCCCTTGGGCGATGCTCGGCGAACAGCCGCGCAAGCAAGTCGGCGTCGCAAATGTTGCCTTGGATGAACCGATGCTGGTCGTTGCCTTCCAACGATTGCAGGTTGGCCAGGTTGCCAGCATAGGTCAAGGCATCGAGGTTCAGCACCTCTTCGCCACCTTTCGCACACCATTGCAGCACGAAGTTGGACCCGATGAAGCCGGCCCCGCCTGTGACTAGAATCATGTCAATTCCTCTGTCTGCAGCAGGGGATAGTCAAGGATCGACGTATAGGCCTCGCCCAACTGCTTGCACAAGCGCTTCAAGTTGTACTGCTTGGCACGTTTGCGCCCGGCAGCCCCCAGCGTACGAATTTTTTTCGGGTTGCGGCAGAACTGGCGCAGCCTGTTGGCGATTGCTTTGGTGTCACCGTGCTCGAAGGTGTGGCCATTGACCCCTTCATCAACCAATTCGGGCAATGCCCCCCAGCGATAAGCCAATACTGGACGGCTGGCGGCCATGCCTTCGAGCAGCGTACGGCCAAAGGTTTCCTGGCAGTGCGACAGGTTGAGCACAATATTAGCTTGAGAAATAGCCGTTTGCGGGCTGGTTGCGTAAGGCAACAAGCTGAAGTTGGCTGGCAGCTGGCCACGCGCTTCCAGTGTTCTCAAGGCGGCGACACTTGGCGTATTTGGCCCTATCAGCAACAACTGAAGGTTAGGCGTGTCCCGAGCGGTGTCGCAGGCCAGCTGCAGAAGGTCCTGGATACCTTTTTTCGGCAAGTTGCTGCTGATAAGCGCGGCCGTGATGCGCTTGTTGTCAATGACGTTAGGCAGGTCGAACGCCTTCAGGTCAATGATGTTGCTGACCACGTGGGTGGCCCCTGGCTTGCCCAGATGCTGCGCAGTAAAGGCTGAGTTGGCCAGTACGTGATCGGCGCGTTCCAGGGCTTGCTCCACAATCTGCGGGGCAGGCAGGCCGATTGAGGCGCAGAGTGCCGGGTCATGGGCCGGGGATTCGTGTGCATGCAGCACTGCCGGTACGTTCTCGCTACGTGCAGCCAGCAATGGCTCGCGCAGCATCAGGGTGTTGGCCTGCACCAACTCTACCGAATGGTCACGGATCAGCGTGCGGAAGCGTTCCACTGCCAGCGGGCATGGCGCTGTACTGGCTGACCATGGTCGAGTTGGAATACAGGTGACGAACAGCGAGCGGGCGCGCAATTCATCGATATAGGCGATGTTGGCAACGCTTGGCACGCTGACCAGCACGTTGAGTTGCAGGGCGTTGCAGGCATCGAGTACATCCAGCAGGCTGCGTTCGGCGCCAAACAGTTGCACATCGGCCGCGTGGGCGCACAGCAACACGGTTGGCCGACCCGCTCGGTTCGGCTGGTTGCCCGTGAAAGTAGGGTGGGTGGGGTTGTAACCTGCCTGGCGACCGACCTGTTCATAATGCACCAGCGGCGGCAGACCACTGTCGCGCGCCTCTATGCATTGTTCCAGGTACCAGGCTGTATTGAAGTCCGGGCCCGGCTCACGGCCTTCGGCAAAACCGTTGGCAACATAGTGTTCCCAGGGGCTGATACCGGCTTTCGCCACATCGGGGTAGCGTTGCAGGTACCAGGCGGCGTCGAACAATGCTGGTAGCCCTGTGGCGTTGTCCTGCACCGGGGCCGGCTCGGGCGCCTCGGGTTCCGCCAAAGCAGTAGCAGGGGCGGGGTGCTCGGCTACCGAGTGCTGCTTTTCGCTTGGCGCAATGGCCTGAGCTACAGGTGCAATCGCCAGCAGCTTGGCTTCACGCACGGTCTCCACTACCTGGCAGCTTTGCAAGCCGTCAATGACCGGTACTTGATCCAATGGGTAGGCCAGCAGATGACGCCCTACGACTACCACACGCTGGGCTTCCAGTGGCTGCTCGGCCAGCACGATGTCTACCGCACCCAAGACGGCCTTGCGAAGTATGTCGGGGCCCACCAGGCCGGGGCGCTGATAGTCTGGCCAATGCAGCAAGGCAACGCGTTCACCTTGCCCTTGCAACCTGTCCAGTATCAGGCGCAAAGCCTTGGCGCTGCGCGCTGTTTCGCCAAGGTCGCTGATCAACAACCAGTCGTAGCTGGCCTGGGCAGATGATTTGCGCAGCATCGGTGCGGGTGCCGGGAAGGCGCGTTCACCAGCGCTTTCAGGCAAACGCAGGTCAGCCGCATCTTCTGCCATTGCATGCCAGGTATCGGCCAGAGCGCTGTACAGCTGGCGCAGGCCGAAGAACGTTGAGCGCAGATGTGTGCCGGAAGCCATGGTCAGCGATTGTGGCAGATGACGGGCAATGACCAGCGGTACCCCAGGCAGCAGGTAGACCAGCGCCTCGGCGCCATGGCGGCGTTGCAGGCGTTGGCGCAGCTCATGATCGGCCGCGACACGCACCTCATCCCAGCCGCCAAGTTCGCGCACGGCATCGCAGCGCATCATGATGGTGGAAACGCTCGGTTCGATCAGGCTGTTTTCCATTCGCCAGCATTGGAAGTGCAGCTCGGTATCGGCCCTGACCCACTCAGCCAGAGTGCCGACCAGGCCCGGGTTCTGCAGCAGCGGGGTGGCCATGAGCTCCAGGCGCTGGGGGTGGGACCAGTCGTCGCTGTCATGGTTGACCACGAACGTGCCGGTCGCGTGCTTCAATGCTGTATTGCGCGCAGCGTAAGCGCCGCGGTTTACCGGTTGCTGCAACAGCACGATACGCGCATCTTCTCGGGCCAGCTCAGAAACACGCTCGACCGTGGCATCGCTGCTGCAGTCATCCACAACCAGGATTTCCAGGTTGCTCCAACTTTGAGCCAGCAGGCTGCGCAGCGCCGTTTCAATGAACACCTCGGCGTTGAACGCCGGCATGATCACGCTGATTTTTGGCTGGGCCTGGGGCGGAACCGTCGCGGCAGCCGCGGCCTGAAGGTTATCCAGGGTGAGCGTAGCTGCGGGGTTGCGCAGGGCAACCGGTGCCAGGTCGGCAGCGGCAAGCGCACGGTTAAGCCAGAACAGGCGCAGAGCGGCTGGCGGCTGGTGTTGGGTGCCCTTGGTGGCCAGCGACACATTGGCGGCTGCCAGGCACAAGTCGGCTTGCATGCCTTTTGCTGCGATGGCCTCGGCGATGCAGGCTTGCGCAAGCGACTGCTGGCCATTGCGCAGCAGCACCTCGGCCCTTAGCAATATTGGGCCAAGGGTGCCGATGTAAGGTGGCAGTGGCTGTGCGAGGGCGTCGATGTATGGCAGCGCGCTCGACCATTGCGAGGCACTGGCATGCCAGCGGGCCAGGGCCCAGGAAGCATAGGCTTGCTCTTCACGGTCCTCGGTGTGTGCCTGGAGGGCACTGAGCTCCGGCAACGCCAGCCCGCTGAAGCCGCCCCACAGGGCCGACTCCAGGCGGTAGGCTTGTAGGTACCGGGGCAAGCGGCCCTCAGCGGCACCATGTTGTTCATAGTGCTGTTGCGGGTCTGCACCTGCAGCCGCTACATCCGGATAAGTCGCTACGTACCACTGGGGGTCGACCACGCTGTTGTACGGGCTTGCCGCCTGGGCCTTAGACATTGGCAGCCACCCGGCTGATCACTTTACGGGCACGGTGCAGCGTGTGGTTGGATTGGTCCATGGCCGCAAGAATTTCGCGATTGGCCAGGTAGTAGTTTTCCAGCTCTTCCTGCACCAGGTGCAGTTGCGAGAGCAACAGCTCGTTCTCTTCACCCAGCGCCTGGGCATTGGCTGTAGCGCCAGCCAGGTCCACGCCGGCCTGCTGTTGCGCGGCAAGGGTCTGGTCCAGCTCTTTCTTCAGCTTGGCGTACTTGTCGTTGAAACCCTGGCTTTCCAGGTGGCGCTTTTCCAGCTCTTCTTGCACTTCGTGCAACTGCGCCAGCAGAAGCTCGCTTTCTTCCTTGTAACGTTGTGCAACGCTACTGTCGGCATGCGCTTGTTGGGCTTTTTGTTGCGTTGCGCGAGCCTGCGCGGCTTCCAGCTTCAGGGCTGCGACTTGTTGTTCGAGCGACAGGCCGGCCTGATGGCGCTTTTCCAGCTCTTCCTGCACGTCATGCAGTTGAGCCAGCAGCAGTTGGTTTTCCTCTGCCAATGGCTTGGAACCCACACTGACGGCCGCCTGGATAGCCTGCTGCTTGTCCGTCTGCGCTTGGGCCAGCTGTTGCTGCAGGCTGCTGTGCTGGTCCTTGAGGCGCTGGCTTTCTGCTTCACGATCCGCCAGCGCTTGCTGTGCGCGATGCAACTGCGACAACACCTGCTCGCGCTCATCGTTGCGGCTTTGCTGGGTGTTGCGCGCTTGGTCCGTTTCACGGCGCAGGCTGGTGATGGCCCTTTCCCGCTCATGCAACTGCAGTTGAGCGTTGGGCAATTGCCGGCCGGCATGGATCAGGTCCAGCAGTTCGATCAACCCTGTAGTCGTTGGCAGTGGGCGATTGGAGCGGAATTCCGGTTCACCGTTTGGCAGCCATGCTGCAGCTTCCAACGCTTCGTACAGGGTCCAGCTTTCGGGCGCCATCTGCTCGAAGACGCCAGCCAGTGTGGCCGCCAACGGGTCGGTAAACAGCTGCACTGGCTGGTCGTTGTAAGCCAGGCCCAGGCGTTCGAACAGCGCCTGCGGCGTCACCCTGTCGATGTTCACCAGAATCAAACGCTGACGCAGCGTGCGGCGCAGTTGCAGCACTGCGCGTTGCTCGGCCTGCCACTGGTGCAGTGCCGCTGCGACATCGACGGTGGCACCATCGGCCAACCAGGACCAAGGTGCGCGATACAACCACACGCGCTGGTGTGCCCCCGAAGCGTGGGTGAGGTCGACGCCGGCCATGAACTGCGCAGCGGGTTTCCACTGAATCGAAAATGCGTCGTCAAATGAGGCGCCTACATACGCGCGGCTGGCCTGTTCACTCAGGCCGGAGAGTAGGGTTTGCATCGATGTCTCCATAAAAACGGTAGCCATGTCATGGCCGCGCTCAGTCCTTGCTGTACAGGTCGCGGGTATAAATTTTGTCGAGTATATCGTTGATTTCATCGGTAAGCCGATTGGCCACGACCACATCGCAGCTGCGCTTGAACTCTTCAAGGTCGGCCAGGACCGGAGAGTTGAAAAAGGTCGCAGTTTTGAGCACCGGCTCATAGACCACCACCTCCACCCCCTTGGCCTTCAGGCGCTTCATGATGCCTTGAATGGACGAGGTGCGGAAATTGTCCGAGCCGGCTTTCATGATCAACCGATAGATACCCACTCGTCGCGGCTGGCGCTTGAGAATGGCCTCGGCGATGAAGTCTTTGCGGGTACGGTTGGAATCGACGATTGCCCGAATCAGGGTCTGCGGCACGTCGCTGTAGTTGGCCAGCAATTGCTTGGTGTCCTTGGGCAGGCAGTAGCCGCCATAGCCGAAGGAGGGATTGTTGTAATGGTTGCCAATTCGCGGGTCCAGCCCGACACCTTCGATGATCTGGCGGGTATCCAGGCCGTGGCTTTCGGCGTAACTGTCCAGCTCGTTGAAGTACGCTACGCGCATGGCCAGGTAGGTGTTGGCGAACAGCTTGATCGCCTCGGCTTCGGTAGCGCCGGTATGCAGTACCGGCACGTCTTTCTTGATCGCGCTGTGCTGCATCAGTTCGGCGAATAGCCTGGCCCCTGCGGAGTGCCCGCCAACCACGATACGAGAAGGGTACAGGTTGTCGTAGAGCGCCTGGCCTTCACGCAGAAATTCAGGCGCAAAAATGATGTCGTCATAACCGAACAAGCTCCGCATGCGCTCGGTGAACCCGACGGGCACTGTGGACTTGATCACCAATGTGGCCGCCTGATTCACTGCGCGCACATCGCGGATCACCGACTCGACGGAACGGGTATCGAAGCGGCCGCTTTCAACGTCATAGTCGGTGGGTGTGGCGATGACGACGAAGGCCGCATCGGCGTAAGCCTCTGCGCCATCGAGCGTTGCTTGCAGGTTGAGCGGCTTGTTAAGCAGATAGTCTTCAAGCAACGGGTCGACAATGGGCGAGCGCCGCTGGTTGATGGCGTCTACCTTGGCCGGGTCGCGGTCCAGCGTTACTACCTGCACGTGTTGAGCGAGCAGGGCGGCATTGGCAAGGCCTACGTAGCCCATTCCGACGACTGTGATTTTCATGGTCTGCATACCCAGGCACCGGGCAGTGGCAGGCACTGGGGAGGGGTGATGTTCATAGTGTGCTTTCCCTTGCGCGCCTAGGCGTACTCAACAGCAGATAATGTAAGCAGGCCGGCTTTTCAGCCGGCCCTGCGAAGTGCCAAAGCGGTGCCTTGGTGCCTGGGCTATTTCAGGCAAGCATGTAGTATGGGTATCAACCGTTGCAGGCGTTCGCCTGTGTCAGGCTTGATTGCGCGCATCGAAGCCCCGGCAACAGCCTTGCTGATCGCTGCATAACCCCAGGGTTTGTGGGCACGAATGAGTGCCGACTGCTGGTCGTCCGCCTGCCGGAATTCATTGTACAGGCTGGTATTGGGCGAGGGCAGTTCCTGCAGCCAGTCTTCGGGGCGGGCGAGCGCCACCATCGGAATATTGCGTTGCTTGCAGAAAACCGACAGGTGCAGGTCTGCCATGCCCGGCGTACCGAAATGGGTAAGGTCCAGCCCGCGCAACAGACCCGAGTGGAACGCTACGGTGCCGGTGCCCAGGTTGTTCACCAACGCATCCCGTTCCAGTTCCTTTTTGAACATGTGCACCTTGCGGAAGGACGTGAAGTAACCTTCTGCCTGCTCTGGTAGTAGTACCCCATGTACCCCGATGACCGCCTGGCGCTCGTAATTCTCGATGCGTCGCACCATGCTGGCGACGTAATCAGGGGGATATACGATGTCGTCATCTGCTGTGAAGTAGTAGCAGTCTTCTGCAAGTGCGGAAAACGCCAGGAACTTGCCATTGTCGCGCAGACCTGGGTGGTCTTTGGACAGGTAGACCGTTACTTTGGGGTGGCAATTGCGGACGAAGTCTGGGATCGAATCATAGCGGTCCAGGTAGATGTGCATCGCGTCAACCTGAGGCGCGAGGCTAGCGAGTACCTGGCGCAGCAATTCGGCGCGTTCTGGGATGGAGCACAGGCTGACGACCACGGGTTGGACGGGGTTGGCGAGGCTGCTAAGCGCTGGTGGAACGGGGATTAGGTCACGAATGACCGGGAAGCGGAAGAACTCTTGGAAGCTTTCTGCGCCGAGTTCTTGGTGTAGCTGGGCGAAGGCCTCTTTGGAACGTTTGCAATGCGCTACGCGATTATCGTTGATTTGCAACGCGCCAGATTGAGATGGGGTGGCAGCAGTCAGTTCATCCACCAAAGCCTGGTAGACGAGCGGGTGCTCCATCTCAGGAATAGAACTGTTCTCGAATGATGCCCAAGTACGAAGTCGTAAGTTGAATTCGTCATCAGATGAGTTTTTGAAATAGCCAAAATAGCCTATACGCTCCAACGTGGTACGGCTCAGAGCTGGGAGTGTTTCTGATATATAGTTGTCCGGCGCCGCTGCAAGAACTCGGTTTGACGGAGTGAGAAGTTTTGCGCGGCCTTCCATAACTCCAATAACATCTGGCTGCACCAGGTAGTGCATGCTTAGACGAATACGTTCGGGATGAGAGAGCTCATTGCCACTCTGGAAGAACAAAAAATCGCCATGAGCCTTCTGTAGGCCTAGGTTTCTTGCGAAGCTTTTTCCGAGATTGGTGTTAAGGCGATAGCAGAAAAGATTGCCAACAGTTTTCCGCAAACGATCTAGTATTTGCCATGTTTGGTCAGTACTGGCATTGTCAACCACGATCAACTCTAAGTTTGCCCAGCTCTGGCGGAGTACTGAGTCAACCGCTTGCTCGACAAATCCGGCATCATTTTCGGTGGTCAATACAACCGATACTAGCGAAGCATGCGGAGTCGCAATTTTCGGTAGGTTGGGTGAGAGCTTAGCAATCGAATTGTAGATCTCGTTGAGAACAACGGGTGTCTCATTAGTGAGGTAATCACTTCTGGGGCTGTCAATGCTGAGTTGCAACGGGACTGTTTGGCTGGACTTTGCTTGCTCTGTGTGATTGCCAAGCCGCCTTTCAGCAATATCAATGCTCAGTTGGTAGAGGTGAGCCAGCCCTGGCTGCTCCAGGATAGCGTTCTTATAAAAACCTATAGCTAACTCATACTGTCCTGCTTGAAAAGCTGCTTGGGCTCGATTAGTTAGCGACACGGGAGAAGCTCCTGATCGGAGGAATGTCCTGATAGGGTCTTGTTTGATTTTATTAGATGAGCCAACGCACTTTTCGAGTGAAACTGCTGAGGGTTCAAAAGTTCTTCCGAGTACAAGGGAGTGGATAAGCGCAGTGCCAGGTCCTTGGATACGTAGTGCGAAACGTAAAAAATGACAGTTTTCAGGTAGGATTAACGAATAAGCAGCGCCGGCACTGTTGACGGTGTGACCAATCCCAGTTCGACTATCGTTTTCAAATTCGAAGAGTGTATTCAATTCAGTGAGAGCGTGCTCTGAAATCAAACGAACTTGATTGTTTTCGGAAAGATTTATTTCGCTGCGACTGAATCGGTTGGAAGCATATAGTGTAGCGCAATTGTTATGATCGAGTTGCGACTTTATCAGTAGGGAGTCGCCCTGAAGTTCAAGGGTTACCGCCTCCGGCAATCGGTTTTTTAACCAGTCGTAAAGTGTCTCCCCGGTGATTTGTACCGCAGTTGCGGAAACGATTGGTTGGCGATAGTCAGCAGCAGAAAGGCGCTCGGCAATAGGGAGAATATCTGCGGCTAAAGATAACCCACAGTTCAGAGGTAAGTCGGAAACTGAATCAATTACTGTCGATGAGGAAAGCTGGGAGCCATTGTGGCAGTATTGGAATTCATCAGTGGCCAGTATTGTGTCGGGCCAATTTATGATGGTATTTTCCATATCTTCCAGGTTTTGATTCAGCCATCCAGTTGGTAGTTTCGTCGTCCGTATTATTGCAGAGCGGGCGAATAACCTGTCGACGTAGCTATACTGAAAGCCATCCTCATTGAGGTTACAGGCGCCGTTTTGAGCGGTGAAATATGATCTTTTTCCAATAGCGTTAGCTTGGGTAAACTGAGTTGCAAGTGAAAGGTCGGTTAAGTAATGAGGTCCATAAAAGTCATCGCTGCTGAAACATGTCAGCCAAGAATGCTCGCATAATGCAGCTTGGACTGCAGCTTCATATTCAGGGTGCGCAGTGTGAATAGTGATTTTATAGCCTTGAGTTGGTGCTGGTTGGCTATCATTTTCATGGTAAGTGCGTAAAATTAATGACCGGCAAGGATGAAGTTGGCGCTTAATATTTTCAATAATGCGGCGCTCGCGTTCAGCGTTTCGTGCTATTGCCAAAATCAATATCTCTGATCGCGCAGGCTGCCAGCGCTCCCCGTTGATTCGAGCTTTTATATACTGTAGGCGATGCTCGTAAGTATGTTCACTCAAAACCTTTCGCAACGCCATTAAACGTTGTTTTCGATAGCTGGTCTCGTCGTGCCATACTGATGAGACCTTGTCTTCAAGTGTGGATTTGTTAGGGCTCGAAATAGCCAAGTCGCCAAAAAATAGTTTCATCCCTTTTGAAGGGTTGCTAACAACTAGACTGTTGCTGCCCATAAGCTCATACACGCGCCGCGCAAACATGCTTTGCGACTGAGTGACAGTGTTTATGTTTACTGCAAATCGATAGCCCTTGTAAGCCAGGTCAATTTGAGTGAAGGGCAAAAAACCTTTAATTAATGGGGTGTACTCTGGCGGGAATTTTGTTTCTGATTTTTCATTCAGATAATTGCGATCGTAAATATCCAATCGACCAATTTTTGAGATTGATTCAACTAGAGATCTGAACTCCATTTGACGGTCCGGGTAACGTTGGTACCAAGAACCGGCGAAGCAAAAAGCGTTTTGTCGCTCGACGGTATTCAGGGGGTTGTGGAGTTTAGGTTGAACGCCGAATGGCAGCAGGGACACACGATCATGGCCAAGCGCCTTCTTGTACCGAGGAATGCAGTCGATATCAGTTGTGAAGACATGGTCAAAAAACCTTGCCAGCGCGATAAAAGTGCCGAAGTGTACAGGGTCTTCCTTATTCCAAAATGCCGTTGGAATCTGTAGGGATTTGCACAACTCTAGGCATCTCAAAATTTCCTTGCCTGGAGGTGCCAGCTTTTTTTGCCAACTGCCATCTTGGCCTAACCAAGCCGACTCCACGAGAAGGATGTCGGGTGAAGAACGTAGTATTTGCTCTTCGAACGAATCGGGATGAATGTGCTCGGTTTGCTCGGCAGCGAGGCTGAATGCGGCACTGCTGAATGCGTCCGCCAATAGTGCAATCTTCAAGTGCAAATGGTCCTTCGGCGCGTATATGTCATCAGCAATTTTCCCGCACCCGTAAATTTCTTTTTATACAGGATCAAACCGTTACAGCGCTTGATCCTGCCGTTAGTTCGGTTCGCTCTTAAGTATTTACTTCTAAGTGAGCGAATGGGTTTGACGAGCAAATGGTTTTTGTACCGGGTAATGCAGGTTGTTTTCGAAGCGAAATTCGCTCAATGATAACAGTCGCAGCTCTGCCCCAGTTCCATGGCTCACAATTTCGAAGGCAGTTTACACGGACTTCAAAGTTGACAGCTTTTTCTGCGTCAGTGTGGTATGGGTGTATAGGAATCACTACTTGGTTAGTGTCCTTCCAGGCTGATACGTCTGCTGTCAAAAGCTTTTTGCCATCGATCAGAACCTGATACTCAATCCGTCCGGGTATATTAGGATTAGCATAAGGAGTTTTGATGTGAGCGACTAGGAAGCTGTCCTCCGGTTCGTTAACACTGATGCTGAGCTTGAAGCTGATCATCTCTCCAATTGTGGGCGCGGAATTGACGAAAGAGAATTTCACGCTTCTCGGTGATCGCATGATCGACAGTGTGGGGTTCTCAGTACCCGAAGACGACGAACTGGAGATCTGAGCGGCCTCCAGGTTCATAGCGTCCGAAAATGAACTGCTGGCGACCTTGAATTCCGAGTAGATATTTGTTTTTTCATTGATTTGCCAAAACTGCAGAGCTGGCCAGTTGCGTGCGCAAATCTCCAGCATAAGGTCATGACCTTGGCGAAGGGGCTCAGGTATGGAGAGCAATTTGCTCAAAAAGCGTCTGTTGTTGAAGAGGATGAATGTGTCAAACGCCGAGTCACTCTCTAGCAGAACCAGCGAATGCCAAGCACCCATACGGTATTCCCAATAGAATAAATCGTAAGGGTCATAGTTTTCAATGTTGTTATAATTGCATTCATTCAAGTATTGATCAAAGATGTCTATGACCGGCTGGTCATTTTCGGCGCGTGACGAATAACATGTCACGGCTGATTTTGTATCTAACTTCCTAGGTAAGTTGTAGGAGTTTTTGTAGAAAATCCTTCCGATTTCCAAAAGGTTGGAGCGCAGATGCAGCAAGTTCTGATCTGCATAGCGAAGGATGTATTCGGCAGCTACAGTCGGACTGTGTGTCACATGTGAAGTGCGAATCTCGTTCTTTAATTTTTTAGACGCTTCAGAACGGCCAGATTCGGATAGATCGATCAGGTCATGATCTAGACCGAGATTACTGCTGATTTCTGTAGCAATCAGTTTATCTATAGGCAAGATGTTCTTGGATAGCTCGCCTTCTTTCCCAAAATAAGTGAAGTACTTCACATTTCGGGAAATGCTTCTGGTCGCAGACAATGTAACCCTGCTGTCAACGCCTGCCGTAATCGAGCACAAAATGCGATTATGAGCGGCTAGGTGCTCTGCTTGGCTTTTCAAGATCTCCGCTAACTCATCAATGGTCGCATTGATGTCGTCAGGAGTGTGCAGGGATTCTCGAGGGAAAAAGCGAATAAGCTTATTTGATTCGCAGTCAAACAAGTGGTTGGGGACCAGTTGCTTTATGTTGTGGAAGAGGGTGGTGTTTCCAGGTAAGTGATAGCTGCTGTATTCGGTCAGCCACTTTCCATAATCATTTCTTGAAGCGCCTATTTGCTTAGCTACAAGATCAGGGTGAGAGCTGATGCATAAGGGCTGCGTGGTCGAATAAAATACGCTTCGCATCCCCGTTGCGTCGTTAATCATCCGAATGCTGGAGGAGTCGCTGTTGTATGTCCCATAAAGAAGTAAGAATCTACCGTTAATGGAATCAAGCTTCTCAAAAAGCGTATTCTCTCCAGTGATAAACGCATCAAGGAGAGTTGGGGTAACAAGGCTTGTGCCGTAATCCCCCGAGTCAAGATCAAGGGCAGTGCCAAGCATCACGCAGAATTGACCATCCTTTATACGGTAGTCAAAGCTGACACGAGGATCAAAATGGAAGTTCAAGCCCAGGGCATTTTCGGTGCGCCAATTGTTGATCTCTGACTTCACCGGCTCGGCTGAAATTATAAATCCGCGCGAGTAGTTTGTATGTTTACTCATAACTGCGAGCTCCTGGTGCTATTCTAAAAATTAAAGCTTATGCGCTTTGCTTTTAAAATGATTATTTTGAACGATTCCTAGTGTGAGTGTGTGCAGGAGGTATGCTCACATCAGTATAGACCATTTCTAGGTTGATCGGTTCTATTGAAAAGCGCATAATAATTTCATATAAACAATTGTTTCGCGTAAGTGACTTAAAAATCACATACACTTGTGTCCAAATTGTCAGCGATTACTTCCGTTTGTTTTCCGGACAGGAAGTATTCATCTGTGGCGTCCCAGGTGTGAGCTGATGTTGCACCTCTCCATACGATGAAGTTGAAAGGATCTGATGCGTAAATTTTGATCCCGTCTTTTTTGAGGCGCCCAATCAGATCACTGTCTTCCCCGCGGTTGAGAGATTGAAACTTGTACTTGTGGAATACGCTGGCTTTAAATACAAAAGTCGCACCAGCAACAAAGTCCGCTTCGCAGTGTTTGACTCCAGGGAAACGCTTAATTAGCTTGCTGGATCCAGAGAGGTACATGAATAGCTCTTTTTTTCCAACAAGTCCATAATCGCCGAAGGAGAATGGAATAATCATGTCCGACAAGTAGTTTTTAAAGTACAGATCGTCATCGTCCATTTTTGCGATATACTCGCCCTCTGCATAAGCTGCAGCATCGTTGAAGCGCTCTCCAAGGGTCACGTCCTGGCTATCATTTACAATGACTTCGACGCGCTTGATGTTAGAGGGTGTCGCTTTGAGCTTGGAAACCAACTCAACTCTTTGCTGCTCATTAAAGTCCTGGAGGACCAGGATCAGTTCACAATTAGGGTGGTTTTGCCGCGTCATGTTTTCGACGATGCGGTCAATCATGTTTGGGCGACGGGTGCAGGTAATAATGCTGATTAGGGGCGCAGAATCATCTGCTACCTGCCCAAGCGATTTTTGAATATCTTGTAGGCGATGCGAGTAGGTATGTTTTTTCATCACCTCTCGGTAGCCGATATGAGATGACTTCTCCCAGAAGTGCTCATCAGTCAGAAGCTTTTCGATGATGACATTAGCTTCGTCCGCATCTTTTGCAACGTGAACGATCCCCGCGAATTGCTCCTCGATAGCTTTTGAGGGGGTAGATACAACTGGTGTTCCACATGCGAGCAATTCGTAAACACGGCGGGACATCATCGTTGGGGAGTCAATGATGGTGTTAACGTTCAGGAATACTTTAAAGCGTTTGTATAGTTTCACTACTTCGGTAAAAGGTACCGCGTCCCTAATGAACGGCGTATATTGCGGTGGGAACGCGTAACGATCGCCATCGATTTTTGACATTCTGTCATAAATGGCGCCATTGAACTCAATAATGGACGGTAGTAGTGCATCCATTTGACGCTTTCTTTCGTCGTGCCCGACACCATAATATGAACCAGCGAAGCACACGGATTCTGGAGTGGTGCGGAATCTGTCCGACGGATTACAGATTCTTTGTTGTGCCGCGAAGGGAACCGCGTGTACTTGTGCGCTAGGAATATCCCGCTGGTAGTCGGCGACTTTGTTTGCGTCAGTTGTGAATATTATGTCAGCATGTTTTGCAATTGGTAGATAGCGGTCATAATGCATCGGATCTTCTTTGTTCCAGAAGATGATAGGCATTTTTTTCTTTACTTTCACGATCGCGTCTAGCAGGGCCTGAGCGTTCGCGTGCTTCAACCCGGGAGAGGTGAAAGCATACTCCCAAGTCCCACGATTACCTTTCCAGCAGCTCTCCAAAAAGCAAAAATCCGACACGGATTTATCAATCTGCTCAGTATAATTTTTTCGGCTGATGGGGTAGCTGGTCATTTCATAACGCCAGCACTCTTCGGAAATCTCGTCCATAATTGATATGGATCGCAAGCGTTTGGTCGGTTTCACGCTTGTGATGCTCGGCGCACCCGCGGACCTTGAATTAGTCAGATTCAGGTGCGGCGTTACGATGTTCTTAGCAAAGTTTGCACCTACTTCAATGCCTTGGAGGCGACGCTCGCACAGAAGTATATTGGCATCAAAAAATTTCTGGCCAATAGTTTCTGCCAGATATTTGTAGGTTTCGAGCGCAGACTCGTAATTACCTTTGCTGTATTCGGAGGCGGCAAGCCGCACTTGATTTTTTTTCGGAAGCAAGGTTGCCCTTGCTTCTTTAAGTTGATTGTTGATGACCGTTGATTCTTTGCTGATCATGCAAAAATACCCACTGAATCAATGCAGTATGCGTGTTGGCGCAGGGTTTCCACAGCTTCAATGAACGGGGTGTGTTTTACTAGAACACATATGACGTCCGCAGTTTCGACTGCTTCGTCCAAAGTCGCCAGGCTGATGTTAGCTTGTGCCAGCTTTGGTGGAAGCACTTCGATATTTGGTTCTACCGCCACGATTTGGCAGCCCAAGGCAGCCAGATTTCGGGTGATATCAACAGCTGGGCTTTCACGAAGATCGTCAATGTCAGGTTTGAAAGCGAGACCCAGGCAGGCTACTTTAATATCGGAAATGGTGCTGCCTTGTTTGGTGGCCATTGTGTCCAGAACAGCCGCTTTTATTTTGTTCAATACCCATTCAGGTTTGAAGTCGTTAACTTCTCGGGCGGTGCGGATGAGACGCGCTTCGTCAGGAGTAGTGTCGACGATAAACCATGGGTCAACAGCAATGCAGTGACCACCTACACCAGCGCCAGGTTGAAGAATGCTTACGCGTGGGTGCCGGTTCGCAAGCTCTACTAGTTCCCAAACACTGATTTCGAGTTTTTCGCAAATCATTGAGAGTTCATTGGCGAAGGCAATGTTAACGTCGCGGAAGCTATTTTCAGTCAGCTTGCACATTTCAGCAGTACGTGCGTCGGTGACAATGCAAGCACCTTCAACGAAGATCTTGTAAAGCGCGACAGACATTTCGCTGGCTTTGCGTGTCATGCCACCGATGATCCGGTCATTGGAAACCAATTCGTGTACGACTTTGCCAGGAAGTACCCGTTCTGGACAGTGTGCAATTTGGATGTCGGCTTCCTCACCGGCCTGCTGTGGGAAGGTGAGATCCGGTCGCGCTTCGGACAACCAGGCAGACATTTGCTCCGTGGCACCGACAGGAGAGGTCGATTCGAGAATGACCAAATTGCCTTTGTTCAGAATAGGCGCAATGGCTTTGGCAGCGGATTCAATATAGCTCAGGTCAGGCTTGTGGTCGCCTTTGAACGGTGTTGGGACCGCGATAAGGAAAGCGTCCGCTGGTTCGGGCGTACGAGTGGCGCGCAGATAACCTTCAGTCACTGCGGCATGAACCAACATGTCTAACTCGGGCTCTACAATGTGAATTTTGCCACTATTAATGGTATTCACTGCGTGTTCAGAAACGTCGACGCCGATCACTTTCTTCTTGCGCGAAGCAAAAAGAGTTGCAGTTGGAAGGCCGATATAGCCAAGGCCAATCATAGAAATTGTTTCAAAGGAATATTTAGAGTTTGGCATGGTCTTTCCTGACATTGTGTGCTGCATGCTGGCAACGATACCGAGCATGCACGCAAGGGCTAAGGGTTAAGCGTTTTTCAGTAACGCCTGAATAATTGTTTGGCAAGCAGTGCCGTCGCCGTATGGATTGTGAGCAAAGCTCATGGCTTTATAGGCTTCGTGGTCCGACAGAAGTCGGTTCAGTTCACGAACTATATTTGCCACATCGCTGCCCACCAACTTTACGGTTCCAGCAGCAACGGCTTCGGGCCTTTCGGTGGTGTCCCGCATTACTAGAACAGGCTTGCCCAGAGATGGCGCTTCTTCTTGAATGCCGCCTGAGTCAGTAAGAATGATGTGTGAGCGAGTCATCAGATGAACGAAAGGCAGATAGTCCATCGGCTCAATCAGGTGAACGTTGTTAATGCCTGACAGCAGGCGATTCACAGGTTCTCTTACGTTAGGATTCAGGTGGACTGGATAGACGATATCAACTTCTGGGTGCTGTTGAGCAACCTCAAGCAGCGCCTGGCAAATGCGTTCAAAGCCGCTGCCAAAACTTTCTCGGCGGTGCCCGGTAACCAAAATCAGCTTGCGAGACGGATCCAGAAAGTTAGAAGGTGCTGAGGCTTTTTTATACAGTACTTCATCGTTTTTCAGGCGATTTACAACGTCCAAAAGCGCATCGATTACAGTGTTGCCGGTCACGACTATAGAAGCATCAGCAACCCCCTCGCGCAGTAGATTCGCTCGCGAGTCATCGGTGGGTGCGAAATGTATGTTAGCCAATGCTCCGGTCAGCTTGCGGTTACCCTCTTCCGGCCATGGGGAATATAGATTTCCGGTGCGCAGCCCAGCTTCAACATGACCAACAGGTATTTGGTGGTAGTAGGCAGCCAGGGTCGTAGCAAAAGTAGTTGCCGTGTCGCCATGAACCAGGACCATATCAGGCCTGAAATCCTGGAAGACGCTTTTCATGCCTTGCAGGATCGAAGTGCTTACATCCGTGAGGTCCTGGCCTGGCTTCATGATGTTAAGATCAAAGTCTGGCTTGATTTCAAACAAGTCCAAAACTTGGTCGAGCATCTCTCTGTGCTGCCCAGTTACGCAAACTCTCGCCTCGAAGCGCTCATCTGCTGCGAGTGCAAGCGCAAGGGGTGCCATCTTGATTGCTTCGGGGCGAGTGCCGAATACTGTTAGGATTTTCATGAGATTATGCTCGTTTACACCTTATGGGGGATGGAGATAAGACAAGCGTCTTTTTCCATTTTGCGAGTAGACATCTGAGCATTCAGGCCCTCAACTTCGATGTCTTTCAGCCATAGCTGGACGATTTCCTTTTCATCTTCACGGATGTAGTCGTCGAGCAAGATGTCGATGTGCGCACCTTTGAATCCTGCAAGTACCGAAGGCACTGCAGGGTATCGCGCATGTTTTCCAACCGATGCAGGTGGGCCATCGACTATAATCAGTATTTTGATGTTTGAAGTTAGCTGCTCAGCCAACTTATGCAGGGCGGCGTGACAGCTGTAATATGAGTATGTGCTGCCGTTGGGTGCCTTGAAGTCAGCCAAAGGCGCAAGCTCCAGTTGCACGGCGCCCAGTAATTCCGCGTGTTGCAAGTTCGCCTGCGTTTGCGCGTGGTACTGCTCCAGGTGTTCGAATGCCACCTGCACGGTGGCAGGCTTGCCGTGTTGCTGGCGAGCGATTCTCGCCAACGCTTTGGCAATGACTACGGTTGAAGTGCCAGAGCCAAACTCGAGGATCAAGTCATAATCATTGCCGTCGATCAATTCGACCAGGTACAGCGCAAAGTCCGGGCTGATCGGCCAACCGTGCATGCCGGGCAAATGTTCGCCGTGATTCAAATAGTTCTGAACGCCCATAAATGCTTCCAGCTGCTGTGCAGCATTCAGCATCTCCGACTTCACCGTGCGCTCCAGAGACTGGCGCACTTTGATCATTTCCGCGTTCTGCTGCCTGATTTGTTCGCTCAAGGTTGCGTGCTGCTTCTGCAAATCCTCGGACAACTTCTGAACGGCGTTTTTTTCGGGGGCAGGGCGAATGGCGCTTGGGCCTGGCTTTTGCTGGGCTTCGAGGGCTGGCAGCCCAAGCTGGCCCAGTTCCTCGCGCACGCGGGCTTGTACCAGCAGGCGTACATCTGCGCCGGGCGCGGCAATTTTCACGGCGTTCTGGAAGTGCTCCAGCGCCTGTTGCGAGCGACCAGCAATGGCCGTGGCGCGGCCCAGAGTATTGTGCACGCCGGCAATCAGCACCTGGCTGATCAACTTCTTGCTGCAACCCCAGTCCTGGGCCAGGCGTGTGAACTGGCGCGCCGCGGTCATGTTGCCCAGTTGCTGGTGGGCTCCGGCAGCCAGCAGTGCCAACTTGGCGCGGTCCGGGTGATGCTGCAGGGTTTCGCGTTGCAGCTCGGCAAGGCTCTGCCAATCCCCGAATTGCCACTGGGTACGGCTGCGCTCCAGCAGGTTTTCATCATAAGGGACCAGCTGCGCATTGAGGCCTTCGTCGGCATCTTCCACAACCACCGCCGCTGCGGCCTGCTGTTGGCCACCGACCGGTGTGTTACGACGGCGCAGCCAGTTGGCAATGGCTTTAAACATTGGCAGGCCCACCTTCAGAGCCCTGGCTCGCGCAGAAGCAAATCCTTGATCAAGTCGAGCTGGGCTTCGCTCTTGACCAGTTCTTCTTCCAGCAGACGCTGCCGATGTTGATACTCGATCGCTTCGCGCTCAAGCGTGTGCACATAAGCCTGATTGGCCTCGAATGTACCCTTTTGTTCGGCCAGCGCCTTCTGCAACTGATCGCGTTGTTCGCTGACCTTGTCCAGGTGCCCCTTGCATTCAACGGCCGATGCGCTTTGTGCATTGCAGGTTTCAGAAAGCCGCGCGTTTTCCTTGGCCATGGCATCGCGCTGGGTTGCAAGCTCGTCGGCAGCGGCGCTTAGCGCGTCAGCTCGGGCCTGGTGTTCGTCTGCAAGATGGGCCTGCGCCTGGTAGGCGCCAGCCAGCTCGGCACGCTGGTTTTCCAGCGCCTCGTTGACGCTGGTCAGCTCGGCGTTGCGGCTACCCAGCGCGGTAAGTTCTGCTTGCAGGTCGGCTATCTGGCTGGCCTGCTGGTCGTAAGCTGTGGTCAACGCTGCATGCTGTTGCCCTAGCGCTTCGCAAGCACTGGCAAGCTGATCGCGCTCGTTGGCAATTGCATCAATTTGCGCGTGCCGCGCGCTAGCCTGGCCGGTCTGGTCTTGCAGCGCCTGGCGCAGCTCGGCTTGTTGGGCTTCCATGGCTTCGCACGCAGAGAAGAGCCGGGCGTTCTCGCTTACCAACTCATCGAGCTGTTGTTTTTGCTCGTTAGCCAGCCCGGTCAGTTCGAGCAAGGCGGCATCGCGTTGCTGCAGTTGCTGCTCCAGGTCCTGTAATTGTTGTTGGCTGTTTTGTGCTTCAGCCGAAGACTGCGAGCGCAACTGTGCAACTTCGCTGTGCAGGCGATGCTGTACCAGGCGCGTAGTGTTGCGTTCGAATAGCAGCTGGCTTTGCGGGAAGATGGCGTCCGGGTTGTCGGTCACCAGCTCGAAGCCTATGCCGTCCATCCAGGCGATGATCTCGCTGTCACTGGCATCATCCTGGTACAGCGGCTCGCTGCTGCATTCGATAATCACCCAGCTAAAGGTGTGCAGTGCGGCTGCAGGGGTAGCTTGCAGTAATTGCAATGCCTGCCCCGGTGCGGCAATGAGCAATGCGTGGGGCTGCCGGCCGTCCAGGGCCTGTTCTGCCACGATCGCTTCAAGGCTGCGCGCAGGAACCTGCAATGCTTCATCGCGGCGCAGGTTGGGGTAGTAGAAAAACAGGTCGACTGCCTGGTTGAGGCTGCTGTAGGCCAGGTTGTTCAGCGCTTGTAACGTTGCCACAGGCTGTTCGTCACCGGTAACGGCGACGGCAAGCAGGTGTTCGCCCTGATCATGACGCAAGCGACGGCCCAGTTCCTCGGCCAGGCGTGGATGTGCCTCGGCCAGCAGCAACTGACGGCTACCCAGTTGGCGCCAGTCGCCCAGCAGGCTGCCGGTACCGGCACCCACGATCAAGCTGGTGTCCAGGCCGTCAGCGCTGTGTTCATGAATGTGCCGCAGCAGCTTTTTCATTTACTCAATGGCCTCGTTCAGCCGGGTTTCGACGTCGTCCAGCAGGGCTTCAAGAATGCACTGTGCCTTGCGCAGTTCATGCAGTTGCGTCATGCCAGGCAGGGTGTTGTCACTGGGCTCGCACAGTAGATCACCCAGCAATGCGCACGCTTGAGTGCTGTCCGGGCGCTTGAGCAGGAACGATTTGAGCAGGGCGATGGCTGCGTCGCGCTGCTGTTGGCCAAGCAGCAGGTCAACACGCTGCGGCAGGCTGTGGTCTTGCATGTACTTCAGTCGTTTTGCCAGGGCGGTGTCCTGCGGTTGCAGGGCAATGGCTACCTGTATTGCTTCTTCGGCCTGTTCGAATTGGCCCAAGGCAAACAGGCTGTTGGCCATGCCCAGGTGTGCCCAATGTAGCCGCAGGTCGCAACCGGCTGCCACACGGAAAGCGGCAAGGGCTTCGCCGGCAAAGCCCAGCAGCATCAGGCATTCGCCCAGCTTGCAGTAACCCAGCGGGTTTTCGCCGAGTGCGCCGTTGATGGTGGTCCATGCACTCCGGGCTTCCGCGAACTCGCCGGTTTCCTGCAGGCGTGATGCCAGCCTATAGGCCTGGGTGAAGTTGCGCAGGTTGCCGGCAAAACGGCTGTAGTTGGCCTGCTTCATCATTTCGGTAAGCATGGCCAGGCCAAGCGCCCGAGGGATCTGCTGGTAGCTGGGTTCGCGGCGCTCTGGGCCGAAGGCGTGAGGGCCGCCGCCAAGAATGCCACCCGTTTCTGCAACGCGTGCGGTCAGGTCATGTACCTGGCCGTCGAACAGTTCATGGGACAGTTGCAAATCGAACAGATAGCAACCATCGCCTATCCCGGCAGTTTGCAAATCTTCTCGAAACTGTTGCGCAAGCCCTTGGGCAACGATTTCACCATTGGCGATAATTTCAATGGTCAGCCGTTTTTGTGGGTGAGCAGGAGCAAACGCCCAGCCAAATGCGCGGTCGTCAAGAATGTAATCGAAATGGCCGTTGACTTCGGTACTTGATGCTGCCGGTGCAGAGAGGGAATTCATGGCGTTTGGTCTGCAATTGAGTACGAGTGGAGGTTTGCTGGCCGCCCCTGATAATGGCAGTGCAGCCATAGGGACGCGCGCATGCGCTGGGGCAGCGACCGTGCGTGGGTGTCGATGCCGTGCCCTGATGAAATAAAGCGCTTGTTTACTGTGTGGTTAATCAGGCAATAAATTTTTATTGCCATACCGCAAACCCGGGCTAAGCTTGGAACTGATTGGAATAACAATGTGTCAGGCACGGCATAACGCAGTGCGTGGGTCAAAAGAACCAGCACAGTGAACAGAAGTGAAAATTTTTGGGCATTGCCATCCATGCCGTACACCTATTGATTCCTTTCATCCCATGACCCATTGGCAGGCTGGGGGTGCTTGCGTTTAGCAAAGCTGCTTACGGGCATTGCTAATCCACCGTATGGCCCGGTCAAGTAGTCCGTTGCCAACGATGGATTATAAAACGGGTCATTGTAGTGGCCGATCGTCCAGCGCTCAATGAATTTTTGCTGTTCGCGTTGAGCGCGCGCTCTTTTTTCAGGCGCCAAATCTTTGCCGCGGCTGGCGGACTCTGCGTGGATGAGTTGTGCACCTGCACTCCACACCAGATGCAACCCTTGTTGTTGAACTCTCATGCAGAGGTCGACATCGTTGAATGCTACCGGGAATGTGAGCTCATCAAGCCCACCCACATCGTCGAACACCGCTTTGCGCATGAGCATGCAGGCTGCCGTAACTGCACTTTGGCGACGCGTTAGCTGGTTAAAACCGAGATATCCCGGATCGTCTGCTGCTAGCGTATTGCCACTATGTGCGGCAAGGCCATTGATACCTACTACTACACCGCCGTGCTGGACCATGCGGTTGGGCCACAATAACTTCGCCCCCACTGCGCCCACGTTCGGGCGCAGAAGTTGCGCCACCATTTCTTTCAGCCACCCGCTGTCGATGATTTCGATATCGTTGTTCACCAAGCCGATCACGTCACCCGTTGCCAGATTTGCTGCGCGGTTATTGATGGTCGAGTAATTGAACGGGAAAGGATGGCGCAGCACTGTGACACCCCGGTCATTTAATGCTGTTAGATAATCCAGGGTTTGCGGGTCGGTGGATTGGTTATCCACAACAATGAGTTCGAGGTTCGGGTAATCGGTGTCGTTAAGTAAGCCTTCCATACACGCGGCCAGCAATTTGTACTGGTCACGGGTTGGCACGATCAGGCTGACACGGGGCAGTTCCACGGGTAATGGCCAGTGGGCCCGCAGCAAGGCGGGGTAATTGTCCACGCTGCTCACAGTCGCCCCTGTGGCCAACTGTTCGCACAGCCAGCTGATAGCCTGCTGGCGTTCGGGGGAGGGCGCTGCCTGCTCGGGGCTGGCGGCAGCCTGGTGGGCGCGGTGGTACAGCACGCGGGGCAAGTGGCTCACGCATAATTTGTTGCGCTGCGTGGCTAGCGCCGCCGCCGCGCTCAGCTGGTGGAAGTTGCAGGCCTGTGTGCCCGGCCCGGCGGGTAGCAGTGCCAGCGCTTGCTCAATAACCTCTTTGCCAAATATTGCGCCTGGCGTAAAGATATCGGCGCCGATGAACAGGTCAATGTCCCACGCGGGTTTGAACCAGGGGAAACTGCGTTCGCCTTGTGCGCCATCGCGATCGCAGTCGGCGTAGCCCCAAGCACTGCCGTCGTCCAGCAGGGCGCTTAGGTGGGTAAGCGCATGCTCTGCCAGCCTGTCACCTGCAACTAACGGCAGGATCCGATCACACCCCGCCTCGAGCAATTGCCGCAGCCCACGGGTGAGCATCTGCGGTGGCGTGGCTGCCAGGGCATGCACGCCGAGACGGTCAGCGCCCAGGCTCGCCAGGCTGGCTTGCTCAAGGGGGTTGTCACCGTCGCTGATCAACAGGATGCCGAGAGTACCTTGCAGGGCGGGGGCGGGTGCGTCGCCCAGGCGCTGAAAAGCGTCAAACCACTGTGGGTACAAATGCCAGCCGGCGCTTTTGGGGAGGCGCAAAGCCTGCTCCCGGGCGAGGCCGCCCAACAGGGCCAGGGTGCGGTCGTCCTCGGCTACAGGTAGTTGTTGAAGCAACCCCTCAAGCCCCTCCGGCAGGCAACACAAGCGGACCGGGCTGCCTGGCAATGGCTGGCCAAGGTCGTTCACTACCTCCAGAACATGCAGTTCACCATCGGCAAGCTCCCAGGGCAGGTCGACGGCGAAGCCGTGGTCGGCACTCGCTCGGTAGGCCAGCGCCTGGTGATGTTGGTCGCAAATTGCTTTCGCGACCTCACTGCCGCCTTCGCGTACGCTGATTTGAACGTGTCGGCGGGGCGCTTTGGGGTCCCATGCCCAGCCGCTCAAGCGTAGGCCGCCTGTATGCCAAACCTGTGAAGCAATGGCTGAGGTATCCAGGGTCGGCGCGGCAGGGATTTGCACCTGTCCTTGAAGTGGCAAGCCGGTATTAGCTATTTGCGCCGTGATGGAGCGGGCTTCGTCCAGCCAGCTTTGGCGCAGCTGCACGGAAAAGCCGTGAAATTGGTCTCCCTGTGGAGCACAGGGTTCGTATTGGTCGGCGCGGGCAAGTGCGATGCTGGCGCCATCGATGAGCACTTCAACGATCAAGCGTTGCTCGGGTTGGGCTGCATCGAATGCCCAGCCCTGCAATACGTCGCCCTGCAGGCCGATGATGGCTCCGATTGCAGTGGCGGGGTTGACGATAGGGTCGCCCGCCTGGGGCGTATCAAGGGCTGCGTGGGGCATCAGGCTTGGCTCAGTAGAAAGGTAATTGGGTAATCGGGGCTGCGCCGAGTTCGTCGGCAATTGCCCCTGGGTTAGCGTACAGCGGCACGCCTAGCTCGGCGGAAAGCGCCGCTGCGGGCCAGCCCGCATCTGGGTTTTCAGCCAGGCTCAGTACGGCGTCACAGCCAGCAGCTTTGGCCCGGTCGGCAAATGAGAAGCCAGCTATCTGCGGCAGCAGGTGTACCGTGCCAGTGGCTTGAAGTGATTTCAGCCATGGTGTTTCTGCCTTCGCCAGCAATACCGTGGGCAGTGCCTGACGTGCCAGCTGGCGTGCCAATGCCAGCCATTGGTGGCCTGTTGTGGCGTCGAGGTTGTCGCCGATCAGGATTGCGCGAGGTGTGTCCGCGGGCAGTTCTGCTGGTGTTGGAGTGGCATCGGTCAACACATGGCTATCGGGGAGGGGCGCATACGCACTTTGCAGTGCTTGCCGAGGCAGTTGGCTGCTGGCGGCCTCGCTTGCGAAGCGCTGCCAGTCATACAGAGTATCGTTATGCGGCAGGCGCGGATCGCTGCAAGCAATGCGATAGGGTGTGCCCAGTAGGGCAGGGAGCCTGCACAGTTCAACGGGGCAGCGGTGCAGGCTTTCGAATACGAGCTCGTCTTGAGGTAGCAGGCGAAGCGCTTCTACCAGTTTGTCGAAGTCTTCCGGCAGTTCGAAGTCGAGATTAAGGGGCAGGGCTGCCACAGGCGCCTGCAAGCAGACCCATGTGCGATGTGTGTCATGCTGCCATGTCAGGTTGAACCGGGCGTCGTTGGCCTGCCTGCTATTGAGGTGCAGGGTTTTTCCCCCCCGTGCTGGCCAGTCCCCGTGGCGCTTGCCTGCGTAGCGGGCAAGCTGCGCCAGGCGCGCACGTTGCAGGGCGTCACGTGCCGGCTTTATGGGGTCGCGCAGGCAAAAAGCCTGGTAGCGAGCCGACGCATCCGGGTACCGTTTGCGCAATACAGCGTTGTTCTGCGCAACGCGGAGAATTTTTTCTGCGCCGAATGAAATGCCACCTTGGTGTGCCACAAATACGTTGGGCGCCCCCACGTGCTTCCAGCCGTGGCTGCGCGCGCGCAAGCACCAGTCGGTCTCTTCGCCGTAACCGCGGGCCAGGTGCAGTTCGTCCAGGTAGCCGACCTCGTCCAGTGCCTCGCGTTTGATGTAAAGGCAAAAGCCGCAACCGGTTTCGATATCAACCGGCGGGCTGTCGGTGTCGCGTGCAAGGTCGTCCAGTTCGGCTTGTTCGGCTGCACTGGGCATGTCGTGGCTGACCTGGCTGCGCGGAAAGCTCATCAGCTCGCCATTGTTGGTAAAGGGCGTGGCAGAGGCGATGCTGGCATCGCTGTAGGCGGCCTGGCGCAGGCGGTCGAGCCAGTCACCGTGAACGCGGGTGTCAGCGTTCAGCCACACGACGTCTTTACCAGGGCTCAGCGCCATCCCCCTGTTCATGCTGCGAATAAAGCCCAGGTTCACGGGGTTGTTCACCAATGTGATCCTGCCCTTGCCAGCCAAAACCTTTAGTGCTTTGGCAAGCGCAGGTACCGGAGTGGCGTCTTCAATCACAACCAGTCGATGCGGTGTTCGGTTGCGCTTGCGGGCTTCCAGGGCGCTGTTGATGCATTCCAGGGTTTCATTCAGGCCGTTGTACACCGGTATCAGTACATCTACAGCCTGCGCTTTGCCGTGCGCAGCCAATGGGGCGGGGGGTGTGAATGCCGGCATTGCGAACACGGGGCTGCCAAGCAGGGCGCTGCCATTGGCAAAGCTTACCTTTACCTCGGGTGTCGGGTCGGGTACGCGAATGCGGATGCCCCCGTGTGTGCCTGGCAGCCCGGCTGCACTCAGCAGTGGGTGTGGCGCACTGGCAAGGGTGTCGATTTGCCGGCCATTCACTTCTACTTTCAGGGCTGGGGGGGCTTGCAAGTTGCGCAGGTCAATCGCCCAGCCGTGGATCTCCCGTTGCTCGGGCAGGTAGCGGACGACACCAATGGTAGTCAGTGGCTCTGGCTGCCCCGCCAGCAGTTTGAGCACAAACGCGAGTTCATTGGCAGCGGTGATCTCGGGCAGGTGCGCGAGAATCATATGTCGCAGGGCTGTAGGGGATTCGGAGTGGCTGCATGCCTGCCAAAGCGACATGCGCAGCGCCGGATCGTTGGGCTGCTTGCGCCAGGCTTCAGTAAGGTACCGGCTTGCCAGGTGGGCGTGCCCTTGGGCCAACAGGCTGCGGCCAATAAGTGCGTGAATGTCGGCGCGGTCAGGCAGCGCCTGTGCGGCGTTGCCAAAAAATAAAAATGCCAGCGCAGGCGCATCCGGGAGCGCCTCTATACCCTTCCAAACCTGTGCTTCTGGCCGATACTCGGCGATTTGCAAGGCGCGTTCCAGTACGGCAGCAGCAAGGCCTGCTTCGTTGGCCTGGCGGTGTCGGTGGAAAATATCCATGAGCGTTTCGCGCCCATGGTCGGGGTGTCTGGACATAGGCTTGGCTTTACTACAAAAAATAAAAAGAGGGCGACCCGAAAGTCGCCCCTTTTTGCATACGACCCAGCCTTGCGGCTGGGCGTATCCTTGGCTAGAGCAGGGCTAGTTACACTTGGCCGTGCAGCACAACGACGTTGTCGATGTGCTCAACAGCTTCGGCGGAACCAACGATGCCCAGGGCGACGTCAGCGTGCGAAACGCCGGCAGCCAGAGCTTCGGTCCAGGCAGCTTTGCCAGCTTCGTCAGCAGTACGGCCCAGAGCGGACTGGTACAGAGCGTCGACGAAGTCGCTGTTGGACTTGTCGGATGCTTCAGACGAACCAACGATGGCTTTGGCAACGTCCGCACGGCTTGCGCCGTTGAACAGTGCGTCTACCCAGTTGTTCAGGCCAGCTTCTTCAGCGTCACGGCCCAGTACGTTGACGTACAGGTCGTTCACGAAGGTAGCGTTGGAAGCGTCCAGTTCCTGAGCTTCTGCCGATACTGCGATTGCAGCAGCGATGTCAGACAGGGAACCGCCGTTGGCCAGCAGCTCTTGCCATGCAGCCGAACCGCCTTCTTCAGCGTTGCGACCCAGCAGAGCGTTGTACAGCTCGTTGATGTCGGTAGCGTTGTTGGCGCCAGCGAACTCGGAAGAGTTCAGGAAGGCGTTGGCGATGTCGGACAGCGAGGTGCCAGCGTTGACAGCTTCAACGAAGGTCTTCGCGCCGCCAACGTCAGCGTCACGGCCCAGGATGCCTTGGTACAGGCGCAGGGCAGCTGCTTCGTCGTCGCTGTGAGCCAGGGCCACAGTTTCAACAGTGTCACCGTTGACGAAGGTCAGGAACTCAGCGTTGCTGATCGAAGCGGTTTGGCCAACACCTGGAGCAGCGCTGGTCAGGTTGACGTTGAAGCCGTTGCCGGTGGCGAAGTTGTAGTCGTCACGCGAGCCGTCCAGCTGCACTACGTCGTAGCCTGCGCCAGTGTCGACGATGTCAGCGTGGTTGGTGCCGCTCAGCACGACGGTGTCGTTGCCCGAGCCGGTCTTCACGTTGTTGTTGCCAGCGCCAGCGATAACGGTGTTGTTGCCGTTGCCGGTAACGATGGTGTCGTTGCCGTCACCTGCGTCGATGTGGGTGTTCTGGTCGCCGTTCACGGTGATCACGTCATCGCCGTTACCGGTGGTCACTACCAGTTCGATAGCGCTGTCATCGGCAGTTACGGCGATGTCAGCAGCAGCGAAGGCAGCGAAGGTAGCAGGGGCAGCGGAGTTGCCCTGCAGGGTGACAACCAGGTTGGCATCGCTTTCCAGGATGTAGGTGCTAGCGCCAGCGGCTTCGGCAGCGGACAGGTCCAGAGTGACCTGGTCGCCTTTCTGGCCAGCGATCGCGCCGGTTACTACCTGAGTAGGGGCGTTGGTTGGCAGCTGCAGGTTAACGCCATCGAACGAAGCCACACCAACGGTGGTGTCTTCGCCGGTCAGGTTCAGCAGCGAGCTGATAGCGGCAACGGTGCCGGCCGACAGGGTGGAGTTGTCCAGGTGCTCTTGCAGCTGGGAGGCCGCTACGGGGTTATCGTATTGCATGATTTGTTCCTGTTACTTCAAGCCAGTTGGCTTGCTGCACTGATTTTCTGCTGAGGCGCAGAGTTTTCCCACGGAGATTTAGAGCGGGCAGCGTTCATCTTCGTAACGGGAGTAATGGCGATATGCAGCGCCACCAGCGGCTCGTTGCCGCTGGGGCCATGCATCATCTGATTGGTTACCAGGCGCTGTGGCTCGGCAGTGCCGAATGCGATCAGGCCGGTTAATTCGTAGTGCTTGCGCAGGGGGCCTACCAGGCTGAAGCCTGCGCAGATCAGGGGCAGGCCCTGGCCGCGGGCGCCTACGAAGGTGCCCGTGGCAACATTGCGGCTGGGGCCGGAGCCGGCCACCATGCAGGTGTAAAGCAAATCGACCCCGGCCGGCTTGTTCGGCCACTCAATGGCAAAGCCTTCAATGAAGTATTCGCTTTCGGGTGCGCCTACCCAGCCTTCGCTGGACACCACTTCGCCTGCGTGCTGCAACTGGGCGGTGACCACCAGGGGCATGGGCGCGTTGTTGTCGGCGAGGGCTTGAGCGGGTTCGGCGGTGGCGACCACAGCGAAGGTGCGCATGATGGCAGGGGAGGTATCGATGCGGTCGATGCGCAGGTCGATAGGCTCGATCACGTCGTCGAACATGTGATATTCGGTGATCAGTACCGTCGTCACGCCGCCTTTGACGCGTGCCACGATGGTGTCGCCGAGCTTGGTCAGCATGTTCTTGCTGATACCTTCGGCGGGGAAGAAGTCGATGGAGCCTTTGCCCAGCGGCGCCTGCTGCAGCGCAATGCACACGGGCTTTTCGGCAGGAGGTTGCGAGGCGTAACGGAAGATGTACATGCCAGGCTCAAGCAGCGTCACACGTGAGCTGATCTTCAGGCCGTCAAGGGTCTGTGATGGCATAGACATGGCGTTGTTAAGCTCCTTTTAAGCAAAAACACTGGCAGCTAACTTGCTCAGACCCGTGCATACACTAAACGGCCAGTGATGGCTCCCTGCGAGTTGCGAAGATGCAGTCAGAGGGAAAAGATGTCAACCAAAGATTCTAAAAAAAATTTCATGCGCCAATGGAACTTACGCAATCTTGGAGCGTTCCCAGTGCCCGTTTCTGGAATTCCTGAGTGTGGCGCTGGGCTATCATTTTGATTCTAAAATGCCTTGGGAAACAGGTATTTGGGTTATTTGATGAGGTTTTCACGTCTTTTTCAAGTTTAGATGGCGCAGGTCTCCAGTCTCTCAAGGCAGGATTGCGCCGTTTGTCGGCTTGCAAATCCGTGATAGTGGCCATTTGCTGGTTTCGGTCAGTATCCCCGATTGCATTGGCCCCAACCCACTTGGCTGAAAAATTCATGTTCGCATGCAACTCGTCGGCCAGGCGGGGTGTTTCAAAGATAATCTGACACGCTGCCCCTTTGTGTGGGTGGTACACTGCCCGCCGCTTTCGCCTTTCTCAGTATGGATACCATGAGTTCACAATCCGACAACAACCTGCATGCCGCCCTCAAAGCCTGTAAAAGCAGCTTTCTCTCGGTCGGCTTTTTCAGCTTCTTCGTCAACGCCCTCATGCTGGTGCCCACCTTCTTCATGATCCAGGTGTCGGGCCGCGTCGTACCGTCAAGCAGTAGCTCCACGTTGCTTATGCTGACGTTGATCCTGACGGTGTTGGTTGTGACGATGGGCGCGCTGGAGTGGGTGCGCTCGCGCATCATGGTCAGGATCAGCAATCGGCTGGACGTGATGCTCAGCCGTGACGTGTACCGCGCAAGCTTCAAGCGTGCGCTGACCAGTGGTGGGGCAGATGCGACAGCGCAGTCACTCAATGATTTGACGTCGTTGCGACAGTTCTTTACCGGGCCGGGCCTTTTTGCATTCTTCGATGCGCCGTGGTTCCCCATCTATACCATTGTCATGTTCCTCTTCCACCCCTGGTTCGGCTGGATGACCCTGGCGTGTGGTGCAGTGCTGACCATCCTCGCCGTGGTCAATCACCGGATGACTGGCAGTGCGCTGGCGAACGCGAACAAGCAAAACGTGGCCTCCAACGTGGTTACCACCAAGACGCTGCGTAATGCCGAAGTCATCGAGTCCATGGGCATGCTCGAAACCTTGATGAACCGTTGGGCCAAGCGTCAGCGCCAGATCATGATGCTGCAGTCCGAGGCGAGCGATAAAGGTGGGGTGGTCAGCTCCACGTCCAAGACGTTCCGGACCTGGTCGCAGTCCATCATGCTGGCTATCGGTGCGTACCTCGTTATCACGCATGAGATCAACCCGGGGCTGCTGATGGCCGGTTCGCTGCTGCTGGGCCGGGCGCTTGCGCCTATCGACCAGATGATCGGCAGCTGGAAGGGCTTCGTGGCTGCCAAGGTCCAGTACGATCGCCTGAGCAAGGTGATGGACGATCTGAAAAACGAGCCAGAGCGCATGCCTCTGCCAGCGCCTGAGGGTCACATCCAGGTGGAGAACCTGATCGTAACCCCGCCGGGTGCCAAGTCGCCGGTGTTGCGCAGCATCAGTTTCGTGGCGCCAGCCGGCTCCATTGTCGGCATCGTCGGCCCCAGCGCTGCGGGCAAGTCCACCCTGGTACGTGCGCTGATGGGCATCTGGCCGCCGCAGCACGGTGTGGTGCGTCTGGATGGTGCCGATATCGCAGCTTGGGACAAGCAAGCGTTGGGCCCCTACGTCGGTTACCTGCCGCAGGATATCGAGCTGTTCGAAGGCAGCATCAGCGAGAACATCGCCCGCTTTGACAAAGTCGACCCGCAGAAGGTGGTCGAGGCTGCGCAGATGGCTGGCGTACACGAGATGATCCTGATGCTGCCAGACGGTTACGACACCGTCATCGGCAGCGACGGTGTGAACCTCTCCGGCGGCCAGCGTCAGCGCATCGGCCTAGCACGCGCCATCTATGGCAAGCCGCGCCTGGTCGTGCTTGATGAGCCTAACTCGAACCTCGACGATGTTGGCGAGCGTGCCTTGGGCATTGCCCTGCAAAAGCTTAAAGAGTCGGGTGCAACTGTATTCATTGTCTCGCACCGCCCCAATATTCTCACCCGCCTGGACCGCGTGCTGGTCATGGCCGGCGGTACCATTTCGCTTTATGGCGAGCGCGACCGCGTTATCGCCGAACTGGCGCAGCAGGCCAAGGCCCAGCAGCGCGTTGCCCAGCCTGCTGCACCTCAGCCGCCGGCGGCTGCCCCGGCAGCACCTAACCCCGCTCCACCTGCGGCCCCAGCCGCTGCGCCTGCCGTCACGACCAGCACTGGCGCTTGAAAGGATTCCTAGATGAGCAGCAAAGCTATCACCACGTTCGACCACAATTTCGATGACATGCCCACCTCCGATCGTGGCATTCGCCGCATCGGGCTGACCATTGTGTTTGTCACCTTCGGTATCTTCGGCACTTGGGCCGCGTTTGCGCCATTGAGCAATGCCGTACACGGCGCCGGTACTGTGACGGTGCAGAATTACCGCAAGACCGTGCAGCACCTGGAGGGTGGCATCGTCAAAGAGCTCTTCGCCCGTGATGGCGACCTGGTTAAAAAGGGTGACCCCCTGATTGTGCTGGATGAGTCTCAACTGAGTGCGGAGTACGAATCCACCCGCAACCAGTTGATTGTGGCCCGCTATAAAGAAGCGCGGCTGCGGGCTGAGCGTGACGGCATGGGTACCATCCCGGCTGTATCCATGGAAGGTACCGATTCGGATCGGGCCGTGGAGGCGCTGGCCGGCGAGCAGCAAGTGTTCAAGGCCCGTCACGATTCTTTGCAGGGGGAGATTTCGGTCAACCGCGAACGTATCGAGCAGATGAAGCAGCAAATTGCTGGCCTGAACGACATGATTCGTACCAAGCGCAGCCTGGAAAAGTCCTACACCGGTGAAATCAAGCAGCTGAAAGAGCTGCTGGCGGAAGGCTTTGTCGACAACCAGCGCCTGCTGGAGCAGGAGCGCAAGCTGGACATGTTGAAGACGGAGGTTGCTGATCACGAATCGACGATCACCAAGACCAAATTGCAAATCGGGGAAACCGAACTGCAGATCGTGCAGTTGAAGAAGAAGTTCGATTCAGATGTGGCCAAGGAGCTGTCGGACGTGCAGGCTCAGGTGTTCGACCTTCAGGAAAAGGAAGCAGCCCTGCGCGACCGCCTTTCTCGTGTGGTAATTCGCGCGCCGGAAAGCGGCATGGTGCTGGACATGAAGGTGCACACCATTGGCGGTGTGGTCAGCGCGGCTACGCCCTTGCTGGACATTGTGCCTGCTCAGTCCGAACTGGTGATCGAAGCCAAGGTGGCGACCAAGGATATCGACCGGCTCGAACTCGGCAAAACTGCCGATATCCGCTTCTCCGCATTTAACAATGCCACCACCCCTGTCATCGAGGGTAAGTTGACGCGCATCTCTGCAGACAGCCTGATCGAGGAACGCACAGGCGACGCGTATTACCTGGTGCGGGTGAAGGTGACCGAAGACGGCATGAAAAAGCTCGGCAACCGCAAGCTGCAGCCCGGCATGCCAGCCGAGGTCCTCATCAACGCAGGCGACCGCACCATGCTGCAGTACCTGTTGAAACCGGCGCGCAACATGTTCGCTGAATCGCTGATCGAGGAATGATTGTGCTGCGTTTGCTACCTGGAGTAATGATGTGCATGGTCGCCTGGCAGGCGGTGGCCGTGGAAGGGAAGGGTGCGGTAGGTGAGCAGCCGAAAGGGGTTTCGGCATCCACGTATGCGTTGGACCTGTCGGGGTTGTACCGCGAAGCGCGCCTGGAGGACCCGCGGGTTCTCGCCGCCTACGCGCGTGCGCGCTCTGCCAACGAGCAGCAGCGGGCGGCACTCGGCGGTTTGCTGCCACAAGTGGCGGCCAATGCCAACTCTAGCCGTATCCTGCGCAAGAATGAGGCTGAGCGAGACCTTTATAATACCGAGACCTACTCGCTCAGCCTCACCCAGTACCTGTACAACAAGCCGGCCTGGGAGCGTTACCAGAAATCCAAGAGCGTGAAAGACCAGAAAGGTCATGAGGCCGAAGATACCTTGGCAGAGGCCACGGTCGACCTCGCCAAGCGCTACTTCGTGGCACTGGCCGCAGACGACGAGCTGGCGCTGGTGCAGGCTGAGCGGCGGGCGACCCAGAAAAACCTCGACCGCGTCAGCAGCATGTTCGATCGGCAAATGGCCAAGATCACCGACAAGCTCGACATGCAGGCGCGGGTGGACTTCTTGCTTGCGCAAGAAGTGGAAGCACGCAACCAGGTGCAGGTGAGCCGAGAGGCCCTGGCCGAGATCGTCGGTCGGCCGATTACCGAGCCGCTCAGCCGCGTACGCAACGACGTGGCATTGCAGGCTCCGACCCGGCCCTTGCAGAACTGGGTAACCCAGGCAGTTGAAACCAACCCGTTGCTGAAGTCGTATCAAAGCGGGGCGGAGGCGGCCAATGCGGCGGTACGCGAGGGTAAAGGCGAGCACTATCCGCAGCTGTCGTTGAGCTTGAGCGCGCAGCAGAACGACCAGGGCTACGACAACACCCAGGCGCCGCGCAGTGACAGTTATGTGGCTTCGCTGGGGGTGAAAATCCCGATCTACAGCGGTGGCTCTACATCCGCGCGGGTGCGTGGCCTTTACGATGACCAGCTGGCAGCCGAGGAGCAGCTGGAAGGCGTGCGGCGTCAGGTGGTCAAGGAAACCACCACCGCTTATCTGACTGCACAGGCTGCGGTCGAGAAGATTCGCGCTAACCGTAATGCACTGTCATCGGCGCAGCAGTCCAGCGTTGCCGCGCAGAAGGCGTTCACCTTCGGTGTGGTCAATGCCGTGGATGTGCTCACTGCCGTGCAGAACGAATTCAAGGCGCGGCGCGACCTGCTGAAGACACAGTACGACTTCATCACCAACCTGTTCCTGCTCAACCGTTGGGCGGGGGAGTTGACGCAGGAAAGTGTGGATAACGTCAATGTGTGGCTAAGCCCCGTGCCGGAAACCAGCTTGCCGGGTGGCGAGGTTGCGCGGGTGGATGCACGCAGCTGATCGGGCTGCGGGTGTTCGTCTTGGGTATGAGGGTGGGGCAAATATCGAGCGCCGCCCGCGCGGCGCATCGCGAGCTGCGCTCGCTCCTACGTTTGTTTCGGGCCAATCATTCCTGTGCCATTTGCACGCGAACGCCTTGGCAAACCCCAACAACCGTCCGGTTCGGAATCTTCCTACACGCTTTGAAGTGGCGGCATCGGGTCGTGGCACTTATTCTCCCTTCCTTGGCGCCAAACCGTTCGGTGGCGCCTGCCCTGCTTTGGGCGGTTCCAGGCGCCCCGGCAGCTGCCAGCTTGCGTCGCGCCAGTACTTTGTAAGTCGAGTAGTGCGTACGACCTATGTATACTTCGGCATGGAACCGAAAATGCGTGGCTGGAACTGCCCGCATCACAACCTATTAACACATGCCCGCACGGCACTATCGGAGTTGGTTAAGTCGCATGAAAGCAATCGTTACTGGGATCACTGGTCAAGACGGCGCCTACCTGGCGGAACTGCTGCTGGAAAAGGGCTATACAGTCTATGGCACCTATCGTCGTACCAGCTCGGTTAACTTCTGGCGCATCGAGGAGTTGGGCATTCACACCAACCCTAACCTGCACCTGGTCGAGTACGACCTCACCGACCTGTCGGCCAGCATTCGCCTGCTGCAAACCACCGAAGCCACCGAGGTATACAACCTCGCTGCGCAAAGCTTCGTTGGCGTATCGTTCGAACAGCCACTGACCACCGCCGAAATCACCGGCCTGGGTGCTGTGAACCTGCTGGAGGCCATCCGTATCGTCAATCCGAAGGCACGTTTCTATCAAGCGTCGACTTCGGAAATGTTCGGCAAGGTCCAGGAAATCCCGCAGGTCGAGACCACCCCGTTCTACCCGCGTAGCCCTTACGGTGTGGCCAAGCTGTACGCCCACTGGATGACCATCAACTACCGCGAGTCGTACAACATCTTTGCCACCAGCGGCATCCTGTTCAACCATGAGTCGCCACTGCGCGGCCGTGAGTTCGTGACCCGCAAGATCACTGACTCCGTGGCCAAGATTAAGCTGGGCCTGCTGGACAAGCTGGAGCTGGGCAACCTCGATGCCAAGCGCGACTGGGGCTTTGCCAAAGAGTACGTGGAAGGCATGTGGCGCATGCTGCAGGCTGAACAGCCTGATACCTTCGTACTTGCCACCAACCGCACCGAAACCGTGCGTGACTTCGTGTCCATGGCGTTCAAGGCTGTCGGCATCGAAATCAAGTGGAGCGGCAAGGACGAGGCCGAGCAGGGTACCTGCGCCGCCAGCGGCAAGGTACTGGTCGTCATCAACCCGAAATTCTACCGCCCGGCCGAAGTCGAGCTGCTCATCGGCAACCCCGACAAGGCCAAGCAAGTGCTGGGTTGGGAACCGAAAACCAGCCTGGAAGAGCTGTGCCGCATGATGGTCGAAGCCGACCTGCGTCGTAACGAAAAAGGGTTCTCGTTCTGATGCAAATGGCCAGTAAACGCGCGCTGATTACAGGTATTCACGGGTTCACCGGCCGCTACATGGCGGCCGAATTGCGGGCCAGTGGCTATGAAGTTTTCGGGACTGGGAGCCAGCCTTTGCAGGCCCCCGACTATCGTCAGGCCGATCTGACCGATGGGCCGGGCCTGCGCGCGTTGCTGGCCGAACTGCGGCCAGATGTCGTCGTGCATCTGGCTGCCATTGCTTTCGTCGGGCATGGTGCCGCCGATGCGTTCTATCAAGTCAACCTGATAGGCACACGGAACCTGCTCGAAGCCATTGCGGCCTGCGGCAAAACACCAGAATGCGTGTTGATTGCCAGCAGTGCCAACGTCTATGGCAACGTTTCCGAAGGGATGCTGGGCGAACAGACCCCGCCGGCGCCGGCCAATGATTACGCGGTCAGCAAGCTGGCCATGGAATACATGGCGCGGCTGTGGTGTGACCGGTTGCCTATCGTCATCACGCGTCCTTTCAATTACACCGGTGTTGGGCAGGCAGAAAACTTCCTGCTGCCCAAGATCGTTTCGCACTTCCGCCGCCAGGCTGACACCATCGAGCTGGGCAATCTGGATGTGTGGCGAGATTTCAGTGACGTACGTGCAGTCGTGCGTGCGTATCGTGGCCTTATAGAGGCACGCCCCTTGGGGCAGGTGGTCAATGTGAGTTCGGGTTCTACCCACTCGCTGCGTGAAGTTATCGCCAAATGCTCCGCCATTACTGGGCATGCCATCGAGGTGCAGGTTAACCCGGCATTTGTTCGCGCCAACGAGGTGAAGACCCTGTGCGGCGATAACAGTTTGCTGAAAGCGCTGGTGCCCGGCTGGCAAACCCCCTCGCTGGATGACACCCTGGGATGGATGCTTGCTGGTAAATGAAGCTCATCCTTTCTGTCGAGCCGGTACGCTTCCCACTGACCGGTATCGGGCGCTATACCTACGAGCTGGCCTCGCGCCTGCAACAAAACAGCGAGCTTGAAGAGTTGCGCCTGTTCGCCGGGCGCAGGTTCTTGCAGGCGCTGCCCCAGGCTACGGACAAGTCGGATGCGGTGCATGGCTTGAAGCGTCTGGTGCAAAAAAATGCGCTGGCGGTGGAGGCCTATCGCCGCTTGATGCCGTATTTGCGCGAGCGAGCGTTGCGTGGCCATGACGACTTCATCTATCACAGCCCCAATTATTACCTTCCGTCGTTTGCCGGCCGCACCGTGGCGACGTTCCATGACCTGTCGCCCTTCACCTGGGCGCATTGCCACGCGCCACAGATTGCCCGCTATTTGCAAAAGGAGCTCAAGCTGACACTTGAGCGTGCAGATGCGCTGATCACCGATTCCAGCTATACCCGGCAGGAACTGGCAGATTATTTTGCCTGGCCGATCGAGCGTATCCACACTGTTCCGTTGGCCAGTTCGCCCGAGTTCCACCCTCGTTCGCCTGAGGCATTGCGCGAAGTTTTGTCGCGTCACGGCCTTGAGCAGGGTGGCTATAGCCTGTTCGTCGGCACCATCGAGCCGCGTAAGAATATCGAGACGCTGCTGGATGCGTATGGTCGGTTGCCCCTTGCATTACGCCAACGCTGGCCGTTGATCCTCACGGGCTACCATGGCTGGCGGAGTGAGGCGATCCATGCCCGCATTGCCCAGGCGCAACAGCAAGGCTGGGCGCGCTACCTCGGTTTCGTTGCCAGCGAAGACTTGCCCCTGCTATTTGCCGGGGCACGGCTCTTCACCTTCCCTTCCCACTACGAAGGGTTTGGCTTGCCCGTGCTCGAGGCCATGAGCTCAGGGGTGCCTGTGGTGTGCTCCAACAGTTCTTCGCTTCCGGAAGTGGCAGGCGCGGCGGCGTTGATGTGCTCGCCCGACGACGTCGAAGGCCTGACTGGGTTGCTGTGCCGGGGCCTGGAAGACGAAACCTGGCGTGCGGACGCGGTGCAGCAGGGGCTGATGCATGCAGGGCGCTTCTCGTGGGAACGCTGTGCACAGGAAACCATCGAGGTCTATAAATCGGTCAGCGAACGATGATCAAGGTCCTGCATTTTTTCAAAACCTATTACCCCGACTCCATGGGTGGCATCGAGCAAGTCATCTTCCAGATTGCAGAAGGCACTCGAGCCCATGGCGTGCAGCCAGAGGTGCTTTACCTGAGCCCGCGTGGCGCTGCCCGCAACGAAGCAGTGGCCAATCATGTAACGCACCGCTCCAAGCTTGATTTGCATGTGGCTTCGACGGGGCTGTCGCTGTCGGCCATGAAGGATTTTGCCGAGTTGGCCGCCCAGGCTGACATTATCCACTACCACTTTCCTTGGCCCTACATGGACCTGGTGCATTTCCTGGCGCGGCTGAACAAGCCGACGGTGGTCAGCTACCATTCCGATATCGTCAAGCAGAAGTGGCTGTTGAAGCTGTACCAGCCGTTGATGAACCGGTTTTTTTCCAGCGTTGACCGAGTGGTGGCGTCCTCGCCCAACTATGCTGCGCATAGCCCGGTCCTGACGCGTTTCAAGGAAAAGGTCGAAATCATTCCCTATGGCCTTGATCGTGCCACCTACCCCAAGGCATCGGCTGAAAAACTGGCTTATTGGCGAGCGCGCCTGGGCGAGCGCTTCTTCCTCTTCGTCGGCGCCCTGCGCTATTACAAGGGGCTGGATTACCTGCTGGAGGCCGCGCACATCAATCGGCTGCCGGTGGTGATCATGGGTGGCGGCTTCCTGGAGTCGCAGCTCAAGGCCCAGGCGCAGCAGAAGGGGCTGGACAATGTACAGTTCCTGGGTGGCCTGGGGGATGACGACAAGGCGGCGTTGCTTGAGTTGTGCTATGCCTTTGCCTTCCCGTCCCACCTGCGCTCCGAGTCATTCGGTATCTCGCTGCTGGAAGCGGCGATGTATGGCAAACCGTTGATCTCCTGTGAAATGGGTTCTGGTACAACCTTCATCAACCTGGCTGGCCAGACCGGTCTTGTGGTCCCGCCGCGTGATGCCGCAGCGCTGGCTCAGGCCATGCAGCGCTTGTGGGATGAACCGCTGTTGGCGCAAGCCATGGGCGCCAAGGCGTTGCAGCGGTACGAAGAAGTATTTACCGCATCGGCAATGGCCAGTGCGTATGCCAGCCTCTACCGTAGCCTGTTGTAAGCGCTTACCCGGCCCTGGGGCTACGTTGCCTTGCAGCCTCGGTGGCACTTGGGTGAATTGAGATCGAATTTCATGGAACGACGCACGATTCTTGTTACAGGCGCCAGCGGCTTTGTCGGCAGTGCAGTCTGTAGCCGGCTGGCCACGTTGGGCAGCTTCACAACCCGGGCGGCTTTGCGTGGCACTGGCCCGGGCGTTATCGAAGGCGTTAAGGCCGTGACCGTAGGTGACCTGGCTGCCACCACCGATTGGGCGCCGGCACTGTCAGGGGTCGACGTGGTGGTGCATGCTGCAGCCCGGGTGCACGTAATGAAGGAAACCGCCGCCGACAGTTTGGCCGAGTTCCGTCGGGTCAATGTCGAGGGCACCCTCAACCTGGCCCGCCAGGCAGCGGCTGCAGGTGTGCGGCGTTTTATTTTTATCAGTTCGGTCAAGGTCAACGGTGAGGCCAGTAAGCCCGGCCACCCCCTTTGCGCCGATGACGCACCAGCACCTCAGGACGCCTACGGCTTGTCCAAGCACGAAGCGGAGCAGGGGTTGCGCCAACTGGCGGCGGCTAGCGGCATGGAGGTGGTGGTGATCCGCCCGGTGCTGGTTTACGGGCCAGGTGTCAAAGCCAATTTCCGCAGCATGATGCGCTGCGTGCAACGGGGTGTGCCTTTGCCTTTCGGGGCGGTGGATAACCGTCGCAGCCTGGTGTCGCTGGCGAATCTGGTCGACTTGATCGTCACCTGCATCGACCACCCGGGCGCTGCTAACCAAACCTTCCTGGCCAGTGATGGCGAAGATGTCTCACTGGCGCACCTGCTACGCGCGCTGGGCCGCGCACTGGGCAGGCCGGCCCTGCTTTTGCCTGTTCCGTCAGGCCTGTTGCACTGGGCAGCCCGGCTGCTCGGCCGGCCCGACCTTGCCCAGCGCTTGCTCGGCTCGCTGCAGGTGGATATCGAGAAGAACCGGCAACTGCTCGGCTGGCACCCCCCTTACACGTTGGAGCAAGGGCTGAACATGGCCGCTCGACCTTTTCTGGAAACCCGCCGCTTATGATATGGCTGATTGTCGTGGCAGGCCTCGCGTCCTGGTGGATGACCGCAGTACTGCGCCGCTATGCGCTGTCCCGCAGCTTGCTGGATATCCCCAACGCACGCAGCTCGCACACCCTGCCAACGCCGCGTGGCGGCGGCCTGTCATTCGTGGTGGCGGTGCTGGTTGCCATGCTTGGCTTGGCCTGGGGCGAGTACATCGCTCCGGCGCAGCTGGTCAGCTTGCTCGGCGCGGGGGGGCTGGTTGCGCTGATCGGCTTCATGGATGACCACGGGCATATCGCTGCACGGTGGCGTTTGCTGGGGCATTTCGCAGCGGCTGGATGGGGGCTTGCCTGGCTTGGCGGGATGCCGCCTGTCACCGTCTTCGGCCTGGTGCTGGGGCCGATCTGGCTGAGCACCGTCATCGGCCTGCTGTATCTGGTATGGCTGCTCAACTTGTACAACTTCATGGACGGTATTGATGGCCTTGCCAGTATCGAAGCCATTTGCGTATGTCTGGGTGGGGCCCTGCTTTATTGGCTTGGCGGGCATGCTCAGGCTGTATGGCTACCGCTGTTACTGGCGGCCTCGGTGGCTGGCTTCCTGTTCTGGAACTTCCCACCTGCACGTATCTTCATGGGCGATGCGGGCAGTGGCTTCCTCGGCATTGTGCTGGGCTTGCTGGCATTGATGGCGGGTTCGGTAAACCCGCTATTATTCTGGGGGTGGTTAATACTTTTGGGTGTGTTTGTGGTCGATGCCACGTTTACCTTGGGGCGGCGCCTGCTGCGCGGTGACAAGGTATACGAAGCGCATCGTAGCCACGCCTATCAGTATGCTTCGCGCCGGCACGGCAGCCATCGCCCGGTGAGCCTGGCCGTCGCGCTCATCAACCTCGGCTGGCTGTTGCCAATAGCGCTGGCGGTGGTGCTATTCAAGGTTGATGGCGCCATTGGAACCCTGGTCGCTTATGTGCCTCTGATAGTCTTGGCAGTCACCTACCATGCAGGGAAAAAGGAATAGGATGGACGAGCAAGGAAGCCATCGTAGAGCGCTGCTGGGCCTATGGTCTGGCCACCCAGCGCTCAGGTCATTCACACGAGGTTCTTTTGCGCTGAGGAGTGCCGAATGAGCGACGAGAAGAAAGACAGAATGCGCCAGTATCTGGTCAATCTGTCCCGGCGCCAGAAACGCCTCATTCAGGTATGCACGGACATCTCGCTGATCTGGTTCGCCTTGTGGCTGTCCTTTATCGTGCGCTTGGGCATCGATGAAATGTACAACCCCATCGTCACGCACGCCTGGTTGTTCGTGGCGGCGCCGGTGGTGGCCATCCCGCTGTTCATCCGGTTTGGCATGTACCGGGCGGTGATGCGCTATTTTGGCAATGACGCCCTTATCACCATCATCAAGGCTGTGACCCTGTCATCGCTCATCCTGGCGGTGGTGGTGTACTGGTACAGCAACCACCAAGTGGTCGTGCCGCGGTCGATCATTTTCAACTACTGGTGGTTGAGCATGGTCATCATCGGCGGTTTGCGCCTGATCATGCGTCAGTATTTTCTGGGTGACTGGTTTACCGGGGCGCATCAGATACCCTTTGCCAACCGCGACGACGGCCTGATCAAAGTTGCCATCTATGGTGCGGGTACGGCAGGTAATCAGTTGCTGGCTGCGCTGCGAATGGGGCGGGTGATGCGGCCCGTGGCTTTTATCGATGACGATGGCGAACTTGCCAACCGCGTCATTTCTGGCTTGCAGGTCTATAAGCCCAAGCATTTGCAGCAGATGATCAAGGAAACGGGGGCTCAAGAAATTCTTCTGGCGCTACCTTCGGCCTCGCGCGCAAGGCGAAAAGAAATTCTTTCTTTCCTCGAGCCATACCCATTGCACGTACGCAGCGTGCCGGCCTTCGCCGACCTGGCCAGTGGGCGGGTGAAAGTGGATGATATCCAGGACGTGGACATCGCCGACCTGCTGGGGCGGGACCCTGTACCTGCCCAGGAAGGGCTGCTTGAACGCTGTATCTACAAGCAAACCGTGCTGGTCACCGGGGCAGGTGGCTCCATAGGCTCCGAACTGTGCCGCCAGATCATCGGGCTGGGGCCAACCACCTTGCTGTTGTTCGATCACAGTGAATTCAACCTTTACAGCATATTGAGCGAGTTGGAGCAGCGCAGTTTGCGCGAGTCGCTGTCGGTGCGACTTTTGCCGATACTGGGTTCGGTACGCAACCAGCAGCACCTGGTTGATGTGATGGCTACCTGGCGCGTCGATACGGTCTACCATGCTGCAGCCTACAAACATGTGCCCATGGTCGAGCACAATATTGCCGAAGGTATCCTCAACAATGTTTACGGCACGTTGTGTACTGCCCAGGCGGCATTGCAGACCGGCGTGGCCAATTTCGTGCTCATTTCCACCGACAAGGCCGTGCGGCCGACCAATGTCATGGGCAGCACCAAGCGGTTGTCCGAGCTGATCTTGCAGGCGCTGAGCCGCGAGGCGGCGCCGGTGATGTATGGGGACAGCAGCAAGATTGCCCGGGTGAACAAGACCCGTTTCACCATGGTGCGCTTCGGCAACGTTCTGGGCTCTTCCGGCTCGGTGATTCCGCTGTTTCGTGAGCAGATCAAGGCGGGTGGGCCGTTGACGGTCACTCACCCGAAAATCACCCGTTACTTCATGACCATCCCCGAAGCCGCCCAACTGGTGGTGCAGGCCGGTGCCATGGGGCAGGGCGGCGATGTATTCGTGCTGGATATGGGTGAGCCGGTACGTATTGTCGAGCTGGCCGAGAAAATGATCCACCTCTCGGGGCTGAGTGTGCGCAGCCAGGGCAACCCGCAGGGCGACATTGCCATCGACTTCACCGGGCTGCGCCCCGGCGAGAAGCTTTACGAAGAGTTGCTTATCGGCGATGACGTATCACCTACAGCCCACCCGATGATCATGGTCGCCAACGAAGACTTCCTGGCGTGGGAGTTGCTGCGTGAGCGGCTGACCCAGTTGCTGGCTGCGGTTGCCGACGATGACTTCACCCGTGTGCGGCAGTTGTTGCGTGAACTGGTCAGCGGTTACTCGCCCCAGGGTGAAATCGTGGATTGGGTGTATCTGCAGCGGCGCCAGGGCCCGTTGGAGCGATAACGCAGCCTGGCTTGCCGGCGATGGGCCGCATAACGGCCCTGATCCATTAGCTGAAGGGCTCCAGGGCAAGCCAGCTGCCATACCTCAAACCGGCTCCAGGCTTTACCATCGGCTTTCCAGCACGCCGTTGCTGAAGATGTCACGCCGCGCCAGGCGCCCCACCTCCTGGTGCTTGGCCAATGCATAAATGCGGTCAAAACCCGTGCGACCAACGTTCGGGAAGTACCTGGCCAGCGCATGCTCTACCACACTGTCATAGTCCGCTTCGGTGATGTACCGATAAATCTCCCGGAAGTAGATAAACCCAAACTGGAAGCCCAGGGTTTCATCGGGGTAGTCGGTGTGGCCGAAGAAGCAGTTTTCCAGGTCGATGGCGCGAGCTTTGCCCTGTTCGGGGAGCATGACATTGGCAACCCACAGGTCCATATGCGTAACGCCTCGACGCTGCAGGGCATGCAACAGCTCAAAGGTTGCCTCAAGTACCGCGCTCACTGCTTCGGGTGCCGCGCGGGTTCTGCTCAATCCGTCGACGTGATCGTGCAGCAACTCGGTAATGAGGAAAAAATCCTGCATCAGCCCAAGCTTCGAGCTTGTGTATCCATAACCGATCAGCCCCGGAACGCGGGCGCCTCGCTTGGCCGCTTCACGCGTATTGATCAGCTCTTCGATGGGCCAGTCGTACATCCCGTTGCGCTTCGGGTTACCGCGCTTCATACGCCACTTTTTTTTCAGTGAGTCGAGCTTTTCGCGTTTGGCGAAAAGCTTGCTGGCGCTACACGGCAGCGGCGCACTCACGCGTTTGGCGGTTGGGGTATGTGCTACCAGCTGCTCGATGGCTTGCTGGGTATAGTGGGGAAGGGCGGTTTGAAAATGCAGGGTGGCATCGCGATAACGCACAACATGGGGGTATTCATTTTGCCAAATCTGGGGATCACCAACCACGCCATGCCCTTATGAAATCAAAATGCCACTAGATAATGGATCCAATGATACAGTTCTCTGTCCGTTTTCGTACACTTTTTTACAATTTGGAAGAGTGAGAGATAGCTGAAGGGCCAAGGGTGCCATCTTGATGGCCTTTGGGCGTGTACCGAATACGGTAAGGGTCTTGAGAGGCACGGCGGTGGTCCTCTTGCTCGGGTCCTTTAAGCAAACCGGTTGTCCATTGTTGAACAAATCTAGCAGGAGGTCAGCAGGGTGCCAGCTAAACGCAGGAGATTTGCTGGCCGGCGAAGGGCCGGTTGCACGGCGGGACATGATCAGCGGATGTTGTAGGAAAATGGCCAGCTACTGATCGGCAGCGCGTACCTGACCGAAGGGGATCTGGCTACCAGCTTGGCGCGGTTGCCTGTTTAACGTGGACGAAGCCAGACGTGGAGGCCATTGCTGATTTTTTTGGGTAGGCGAAGTTGTGCCGGTTCCAGACGATTCCTGTAACCATTGGCCGCTGATGGTGGCTATTTTGCTGCGGGATTTAGCACTAGGGTTTGTTGCGCAGCTGAAGGAAAACGGCTGCTGGAAAATGACCAACCCAAGGAGTGTTGTCCATGCGCAATAACGTTCTGTCGTACCTGCTGCTGCCGCTGTTCACCAGTTTGTCTTTTTCCCTCAGCGCTGCCCCGGCCAGCGCCACGGCGGTTGCCGAGCCGGTGCCGGTAGTTGCTCAAGCCCAGGCCCCGCAAGCGCCGCGGCTAGACCTGAACAACGCCGATGCGCTGACGTTGCAGAAGGAGTTGAACGGGATAGGGAAAGCCAAGGCCGAGGCCATCGTGGCCTACCGTGAGGCCAATGGGCCGTTTGCTTCGGTGGATGAATTACAGGAGATCAAGGGGATCGGGAACGCGTTGCTGGAGCGCAACCGGGACAAGCTGATGGTGGAGTAACCGGGAGGGGCTAGGGCTTTTCGCCCTGGCCCTCAATTGCATGTCGGGTGCTTTAGCGGTCTTGCGCATCCTTGGCATCCGCTTCGGCATTGCGCTCATGCACTTTGCGCAACTGCTCGTCGGTCAGTGGCAATTTTTTTGCCGTATCGCGCAGCATCATCAGCCCACCGACGATGGAGCCGAGGGCTATGATGAGGATCAGCCAGGCATACCAGGGCATTGTCGTTCTCCTTAAACGGTGGTGGGGTATTGCTTGTACGAAATTTGAGCAGTAACCCGTTCCGTTGGTTCAATTATAGAAGCTAGCCGCCGCCGGGCCAATTCCGTGACCTGCGGGCCCCAAAGCCTGCGTCACTTCGTTTACAATGCGCGCCGTTTTCGACTTGCCAAGAGACCCTGCCATGTCCGCCTGCCAGACGCCCCTGATCGTCGCCCTGGATTTCCCTACCCGTGAGGCCGCCCTGAAGCTGGCTGACCAGCTAGACCCCGCGCTGTGCCGGGTGAAGGTTGGCAAGGAGCTGTTCACCAGCAGTGCTTCGGGCATTGTCGAAACCCTGTGCAACAAGGGCTTCGAAGTGTTCCTGGACCTCAAGTTCCACGACATCCCCAACACCACGGCCATGGCGGTAAAAGCTGCCGCCGAGATGGGTGTGTGGATGGTTAACGTGCATTGCTCCGGTGGCCTGCGCATGATGGCCGCCTGCCGTGATGAGCTGGACAAGCGCAGCGGCCCGCAGCCGTTGCTGATTGGCGTGACCGTGCTGACCAGCATGGAGCGCGAAGACCTGGCCGGTATCGGCCTGGATGTCGACCCGCAAGAGCAAGTGCTGCGCCTGGCGGCACTGGCACAGAAGGCGGGCATGGACGGTTTGGTGTGCTCGGCGCTGGAGGCCCCGGCGCTGAAGGCGGCGCACCCGTCGCTGCAGCTGGTAACCCCGGGCATTCGCCCTGCGGGCAGCGCGCAGGATGACCAGCGCCGTATCCTTACCCCGCGCCAGGCACTGGATGCGGGTTCGGACTACCTGGTGATCGGCCGGCCGATCAGCCAGGCCGCAGACCCGGCGCAGGCGCTGGCTGCTGTGGTTGCGGAAATTCGTGGGTAAAAGCCCGCGGTGATGAAAGAGGCCAGCACGCGTGTGCTGGCCTTTTTTTTCGGGCTGGATGAGGTGTGATGGCTGGACGGTCCGGCAGGGCATTTTCTTTGCCTGTGAGATCGAGCGCCGCGCGGGCGGCGCTCGATCTAACAGGCGCTAAACCCCTCAAGGCATGCGCTTTCAGCCCCAAACGCAACTCACAACGTCACACCTTCAGCACCAACTTGCCAAAATTCTCCCCATTGAACAGCTTCAGCAGCGTCTCGGGGAACGTCTCCAGCCCCTCCACCACATCTTCCTTGCTCTTCACCTGCCCATTGGCCAGCCACCCGGCCATCTCCAGCGCAGCCTTGCCGTAGTCCTTGGCATGGTCCATCACCACAAACCCTTCCATGCGCGCACGGTTCACCAGCAGCGACAGGTAGTTGGCGGGGCCTTTCACCGCTTCCTTGTTGTTGTACTGGCTGATCGCGCCGCAAATCACGATGCGGGCCTTGAAATTGATGCGGGTCAGCACGGCATCAAGGATGTCGCCGCCCACGTTGTCAAAGTAAACGTCCACGCCGTTGGGGCATTCGCGCTTCAGGCCGGCCATTACGTCTTCGGCCTTGTAGTCGATCACCCCGTCAAAGCCCAGTTCGTCCTTCAGGTACTGGCACTTCTCGGCGCCGCCGGCAATGCCGACCACGCGGCAGCCTTTGACCTTGGCAATTTGCCCGACAATGCTGCCCACCGCACCGGCCGCGCCGGAGATGACCACGGTTTCGCCGGCTTTGGGTTGGCCAACTTCCAGCAGGGCGAAGTAGGCGGTCATGCCGGTCATGCCCAGCGCCGACAGGTAGCGGGGCAGGGGGGCCAGGTTGGGGTCGATCTTGTGCAGGCCCTGGGGCTCGCCGGTGAAATAGTCCTGTACGCCAAGCGCGCCGCTGACGTGGTCGCCCGGTTTGAAAGCCGGGTGGTTGGAGGCAACCACTTCGCCCACGCCCAGTGCCCGCATCACCTGGCCCAGGGCGACGGGGGGGATGTAGGACTTGCCTTCGTTCATCCAGCCGCGCATGGCGGGGTCCAGCGACAGGTACAGGTTGCGCACCAGCACCTGGCCTTCGCCAGGTTGTTCGGCGGGCACGCTTTCGAACGTGAAGTCGTCACGGCGCACGGCGCCGACCGGGCGTTTGGCGAGCAGGAAGCGGCGGTTGGTCTGGGTCATGGCGGGGTCCTTGTGGGCAGTGGAAGATGCTAGGCGTTCAATCTACCTTGTTGATGTAGGCAGGTGGTTAACATCACTGACAAGCATGGTAGCCCAACCGCTGGTGTGATGATGCTGCCCGGCCAGGCGGTGGCTGACTATGCTCTGACCCCACCATCCCCCAAGGAGCACGCAATGAGCATGACCTTTTCCGGCCAGGTAGCGCTGGTTACCGGCGGCGCAGCCGGCATAGGCCGGGCAACGGCCCTGGCGTTCGCCCGTGAGGGCCTGAAGGTGGTGGTGGCCGACCTCGACCCGCTGGGTGGCGAGGCGACGGTGGCGCAGATCAACGCCGCAGGTGGCGAAGCTTTGTTCATTGCCTGTGACGTTACCCGCGACGCCGAGGTGCGCCAGTTGCACGAGCGCCTGATTGCCGCCTTTGGCCGGCTGGACTACGCCTTCAACAACGCCGGCATCGAGATTGAGCAACAGCGCCTGGCCGAAGGCAGCGAGGCGGAGTTCGATGCCATCATGGGCGTGAATGTGAAGGGCGTGTGGCTGTGCATGAAGTACCAGCTGCCCTTGCTGCTGGCCCAGGGCGGTGGGGCGATCGTCAACACTGCTTCGGTGGCGGGGCTGGGGGCGGCGCCGAAGATGAGTATCTACAGCGCTAGCAAGCACGCGGTGATCGGCCTGACCAAGTCGGCAGCCATCGAATACGCCAAGAAGGGTATCCGTGTGAATGCCGTGTGCCCGGCGGTAATCGATACCGACATGTTCCGCCGCGCCTACGAGGCCGACCCACGTAAGGCCGAGTTCGCCGCCGCCATGCACCCGGTGGGGCGCATTGGCAAGGTCGAGGAAATTGCCAGCGCCGTGCTGTACCTGTGCAGCGATGGCGCCGCGTTTACCACCGGGCATTGCCTGACGGTGGATGGTGGGGCCACGGCGATCTGAGCCGATAACGTGTGGCCTGCTTCGCCTGAATATCGCCGGGCCTGAAGGCGGTGCGGCCCCTGTAGGAGCGGCCTTGCGTCGCGAAGGGCCGCAAAGCGGCCCCGGCAATATAAGCGGCGAAGCTGAAATCCTGGGGGCGCTTCGCACCCCTTTCGCGACACAAGGCCGCTCCTACACCGACCGCGCTGCCTGTGCGGCTTTCATAGAGCCCGCCAGCAATGCCAGCCCAACCGCTGCACAGCCCACCACCAAAACCCCGCCAAACACCAGTAGCGCCATCTGTGATCCCAACCGGTCACTCAACAACCCGGTAAAGATTACTGGCAAGCTGAACCCCAGGTACGCCAGTAAAAAGAACCCGGCACTGGCCCGTGTCTTCTCGCTGCCGGCCAACTGGTTCACCGCCGCCAGCCCGCCCAGGTAGATAAACCCGTAGCACGCACTGCTGGCCGCCACCGCACCCAGCAAAACTGCGCTGAGCTGTCCACCGTCAGCGCCCCAGGCCAGTACCGCATAGCTACACGGCAGTATCAGTAGCCCCAGCAGCGTGGCCGTGCGGCTGCTCAGGCGCCGGGCCATCGGCTGGAACAACAGCCCGCAGCTGATCACGCAGAAGGTCGAAAACCCTGACCAAGCGCTAAGGCCATGTTGGCGCAGGATGCTTGGCAGCAAGGCGATCACCAGGCCCACGCAGGCCCATGCCAGCAAAATGGCCAGGCCATAGGCCACGCTCCCACGCGGGTAGCAGGGCAGGCGCAGCATAGGGTTGCGCTGGGCAGGGCGCGGGTCGGGCAGGCGCCAGACCAGCACGATGGCCAGGGCTGCCAACAGCAGTTGCAGGTGGAAGCTGCCGGGTGTGAGGCTGGGGCCGCGTAGCAGGAACAGGCTGGTCAGCGCTGCGCCCAGGCCAAAGCCCAGCGAGGTGCTGGCGGTGACCCAGTTGGCCGCGCGGGGGGTGTGCTCACCGCCCATCAACTCGCCCATGTAAGCGGTGGCCGTGGCCGAAGCCAGCCCGGTGCCCAGGCCCAGGAACAGCCGGGCAAGGCCCAGGGTTTGCAGGCTGGGTGCCAGTAGCATCAGCACGGTGGCGATCATCGACAGGGCCAGTGCCGCCACAATCAGTGGCCGGCGCCCGACCCGGTCGGCCAGGCCGCCCAGGGCAAGCAGCACGGGCAGCACGCCCAGCACATAGCCGGAGAACGCCACCGCAGTGGCAGCGGCGCCCTGGCCGGAAAGGTCGGCGTAAGTGATGTACAGCGGGGCCTGCAGGTTGACGGCCAAGGTGATCAGGCAGAGGGCGAAGGCCAGACGGGCCGGGGCGGAGGGCATGGGTAGGGGTCCTGGTTTCTCAAGTGGCTGTACCAGCCCTTTCGCGGGTGAACCCGCTCCCACAGAATCACCACAGCCGCGAGAGGAGTGAAAAGCCTGTGGGAGCGGGTTCACCCGCGAATGGGCCGGGCCTGCTCACTCTGATGCCAGCCTATTCCACCTGCCAGACACACCGTGACTCCATTTATGCTTAACTGTTTGCTCAAAATCAGCGAACACTTACCCATGCACTTCTCCCTTGATCGCACCGGCCCCACCCCATTGGTGCAGCAACTCACCGACCACCTGCAAGCCTGGATCGACCAGCAACGGCTGCGCCCCGGCGCACGCCTGCCATCGATCCGCGCGCTGGCCCGCAGCCAGGCGGTCAGTGCGTCCTGTGTGATCGAGGCCTACGACCGCCTGGTCGCCAGCGGCTGGCTGGAGGCCCGCCACGGCACCGGCTTTTTTGTCGCCGAGCGCAAGCCCGGGCCACCGATTGACGATACGCAGCCTTGGGGTGAGTCTGGCGACGGCAACTGGCGGCAGTTTCGCGAGGGCCATGACGAGTTGCTGAAACTGGGCTGCGGCTGGCTGCCCAGCAATTGGCGCGCTGCAACCGAGCTGGCCCAGGCGGTGCGGCAGGTAAGCCGTGGCGCCGCGCAGGACCTGTTCGACTACTGCCCACCCCTGGGCCTGGCCAGCCTGCGCCAGCAATTGCACAAGCGCCTGGCGCAGTTGGGCATTGCTGCCGGCCCCGAGCACATCCTCACTACCCACGGCGCCAGCCACGGCCTCGACCTGCTAGTGCGTACCCTGCTGCGCCCGGGCGACACGGTATTGGTGGAAAACCCCGGTTACTACAACCTGTACAACCTGCTACGTCAGCACCAGGTGCACATGCTGCCGGTACCGCGTACCGCAGAGGGCCCGGACCTGGCGGCCGTCGAAACCCTGCTGGCCACGCACAAGCCGCGCTGCCTGTTCATCAACAGCCTTTACCAGAACCCTACCGGCACCAGCCTCACACCCAAAGTCGCCTACCGCCTGCTGGAGCTGGCCCGCGAGCATGATCTGCGCATTGTCGAGGACGATATCTATGCCGACTTCCAGGAGGGCCCGGCTACACGCCTGGCCACCCTCGACAGCGAGCAACGGGTGATCTACATGGCCAGCTTCTCGAAAACCCTCAGCAGTTCGTTGCGGGTCGGCTACCTGGTCGCCGACCCTGCGTTGCTGGCGCGTCTGGCCGAGTTGAAGATGGTCAGCGGTATCGGCACGTCACGCTTTGCCGAGCAGGTGGTGGGCCAGATGCTCGCCAATGGCAGCTACCGCAAAAGCGTGCAGCGCCTGCGCGTACGCTTGGGCCAGCACATGGCCAAGCTTCTCGGCCAATTGGAGCAGGCGGGTTGGCAGGTATTTTGTGAGCCCTGTGGCGGCATGTTCGTCTGGGCGCGGGTGCCAGGCAGGGATTTTGCCAGCCTTGAGCAGGTGGCGCGGGAGCATGCTGTGCTGCTTACTCCTGGCAGTGCTTTCGATTATCAAGGCGCGCCCAGCAGCTGGCTGCGCATCAATGTCGCCTATGGGCAGGATTCCCGTGCCCAGGCCTTCCTCCAGCATGCAGGGCGACCTCTGCCAAGCTGAAAACGACACGCTCATAGCTATTTGACACTATCCTGACGCCAAGCCCTTGTTCATCGGCGTGCAACGTTGCCACCCTTGGCCTTCGGGATAACCTCGCACGCAGAAGGGGAATCGGCGATGGGCGCGAGCAAGCACGGTGTGCTGGCCAACCTGGGCATGGCCCGCAAACTCGGCCTGGGCTTTGCCTTGGTGCTGGTGCTGACCCTGGCGGTGGCGGCTATCGGTATCGCCGCGCTGAACAGCGTTGGCCAGCGCTTCGACAGTTTGCGCCAGCTGGCACAGTTCAATACCGACCTGCTGCGCTTGCGGCAGCATGAACAGGCGTTTGCCCTGCGCTCCGACATCCAGCAGGCCGAGGCCTTGCGCAACGGCCTGCAGGGCCTGGCCGAGCGCGCCCGTGGGCTGCCGGCATTGCTGGCGGCCGAAACCGACCTGGCCGCCTACGGCCAAGCGTTCGAGGCTTTTGTAGCGGCGGTGCAGGCCAAGGAGCTGGCGCTGGACATGGCCAGCTGGTCGGTGTCCAGCGTTGCCAACAACCTGGATGTGCTGCAGGCCGGTCTGGCCGACGACGGCGTCTATACCCTCAAGCAGTCCCAGGGCCAGCAGGGGGGCGAGTTTCTGGAGCAGGCAGCGCAGGTGGCGCAGGTGTCGCGGCTGATGTTGCAGGCCATGGACGAAGCGCGGGTGCGCCTGGAAAAAAGCCGCAAGGGCGAGGAGGGGGTAAGCCAGGAGCGCATCGCCCAGACGGTGGAGGCCGCCAGCCTGGTTGGCCAGTTGCAGGGCGCGGTCAGCGATGCCGGCTACCAGAGCGTGCTGGGCGAGGTGGCCGGGCACATCGGCAGCTTCTCGGAAAAACTCAACGAATACACCGACCAGTTGGCCCTTGAGCAGGGGCTCAAAGCCCAGTTGCAGGGTAGTGCCGAGCAAGTCACCGGGAGGGTCGACCAGGCTTACCTGGGGCAGCAGCAGGCCCTGCAGGGTGACCTGCAACGCAATGCCGTGGCCATTGCCCTGGCCACCGGCCTGGCACTGCTGGTGGGTGTGCTGGCCGCCTGGCTGATCACCCGCGCGGTGGTCGGCCCGCTCAAGCATGTGATCGCCCGCGCCCAGCGCATTGCCGCTGGAGAGCTGGGTTTTGACGCCCAGGCACCGCGTCGTGACGAAGTGGGGCAGCTGATGCAGGCCATGCAGCAGATGGCCGCGGGGCTTTCGGGCATTGTCAGCGGCTTGCAGCAAGGCATCGAAAAACTGGCGGGTAGCGCTCAGGCGTTGTCGGCAGTGACGGAGCAGACCAACCGTGAGGTGGGCAGCCAGAAGGAGGAAACCGAGCAGGTGGCCACCGCGATGCAGCAGATGACTGCCACCGTGCACGATGTGGCGCGCAATGCCGAGCAAGCGGCGCAGGCGGCCCAGGCGGCGGACGACAAGGTCGGGTCGGGGCAACAGGTGGTGCGCCAGAGCATGCAGCGCATCGAGCAGTTGGCGGCGGCAGCGGAAACGGCCAGCGCCGGCATCGACAGCCTCAGTGCCGAAATCCATACCATTGGCGACGTGCTCGAAGTGATCAAGAGCGTGGCCGAGCAGACCAACCTGCTGGCGCTGAATGCCGCCATCGAGGCTGCCCGCGCTGGCGAGCAGGGGCGTGGTTTTGCCGTGGTGGCTGACGAGGTGCGGGCGTTGGCGCGGCGTACCCGGCAGTCAACCGAGCAGATCGAGGTACTGGTCGCCAGCCTGCGCGGTAACGCCCAGCAGTCGGTGGCGCAGATCCGTGGCAGTACCGAGCTGGTACGGTTGGCGGTGGCTGATGCGTTGCACACCGAGAGCGCGCTGGGCAGCATTGCGGCTGCGGTTTCATTGATCCAGCAGATGAACCAGCAGATCGCCGCAGCGGCCGAGCAGCAGAGCTCGGTGGCGGAAGAGATCAGTCGCAGTGTCACGCAGATCCGCGGCAGTGCGGACCAGGCGGCGCTGGCGATGCAGGACAATGCGCGGTCGAGTGTGCAACTGGCGCAGTTGGGCACTGATTTGAAGGGGATGGTGGGGCATTTCAGGTTGTGAGCCTGGGCCGAAATGTCTGTTGCCTGTGCGGGCCTCTTCGCAGCACAAGGCTGCTCCTACAAGGGCACCACAGCCCTCAGGCCCAATGATATTCCTGTAGGAGCAGCCTTGTGCTGCGAAGAGGCCCGCACAGGCACCAATAAACCTCAGCCCTTGCGCGGGTTGAGGATCATCAAGGCCAGCACCCCCGCCACAATCCCCCAAAACGCCGAGCCAATCGAGAACAGCGTAAGCCCCGAGGCGGTGACCATGAAGGTAATCACTGCCGCCTCCCGCTCGCGCGCCTCGCTCATGGCCACGGTCAGCCCGTTCATGATCGAACCAAAAAGCGCCAGCGCGGCAATCGACAGCACCAGCTCTTTCGGCAGCGCTGCAAACAGCGCCGCCAATGTCGCGCCGAACACCCCGGCAATGCCGTAGAAAATCCCGCACCACACCGCTGCGGTGTAGCGTTTGCTCGGGTCTTCATGGGCGTGCGGCCCGGTGCAGATCGCCGCGCTGATCGCGGCCAGGTTGACCCCGTGCGAACCGAATGGCGCCAGCAGCAGCGAGGCAAAGCCGGTGGCCGAAATAAGCGGTGAGGCCGGCACCTGATAGCCGTCGGCACGCAGCACGGCCACGCCGGGCATGTTCTGCGAGGTCATGGCCACCACGAACAGCGGAATGCCAATGCTGATGGTTGCCGCCAGCGAGAAGCTTGGCGTGGTCCACACCGGCTTGGCCACTTCCAGGTGGAAGCCGCTGAAGTCCAGCAGGCCCAGGGCGCCGGACAATGCCGTGCCCACCAGCAGCGCGGCCAGCACGCAGTAGCGCGGCGACAGGCGCTTGACCAGCAGGTAGCTGAAGAACATGCCCAGCACCAGCAATGTGCGATGCTGCGCCGCAACGAAGATTTCGCTGCCGATCTTGAACAGGATGCCCGCCAGCAGCGCCGAGGCCAGCGAGGCCGGGATGCGCTTGACCAGGCGCTCGAAGCTGCCAGTGAGGCCGCAGATGAGCACCAGCACGGCACAGGTGATGTAGGCACCAATGGCTTCGCCATAGCTCACCCCGCCCAGGCTGGTGATCAGCAACGCAGCGCCTGGGGTAGACCAGGCGATGGTGATGGGGGTGCGGTAACGCAGCGACAGGCCGATGCTGCACACCGCCATGCCGATCGACAGCGCCCAGATCCATGACGAGATCTGCGCGGTAGTCAGCCCGGCTGTCTGGCCGGCCTGGAACATCAGCACCAGCGAACTGGTATAGCCGGTGAGCATGGCGATGAAGCCGGCGACTACAGCCGACGGGGATGTGTCTGCCAGGGGCCGCAGGCGCGCGGAAGTGGCATCGGTCATGAACAAAGTCCTTGTAAAGGTGTAAGCAGTTTTTTCAGACTACAGCGCGCAAGATTGATCCTTGCCATACAGCGGCCATTGCTTTTAGCCGTACAGTCGCCAACTATTGGCGCAATTAAAAAACTGCACGGTTTGGCACCTGCCTTTTGTAGGAGCAGCCTTGTGCTGCGAAGAGGCCCTTACAGGCGCAGCAAATGCATGGGCTGAAACGGCCTCTTCGCAGCGCAAGGCTGCTCCTACAAGGGCGATACAGATACGGCGACAGGGGAGAGGGGCGATGTACAAGGTCTATGGCGACTACCAGTCGGGCAACTGCTACAAGGTCAAGCTGATGTTGAGCCTGCTGGGCCGGCCGTATGAATGGCACCCGGTGGACATCCTCAAGGGCGAGACCGAAACGCCCGAGTTTCTGGCGATGAACCCCAACGGCAAGGTGCCCGTGCTGGAGCTGGAGGACGGCAGCTACCTGTGGGAGTCCAATGCCATTCTCAACTTCCTGGCCGATGGCAGCGAGTTTCTGCCCAGCGAACCGCGTCTGCGCACGCAGGTATTGCAGTGGCAGTTCTTCGAGCAGTACAGCCATGAGCCGTACATTGCTGTGGCGCGCTTTATCCAGTTTTACCTGGGGCTGCCGGATGAGCGGGTAGAGGAATACCGCAAGCTGCACAAGGGCGGCTACAAGGCACTGAGGGTGATGGAGCGACAGCTGCAGATGACGCCTTACCTGGTGGGTGAGCAGTACTCGATTGCCGATGTGGCGTTGTATGCCTACACCCATGTGGCGCAGCAGGGCGGGTTCGACCTGGCCGATTACCCGGCAGTCCGGGCATGGCTTGAGCGTGTCAGCAGCCACCCGCGGCATGTGCCGATGGTGGGTTGATTTTCATCCTGTACCGGCCCTATCGCCGGCACAGGATGACTAGAATCTGTCAGGCCGACGCAAACCGCTCATCTAGGTAGGCAATGATGGCTTTGGACTCATACATCCAGGTCACCTTGCCGGCCTCTTCAATGCGCAGGCACGGCACTTTCACCCGGCCGCCACCTTCCTGCAGGGCCTGGCGGTGCACCGGGTCGTTCTTCGCATCGCGCAGCGCCACCGGCACGTTCAGGCGGTGCAGGGTGCGGCGTGTCTTGACGCAGAACGGGCAGGCATGGAACTGGTACAGCGCCAGGCCCTTGGCCGCTTGCTCGACGCGGGCCTGGGCAGCGGCGTCGCGCTTGCGCTTGGCCGGGCGGCTGATCCAGTCACCGAACACGATGAGCTGGCCGAGGCCAACCCGCAGGGCTTTGACGATCATGGGCAACTCCTGAAATGCAAAAAGCCGACCCGGCAGGGTCGGCTTGGGGTCAGCAGCCAATCACTTGATCAGGCTGAGGAACTCGCTGCGGGTGGCGGCGTTTTCGCGGAACTCACCCAGCATCACCGAGGTGATCATGGTCGAGTTCTGCTTTTCGACACCGCGCATCATCATGCACATGTGCTTGGCCTCGACCACCACGGCTACACCGGCGGCACCAGTTACCTGCTGCACGGCGTCGGCAATCTGGCGGCTGAGGTTTTCCTGGATCTGCAGGCGGCGGGCATACATGTCGACGATGCGCGCTACCTTCGACAGGCCCAGTACCTTGCCCTTGGGCAGGTAGGCCACGTGAGCCTTGCCGATGAACGGCAGCATGTGGTGTTCGCACATCGAATACAGCTCGATGTCCCGGACCAGCACCATTTCGCTGTTGTCAGAGCTGAACAAAGCGTTGTTGGTGACTTCTTCCAGTGTTTGCTCATAACCGCGGCAAAGGTACTTCATGGCCTTTGCAGCCCGCTTGGGCGTGTCGAGCAGGCCCTCACGGGAGACGTCCTCGCCAATCTGGCTGAGGATCTCGGTGTAGTTCTGTTCCAGGGACATGGATCTACCTGTGGGAAAAAATCGCAAAAACGAAGGTTACGGCGGTGAGGGCGGCGCTGCAAGCGCGGCGTTACTCGTCGCGGCCTTCGAGCATGGTTCGCTTGAGCATCACATACACCGCGCCGGTGCCGCCGTGGCGGGCACTGCACGAGGCAAAACCGAGCACTTGCGGGTGCTGGCGCAGCCAGGTGTTGACGTGGCTCTTGATCATTGGGCGCTTGCCGTCCAGGCGTGCGGCCTTGCCGTGGGTAACCCGCACGCAGCGCACTTCCAGCTTGGTGGCTTCGGCGATGAAATCCCACAGGGTTTCGCGGGCCTTTTCCACGGTCATGCCGTGCAGGTCGAGGCTGCCCTCGAACGGGATCTGGCCCAGCTTCAGCTTGCGCAGCTGGCCTTCCTGCACGCCGTCGCGGCGCCACATAAGCTCGTCTTCGGCGCCAACGTCGATGACGAACTGGTCGGACATACCGTCGATTACCAGGGCCTTGTCACTGCGCACGGTCGCGGCCTGGCGCAGGCCAGCCAGCTTCTGGCGGTCGGCCTTTGGCTTGCCGACTTCGGCGCGGTCGTGGCGGATTGGCTTGACGCCACGCACTTCGGCCTTGAACAGGGAAAAATCGTCGTCTTGCATGATGCCTCCACGTGGGCGGCGTAGTTTACGCGACTGTGGGGCCATGTGCAGCCTGTGCGGGCCTCTTCGCGGGTGAACCCGCTCCCACAGGTATACCGCTGCCCTCAGGTCCAGTGATATCCCTGTGGGAGCGGGTTCACCCGCGAAGAGGCCCGCCCAGGCGACATAAAATCATCAGTCGTGCTTTTTCATCAGGTGCGGCGACAGGTTCAGTTCCCGCCCGCGACGCAAGCGAATACGGCTGCGCCGCCAGAAGCGCACGCCCAGCCACAGCAGCAACAAGCCAGCCCCGGTGAGGATGCTGGACAATGGCTTGTTGGCATTGAGTTCTTGCAGGGCAGGGTAGTTGCCCAACAGGCCTGCGACGCCGGCCATGGCCAGCAGCACGCCCAGGGTCGCCAGCAGCGCCGACAGGCCGGCCGCCAGGCGGGCGCCCCAGTTGCGCGGCTGGCGCGGGCGCAGGCGCTTGGCGTCGAAACTGCCTTTAAGCTTCATTCCGCTCTCCTCTGTGGATATCCGGAATTCGACCTGCTGCCGCCCATCGGGTTCCGCCCGGCTGCCGGGCGGTCATGCCCAGCTGCTCAGATCAGGCTGGCGGTGGGGGCCACGCAAGCGAAGTTGTCGGCCATGACGGCCATTTCGCACTGGTGAATCTGTGCCGCCGGGATGACGCCATCCTTGAAGGCCAGGTCGCGGGTTGCCGAGGCGTCTTCCACCAGGGTGCACCGGTAACCATAGTCCTTGGCGCGGCGAACGGTGGTGCTGACGCTGGAATGGCTCATGAAACCGCAGACAATCAGGTCGAGATGGCCAAGCGCCTGCAGGGTTTCGTGCAATTGGGTGTTCTTGAATGCGTTGGGCATGCGCTTTTCAATGACGATTTCACCTTCCAGCGGCTCCAGCCCCGGAATGAACTGGCCGGCAGGCCCCTGTGGATCGAAGCGGCCACCGACTGTGCCCAGGTGGCGAACATGGATGATCGGACGGCCGCTCTTGCGGGCGGCGTCGAGCAACCTGGCGATGTTGGCCACGGCCTCGTCCATGCCCGACAGCTGCAGGGGCCCACTGAGGTACTCCTTTTGCGCATCGATGATGATCAGGCTGGCGTGGCTCAGCTTGGCCGGCGGGTAGTCGCGGCCAGTGAGGCGGAACATCGTGGTTGGAACGGACATCAAGGGCTCCTTGGAAGGGCTTTTGTATACCTATTGTCCCCTGCCTTGACGCCAATGGGAATGGTTGACAACGCAAGCGGCATGGTTACTGGCCTGTGGCTAGCCTTTGGGCACTGCAAACGAACAAATGTGCGGGTGGGGCTGTTAGACTTTTGTCCGGTCTGAAATAGGAGTACCCCGTGATCACATCCCGTCTGCGCACGTTGCGCGACTACATCCGCTGGGCGGTCAGCCGCTTCCACGAGCACGACCTGTTCTTCGGCCACGGTGCCGACAACGCCTGGGACGAGGCTCGCCTGCTGGTGCTGGGTGCCGTGCACCTGCCATGGGAGGTGGCCGACAGCTACCTGGACTGCATGCTCGAGGACGACGAGCGGGTACGCCTGCAGCATTTGCTCAAGCGCCGTATCGAAGAGCGGGTGCCGGCTGCCTACCTGTTGGGCGAAGCGTGGTTCTGCGGCATGTCGTTCATCGTCGACGAACGTGTGCTGGTGCCGCGCTCGCCAATTGGCCAACTGATCGAAAAACGCTTCGAGCCATGGCTGGCGAGTGAGCCTGCGCGCATTCTTGACCTGTGCACGGGTTCGGGCTGCATCGGTATCGTCGCGGCCGACGTGTTCCCCGAGGCCGAGGTGGTGCTGGCCGACCTGTCGTTCGAGGCCCTTGAAGTGGCCAACCAGAATATCGAGCGCCATGGCCTGGACGGGCGTGTGTACACGGTGCAGGGCGATGGCTTTGGCGGTTTGCCGGGGCAGCGTTTCGACCTGATCCTGTCCAACCCGCCGTATGTCGATGCCGAAGACTTCGACGACATGCCGGCCGAGTACCACCACGAGCCAGAACTGGGCCTGGCCTGCGGCAACGACGGCCTGGACCTGGTGCGGCGCATGCTGGCCGAAGCTGCAGACCACCTGACCGACAAGGGCTTGCTGATTGTTGAAGTGGGCAACAGCCAGATCCATGTCGAGGCGTTGTACCCCGAGGTGGACTTTGCCTGGCTGGAGTTCGAGCGTGGCGGGCATGGGGTGTTCATGCTCACCGCTGAGCAGTGCCGCCAGCATCAGGAATTGTTCAAGGCCCGCGTTTAGGCTATTTGGGGCTGCAAAGCAGCCCCATCATCCACCCGCTCACGCGATATCAGCGGGTGGCTATCCAGATCAACAACCCCGCCTGAAACACCGCAAACGCCACTAGGCAGGTAATGGTAAAGCGCAGCCCACTGTCTTCGCGGTGATACTTGGCCACCCGCTCATCGCGCTCGCGCAGTTGCCCTTCCATTTCTTGCAACTGCTGGTCCGCCTGCTGCAGCAGGTTGGCGGCGTCCAGAATGTCCACCCGCTGCAAGCGCTCGTTGCTCCAGGCGGCCTTCAGCTGGCCGACGGTCATGTCCACGGTACGGCTCTTCAGGTGCTGACCGTCCTCGTACTCCACCTCGATACCCACCCCGCGCAAGCAGTGGTCACGGCGCAGGCGTGAGTCCTCGTTCAGGGCATCCTTGTTCGGCAGCGCCATGCCTTGCACCCGGTAGTGCGGCCATTTGCGCTGCAGCCACTGTGCGGCCTGGGCCAGCATGAAGCGGCCGATGCCACGGTTCACCGGCTCCAGTTGCAGGCCATGTTCACTGCCAATGCGCACCAGTCGCTCGGCATGGTCGACGCGGATATCCAGGCGGTTCTGCTCTTTGTGCACCTTTTGCCCGGGCAGCTGGATTTCCATGCGCAGCAGGCTGTGGGCCTTGTCGTGGCGCTCGGCATAGCCGAACTGCACAAAGCGCAGCGGCCGTGCGCCGGTGCTGCGGTCGGTGGGCAGAGCGGCCAGGCGCAGCAGCTGGAAGTGTTCGGCGGCCAGCTCGGCCCAAGGCAGGGCAGGGCTTTCCTGGGGTTCTTCGGCCGGCTCTACGGCGGCGGGGGCGGTGGTCATCAGGCTTGTCCTCGGCTATGCCTGCTGTATCGGCAGGCTTGCCGCGGACCTGAGCCCGCTTACCTCACGCCGAAGGCAAATGCTGGATGAACGTCACAATTCGCTCACCCAGCTCGCGCGCCAGTGGCAGCTCGGGGTTGAGGTAGCTGTCGCGCTGTTGGCTCATGTCCCTGGGGCTGATGCGCAGCATGTGGTTCATGCCGTCGATCAGTACAAGCTGCGCATCCGGCTTGGCCGCCTTCAGCCGTTCGGCGTCGTCCACGTCTACCTGCACGTCGTTGCGCCCCTGCACGATCAATGCGGGCATGGGCAGGCGGGCAAAGGCTGCCGCCGGGTTCTGCTGGAACAGCGAGATCAGGTACGGCTGCACGCTGGGGCGGAACACCTGGCGCAGTGGCGCAGGCACTTCAAGGCTGGTTTGCCCGGCCTGCAGGCGGTCGAGCAGGGCACTGCCACCGGCCAGTTGCGCCGGGGGCAGGCGCTGGGCCAGTTGCTCGCGCAGTACGTCGGCCAGCGGCCTGCCGCTCCCGGCCAGGGTGATCACTGCGCTGGCGCCGGCCTGTTCTGCGGCCAGGCTGGCGATCAGTGCGCCTTCGCTATGGCCGACCAGGATCAGCGGGCCGAAGCGCGGGTCGGCCTTGAGTTTGTGGCTCCAGGCGACCACATCGGCCACGTAGCGCTCTACGCTGAGGTCGCGCTCGTCGGGCGTGGCCGGCTGGCTGGCAGCCACCCCACGCTTGTCGTAGCGCACGCTGGCGATGTGCTCGTTGGCCAGCAGCAGGGCCAGGCGCTTGAGGTTGTCGATGCGGCCCGACGCCGGGTTGTTGCCGTCGCGGTCTGTGGGGCCGGAGCCCGCGATGATCAGCACCACCGGCGGCGGGGTGGCCTGTTGCGGCAGCAGCAGGCTGCCATGCAGCACGCCTTGGCCAGTGTCCAGGTCGATCGGGCGTTGCAGCACAGTGGGGGCGGCGGCCTGGACCAGGCCGGTGCACAGCAGGAAGAGCAAGGCGACGAGGCGCGACATCATGCGGTACTACATGGGGAGATGGAGGTTTGACCCAGTGTTTGCGGGAAGGTTCTGCGCATGGCAGGCCAGGCCCTTTCGCGGGTAAACCCGCTCCCACAGGGACCGCACAGTCTTTTGGGTATGTAGGGTAGCTGTGGGAGCGGGTTTACCCGCGAAGAGGCCCGCACAGGCAGCCCAACCATCTGTATACTGCCGCTTTCGTCCATTTCAGGCAGAACTCGCGGAGCGTCCATGTCCGGTAATACCTACGGCAAGCTGTTCACTGTCACCACCGCTGGCGAAAGCCATGGCCCGGCGTTGGTCGCCATTGTCGATGGATGCCCACCGGGCCTGGAAATTTCCCTGGCCGACCTGCAGCACGACCTGGACCGGCGCAAACCTGGCACCAGCCGGCACACCACCCAGCGCCAGGAAGCCGATGAGGTAGAAATCCTCTCCGGCGTGTTCGAAGGCCGCACCACCGGCTGCTCGATCGGCCTGCTGATCCGTAACACCGACCAGAAGTCCAAGGACTACTCGGCCATCAAGGACCTGTTCCGCCCGGCCCACGCCGACTACACCTACCATCACAAGTACGGCATCCGCGACTACCGCGGCGGTGGCCGCAGCTCGGCCCGCGAAACCGCCATGCGCGTAGCTGCCGGTGCCATCGCCAAGAAGTACCTGGCCAGCCAGGGCATCACCGTACGTGGCTACATGAGCCAGTTGGGCCCGATCGAAATCCCGTTCAAGACCTGGGAATCGGTGGAGCAGAACGCCTTCTTCAGCCCCGACCCGGACAAGGTGCCGGAGCTGGAGGCGTACATGGACCAGCTGCGCCGTGACCAGGACTCAGTGGGCGCCAAGATCACCGTGGTGGCCGAGGGTGTGATGCCGGGCCTGGGCGAACCGATCTTCGACCGCCTGGACGCAGAACTGGCCCACGCGCTGATGAGCATCAACGCGGTCAAGGGCGTGGAAATCGGCGCCGGCTTCGCCAGCGTGGCCCAGCGCGGCACCGAGCACCGTGACGAGCTCACCCCGGAAGGCTTCCTCAGCAACAACGCCGGCGGCATCCTGGGCGGCATTTCTTCGGGCCAGCCGATCGTTGCCCATCTGGCGCTGAAGCCGACCTCCAGCATCACCACCCCGGGCCGGTCGATAGACGTCGACGGCAACCCGGTGGACGTCATCACCAAAGGCCGCCACGACCCGTGCGTGGGCATCCGCGCCACGCCGATCGCGGAGGCGATGATGGCCATCGCGCTGATGGACCACCTGCTGCGCCACCGCGCGCAGAATGCCGATGTGAAGGTAACCACCCCGGTGCTGGGCCAGCTCTGACCTTGTTGCTCGCGCCGGCCCGCTCTTTGTAGGAGCAGCCTTGTGCTGCGAAAGGGCCGGTGCAGCAAGCACACTTCTCTATGGCGACACCGGCCCTTTCGCAGCACAAGGCTGCTCCTACAGGTGGGTGCCGGTTCAGACGGTAAATCCATGCAACCCATCCCCTACTGGCGCCTGTCCAGCTTCTACCTCTTCTACTTCGCCTTGTTAGGCTCCACCGCCCCCTTCCTGGCGCTGTACTTCGACCACCTGGGCTTCTCCCCGGCGCGCATCGGCGAGCTGGTGGCCATCCCCATGCTGATGCGCTGCATCGCCCCCAACCTGTGGGGCTGGCTGGGCGACCGTACCGGCCAGCGCTTGCTGATCGTGCGGCTGGGCGCGTTGTCTACCCTGGCCACCTTCGCCCTGATCTTCTTTGGCAAAAGCTATGCCTGGCTGGCGCTGGTAATGGCCCTGCATGCATTCTTCTGGCATGCGGTGCTGCCGCAGTTCGAGGTCATCACCCTGGCCCACCTGCACGGGCAAACAGCGCGCTACAGCCAGGTGCGGCTGTGGGGTTCTATCGGCTTCATCCTGACGGTGGTCGGCCTGGGCCGCCTGTTCGAATGGCTGAGCCTGGATATCTATCCCGTGGCCCTGGTCACGATCATGGCCGGTATTGTCGCCGCCAGCCTGTGGGTGCCAAACGCCCAGCCGGTGGAGCAGGGCGAGCGCAGCGGCGCGGGTGGCTTTGTGCAGCAGTTGCGTGCCCCGGGGGTGATCGCGTTCTACGCCTGTGTGGCGCTGATGCAGCTCAGCCATGGGCCGTACTACACCTTTCTTACCCTGCACCTGGAGCATCTGGGCTACAGCCGCAGTGCCATTGGCCTGCTATGGGCGCTGGGGGTGGTGGCCGAGGTGCTCATGTTCATGGTCATGAGTCGGCTGTTCGCGCGCTTTAGTGTGCAGCGCGTATTGCTGGTCAGCTTTCTGCTGGCGGCGCTGCGTTGGTTGTTGCTCGGCAACCTGGCCCAGGAACCGGCTGTGCTGATCTTCGCCCAGCTGCTGCACGCGGCTACCTTTGGCTGCTTCCACGCTGCCAGCATTGCTTTCGTGCAGGCCAGTTTCGGCGCCCGCCAGCAGGGCCAGGGCCAGGCGTTGTACGCGGCGCTGTCGGGCACTGGCGGCGCACTGGGCGCGTTGTATTCGGGCTACAGCTGGAAATTGCTGGGCCCCACCTTCACCTTTGGTATGGCCAGTGCCGCAGCCTTGGCTGCAGCCGTTATCATTGCCCTTTGTTCGCAATCGACCAGGACCCGCCCCTGATGAGCATTCTCAGCGTTTTCCACCCCGCCAGCCCGGAACTGCCGAACAAGGTGCTGACCCACCACGAGGACATCGCCGCCACCCTGGCCGAACATGGTGTGCGTTTTACCCACCGCGAGCATGGCCTGCGGGTGCGGCCCGGCACAGCGCAAGACGAGGTGCTGGACGTATGCCGTGAGCATCTGGACCAGTTGATGACGGCACATGGCAGCAAGGCCTACGTGTTGTTGAACCGTGACGGTGAAGCCCCGGTGCAGGCCGATGTACGCGATGAGCATGTGCATGACGCGGAAGAGGTGTTTGCCGTGATCAGCGGGCGTGCACAGGTTGGCCTGCGGTTGGGCGACTGGGTGTATTCGGTGCTGTGCGAGAAGGGTGACCAGCTGGTGGTGCCGGCTGGGACGCGGCGCTGGGTAGAGTTGGGCGATACGCCGTTTTGCCTGGCGCTGCGCCTCTACGGTAGCGAGGAGGCGATGCAGCCGCGGTTTACCGGGGATGTGACTGCGCGGGCGTTTTTCGGGATTGACCAGTTCTGATGGCCTTGCCGTCCTCTTCGCAGCACAAGGCTGCTCCTACAGGAGATCGCGTCCGGTCGGCGATCGCGTTCACTTGTAGGAGCAGCCTTGTGCTGCGAAGAGGCCAGATCAGGCAACAAAAAACTCAGCGATAGGTCGGCAAGGCAAACCGTTGCTGGCTCTGCAGCATGGTAATCACTGGCAACTCGCTGGCCTGTTCAGCCAGGTCACGGCGGATGGCGCTGATCGCCCAGGACAGTTGCTCGGCATTGTGCAGTTGCGCATAGGTCAGCACGCGGCGGGTGACCTTGTTGTCAGCTGCACGCAGGGTCAACAGCACGCCGCCATCAGGGCGGGCCTGGGTGCTCACCTGATAGGCCGGAAATACCGAAACGAACTTTTGCTGGATGAGGTCCATATCAACTCCTGACTGTGGTGTGGCAGACATGAGTTGATGGTTGCAGCGACCGTGCCAGAACTTGAAATTCGGAAAAACTCAGTAAATACAGGCTGTTACGGGGGGCTTGCGGCGGCTTCACCGTGCAGGTTGCATGGTCGTGCATTTTGCACAGTGCATTTTGCACGGATCCGGCTTTACCTATGGGCCCTATAGAATCTGAACCTTTGACCACAATGGCGTGCCTGACAAACACTTGGGCAATCATTTATGCCAGGAGGTTCCCGATGTCCACCCAAACCGCGCCAGCCACCATGACCGATGACGAAACCGCTGCGTTCGCCGAGCAAGTGTTCGAACGTGCCCGCCAGGGCGATGCCGAAATGCTCGGCCGCCTGCTTGCCAGCGGCCTGCCGGCCAACCTGCGCAACCACAAGGGCGACACGCTGCTGATGCTGGCCAGCTACCACGGCCACCACGAGGCGGTGCGCGTGCTACTGGCGCAAGGTGCCGACCCGCTGATTGCCAACGACAATGGCCAGTTGCCCATTGCCGGAGCCGCTTTCAAGGGTGACCTGGCCATGATCCGCTTGCTGCTGGAGCATGGCGTGCCGGTGGACGCCGCCGCGCAGGACGGGCGCACCGCGCTGATGCTGGCGGCCATGTTCAACCGTAGCGAAATCCTTGAATACCTGCTGGCCCAGGGCGCCGACCCGGCGCGCCAGGATGCCCGCGGCGCCACCGCGCTGATGGCCGCGCAAACCATGGGCGCAGTCGACACTGCCGCGCGCCTGCAAGCGCTGGCCGGCTAACCGCCAGGGGGCATTTGCGGCTATCCTTGGCGACTTTTCACCCGTCGCAGGCCCCTTTCATGAAAACTCAGTTGCTCGAATTCATCAGCCTCATTGGCGCCGGCTGCATGCGTGAGGCCGACATCGAGCGCATCGCCGACGAAGCCGCCCAGGCCTACGCCGATCCAGCCGCTTTCCTGGCCGCCAACCCCGACATCAACTATGACGACAGCTTCCCCATGCCGCTGGGCGAATGGGTGGTGCTGGGCAGCCTGCCGGACACTGTAGTGTTCCAGGCTGACAGCTATCAGGACCTGTTCCAGCAGATCAGCGACTCGTTCGACAGCAGCGTGCCATTTACCCTCAAGCCCAAGCAACTGGCCCGCACCGAGCCACTGACTGCGCTCAACCGCATCCAGGTGCAGATGGGCGCGTTGAACAAAGAGGCCGGTGGGTATGTGTTGCTCAACTTCAGCCAGTTGCTGGATGACGAGCTGCAGGTGGTGATGGTGGGCCAGAACGACCTGGCGCGGGTGCTGGAGCTTGGCGCCGAGCTGGGCATCAAGGTCGAGCCGGCCCTGGAAGCCCTGAAAGTCGCTGTACACATTTAAAGCCAGGCGCGGTCCCACAGGCCGGTGTTCAGCTTCAGCCCAGCGCGGTATCCAGAAACATCATCACCGCAAACCCACCCATCAAGCCCAGGGTCGCCGCCGTCTGGTGCCCGTTGCGGTGGGTTTCGGGGATCACCTCATGGCTTACCACAAAGATCATCGCCCCCGCGGCCAGCCCCATGCTGATCGGGTAGGCGAGGGCAAACCCGGTCGAGATCCCCAGCCCGATCACCGCCCCCAGCGGCTCCATCAGCCCAGACCCTATCGCAACCAGCGCAGCTTTCATGTTCGACAGCCCGGTGGCGCGCAGGGCCAGGGCGACGGCCAGCCCCTCAGGGATGTCCTGAATGGCGATGGCGCTGGTCAGCGGCAGGCCAATGTTCATGTCGCCGTTGGCGAAGCTCACCCCAATCGCCATGCCTTCGGGCAGGTTGTGCAGGGTGATCGCCAGCACAAACAGCCACACCCGGCTGATACGCTCGGCCTCCGGGCCGCACGGGCCCGTGCTTTCGTGCTCATGCGGGGTGAAACGGTCCAGGCCCAGCATCAGCAGCACGCCCAGGCCCATGCCCAGCACCACGGTAAAGGCCGCAGCCGGGCCGTTGCCGGTGATCTCGCGGGCGGCGTCCAGGCCCGGCAGAATCAGCGAGAACGAACTGGCCGCCAGCATCATGCCAGCGGCAAAACCCAGCATCACATCCTGGTTGCGGGCGCTGACATCGCGCAGCACCACGGCCAGCACCGCACCCAGCGCGGTGGCGCCAAAGCCGGACAACCCGCCCAGCACGGCCAAGTGCAGGTTGTCGGCGTGGTCGCCGTTAACCGCGTTCCAGAAGCTGGCGGCCAGCAGTGCGATCACAGCCAGCAGGCTCAACCCCAGGCCGGCACTGAGCCAAGGGGTGTTGGCAACCTGCTGGCGCCAGGCGTGCAGCAGTGAAGAAGGGGCGGCGCTTTGGCTGTGTGCGGGGGGCATGCGAACCTCGAATCAATTATTGCAGTCAGTCTACTCAGGGACCTGCGCCGACGGCCAAGGATTCCCTTCTATTGGTGCGATAGCTGGCTATGCTGTGGAGCAAAGCCTCTGGGCAAGGAGTTTAAGCATGGGGTCTACATTCAACAGCCTGGTCGGGCTGATCATTCTGGCGCTGGATATCTGGGCCATCCTCAATGTGATCAAGAGCGGCAGCGAGGTGGGTATCAAGGTGTTGTGGATCTTGTTGATCGCACTGCTGCCGGTGGTGGGGCTGGTGATCTGGGCGATTGCCGGGCCGCGGGGGAACGTGCGCATCTGAACCCTGTGAGGTGCTCATGGTGGAAGCGGCCGGTGAAACCGACATAAGCGGTAATGGGGCCGTGACAAAATTTTCACATTGGTTTAAACAGAATCCGCACCCGCACAATGCTGCGTTGGTCTAGCACCAGCGCCTCTTCGCAAACCGCAATCCTAGGACCTTCCCATTCATGGCTAACACGGACGCCTTGAAGCAACAGGGCGCGCGAACGTCGTTTTCGCCGACCCTGAAATCCCACTTGGCCTACACGCTGCTCAGCGGCCTGGTGATCATGCTGATGCTCAGCCTGGTGCGCCTGGCGCTGCTGGTCTACAACAGCGACATGATCGGCGATACCCCTTATTCGACTGTCGCCGAAGGCTTCCTCAACGGCTTGCGCTTCGACCTGCGGGTAGTGGTTTACCTCAGCATTCCGCTGCTGCTGGCCATCCTCAGCCCCTGGGCGATGGCCCGGCGTGGCGTGTTCCGCTTCTGGCTGACCCTCACCTCGAGCGTGGTGATGTTCCTTGGCCTGATGGAAATGGACTTCTACCGCGAGTTTCACCAGCGGCTCAACGGCCTGGTGTTCCAGTACATCAAGGAAGACCCTAAAACCGTCATGAGCATGCTCTGGTACGGTTTCCCGGTGGTGCGCTACCTGCTGGCCTGGGCCTTCGGCACCTGGCTGCTGAGCCTGCTGTTCAAAGGGATCGACCGCGCCACCCGTGGCGATGGCCTGCACCGCGTTGCCCCGTGGTACAAACGCGTGGCGGTGTTCATGGTGATTTTGCTGGTGGCCGTGGTCGCTGCCCGTGGCACCCTGCGTCAAGGCCCGCCAATGCGCTGGGGTGATGCCTTTACCACCGACTCCAACTTCGTCAACCAGCTGGGCCTGAACGGCACCCTGACCCTGATCGACGCCGCCAAGAGCCGCTTCGGCGAAGACCGCGCCAACATCTGGAAGCCGGTGCTGGAGCAGAACGTGGCCACGCAAAGCGTGCGCGAGCAGCTGCTGACCCCCCACGATACACTGGTCGATGCCGACGAGGCTGCCATCCGCCGCGACTTCGTGCCGCCGGCCGAGCGCACCCTGCCGATCAAGAACGTGGTGGTGATCCTGATGGAGAGCTTCGCCGGCCACTCGGTGGGCGCGCTGGGCAGCCCCAACAACATCACCCCGTACTTCGACAAGCTGGCCAAAGAAGGCCTGCTGTTCGACCGCTTCTTCTCCAACGGTACCCATACCCACCAGGGCATGTTCGCCACCATGGCCTGCTTCCCCAACCTGCCAGGCTTCGAATACCTGATGCAGACCCCGGAAGGTGGCCACAAGCTGTCTGGCTTGCCGGCACTGCTCAGCGCCCGCGATTACGACGACGTTTACGTCTACAACGGCGATTTTGCCTGGGATAACCAGTCCGGGTTCTTCGGCAACCAGGGAATGACCACCTTCATCGGCCGTAACGACTTCGTCAACCCGGTGTTCTCCGACCCGACCTGGGGCGTGTCCGACCAGGACATGTTCGACCGCGGCAACGAGGAGCTGGCCAAGCACGACGGCAAGAAGCCGATCTACGCGTTGCTGCAGACGCTGTCCAACCACACCCCGTACGCGCTGCCCAAGGACCTGCCGGTCGAGAAGGTCACCGGGCAAGGCCGCCTGGACGAGCACCTCACTGCCATGCGTTATTCGGACTGGGCGCTGGGCCAGTTCTTCGAGAAGGCGCGCAAAGAGCCTTACTTCAAGGAAACACTGTTCGTCATCGTCGGCGACCATGGTTTTGGCAACCACCAGCAAGTCACCGAGCTGGACCTGGGCCGTTTCAACGTGCCGCTGCTGCTGATTGCCCCGGGCATTCAGGAGAAGTTTGGCGCGGTGAACCACACCGTGGGCACCCAGGTCGACATCGTGCCGACCATCATGGGCCGCCTGGGTGGCGAGGCCCGCCACCAGTGCTGGGGCCGCGACCTGCTCAACCTGCCTGAGGGTGACCAGGGCATGGGCATGATCAAGCCTTCGGGCAGCGAGCAGATCGTCGGCCTGGTGCAGGGCGACCGCATCCTGATCGAGTCCAAGGACATGACCCCGCGCATGTATCGCTACCAGTTGGGCAGCGAGTTCAAGGCCGAGCTGATCGAAAGCCCGGACCAGCCGGAAATGCTGAAGAAGCTGGAAGCGTATATCCAGACGGCGACCAAGAGCCTGCTGGATAACACTGCCGGTGTGGTACACGGCACACCGAAGTAAGGCTGCAAAAGGGGCCGCTTTGCGGCTCATTCGCGGGGCAAGCCCGCTCCCACAGGGATATCATCGCAATCCCGCCGTTGATATCTCTGTCGGAGCGGGCTTGCCCCGCGAAGAGGCCCTTACAGACTGAACATTCTCCCAGCCCCAAGGTCAGTTGATCAGGCATCACACCTTGGTGTCTCTGGATTGGGAGGACTTGTTCAATGAAAGAGTGGGAAGTCACTTTTGCCGATCAAAAAGGCGAACCGTCCACCGTAGTGCTGCGGGCTGAGCTGCGCCCCAGCGAAGAGGAAGCCGCGCGGGCCATTCGTTCGCAACTGTTCCCGGTAATGGACGAGCTGGACCTCAACGACTTCCAGGACCGCACCATCTCCCCGACCGCCCGCTGGCTCAAGGAGCATAGTGGGGTGACCATCACCAGCATCCACGAAGCGCCTTGACCCACACGTTTGCGTGGCGCCTGTTCAGGCGCTACGATGATGAAAGGTGCCTGCCTATTCTGCGGGTTGGCGCCGTTTCAATTCGCGTCTTGCATCAGCTCGAACTGTTCGGCCATTGATTGCCGGCAGGTGCGTAGTGCACGGAAAGTCTATCCATTGCTTTATTCAGGAGGACGATTCATGAGCAGCCAGAACGACGATATCAGCACCAACGTCCTGCGCCAGATGAAAGCAGGCGGTTTCGACTTCACCCAGATCCACCCCATCGAGTTCTATGCCGTATTCCCCGACGAAGCAGGGGCACGCCGTGCCGCGGGGCAGTTTCGTGGCGAATCGCTCAATGCCCAGGTGAAAGAGCTGGGCGACGGTGCCTGGCACCTGGAACTGAGCAAGGTCATGTACGCCACCTACGGCGGTATTGGCGACTTTGAAGAGACCTTTGAGCAGCTGGTGACACCTTATGGGGGGGAGGTGGAAGGGTGGGGCGTCAAGCACGAACGGCAGACCGCCTGAAGGTATCGTTGCCTTTTTCGCGGGGCTCCCAGAGGTATCTCACAATGTTTAGCCCTGTGGTGATCCTGTGGGAGCGGGCAAGCCCGCGAAAAAGCACACGCTGCGCTTACGGTTTGCGCCCAGCCATATGCCCCAGATAGGCCAGCAACGCATCCAGCTCCTGTTCACTCAGCACACTTTCACTAAACCCCGGCATCTTCGCCTGTGGCCACTGCCGCAGGCTCTGCGGGTCGCGAATCAATTGGCGCAAATAACCCGGTTGAAAATACTCGGTCGGGTTGTGCGGCACATTCAAATCCGGCCCCATCTGCGCATCTCCGGCACCGTTCAGGCGGTGGCACGCCATGCAGTTTTGCTGAAACAGGGAAAAGCCCTGGCGCACGGGGCTGTCGGCTGGCAATTTCGGGTCAGGCAGCAAGGCCGGGAACCGGGTTTCGACTGTGGCCAGTTTACGAAGGGTAGAAATCTGGAATGGCCACTGCTCCGGGCGGATGCCGCTAGCTTGGGGTTCAGTCCACACGAGATAAAACGGCCCCGCGCTGGGTTTGCCCTTGCCCAGTGCGGGCCACGGCTTGTCGGCGTCTTCCACGGCCAGCCAGGCCCGTGCCGGCCCTTGCTGCAGCAGCGGTGCGGCGGGCATTTCGGCGGCAAAGCCATCCAGTGCCACAGCTTGCAGGTGATCGCTGGGGCTCACGCCTACAAGCAGCGTGGCCAACGGCACCGCCCGATAGTGCATGGGGCGCTTGTAGGAAACATCCTGATCGACGTTGATATCCTGGGCCTGTGGGTGGCCGAGCAACTCGGCGCTGCTCCACTCGCGCGCGCTGGCGCCCAGTTCAAGGTGCAGTTGCGCCGCCGACAGCGGCAGGCTCAGGAACAACGCAAACAGGGCAAGGCAGTGGCGCATGGGCAATCTCCGACTATCAGGGCCGGCAGGTTACCTGTGCGATGCCTGTTGGCGCCACCGCCGCTGTCAGCCGAACAAACGTGTCAGGTTCGGCAAGATCAACAGCAAAGTGGTGGCAAAGAGAATGAGCCCAGCTTGGCGAATTTTCGATTGTCTGAACATGGCGGACCGCCTTCTTGTTGTTATTCCTGAATACCCGTTGGCTTCCTTGTCGCGCTTCGGGTCGATCACAGTGGCGCCGCGTGGCGCCTGAACTTCCTGCCTCCTGAAAGTGGATATACAACCAACAGTAGGGTGTGTGTGATGCATGTTTGAGAACCCTTTGTTCTAATTGTGTGGTTCGGCGATTTCCAATAGCTATGAGGCCATGTGCCATCCGGCTGGCATCCTCTGACTAGACAGTGGCGCAGGTGCCAGATGCGTACCGATGAAATGTGACCGTTCGTCAGTGCAGCCTACTTGCTTGTACGTGTCTTTCGCGTCAGTCTCTACAGCAGATTCCCACCCATGTCGTTCAGGACTACCCCTATGTCGTTACGCATCTGCATCCTTGAAACCGATGTCCTGCGACCGGAGTTGACGGCGCAGTACCAGGGCTACGGCAGGATGTTCGAGCAGCTCTTCTCGCGTCAGCCGATCGCCGCCGAATTTTATGTCTACAACGTGATGCACGGCGACTACCCCGCCGACAATGAAGTGTTCGATGCTTACCTTGTGACGGGCAGCAAGGCCGATTCGTTCGGTACCGATGCCTGGATCCAGACGCTGAAGGCCTACTTGCTGAAGCTGTACGAGCGTGGCGAGAAACTGCTGGGTGTGTGTTTTGGCCATCAGTTGCTGGCGTTGACCCTGGGTGGCAAGGCCGAGCGGGCAGAGAAGGGCTGGGGCGTGGGCATCCATCGCTACTCGCTGGCGGCCCATGCGCCGTGGATGGACCCGGAGGTGTCGGAGCTGACCTTGCTGATCAGCCACCAGGACCAGGTGACCGAACTGCCGGAAGGCGCCACGGTGATTGCTTCAAGCGATTTCTGCCCGAATGCGGCGTACCACATTCGTGACCAGGTGCTGTGCTTCCAGGGCCACCCGGAGTTCGTGCACGACTATTCCCGCGCGCTGCTGGATGCCCGTCAGGAGTACCTGGGGGATGAGGTGTACCACAAGGCCGTGGCCAGCCTGGCCACCGAGCACCAGGGCGACCTGGTGGGGGAGTGGATGATGCGCTTTGTCCAGCAGCCGGCGAGTAAAGATAACGCAGCGTGATGACCGGGGGCTGCTGCGCAGCCCATCGCGGCACAAGGCCGCTCCTACAGATTGATCGCGATCCCTGTAGGAGCGGCCTTGTGCCGCGATGGGCCGCAAAGCGGCCCCGGCAATCTCAGAGCCAGCCAGACTTCTTGAAGCTGGCAAACAGCCCCGTACACCCCAGCACGATTACCCCCAGAACCCCGAAGTACCCGTAGTGCCACCCCAGCTCCGGCATGTTCTGAAAGTTCATCCCGTAAATCCCGGCAATCGCCGTAGGGAACGCCAGGATCGCCGCCCAGGCCGCGAACTTGCGTTGCACGATGCTCTGCCGTGACGACTCCAGCAGCATGCCGATCTCGATGGTCTGGCTGGCGATATCGCGGATGCTGACCAGGTCTTCCATCTGCCGTGTCACGTGGATCTGCACGTCACGAAAATACGGGCGCATGTTCTTGTCGATAAACGGGAAGCTCAGGCGCTGCAACTCCTCGCTTATCTCCACCATCGGCGCCACATAGCGGCGCAGGCGCAGGATGTCGCGGCGCAGGCTGTGCAGGCGGCGGATGTCGTCTTCCTGCAACGAACCGCCGAGCACGCTTTGCTCCAGCTCTTCGATCTCGCCATGAATGGCCTCGCTGACCGGCTGGTAGTTCTCGGTGACGAAGTCGAGCAGGGCGTACAGCACAAAGTCTTCACCGTGCTCCAGCAGCAGTGGCCGGGCCTCGCAGCGCTGCCGCACCAGGGCGTAGGACTTGGAGTGGCCATTTCGGCAGGTGATGATGTAGCCGTTGCCGGCAAAGATATGGGTTTCGATGAACTCCAGCTTGCCTTCGTGGCGCACTGGCGAGTAGGTGACGATGAACAGCGCGTCGCCAAAAGTTTCCAGTTTGGGCCGGCTGTGCTTTTCCAGGGCGTCTTCGATGGCCAGTTCGTGCAGGTTGAACTGGCATTGCAGGTTGGCCAGCTCCTCGGCGTTGGGCTCTTCCAGGCCGATCCACACAAAGTGCCCCGGCTTGCGCGCCCACTCGCTGCCTTCGTCGATGCTGATGTTGGTGACTTTTCTGCCGGCGCTATACACCGCCGATGCCACGACTCGACCCATGGTTGCCCGCTTATTCCGGTTGAACACGGGGTACAGCTTGGGCCGTACCCGGCCCAAGAGCAACCCGCTTCAGGCCAGCTCGTGTTCCATACGGTCGATGCATTGCTGCATCTGCACCCGGCACTGCTCGATCAGCGCCGGAATGTCCTGTTGAGTCATGCCGGCGGTGGCAATGGGCGGCAGCGAGCGCACCACGACCGTGCGCTGGCGCCAGCTGTTCAGGTTCATGCGCGTGGCGTAGCGGCTGACGCACACCGGCACAATTGGCGCACCCGCCTCGATGGCCATGTGGAACGCGCCTTTCTTGAATGCCAGCAAGTGTTCGCCAGGGTTACGCGTGCCTTCTGGGAATACCCAGATCGAGGTGTCGTCCTGCAGCACGCGGGTGGTTTTCTGCAGCGCCTTGCGCGCCTGGTAGCTGTTCTTGCGGTCGATCAACACGTTGCCGCCCAGCCAGAACAGCTGGCCGAACAGCGGCACCCAGCCCAGGCTCTTCTTGCCGATGGCCACGGTGCGTTGTGGTACAACCTGGCCCAGTACGAACAGGTCGAAGTTGGATTGGTGGTTGGCGATGATCACGCAACCGGGGGGCTGGTCCCATAGCGGGCCGACCTCAGCCTTGACCTTGATGCGCAGCAGCCAGGTAGCCGGCCGGCTGTAGAGGTGGGCGAATACGCGGCTGTTGTCGGGGTTGAAGGGGCGGCACAGGCCAATGACCAGGCCCACAGCGCCAACCACAAGGAAATGCAGCGCCAGCAGAAGCATGCGCAAGGAATAAAGCATGGTACGACTCACACCAGACGGTCGCCGGAGTGTACGGGTGTGCACTGGTTGGGGCAAATTCAGGTGCTGCGCCCACTTTCCCTGTAGGAGCGGCCTTGTGCCGCGAAAGGGCCGCAAAGCGGCCCCACATTTCCAGCTTCGCTGCAAGGATTGCTGGGGCCGCTTTGCGGCCCTTTCGCGGCACAAGGCCGCTCCTACAGGGACCGTGAGCGCAGGGGGGAAGTCGATTATTAGCCCATATGGTGCTGGTCTAGCTCGATCGCCTTGTCCAGCGCCTCCAGCAGGCTTTTGCGCACTTTCAGCTTGGTGTTCTTGTGCGCCAGCATGTTCAGCTTCTTCAATTCACGCGCCACTGTCAGTGCCGCTTCTTGCAGCTGCTCGGCCGGCACCACCTTGTCGAGGAAGCCGGCATCAACCGCCGCGTGCGGGTCGAACACTTCGGCATTGATCACCGAGCGGTGGAAAGCTGAGCGGCGCAGGCGGTCGCGGGCCAGTTCGATACCGGCATGGTGCATGGTCATGCCGATCTGCACTTCGTTCAGACACACCTTGTACGGGCCTTCGACGCCAATGCGGTAATCGGCCGACAGCAGCAGGAAGGCACCTTTGGCCACGGCATTGCCCGGGCAGGCAACCACCACCGGGAACGGGTGCGACAGCAGGCGGCGGGCGAGGGTGGAGCCGGCGGTGACCAGGCTGATGGCCTCTTTCGGGCCGCTGGTCATCACCTTGAGGTCGTAACCACCCGACAGGATGCCTGGCTGCCCGGTGATGATCACCACTGCACGGTCTTCGATCGCGCGGTCGAGCGCGGCGTTGAAGGCGGTGATGACGTCCGGCGAGATGGCGTTGACCTTGCCGTTGTTCAGGGTCAGGGTGGCGATGCCGTCTTCGGCGTGGTAGGTAATCAGCTCGCTCATGGCAGAGTCCTTTTGTTGGCGTGGCGACGACGTTACCCAGCGCCAGAGGCCAGGTAAAGCAGCAAGGCTGACTGGTCGGTCAGTGTTCACCGCGGTCCAAATGCAAATACATGAAAAATTTGAAAAAAGTGCTTGCCAAAGGGAATGTCTTTCACTAAATTAGCGCACCTCGACGGGCCGCAAGGCTTGAAGAGAAACGGTGAAGTGTCCGAGTGGTCGAAGGAGCACGCCTGGAAAGTGTGTATACGAGAAATCGTATCAAGGGTTCAAATCCCTTCTTCACCGCCACATTCTACGAAGAGCCCCCGCGCTGAAAAGCACGGGGGCTTTTTGTTTTCAGGGCCATTGGGGCCGCTTTGCGGCCCATTCGCAGCGCAAGGCTGCTCCTACAGGAGGGCGCGAGCCCTGCAACTGGCGCAGTCCCTTGTAGGAGCAGCCTCGTGCTGCGAATGGGCTGCAAAGCAGCCCCAACAAACCTAGAAGCTGACGGAGGCCGAAAGCCGAGCGGTACGCGGCGCGCCCTGGAACAGATAGTTATCCCCCAGGTAGTCCCCCACATCGCGCCAGTAACGCTTGTCGAACACGTTATCCACGGTCAGGCGCAGCACCGTGTCATACCCGCCGATGCGCGTACGGTACCGGCTCCCCACATCGAACACGGTATACCCGCCAACCTCCACGTTCCCCGCCTGGCTCGCATAATTGCTGGCGCTGTAACGCGCCCCGCCCAGCAGTGCCAAGCCCGGTACCGGCAGCGAGTATTGCGCCTGCAGCGCCGCCCGGAACTTGGGCACGTTGATCGCCTGGTGCCCTTCATAGGCATCAGTACCGCTGTTCTTCACCCGCGCACGAATGGCTGCGGCGCTGGCCTGCACTTGCAGGTTCTGGCTCACCCAGCCGCTGGCGCCCAGCTCCAGGCCGGTGTTTTTCTGCTGGCCCTGCTGCACGTAGGTGAAGTTGCCAGCACCGTCCGGGCGTGCGTACTGGTAGGCCTGGCGGATCTGGAACAGCGCGGCGCTGAAGCTTACGCCTTGCCAGTCGTGCTTGAGGCCGAGTTCCAGTTGGTGTGAAGCCGTGGGCGCGAGGATTTCGGCGGCGTTGCTGGCAAACCAGGGTGCCGTGCCGCCGGCAGACAGGCCCTTGGCGTAGCTAGCGTATAGCGTGGTGTCTGGCTGCGGCTTGTAGATAAGTGCAGCATTGGGCAGCAACTCGTATTGGCGGGTATGGCGCCCGGCAACACCGTTCTCGTCCCAGGTCTTTTCATCCAGGCGTACTTCACGGGCGCCCAGCACGGTCTGCCATTGCTCGTTGAAGCTAATGCGGTCGCTGACGAACAGGCCATACTGGCGGCTGTCCAGTCGGCGTTCACTGGCGCCGACGGGGTTGTCGGACGGATCGAAGGCAGGGGCCCCGGTGTAGATGTTGCCAGTGCCCAGCCACTCGTTGTAGTACGGGCGCTGATCCAGCGTGCGCCGCTGCGCACTGGTGCCCACGGTCAGCTCATGGCTCACGCCCAGCGCATCGAAGTGCCCGTTGAGCATGGCCTGTGCTTCATCGGTGCGGCGGGTGTCGTCGGGGCTGCGGAAGTCGTAGATGTCGTAGTCGCCGTTGCTGCCAAAGAACGCGCCTTCGCTCGAGCCCCAGGCAAACGCGCTGTAATCGTCGATCACCACCTTGCTGCGCGAGGCACTCAAGGTGCCGGTCCAGGCCTCGTTGAAGCGGTACTCGAAGCGCCCGCCCAGGTTCAGCGAGTCGTTTTGCACAGGCTTTGCCCAATCCTGGTAAGCCAGGCGGTCGTCAGGGTCGATGCCGTGGGGCACTTCGGTGCCACCTAGTAGTTGATAACCCGGCACCGAGCGCTGTTCGCGGTGCTGGTATTCGGCGTCCAGCTGCAGGGTGGCATCCGGGCTGATCTGCCAGTCGAAGGCCAGCGAAGCGAAGTCGCGTTTGCCATCTGCGTGGTCGACGTAGGAGCGGATGTCTTCATGGGCGAGGTTGGCGCGCAGGCCGAACTGTTTTTCGCTGCCGAACCAGCCACCCAGGTCGGTGGCCAGGTAGCGTTCGCCTTGTTCGTTGGTCGACACCGTCAGGCTGCGCACATCCTCGGCGCGCTTGGTCACGTAGTTGACCAGGCCACCCGGTTCCGACACACCGCTTTGCAGCCCGGACAGGCCCTTCAGCAACTCGACCTGCTGCTTGTTCTCCAGGGCCACGTTCTGCTCGCCGACGATGGTCTGGCCGTTGATGCGGTAGCTGCTGGCGGCATTCAGCTCGAAGCCCCGTACGTTGAAGTTTTCGTAGTAGCCGATGGGGGCATAGCTTTCGCCAACCGAGGCATCGCTTTGCAGCACTTCGCTGAGCTTGCGCACCTGGCGGTCTTCCAGCAGTTGCTGGCTGAAAACGCTGACCGAGGCGGGGGTGTCGAGCAAGGGCGCCGCCTGGAAGCCGGCCACCGCTGCCTGGCGGGCCTGGTAGCCGTCATTGGCATAGGTGTCGGACACCTGCAGTGGGGCCAGCACCACGCTATCTTCGGCGAGCACATGGGGGCAGTGCAGGGCCAGGCCCAGGCTGAGCAGGCTCAGGGGCAGGCGGGGGTGACGCGGGGGCATGCGGGGCTCCTGGATGCGCATACCTGTGCGGGCCTCTTCGCGGGTAAACCCGCTCCCACAGGGTTATCACAGAACCCTGGGGCGGTGATTTTCCTGTGGGAGCGGGTTTACCCGCGAAGAGGCCCGCACAGGCCATGAAAAAGGCGGCATCTTAGCAGCCGCCTTCAGCATAAAACGATCCAGGCCCCGCGATATTCAGCCCTGGTTGGCGGGGCGCTTGTGCTGGCGCCAGCTGTCATCGATCTTCGACCAGGTTTTGCCATCGGTAATGGCCATGAGCTTGCGCCCATCCTTGAAGGTGGCCAGGAAGGTGGCTTCTTGCTCCTTGCCGCCGAGCCACAGCCCGGCAAGCAGCCCCACCGGCCCGGCCACCAGGGCCCCGGCGACGCCCCAGCCCAGGGCGCTGCCCAGGCTGCGGTTGGTTTCGAGGCTGGCCAGCCTGAGGTCGCTGATGCGGGCCAGGGAAATCCGCTCACCCGGGGAAGGGCTGCGCGGGGTCTTGAGTGTGAGCGATCCATTGCGATACTCGCCTTCACCTTGCAAGAAATCGCCGGATTGCACCGTGAGTCTTGTCATAACGTCGTCCTGTCGGGAAAGGGCATTGACCAGCGCCTAATGAGCGCTGCACGGGCAGGCAAGTCAACGACCATGCGACGGAGGGTAGTGCGGTGCATGGTCGCCGTGGCTAATGCCCGCGAAGAGGCCAGCAAGAATTTTTCAGGCCACCTGCAAGGTGTTCTTGCGCTTACGCTCGGCCAGGCTCCAAACCAGCAACGCCAGCCCGCCAATCACCAGGCCCGCTACCACGATGCCCATCCAGCCCTGATGCTGGAACAATTGCGTGCCCAATAACGACCCCAGCGCCCCGCCAATGAAGTAGCAGGTGATATACCCGGCATTCAGCCGCGTGCGTGCCTCGGGGCGCAGGGCAATCACCGCGTTCTGGTTGCTCACGTGCACCAACTGCACCGCCAGGTCGAGCATCAGCACGCCCAGCAGCAGCGCCAGCAACGACTGCTGGGCAAAGCCCAGCGGCACCCACGACAGCAGCAAGACCACCAGGCCAACGGTGGTGCCAAGCGCGCCCTTGCCGCGGTCGGCCAGGCGCCCGGCCCAGTTGGCCGACAGCGCACCGGCTGCACCCGCCAGGCCGAACAGGCCGATCACCGCATCCGAATAGTGGTACGGCCCGTTGCTCAGCAGGAATGCCAGGGGTGTCCAGAACAAGGCGAACAGGCTGAACGCCAGCAGGCCGAGCAGCGAGCGCAGGCGCAGCACCGGTTCTTCAACAAACAGGCGGAACACCGAGCCTATCAGCGCCGGGTACTTCAGCCCGGCATGGCTGTGGTGCTGCGGCAGGCTGCGGTACAGCGCCACGGCAGTGACCGCCATCAGCACAGCGGCTAGCACATAGATGCTGCGCCAGCCGCCCAGTTCTGCCGTGAAACCAGCAGCGGTACGTGCCAGCAGGATGCCCAGCAGCAGGCCGCTCATCAGTGTGCCGACTGCACGGCCACGCTGATGCGGCTCGCTGAGGGCCGCGGCCATGGGCACGAGGATCTGCGCCACCACCGAGAACAACCCGGTCAGCGCCGTGCCGAGGAGCAGCCAGGGCAGGCTTGGCGCACAGGCACTGATCACCAGGCCCAGGGTAGCAATGGCGGTCATCACGGTGATCAGCCGGCGCTGCTCGAACAGGTCACCCAGTGGCGCCAGCAGCAACAGGCCGGCGCCATAACTGAGCTGCGCGGCGATGACGATACTGCCGGCGCTGGCAGTGCTCAGCCCGAACTGCTGGGCGATGCTGTGCAGCAGTGGTTGGGCGTAGTAGTTGCTGGCCACGGCCAGGCCGGTGGCGGTGGCCATCAGCAGGATCATGGCGCGGCTGAGAGTGGGGGCGTTCATGGGGATCTCGTGGCGGGCAGTAGTCAAGCGGGGAATTATCAAGAAGTATCAGGCATGACACCAATGTTTGGTTTTCAATCAACCATCCTGTTCTGGCCCCATCAGCAACCCCACAGGTTCAAGGCCTGTGGGGTTGCTGATGGGGCCAGAACAGGCAACCCATCAACTCAAGCTGCAAACCCACCATCAATGGTCAGACTTGCCCCGGTGATATACCCCGCCTCCGGCCCCGCCAGGTACGCCACAAAGCTGGCAATCTCTTCCGGCTCGCCATACCGCCCAATCGCCATCAACGGGATCAGGCTCTCGGCAAACTCGCCACTGGCGGGGTTCATGTCGGTGTCCACCGGCCCCGGCTGTACGTTGTTCACGGTAATGCCCTGTGGCCCCAGGTCACGCGCCATGCCACGGGTCAGGCCAACCAGCGCCGACTTGCTCATGGCGTAAGGCGCTCCACCGGCAAAGGGCATGCGCTCGGCGTTGGTACTGCCGATATTGATGATGCGCCCGCCCTGGCCCATGTAGCGCGCTGCGGCCTGGCTGGCGACAAACACGCTGCGCACGTTCACCGCCAGCATGCGGTCGAAGTCGGCCAGGTCGAATTCGGTCACCGGTGCCACCGTCAGCACGCCCGCGTTGTTGACCAGGATATCCAGCCTGCCGAAGGCCTTCACGGCGTCATCCACTGCCATTTGCACGGCGGCTGCGTCGGCGCTGTCGGCCCGCAGGGCCAGGGCTTTGCCACCGTTTTCGGTAATTTCGCGGGCCAGCTCTTCTGCCGGGCCTGCGGAGCTGACATAGGTGAAGGCCACCTGCGCACCTTCGCGGGCCAGGCGCCGCACGATGGCTGCGCCTATGCCGCGGGAACCGCCCTGAACCAGGGCCACTTTGCCTTCGAGTGAAAGTTGCTTGGACATGCTGATCTCCTGCTGGAAGCCAGGCCGAAATGCCTTGGATGGGCAAAGTATCGGCGCTTGATTACCTGCTGATAAGATGGCAATCACTATCAGCAGAGTAAACCTTTGGTTGCTAATCATGGCCGTGGAATCGTTCAACGCGTTGGAATGCTTCATCCGCAGTGCCGAAGTTGGCAGTTTTGCCGAGGCTGCCAGGCGCCTGAGCATTACCCCTGCCGCCGTGGGCAAGCATGTGGCCCAGCTGGAGGCGCGCCTGGGCGTGCGGTTGTTCCAGCGTAGTACCCGCAAGCTCACCTTGACGGAGGCGGGGCAGCGTTTTCTTGGCGAGGTCGGCGACAGCTTCCGCACTATCCAGTACGCCGTGGCCAACCTGGCCAGCGCCGAAGGCCAGCCAGCCGGGCTGTTGCGGGTGAGCATGGGCACGGTGTTCGGGCGTTTGTATGTGTTGCCTTTGCTGGGCGAGTTCTTGCGCCGCTACCCGGCCATTACCCCGGACTGGCATTTCGACAACCGCCAGGTCGACCTGATCGGCCAAGGCTTCGATGCAGCGATTGGCGGTGGTTTCGATCTGCCGCCGGGGGTGGTGGCGCGCAAGCTGACCCCGGCCCACCGGGTGCTGGTGGCAGCACCGGCCTATCTGCAGCGGCACGCGCCGATTGACGAGCCGCAGGTGCTGCAGCGCCACGATGGCATCCTGATCCGCTCACCGCAGACCGGGCGGGTGCGCTCGTGGCCGTTGACCAGCCGCTGGCAGGTGCAACAGCCGATGCAACTGCGCCAGGCGATGACCATGAGCGATTCGGACGCGGCTTGCGCGGTGGCCGAGCAGGGGCTGGGGATTGCCTTGGTGAGCCTGCCGTTTGCCGTGCCTTACTTGCAGGGTGGTCGGCTGCGGCGAGTGTTGCCGGACTGGTACGTGGATGACGGGCATATCAGCCTGTATTTTGCCGAGCACAAGCTGATGCCGGGCAAGACCCGGGCGTTTATCGACTATGTGGTGGAGCAGTTTGCCGAGCAGGGGTTGGCGGGGCGCTTCGATGCCTTGCAAACCCTTTAGCTGTGTATTGCCTGTAGTGGCTCTATCGCCGGCAAGCCAGCTCCTACAGGATTACCACAGGCCTGAATATCGCGGGGTCCCTGTGGGAGCTGGCTTGCGGGCGATAGGGCCCGGTCAGGCAATATCCGTAATGAACAATGCCTGCGCCCCCAGCCTCACCTCATCATCCACCCGCTTGCCCATCAATTGCTGCCCCAGCGGAGAGCGCGGGGTGATCACGGTCACCAACTCATCCCCCTCGCCAATCTTCAACCCCGCCGCCTCAGGCCCGAGGAACAACCGGCGCTGCCCGCCAGCTTCATCTTCCAGGGTCACCAGGTTGCTGATCTGCACCCCGCGGGCCGGGTCATGGTCGCGCAGCAGCAATTGCTGGTAGATCAGCAGCGCCTGGCGGATTTCGGCGCTGCGGCGGGCCTGGCCGGTGGCCAGGTACGACGCTTCCAGGCCCAGGGTGTCGTACTTGTTCTCGGCAATGTTCTCTTCGGCGGTGGCAGTTTCGTAGGCGCTTTGCGCCGCGCGGGTCAGCACGTCGAGGTCATGCTCGAGGGTGGCGACGATCTGCGCCAGCAGGCGGGTCTTGTCCATGGTCAGTAACAGAACTCCAGCACGTTGGCCTGGCTTTTGTCAGTGGGTGCGGTGCGGTTCTGCTGCATCCAGAACTGGCATTTGGGGCTGTTGAGGTTGTGCGGGTTGCCCTGGGCGGCCTCGGCGGCCTGTTGCAGTTCCTGTTTGCGCAGCATGTCCTTGTAGTGCTCGAACATCTCGGCCTGGGCGTCTTGTGCCGGGGCTGGCGCCGAGGGGGCCGCAGGCCGGTACACGCCGGGGGCCACGGCCTGGGCCAGCGGCTGCACCTGCTGTGGCCACAGTTGCAGCGCCAGCCACAGGCTCACGGCAATGGCCACGGCGCCCAGCCACAGGCCAAAGGCAACGCATACAATCAACGGCAGCGGCTTGAGGGTGATTTTGAGTTCACGGTGGCGGGCCATGGCAGCCTCCTGGCAGGGTAGGTTGGGTGCATTGTCGCATGCGCTTGGGCATGTTTCCGTGCGGGTGCTTTTGTCGGCGACAATTTATCCGCAGAATTCGCGGTTTTTGCACCAGAACGGGAGGGGCGGATGAAAGCCACCTGGGACATTTTCTGCAGTGTCGTCGACAACTACGGCGATATAGGCGTGACCTGGCGCCTGGCCCGGCAACTGGTGGCTGAGCATGGCTTGGCGGTGCGCCTGTGGGTAGACGACCTGAACGCGTTCACGCCGATGTGCCCAGGGGCGGATGCCAGCGCTGCGCAGCAGTGGCAGCACGGTGTGGAGGTGCGTCAGTGGCCGGCGGCCTGGCTGCCGGTGGCACCGGCGGATGTGGTAATCGGTGCCTTCGCATGCCAGTTGCCGGCGGCCTATGTCGAGGCCATGCGTGCCCGCGCCACGCCGCCGCTGTGGCTGAACCTTGAATATCTCAGTGCCGAGGACTGGGTGGAGGGCTGCCATGGCTTGCCTTCGCCGCAGTCCAACGGCCTGCGCAAGGTGTTTTTCTTCCCCGGCTTTACCGAGAAAACCGGCGGACTGCTGCGCGAGGGCTCGTTGCTGGCGCGGCGTGACGCATTCCAGCAGTCGGCCGGGGCACGCCAGGCGTTTCTGCAGGGGCTGGGTGTAGCGCCCGAGGAGGGGGCATTACTGGTTTCGTTGTTCGCCTACGAAAACCCGCAGTTGGCCAACTGGCTGGATGCCTTGGCCATAGCCGCGCAACCGTGCCACCTGCTGGTGCCGCAAGGGCGCATCGTCGCGGGGCTGAGCAAGTGGCTTGGCGAGGCGCCGCTGCCAGTGGGCAGCGTGCGCAAGCGCGGGGCGCTGACCGTGCAGGTGCTGCCTTTCGTCAGCCAGGACGACTTCGACCGGCTGCTGTGGAGTTGCGATTTCAACGCGGTGCGTGGCGAAGACTCGTTCGTGCGTGCGCAGTGGGCCGGGCAACCGATGCTGTGGCACATCTATGTACAGGACGAGAACACCCACTGGGAAAAGCTCGAAGCGTTTCTGGCGCATTATCGACGCGGCCTATCAGATAAAGCCGACGGAGCGCTGCTGGGGTTGTGGCGTGCCTGGAACATGAACGGCGACATGCGCCAGGCGTGGCAGGCAGCCCGCCAGCACTGGCCAGAACTGCAACAGCATGCCCGGCTTTGGGCGATGCGGCAGGCCGCTCAGCCGGACCTTGCCACAGCGCTAGTACACTTTTACCGAAATTCGCTATGATACGCGGCCTCGATTTTTATAAATCCATCCAGATTCGGATACTTCGTAATGAAAACTGGTAAAGAACTGAAACCCGGTACCGTCCTGCGGATCGACAACGACCCATGGCTGGTTCAAAAAGCTGAGTTCACCAAGTCGGGCCGTAACAGCGCGATCATGAAGACCAAGCTGAAAAACCTGCTGACCGGCTACAAGACCGAAACCGTATACGGTGCGGACGACAAGCTGGACGACGTGATCCTGGATCGCAAAGAAGCGACCCTGTCGTTCATCAGCGGTGACTCGTACACCTTCATGGACACCACCGACTACACCATGTACGAGCTGAACGCCGAGGACATCGAAGCCGTTCTGCCGTTCATCGAAGAAGGCATGGAAGACGTCTGCGAAGCCGTATTCTTCGAAGGCCGTCTGGTATCGGTTGAACTGCCGACCACCATCAGCCGTCAGGTTGTCTACACCGAGAACGCTGCTCGCGGCGACACCTCGGGCAAGGTCATGAAGCCTGCCAAGCTGAAGAACGGTACCGAACTGCAGGTTGCCGACTTCATCAACATCGACGAGTGGATCGACATCGACACTCGCGAAGGTGGCGTGTACAAGGGCCGTTCCAAGAAGTAATCCTTCTTGCAATGAGCACAAAAAACCCGGTCTCGGCCGGGTTTTTTTGTGCCTGTGTTTTCGCCAGTTCTCGATGCTTGCTCTGACGGCCTATGACCCATGGCTAACTCAGCATCCTGTAGGAGCAGCCTTGTGCTGCGAAGAGGCCATTGCAGCCGAAGATGATCTTTTGCCCTACCGGCCTCTTCGCAGCACAAGGCTGCTCCTACAGAGAATCGCGCAAACCGTCAGATTTACCGCCTTAGACGGTTACGTGCAGGCGCACATCCACGTTCCCGCGGGTGGCATTGGAGTAAGGGCACACCTGGTGCGCCTTCTCCACCAGCCCTTCGGCATCGGCCTGGGCCAGGCCCGGCAGGTTGATGTGCAGGTCGATGTCCAGGCCGAAACCGCCCGGAATCTCGCCGATGCCCACCTTGGCGGTGATCGAGGCCTCTGCCGGCAGGGCTTTCTTGTCTTTCCCAGCTACAAATTTGAGGGCGCCGATGAAGCAGGCCGAGTAACCGGCGGCGAACAGTTGCTCGGGGTTGGTGCCGTCACCGCCTGCGCCGCCCAGTTCCTTGGGGGTGCTCAGGCTGACGACCAGCTTGCCGTCGCTGGACTTGGATTTGCCGTCGCGCCCACCGGTGGAGGTAGCTTCTGCGATGTACAGCGGATTGACCTTTTGCATCTTGAGCCTCGCTAATGTGCTGTGCGCTCCCGGTTGAAGGAGGGCGCGGGTTGGTGTGGGATTTAAATTAGCGCGCAATTAATTAGTGCGCAAGATAAATCGTCACCGCTCGTCCGAACGGCCATTGCACAGCATAGCTGTCAGAGGTTTTTCTGCAGGTTCTCGCGCAGGTTCAGCAAGTCGGCTTGCAGTTGCTGCAACTGCTCCAGGCTGCGCCCGCTAGCCTTGAGGATGCACTGCGGCACCTCTTTGGCCTGCTGTTGCAGGGCGCGGCCTTTGTCGGTCAGCTGCACCATCACCACCCGCTCGTCTTCCCGGCTACGGTTGCGCTGCAGCAGGCCTTCGCTTTCCAGGCGCTTGAGCAGCGGGGTGAGCGAGCCTGGGTCGGTCAGCAGGTGCTGGCTGATTTCGCCCACGGTCAGATCGTCACGCTCCCACAGCACCAGCATGGCCAGGTACTGGGGGTAGGTCAGGCCCAAGGCTTGCAGCAGCGGTTTATAGACTTTGGTCATCAGCAACGAGGTGGAGTGCAGGGCGAAGCAGACCTGGTTGTCCAGCAGCAGCTCGTCGCAAGAGGCTTGGGTGTCGGCGTTCATGCAGGTCCTTGAAATTGATCAATGGGGAATTCTGGCACGCTTGTTTTTAGTGCGCGCATTACTCACGCAGTTCACTGCGCAAGGCCAGGTCCCAGGGTGGAATCGGGCTGAAGCGGCTCTTGAGGAATTCGAGCAGCAAACGGCTGCGAGAGTTCGTTTCATGTTCCAGGCGTAGCGCATAAATGCCGCTGGTCTCGGCTTCGGGCAGGCCGCCGTCGCAAAACAGCGGCACCAGCTCGCCCCGCAGCAGGTATTCGCTGATCAGCCAGGTGGGCAGGTGAGCAACACCCAAGCCGGCGAGGGCGCCGAACAGCAGGGTTTCGGCATTGTTGGCGGCCATGCGCATGCGCGCGGGGCGGTACAGGCGGGTTTGCCCGGCCACGTTGAAGCGCCAGGCGAACGGCGGTGCCAGGCCGTCCCAGTCCAGGCCGTCGTGCCCGGGCAGTTCGCTGGGGCATGTGGGCACACCGCGGCTGGCCAGGTAGGCCGGGCTGGCGCAGGCGATGCGCACCATGTAGGCCAGTGGCGTGGCCACCAGCCGGGTATCGGCCAAGGGGCCGGCGCGCAGCACCAGGTCGACCTCGCCCAAGTGGCTGCCATGCAGGTCGACGAAGCTGTCGATCAGGCGCAGTTGCACGTCCAGGCCTGGGTAGGCCACCAGGAAGTCGGCGATGGCCGGGGCCAGGTGGCGACGGCCGAACGCGGCGGGGGCGTCGATGCGGATCAGGCCTTCAGGGGCGTTGCTCAGCGATACCGCCTCGGCCCGGGCCAGGCGCAGCTCCTCGATGATGCGCCTGGCCCGCTCGGCAAAGGCATTGCCGGCGGGTGTGGCGCGCACCGCGTGGGTGCTGCGGGTGAACAGGCGGCTGCCGACGGCATTTTCCAGGTTATCGATGCGCCGGGCCACCGCGGACGGGGTCAGCGGATGGCGCCGAGCGGCGGCGGAAAAACTGCCGGTCTCCAGCACATCGAGGAACAGGCTCAACTGGTCGGTGAGGGTATCGGGGCTCATGGCTGCCTTGCTTTTGCGAAAAACGCATAGCCATTGTGCGCTGCTGTGCGTTTCCCCGCCAGCACACAGCCGTTAGCATGCTCGCATTATCTGTACAGGCGAACGAGGCCCTGATGATTGAGTGGTTGTTGTATATCGTGCTGGGCGCTGCCTTGGGCACCATGGGGGGCTTGTTCGGCATTGGTGGCGGGCTGATCGCGATTCCCGCGCTGGGCGTGCTGTTTGGCCTGGACCAGCAGTTGGCGCAGGGCACGGCGCTGGTGATGGTGGTGCCGAACGTGCTGCTGGCGTTATGGCGCTATCACCAGCGCAACCGTATCGAATTGCGCCATGCCTTGCCGTTGTCGGCGTGCAGTTTCCTGTTCGCCTGGCTGGGGTCGATCTGGGCCGTGGGGCTGGATGCGCACTCCATGCGCCTGGGCTTTGTCGGCTTTCTGGTGGCCCTGGCGGTGTGGAATGTGGCGCGGATGTTCATGAAAGTGTCTCCGCCCAGTGCCGAGTTGCGTTATGCCTGGCCATGGTTGGGCGTGCTGGGCAGCTTTGCCGGCACCATGGGCGGCTTGTTCGGCGTGGGCGGGGCGGTGGTTGCCACGCCTATCCTGACCAGTGTGTTCGGCACCACCCAGGTGGTGGCGCAGGGGCTTTCGCTGGCGCTGGCGGCGCCCAGTACCTTGGTGACGCTGGTGACCTATGGTGTGCACCACAGTGTTGACTGGGGGGTGGGGATTCCGTTGGCGGTGGGGGGCTTGCTCAGCATCAGCTGGGGGGTGAAGTTGGCCCATGCGTTGCCGGAGAAGGTATTGCGGGCGATGTTCTGTGTGTTTTTGGTGGTGTGTGCGGTGATGCTGGGGTTTGAACTGTGAGAATGTGGGGCCGCGTTGCGGCCCATTCGCGGGACAAGCCCGCTCCCACAGGCCCCAGTTACTTGAAACCCTCAACGATGTAATCGGCCATGCAGTCGGTAATTGGCGATGGGTTCTGTGTGCTGCGTACCAGCATCACATTGGCCACCGGCAACTGCGGCAGGCCGTCCTGTTCACCTAGTATGCGGATGTTCCCGGTAATCAGGCTTTGCAGCTGCGCCGTCACTGCCAACCCCGCCGTGACAATGGCAAAGATCGCCGCCAGGCTGGGGCTGGTATAGGCGATGCGGTAGTCGATACCCTGTGCTTCCAAAGCATTGCAGGTCCAGGCCCGGCAGAAGCAGTCGGTATTGAACAGCGCCACGGGCATCGGCCGCTGCTCCTGCGGGCAAAAGCCTTCGGCGGCGGCCCATACCAGGCGCTCCTGGCGCAGCAGTTGGCCAACCTCGTTACCTGGCTCGCGGGTGACGATGGTCAGGTCCAGGTCCTGGCGTAGCATCAGCTGTTTGGACGAGTCGCAATGCACCTCTACCTGCACCAGCGGGTAGGCCTGGGCAAAGCTCGACAAAATGGTCGGCAGAAAACGCATGGCATAGTCGTCGGGCGTGCCAATGCGCACCAGCCCGACCATGTGCGGCATGCGCAGGGTGTTGAACACCTCGCCATGCAGCTTGAGGATGCGCCGGGCATAGCCCAGCAGCACCTGGCCCTCGGCGGTCAGGCGTACCTGGCGGCCGTCGCGCTCGAACAGCTGGCGCTGCAGGATATCCTCCTCCAGGCGCTTCATCTGCATGCTCACCGCCGACTGGGTGCGGTTGACCACTTCGCCGGCGCGGGTGAAACCGCCTTGCTCGGCAATGGCGACGAAGGTGCGCAAAACGTCCGCATCGAGGCTCTGGTACTGGGACATTGCATCAATCTCCGAGATGCATTGCATCAGAAACATTCGTTGGATTGATCTTAAGCCCGGCGCGAGACTGAAGCCATCCAACACGGAGGGCTTCACGATGAAAGGTCATGTCAGCAGCATCCAGCAACCTGCCTTTTCCCTGAACCACCTGTGGCATGCGGCCCTGCAACGCCCGGCGCGCTGGCTGCAGCTTTACCGCCAGCGCCAGGAGCTGGCCCGCCTCAGTGACGCTACCTTGCACGACCTGGGGTTGAGCCGGGCGGATATCCAGCAAGAGGCCGAGCGGCATTTCTGGGATGATCCGCTGAGGAAGTGAGTGTGGGGCGGGGCGCCTGGCTTGAGTTTTGTGGCGACCGGGAGATCGAGCGCCGCCCGCGCGGCGCTCGATCTCCCGGTCGCCACAAAACTCAAGACATGCGCCCCAACCTCACCGCCGTACCTGCTTCAACGTCTCGGCAATCAAAAACGCCAGCTCCAGCGACTGATCGGCGTTCATCCGCGGGTCACAATGGGTGTGATACCGGTCAGACAACGCATCTTCGGTGATCGGCCGGGCGCCGCCGATGCATTCGGTGACGTTCTGCCCGGTCATCTCGATATGAATGCCGCCGGCATGGCTGCCCTCGGCCTGGTGCACCTGGAAGAACTGCTTCACCTCATCCAGGATTTGCGCAAAGTCGCGGGTCTTGTAGCCGCTGCTGGCCTTGATGGTGTTGCCGTGCATCGGGTCGGAGCTCCACAGTACCTTGCGCCCCTCGCGCTCGACGGTGCGGATCAGCCCCGGCAGGTGGCCGCCAACCTTGCTTGCGCCCATGCGCACGATCAGGTTCAGGCGCCCGGGGTCGTTGGCCGGGTTCAGTGTGTCGATCAGGCGGATCAGCTCTTCGGGGTTCATGCTGGGGCCGACCTTGACCCCGATCGGGTTGTGCACGCCGCGCAAAAACTCCACGTGGGCGCCGTCGAGCTGGCGGGTGCGGTCGCCGATCCACAGCATGTGCGCCGAGCAGTCGTAGTAGTCGCCGGTCAGGCTGTCCTGGCGCACGAAGGCTTCTTCATAGTTCAGCAACAGCGCTTCGTGGGCGGTGAAGAAACTGGTTTCGCGCAGTTGCGGCGCGCTGTCCAGGCCGCAGGCACGCATGAATGCCAGGGTTTCGTCGATGCGGTTGGCCAGTTGGTGATACTTGTCGGCCAGCGCCGAGTTGGCGATGAAGTCCAGGTTCCACTTGTGCACCTGGTGCAGGTCGGCAAACCCGCCCTGGGCGAAGGCGCGCAGCAGGTTGAGGCTGGCAGTGGACTGGTGGTAGGCCTGCAGCAGGCGCTCCGGGTCGGGGATACGGCTTTTGGGGTCGAAGCCGATGCCGTTGACGATGTCGCCGCGGTAGGCGGGCAGGGTGATGTCGCCAACGGTTTCATCGCCCGAGGAGCGTGGCTTGGCAAACTGCCCGGCCATGCGCCCGACCTTGACCACCGGGCAGCCGGCAGCGAAGGTCATGACGATGGCCATCTGCAATAGCACCTTGAAGGTGTCGCGGATTTTGGCCGCCGAGAACTCGGCGAAGCTCTCGGCGCAGTCGCCGCCCTGGAGCAGGAAGGCGCGGCCTTCGGTGACCTCGGCAAACTGCCTGCGCAGTTCGCGCGCCTCGCCCGCGAACACCAGCGGCGGGTAGCTGGCCAGGGTCTGTTCGACCTTCAGCAGGTGCGCGGCATCGGGGTAGGTCGGTTGCTGCTGGATCGGCAGTGCGCGCCAGCTGTCAGGGCTCCACGGTTGGTTCATCTCGGGCTCGGTCTTGTAGGTTATAGGCTATAGGCCATGGTAACAGTTGGCGCTGCGCTTGTTGCATCAAGGGCGTTGACGGACAATGCGCGTTTTTGCGCGGGTAGGTGGTGAGCATGACGGCGGAACGGGAAGAGCGGCTGCTGGCACGGGTAGAGGACGCTTTTGGCGTCATCAGCGTGTATGAAGTAGACGACTACCGCTTTCTGGAATTCGGCGATGCCATCGAGCAGAGCTGCGTGTTCACGGCCGACCCCAGCTGGCTGGAGTACGACTACACCCGCGCCATGCTGGTGGGGGCGCTGTGCCATGAACAGCCGGAGAGCGCGTTGTTTCTCGGCCTGGGTGCCGGCACGCTGACCCAGGCGTGCATGAAGTTTTTGCCGCTTGAAGACATCGAGGCCATCGAGTTGCGCCCGGACGTACCGCGCCTGGCCATGGAACACCTGGGCCTGGATGACGACCCTCGTTTGTATGTGCGCATCGGTGACGCCATCGAGTTGCTGCCCACGGCCGAAAAGGCCGACCTGTTGTTTGTCGACCTGTACACCGACCACGGGCCGGGCGTGGGGCACCTGGCGTGGAATTTTCTGGAAAACTGCCAGCAGCAGCTTAACCCGGGCGGCTGGCTGGTGATCAACCAGTGGGCCACCGACGACGGCAGGCCGCTGGGCGCAGCGTTGCTGCGCGGGTTGTACCACCGGCATTACTGGGAGCTGCCGGTGAAGGAGGGCAATGTGATCTTGCTGGTGCCGGCTGACCTTGAGCAGACGCTGGACCTGCAGGGGCTGCGGGCCCGGGCCGAAGCGCTGGCGCCGCAGCTGGGTTATAGCCTGGAAGGGTTGATTCGCGAGATTCGACCAGCAACGTGAATGCCTGGCGCGGTCAGTGTGGGGATTATCGATTCAGCGTGGATTATTTGATGGCCCGGTAATGGCTTTGCACCCTGAAAAAATTCCTCACGGCTTCCACTATTTCGGGTATAGTACGCGCCGGTCTTTTAGCGGGCCGCAAAATCAGGTGGTGCAAATCCTCCGAGTCCAGCTTCGGCTGCACGTCCGCTAGGCGGACCTTCCCACGTTTTCTTTTTCAATCGTTTTCGCAAATCCCCGCCGCCAAAGCTGCCTGGGTGACCTGACGGTCTTTCAAGGCATGTGCAGCTTTGGAGCATGGGTCTTTGCGGATGCACCTAGAGGCAGACCCATGACCCAGGAAACCGGCGGCTTCGCCGCTCTCGATCTTAATCCGAACATTGTTGCTGCTGTTGTGGCTACCGGCTACGAAGAGCCGTCCGCCATTCAGCAACAATCGATCCCGATCATCCTCGCCGGTCACGACATGATCGGCCAGGCGCAGACTGGCACCGGCAAGACCGCTGCCTTCGCCCTGCCGATCCTCAACAAGATCGATGTGAGCAAGCGCGAACCGCAAGCCCTGATCCTGGCGCCAACCCGTGAGTTGGCGCTGCAAGTTGCTACCGCTTTCGAAACCTACGCCAAGCAGATGCCGGGCGTGAACGTGGTTGCCGTATACGGTGGTGCCCCGATGGGCCCACAGCTGCGTGCAATCCGCAACGGCGCGCAAATCGTCGTGGCCACCCCTGGCCGTCTGTGCGACCACCTGCGTCGTGATGAAAAAGTCCTGTCCACCGTGCAGTACCTGGTACTGGACGAAGCCGACGAGATGCTGAAGCTGGGCTTCATGGATGACCTCGAAGTGATCTTCGACGCAATCCCGGCTACCCGTCAGACCGTACTGTTCTCCGCTACCCTGCCGTCGTCGATCCGCTCGATCGCCGAACGTCACCTGCGCGAGCCCAAGCACGTCAAGATCCAGACCAAGACCCAGACCGTTACCGCGATCGACCAGGCCCACCTGATGGTCCACGCCGACCAGAAGATCCCGGCTGTGCTGCGTCTGCTGGAAGTGGAAGAGTTCGACGCACTGATCGCCTTCGTGCGTACCAAGCAAGCCACCCTGGACCTGGCCGCCGCGCTGGAAGCCAAAGGCTACAAGGCTGCTGCGCTGAACGGTGACATCGCCCAGAACCAGCGTGAGCGCGTGATCGACTCGCTCAAGGATGGCCGCCTGGACATCGTCGTCGCCACCGACGTCGCTGCCCGTGGTCTGGACGTACCGCGCATCACTCACGTGTTCAACGTTGACATGCCGTACGACCCGGAGTCCTACGTGCACCGTATCGGCCGTACTGGCCGTGCCGGTCGCGAAGGCCGCGCGCTGCTGCTGGTCACCCCGCGTGAGCGCCGCATGCTGCAGGTGATTGAGCGTGTGACCGGGCAGAAAGTTGCCGAAGCCCGCCTGCCGAATGCCCAGGCCGTGCTGGATGCCCGCATCAAGAAGCTGACCTCGAGCCTGGCGCCGCTGGTAGCCGAAGCAGAAGCCACCCATGGCGAACTGTTCGACCGCCTCACCACTGACCTGGGTTGCAGCGCGCGTGCCCTGGCTTCGGCCCTGCTGCGCAAAGCCACCAATGGCCAGGCGCTGGACCTGGCTGCGGTAGAGCGTGAGCAGCCGCTGGTGCCGGGCGTTGGTGCCCCGCGTGGCGAGCGTAGCGAGCGTCCTGATCGTGGCGAGCGTCCTGACCGTGGTGACCGCGAGCGCCGTGCGCCGCTGCCACTGGCCGAAGGCCGTGTACGTTGCCGTACCGCCCTGGGTGCTCGTGACGGTATCGCTGCCAAGAACCTGCTGGGCGCGATCCTCAACGAAGGTGGCCTGGCGCGTGACGCCATTGGCCGTATCCAGGTACGCGACAGCTTCAGCCTGGTCGAGCTGCCGGAAGACGGCCTCGAGAAGCTGCTGTCCAAGCTCAAGGACACCCGCGTGGCTGGCAAGCAGCTGAAGCTGCGTCGCTACCGCGAGGATTGATCCTGGCGCACTAAAAAAATCCCCGGCCTAGGTCGGGGATTTTTTTTGCCTGTGGGATTTTGGGGCTGCTTTGCAGCCCTATCGCGGCACAAGGCCGCTCCTACAGGCCCATGGCGGTACGCGGTCCCTTGTAGGAGCGGCCTTGTGCCGCGATAGGGGCGCAAAGCGCCCCCGGCATTCTTCAGTCGAACCGATATATATCCATCCCCAGCGCCCCCAGGGTAAACCCCTGATGCACCACCCCAAACTTGCCCCCAGCCCCCAGGGCAAAGAACAGCGGCAGCAAATGCTCATCACTGGGGTGGTTACGCACCGCAAACGGCGCCTGCCGCCGGTAATCCAGCAATGCCGCCTGGTCATCAGCCTGTAGCCGCTCCACCACCCAATCCCTGAACGCCAGCGCCCACGGCTCGATCACATCCGGCCCTGCGTGCCAGTCCAGTTCCCCCAGGTTATGGGTGATGCTGCCCGAACCCACCAGCAAAATGCCCTCGGCACGCAAGCTCGCCAGCGCCTGGCCCACCTTCACCTGCAGCGCCGGCCCCATGTGGCTGGGCAGGGAAACCTGCACCACGGGAATGCTCGCGTCCGGGTACATCAGCGACAGTGGTACCCAGGCGCCATGATCGAAGGGGCGCTGAGCGTCCAGCCGGGCTGGCAGCCCGGCAGCCTTCAGCAACTCGCTGACCTGGCCTGCCAGGGAAGGCTCGCCCGGCGCCGGGTATTGCACCGCATACAATGCCGGTGGAAAGCCGTAGAAGTCGTGCCAGGTTTCTGGCTGTGCGCTGCTGGTCACCAGCAGCTCACGGCTCTCCCAGTGCGCCGACACCACCACGATGGCCTTGGGGCGTGGCAGGCTGTTGGCCAGCCCGGCCAAAGCCGGCCCGCTGGCACCCGGGTGCAGGGCGAGCATGGGGGAACCATGGGAGATGAACAGGCTGGGCAGCATGGCAAGGTCCTGAAGGTTAAGATGCACTCATCTTCGATCAGAAACTGATCGATAACCATCGCAAGTTTTACGCGATTTCTATCGGTTTACTCGATAAACAAGGAGCAACCATGGAGCCAGCGTTCTGGCACAAGCGGTGGGCCGACAACCAGATCGGCTTTCACCAGGGGCAGGTCAATTCGTACCTGCAGGCGCACTGGCCGGCACTGGGCCTTGAGCCTGGTAGCCGAGTGCTGGTGCCGCTGTGCGGCAAGAGCCTGGACATAGCCTGGCTGGCCGGGCAGGGGTACCGCGTGTTGGGTGTGGAGCTGTCGCGGCGGGCGGTGGAAGATTTCTTCCGCGAGCATGGGCTTGAAGCCGAGGTGCGGCAACGCGGGGACTTCGAGGTTTGGCGCAGTGGTGACGTAGAGCTGTGGTGTGGTGATTTCTTTGCGTTGCGTGCGCAGGATGTCGGCGACTGCGTGGGGCTATATGACCGGGCGGCGTTGATTGCACTGCCAGCGCAGATGCGCGCGGTGTACATGCAGGCCCTGACGGCCTTGCTGCCGGCGAATTGCCGAGGATTGCTGGTGACCCTTGACTATGACCAGTCACTGCTGGCCGGGCCGCCGTTTTCAGTCGGGGACGCAGAGGTGCGGCAGGGGTTTGCAGGGTGGCAGCTGAATGAACTGGAGGCGGTGGAGGTGATCCAGGAGAGCCCCAAGTTTGTGCAGGCCGGGGTTTCCAGTCTGTTGGAGCGGGTGTACCGGCTTGGTCGGTAATACGAAAAAGGGCGACCGAAGTCGCCCTTTCTGTATTACCCGATGGATCAACCGCGACGGCGCAGGGCCTCGATACGGTCTTCCAGTGGTGGGTGGCTCATCAGCAGCCCGGCCAGGCCGTGCTTGAGGCCACCGTTGATGCCAAAGGCCTTCATGGTGTCGGGCATGTGCACCGGCAGGCCTTGCTCCACACGCAGGCGCTGCAGCGCGCCGATCATGGCGGAGGTGCCGGCCAGCTGTGCACCGGCTTCGTCGGCGCGGTACTCGCGGCGGCGCGAGAACCACATCACGATCATGCTGGCCAGGATGCCCAGGATCAGCTCGGCAACGATGGTCGCCACGTAGTAGGCAATGCCCTGGCCCTCTTCGTTCTTGAAGATGACCTTGTCGACGAAGTTGCCGATGATACGTGCAAAGAACATCACGAAGGTGTTCACCACGCCCTGTACCAGCGCCAGGGTGACCATGTCGCCGTTGGCTACGTGGCCGATCTCGTGGGCCAGCACTGCCCGCACTTCATCGGGCGAGAAACGCTCCAGCAGGCCTTGGGACACGGCTACCAGCGCGTCGTTGCGGTTCCAGCCGGTGGCGAAGGCGTTGGCCTCGTACGCCGGGAAGATACCCACCTCGGGCATTTTGATACCCGCTTCACGGGACAGCTCTTCGACCGTTTGCAGCAGCCACTGCTCGTGGCGGGTGCGCGGCTGGCTGATGATCTGGGTGCCGGTGGTCATCTTCGCCATCCACTTGGAGATGAACAGCGAGACGAGGGAGCCGGCAAAGCCGAACACGGCGCAGAACACCAGCAGGCTGCTGAGGTTCAGGTCGACCCCGTTGGCGGCCATGAACCCGTTGAAACCGAACAGGCTCAAGGTAATGCTTGCAACCAGCACCACCGCAAGGTTGGTGGCCACAAACAACAGAATGCGCATCATGGTTGTTACGTTCTCCTGACGGATGAATTGTCGCTTACTGCGGGGTATATAAGGGGCCTGTCGCGTGGATTCAATCGTGCGACTATTTCAAACTGTGTACAGCGGAGTATGGCAGAGGATGGCGCGGGAGCAGTGGGATAGAGCGTTGCAGGATGTAAGAAACACCCTGTGAGATTGTACGGGGCTGCTGTGCAGCCCATTCGCAGCACAAGGCTGCTCCTACAGGGGAACGCGTACGCCTGTAGGAGCAGCCTTGTGCTGCGAAGTGGCCATCATTTACTGCGAATAAGTACGCAGGAAATTGCCGATCCGGCCAATCGCCGCTTCCAGGTCATCCACCCGCGGCAAGGTCACCACGCGGAAGTGGTCCGGCCACGGCCAGTTGAACGCCGTACCTTGTACGATCAGCAGCTTTTCCGACAGCAGCAGGTCAAGCGCGAACTTCTCGTCGTTGAGGATCGGGCACACCTTCGGGTCGATGCGCGGGAATGCATACAGCGCACCCATCGGCTTCACACAGCTTACGCCCGGGATGTCGTTGAGCAGCTCGTAGGTACGGTTGCGCTGCTCCAGCAGGCGGCCAGGTGGCAGCACCAGGTCGTTGATGCTCTGGTAGCCGCCCAGGGCGGTCTGGATGGCATGCTGGGCCGGCACGTTGGCGCACAGGCGCATGTTGGCCAGCATGTCGATGCCTTCGATGTAGCTTAGCGCGTGATGCTTGGGCCCGGAGATGATCAGCCAGCCGGAACGGAAACCCGCCACCCGGTACGACTTGGACAGGCCGTTGAAGGTCAGGCACAGCAGGTCGGGGGCCAGCGAAGCGGTGCTGATGTGCACGGCTTCGTCGTACAGGATCTTGTCGTAGATCTCGTCGGAGAACACCACCAGGTTGTGCTGGCGGGCCAGCTCCAGCATGCCCAGCAGCAGCTCCTTGGAGTACACCGCGCCGGTCGGGTTGTTTGGGTTGATGATCACCAGGGCCTTGGTGTTCGGGGTGATCTTGGCCTTGATGTCTTCAAGGTCGGGGAACCAGTCGGCCTGCTCGTCGCACAGGTAGTGCACCGGCTTGCCGCCGGCCAGGCTCACGGCGGCAGTCCACAGTGGGTAGTCGGGGGCCGGGATCAGCACTTCGTCGCCGTTGTTCAGCAGCGCCTGCATCGACATGACGATCAGCTCGGACACACCGTTACCGAGGTAGATGTCTTCGATGGTGACGCCTTCGATTTCCTTTTGCTGGCAGTACTGCATCACCGCCTTGCGTGCGCTGAACAGGCCTTTGGAGTCGCTGTAGCCCTGGGCGGTAGGCAGGTTGCGGATCACATCCTGGAGGATTTCATCAGGCGCTTCGAAGCCAAACGGCGCCGGGTTGCCGATGTTCAGCTTGAGGATGCGGTGGCCTTCCTCTTCCAGGCGCTTGGCGTGCTTGAGCACTGGGCCGCGAATGTCGTAGCAGACATTGGCGAGCTTGTTCGATTTGCTGAACTGCATGATGGGATCCCGATATGAGAAAACGCGCTACGCCCCGCCGAAAGGTTTGAAACGGCAGGAAGCGGGTGCCAGACTGAACGCCTGGCACACGAAGCCAACTAATATACGTGCCACCCGCGCCCCGGAAAAGACGGTGCGGGGTGAAATTCAGCCTGCCGAGGTTTCCACATGAAAAAGATTGAAAAAACCCTGGATGAATGGCGGTCGATGCTCGACCCCGAGCAGTACCAGGTCTGCCGCCTCAAAGGCACTGAGCGGCCGTTCAGCGGCAAGTACAACAGCGAGCGCCGCGATGGTATCTACCACTGCATCTGCTGCAGCGCGAAACTGTTCGATGCGCAGACCAAGTTCGATTCCGGCTGCGGCTGGCCAAGCTTCTACGCGCCGATCGAAGACAGCGCAATGATCGAGATCCGTGACACCTCCCACGGCATGATCCGCACCGAAGTCACCTGCGCCCGCTGCGACGCGCACCTGGGCCACGTGTTCCCCGATGGCCCGCCACCGACTGGCTTGCGCTACTGTATCAATTCGGTGTGCATCGACTTGCGCCCGCGCGACTGACCGGAGCCCGAACATGGCTGGATCGATGCTGGACATCCCCTGCGTGACCCTGGGCGGCGAGCACAAGAAGCTTGGCGATTTCCCGGGCAAGGCGTTGCTGGTGGTCAATACCGCCAGCCAGTGCGGCTTTACCCCGCAGTACAAGGGCCTGGAACAACTGTGGCAGGCCTACCACGAGCGTGGCCTGGTGGTACTGGGCTTCCCGTGCAACCAGTTCGGCAAGCAGGAACCCGGCGATGCGCGGGACATTGCGCAGTTTTGCGAGCGCAACTTCGGCGTGAGCTTCCCGCTGTTTCGCAAGGTCGAGGTCAACGGCCCGGGCGCCCACCCGCTGTTCGTCGAGCTCAAGCAGCGCGCACCGGGCATTCTCGGCAGCCAGAAGATCAAGTGGAATTTCACCAAGTTCCTGGTCGACCCGGCCAGCGGCCAGGTGACGCGTTATGCCCCCACTACCAAGCCACAGGCCCTGGAAGCAGACATCGAGCGCCTGCTCAGCCGTTGAGTGGCACCCAGTGCTCGACCAGCGCCAGTAGCTCTTCGCGGCGGAACGGCTTGGCCAGGTAGTCGTTCATGCCCGCTGCCCGGCAGCGTTCGCGCTCCTCGGGCATGGCGTTGGCGGTGAGGGCGACGATTGGCAGGTCGGGCCAGCGGCCGCTCTGGCGGATGCGCCGGCTGGCTTCGTAGCCGTCCATCACCGGCATGTTGCAGTCCATCAGCACCAGGTCGAAATCATCCCGCTCCAGCAGCTCCAGGGCCTCGGCGCCCTGGGTGGCCAGTTGCACCTGGCAGCCGAGCTTGGCCAGCATGCCCTTGGCCACCAGCTGGTTCACCGGGTTGTCTTCCACCAGCAGAATCCGCGCACGGCCTGCCTCCAGGGTGATGGCCGGGCTGGCCAGCGGGTGTTCGGGGTCAAAGCCTTGCAGGGTTCGGCGCAGGGTCTGGTACAGGGCGTTGCGCGCCAGCGGTCGGGCCAGTTGATGAAGTGGGGCGAGGGCGGCCGATTGCTCGCTGGGCAGGAAGTTGCCGTAGGCGGTCACCAGCAGGATGGGGGTTCTCAGTGTTTGGCGCAGGTCGAACAAGCGGTCGACATCGTCGGTAATCAGCAGGTCCATCGCCGTGGCGTCCAGCGTCGCGCTGCTGTCATGCCGCTGGTAGGTCAGGCCCCAGGCGGGCAGCATGGCCTGTAACAGTTCGTTGAGCCCGCTGCTTGCAGCGCTCAGGGCTGCCACGCGCCCGTGCAGCGGCAAAGGTGCAATGGCTTCGGTATGCACGGCCAGCGGCAGTTCGGCGCTGAAGCAGCTGCCAAACCCCGCTTCGGAACGAATGTGCAAATGGCCTTGCATGGCCTTGCACAGGTTGCGCGTCAGGGCCAGGCCCAGGCCCGTGCCGCCGTACTGGCGGGTGATGCCGGCGCCGGCCTGGGTGAATGGCTGGAAGATACGCGCCTGGGCCTCTTCGGGTATGCCGATGCCGGTGTCGCGCACCTCCAGGCGCACGCCGCCGACGATGCTCACCAGGCGCACATCGACACGGCCAAAGCGGGTGAACTTCAACGCGTTGGACAGCAGGTTGCTGACGATCTGCCGCACCCGCGTGGGGTCACCAAGCACACTGCTGGGGAAGTCGCGGGCAATCAGGCAGGTCAGCTCCACGCTTTGCGCCGTGTTTTGCGACAACAGGTTGGCGGTGTCTTCCACCATCGAGCCCATGTCGAACGGGATGCGTTCCAGCTCCAGCTGGCCCGCATCGAACTTGGACAGGTCGAGGATATCGTTCAGCAGCTCCACCAGCACTTTGCCCGAGTCGTGAGCGATCGCCAGTTGCTGGCGCTGCTCGCTGGGCAGCGGGCTGTCCAGCGCCAGGGCGATCATGCCGAGCATGCCGTTGAGCGGGGTGCGGATTTCGTGGCTCATGTTGGCCAAAAAGGCAGCGCGCGCCTGGGCCATGTCCAGTGCGCGGCGGCGCGCTTGTTCCAGCTCCTGGTTGGACAGGCTCAGGCTGCTGTTGCTGGCCTTCAGTTCGTTGGTGCGTGCCGAAACGATGTCTTCCAGTTCGTTCAGGTACTGGGTAAGGCGGTTTTCCGCAGTGCGCCGCTGCTCGATCTCGGTGGCCATGCTGACGAACTGTTGGTTGGCGACTTTCACCAGCACGCCGATTTCGTCGTGTTCGTGGCCGTGTGGGCAGTCCAGGCGGGTTTGCCGGGGTTTGCGCGGGTCGCTGCCGCTGAGCGCGCCGATCACCGTGACCAGCGGTTTGGTCAGCATCATGTAGAACAGCGCCAGCAGGATGCCGGTCAGCACCAGGCTGCGGGCAAAGCCGTTGAGCAGGGTGATGCCGGCGCGTTCGAGAAAGCGGCTGCCGAAGGCGTAGGTGTCGACGTCCAGGTACAGGGTGCCGAGGTATTCCTCGGGCATGTGCGTCAGGTACAGGCGTGCCTTGAACTGGCGCTGCTCGCCGAACAGAAAGTCGCTCAGCGGACGGTAGCGGTCTTGCAGCCTGGGCCGCTCGACATCGGCCAGCACTGTTTCGTTGTTGTCGATCAGCCGTGCACGGATGACGGCCGGCGACTGCAACAGGCCGCGGGTCAGCTCCAACGCCAGTTCCGAGTCGATGTTGTAGGCGATACGCGAGGCCGGGTTGTGGCTGATTTGCAGCAATGCGTTCACTTCACGGTTGATGGACGCGTCTTCGCTGGCATAATCGATGCCGATCTGGATGAGACTGAGCAATGTTCCCAGGATGAAGCCGACCAGGACTGTCAGCCGGGCTTGCTTGTATGACAGGCGATTGGTGAACTTGATATCCATGAGTCCCGAGCCGGTTTTCACGTTCCTTGCGCTGCGCAAGCATAGCCGATCAACCCCGGCTACTGGTGGGCCTGTCACACATTCAGCCTTGATTGCTCAACTGGCTGTACCGGCCTCTTCGCGGCTGAAGCCGCTCCCACAGGTACTGCGCCGTCCTCTGGCCTGGTGCGGTCCCTGTGGGAGCGGCTTCAGCCGCGAAGAAACCAGCACAGCAGCCTCGAATCTGAATTGTTAGGAGTCGTCATGGACGCTCGCTTGATTGCTTTTCTGGACCGCGCCGAATCGGTACTGGCGCGCCTCGAACCTTTGTTGCCAGCACAACGCCCGAACATCGACTGGGGCACCACCCTGGCCGCCCGCTGGCAGCGCGATGGCCGCAGCGGCTACCTGCTGCCGCTGGAAGTCAGCCTGGACATCCGCCTGACCGACCTGATCGGCGTCGACAAACAGCGCGACCAGCTGGGCCGCAACACCCACCAGTTCATCAATGGCCTGCCAGCCAACCATGCGCTGCTGTGGGGCTCGCGTGGTACCGGCAAGTCGTCGCTGGTGCGCGCCTTGCTGGCCGAACATGCCGGCGCCGGCCTGCGCCTGATCGAAATCGAACGTGACCACCTGGCCGACCTGCCACGGGTGGTCGAGCAACTGCAAAAGCTGCCACAACGCTTCATCCTGTTCTGCGACGACCTGTCGTTCGAAGCCGGGGAGGGCGACTACCGGGTGCTCAAGAGCGTGCTTGATGGTTCGCTGGAGCAGGCGCCGGACAACGTGCTGCTGTACGCCACCTCCAACCGCCGCCACCTGGTGCCGGAAAAAGAGAGCGACAACGAGAACTGGAAGCGCGTGGACGGCGAGCTGCACCCCAGCGAAGCGGTGGAAGACAAGATTGCCTTGTCTGACCGCTTTGGTCTGTGGCTGTCGTTCTACCCGTTTACCCAGGACCACTTCCTGAATGTGGTTGAGCACTGGATCGGCCAGCTGGCAAAACCTGCCGGCCTTGCCTGGCAGCGCTCCGAAGAACTCGACATCCTCGCCGTGCGCTGGGCCACCGGCCGCGGTAACCGTAATGGCCGTTGTGCCTATCAGTTCGCCCGTTACTGGGTCGGGCTGCAATTGCTGGAGCAAAAGTAAATGATCGACCTCAATGCCAGTGGCGCAGGCCTGGACGGCTACAACCTGCTGGCGGCGCAAGTGCAGGCGCTGTTTGCCGACGAGCGTGATTTCATCGCCAACGCCGCGCAGTTTTCGGCGTTTCTGTATAACCAGGTGGACGACCTGAACTGGGCCGGGTTCTACCTTAACCGCAACGAAGAACTGGTGCTGGGCCCGTTCCAGGGCCAGGTGGCGTGCGTGCGCATTCCGTTCAGCAAGGGCGTGTGTGGGGCAGCGGCGGCAACGCGGCAGACTCAGCGGGTAGAGGACGTGCATGCGTTCCCGGGTCACATAGCCTGTGACAGTGCGTCCAACAGCGAGCTGGTCATCCCGCTGGTGAAGGAGGGCAGGCTGATAGGCGTGCTGGACCTGGATAGCCCCAAGGTTGGGCGGTTCAGCGAGGCGGACCAGGAGGGGCTGGAGCGCTTGGCGGCTATTTTCCTGGAGCTGACCGATTGCTGACTACTGTCCGAAGGCTTGCGCTATCCCTGTAGGAGCGGCCTTGTGCCGCGATGGGCCGCAAAGCGGCCCCACATTTATGCACCAACGCCGAAACCGCCGGGGCCGCTTTGCGGCCCATCGCGGCACAAGGCCGCTCCTACAGGGGCGCGGCGCAGGGCTTAGTCGTAGATCACCTTCTTCTTCCAGGTCTCTTCTGCATCGGTCTTGAGCCCGTCGGTCAATTCGTTGTGCTCGTCCTCCGCCGGTGCCATGCGGTCCAGCACCTGGGCATTGGCACGGGCCAGCAACTTCTCCAGATACGTCAGCTGCTCTTCATACACCTTCGGCTCCGGCTGCTTGCGCAGGTATTGCACGCCGCGCTCGAATGCCAGACGCGCCTGGCCCGGCTGGTTCTTCTGCAGGGCCTGCTGGCCGAGGTTGTTGAAGAACTCGATATGCAGCAATACCAGGATGTGGCGGATTTCCTTCACCCAGTGCTTGGCTTCGACAGCAGGTAAAAAGCCTTCCTGAGCGGCGCGGGTCACCTGGTTGTGCATGGCCTCCAGCAAGAAGCGCACATCCTTGGCCTTGACCTCGGTGTGGATCGGGTTGGGCGGGTTGTTCACCGGTATCTTGTCGCCCAGGGCTATCAGCCCTTCCAGCTCGGCAATGCGCGCCTTGAGTTCGGCATTGTGCTTGTCTACCGCCAGCTGGCGCTGATTAAGGTTCAGTTCCAGGCGGGTCAGCAGCAGTTTAAGGGCCGGGGTCATGAACTGGCCGGGGAAGGTCTCGGTGATTTCGCCACAGCGGCGCAGGCGGTCGGCCAGTTCGATCCTCGTCCGGACGCGTTCGATCTTGCCGTTCTCGACCACATTGTTTAGGTAGCCGATCACGATCAGCAACGCGATGCCCGCCACGATGAGCAGGGTGATCAGAAGTGGTGTCACCGTTAATGCCTCATGAATAGGTTTGCATTATTGAGTGTAGGAGCGAGCTTGCTCGCGAGAGGCCCTGACAGCCATTCTCTTTTTCTATCGGCAAACTGCGCCGTGACTGGATGCTGGCACATTAATGCTGACTTGACGCCAGAAAATCAACGGCCAACCCTCGCGGGCTAGCCGAAACAGCCTTGGGTATACCCGGAAGTCATTGATTTAAATAAATTTCTACAAAGGGGTTGACGCCTTCCCGAACCATCCATAGAATGCGCGCCACTTGCAGCGTAAAGCACATAGCGAAACGCGGCAGGGAGTGAAAGCAGGCAGTAATGCCAGCAGCGTGTCCCCTTCGTCTAGTGGCCTAGGACACCGCCCTTTCACGGCGGTAACAGGGGTTCGAGTCCCCTAGGGGACGCCAATGCGGGAATAGCTCAGTTGGTAGAGCACGACCTTGCCAAGGTCGGGGTCGCGAGTTCGAGTCTCGTTTCCCGCTCCAGTTTCTCCGGCAGCGCCTAGCGGCGGGGCAGGAAAAGAAAATCCAGGGTGAATCGTGAGGTTCAAGTCTGGTGCACTGAAAAGTGTTGTGTGTCCCCTTCGTCTAGTGGCCTAGGACACCGCCCTTTCACGGCGGTAACAGGGGTTCGAGTCCCCTAGGGGACGCCATTTGCGGGAATAGCTCAGTTGGTAGAGCACGACCTTGCCAAGGTCGGGGTCGCGAGTTCGAGTCTCGTTTCCCGCTCCAGTTTAAATACTGTGGCGTCTATGCGGTACAGTGGTGGTGAAGGTCTTCATGGCGCTTCACGCCGTAAGCGGTAAAGTTTCAAAATGCGGGAATAGCTCAGTTGGTAGAGCACGACCTTGCCAAGGTCGGGGTCGCGAGTTCGAGTCTCGTTTCCCGCTCCAATTTAAAAACCACTCCTTCTGGAGTGGTTTTTTTTTGCCTTCAATTTACCAGTTGTACTTGCACATACGGGAACGGTATCCAGCTGCTTTTGCTGTCCACGCTGAGAAAGGCCTCGACCTCCAGCCACGTGCCGATAGCGAATACGCCCAGCGCCGCAGGGGTTACCGTGCCCACGGTCATGGCGCCGGTCGGCGAAGGTACCGGGGTCGCGTCGGCGACCACGACGGGCTCTTTGCTACCATCGTTTCGCTGGCCGGTGATGTACAGCCTGACAAACTGGCCAGTATCCCTGAGGGACCAGCCGGTCGGCAGGGTAAAGGTGGCTTGCGTACCCATTGCGCTCAGGCTCAACTTGTCACCCTGGATGGCAACACTTTGGGGGTGGGGCAAGTTGCGGGGCGCCTGTACCGTCAACGCGTGAGGCCGGGAGGTATGAACAACGCCGCGGCGGGTCACTTCGAAATACAGCACAAGTTGGCTGCCCATGCGGGCTGCAACGTTCGCCTTGGGTATGGGGCACTCAATGGCACCGGCAACCACCTCGACAGGGGCGTCATAGGCACCGTGATCCCCCGGGTTGCCCCAGAACACCCTTACGGTGTCAGTCGGTTCGAAGCGGTTGTCGGCTTTGATGACGATGGTTGCGCCAGTCAAGGCCCGCGCCGGGTCCAGCGTGCTGCTGTCGCCGCTGCTGCCCGTTTCTTTCAGGTAGGGTGCGGAGAAATTTATCGGCAGAGGTGTGGGCTTGGCGTCGAGAGTAACGGCCTGCGAGCGCTGGATGGGTGTGCCTGCACGGTCCTGAACCGTGTAGTGGGCGTAGCGCGTGCCGTCCCCCATGTCACGGATGTGCCTGCCCGGGAATCTGATTGTCAGCGGTTGGCCGATATCGTTCCGTGCCAAGGTCCAGTTGCCGGCCTGGTCCGTGCCGCCGGGGGTAGTGGTCCAGTACCAGGTCAGTACGTCACCCGGGCTGATGCCCGCGTAAATGGGCACGGTGGCCTCAAGCTCTTCACCGTGCTCCACCAGGTAGGCGTCCGTGACACCGTCGCGGATCACCTCGGGGTCGAATACCAGCGTGTTGTTGGCGGGTAGCTCGGGGGGCGTCCTGTCGATTGTGATGGTGATGGGAGCGCTGCGCGAACGGTTGCCATTGTAAAGCTCCACCTCGTATTCCAGCGTGTGCTGCCCCTCTATAAGCAGGGCCTGCGGAACAAGGAGGAACAGGTCGTTTACAGGAACCGGTGCCGTCCAGGACTTCTGACCGGCTTCGTCATCGTCCCAGTACAGTGTGAGGGTTTCGGGTTCGGTGGGCGAGGGGGTGGAGTGTTCCCACATCGCGAACCCTACGTTCAAGTCCTGCTGCGTGGCGCTGTAGCGCAGCAAATTGGTTTCGCCACCTTCGACGTCTGGCAGCAGTGCTTCTATCCGAGGCGGGGCGAGCTCGCTGGCTTGGGCCGTATGCCCTTTGAAACGGGCCAGAAGTGAACGCATCAGGGTACTCAATGGCATGGCTTGATCTCCACAAATGAACGAACACCTGGTGTTGCCCTGAGCCCCTGCGTGCGCCGGGCGGCGCCGCAGGGTGGTGCAATTACCAGTTGTAACGGACGCCCACGCTCACCCCCCAGGGTTGTTCGAGGCGTTCGCCGTTGGCGTAATCGAATTCGGCATGTGCCTGCCATTGCTGCGACCAGGCTGCGACAAGGCCAGCGCCCAGCTCGGCGCGGGTACCGGCCAGGTCGTTGTGGAAGCTGTTGCCATTGACCCGCACCTGGTTGCCGTTGACGAACTCGTGGGCGACGGCAGCCCGCAGGTAGGGCTGAATCATGCGCCCTTCGCCGTAATCGAACGTGCGCCCGGCGGTTGTGCCCAGCTTGCCCTGCAGCGAGTGGGTGTCGTCGCCGCTGGCGCGCAGCCCGTTGTCCAGGTGATAGGACTGCCCCTTGATGGTCATGGCCGCCAGCTGTGCATAAGGCTCGACAAAGTAGCCATCGCCCAGCTTCAGGTGCCGGCCCGCTTCGAGCGACAGGCCAACCCCGTGGTTGCTGTAGTCGCCCTTGGTCTTGGTGCCGTCGCTCAGTTGCACTTCGGCGCGGTTCTGGTAGCGGTTGAGTTTGGCAACGCCATCGAAGTAGTACCCGCTCTGCGGGTCGAGCCAGGTGGCATAGGCGCCCAGGTGGAAGCTGTCTACCTTGCCGCTGCTGCCGCCTTGCAGGTTGAGATCGGAGTTGCTGTAGCCTGCAGTCAGGCCGGCCAGCCAGTTGCCGTCGCCAACCGGCAGGCGGCCATCGGCACCGAACGACATGCCCTGTTGCCGCTGTTTGTAGCCAAAGCCCGAAGCAGAGGCGTTGTACTGGTTGCCGTAGCTGCGAACCCAGCCGCCGGCGGCGCCATCGTTACGGCGTACTTCGCCCATGCGGCTGCGCAGGGTGGTGAGCTCGCCATACCAGACAGTAGGCGCGGTGTTGGCCAGGGCCAGGATGGTTTTGGTGCCATTGCTGAGCGAGCGGGTCGAGGCATCCAGGTACCAGTCGTTGCCCCGTTGCACCAAGCCATAGGCAAAGGTACCCAGGTCTACCGGCCCGCCCGCCAGCGAGAAGTTCGCATCGCCGGCGTCGGTGTGCACCATGTGCAGTTCGGTATCGGCCAGTGGGTCTTTGCCGGTGCTGGTTACCAGGATCTGATGATCACCGGTGGCGTTACCGGTCACTTCGAGCAGGTCGCTTTTACCGTCGGCAAAGTCGACGTTCATGATGAACGTGCCGTTGCCTTCCAGGTTGGCCACCTGCAAGGTGTAGAACTCGCCATTGTCGCCAAACTGCACCGAGCCGCCGTCCATCGACAGGTCGTTGAGCTGGGCGTCGCCGGTCATGATCCACTGCCCTTGGCTGTTGAGGGCCAGGCGGTCGAGGTTTTCCAGGCGGCCTTTCAAGGTGGCCTGGTTGGCCAGGGTCAGGTTGGCCGAGCCGCCATCGGCAACGATGATGTCACCTGCCAGGTGGCTATCAGAAACCGTGATATCGGCGATGCCAAGGCTACCGACTTCCACCAGTGTACCGTTGCCGCTCTTCAGGGTGGAACCATTGAGTATCTGGATGGTTGCAGTGGCCGGTGTGCCACCGAGGGTGCCGACGGCGATGGCGGAGCCGTTGATGCCTTCGACATGGCTGGCATCGAGCACCAGTGTATTGCCCTTGGCAGGCAGGCCGCTGTCGCCGCGAAGGCTTACACCATTCTGCCCGCCGACGACTCGGCTGCCGGCACTGGCGTGCAAGTTACCGTCGAAAAGTTGCGCGCCAATGGCGTCGGCATTGGCGCCCACCAGCGTGCTGTTCACCAGGGTGACTGTGCTGCTGTTTATCTGCGCGCCGAATGTGCCGCCACTGATCGTGCTGTTGGTCACATCGGCCTGTGAAGGCCTGAGGTCGGTCAGGTCAATGGCGGTGTTCAAGCCAGTCGATTCAGCGGTGATCTGGCTGTTGCTGATGCTGGCTGTGCCACTGGTGACGCGTACCCCGGGCGTTCTGCCGATTGCAGTTACCTGGGTGGCATTGAGCACTACGCTGGCACCTGCGTTTACCAGGATGTCGCGGGTGACGGCACCATTGGCCGTGAGGGTGGCAGCGTTGGTGACAGTGTAATTGTCTAGCGCCGTACTGCCGTCGATGAGGGTGTCATCGCGAATGGTCTGTGCCATGGACTGCGGGGTGAGTAACAACAGTGGCGCCAACGAAGCGACGTGCAATACATGCCGTAATGTAACAGGGCTGAAGCTTGGCATTTGAATACCTGCTGGTTGTCAGTATTGATATCGGCTCGCCCGTCATTTATGGGGCTAAGCTTTGGCGCGGAAGTCTAGGTATCTTGCTCAACATTGTTTGTAGGAAAAGTCCTTTAATGGGTGGCGGGTTGTCCTAGCGTGATGAGCTGCCGGTGGTCTTCCGACAGCCCATGCACGGGGGGATTCAAGGTGCAGGGATGGGGCAGGTACCGGCGCCAGTACCCAGGCCAACTTTGTTTTCCACGGGTTCCGAGGTAACCGTTTCCGCGCCAATTTTGAAGCTGTAGGTTACCCGGCCACGGCCGTCCGCCCCGTCGCCAGCAGGCTGGTAGATGGGCAGGATGTGAGTGACGTAGGGCTTGATGTCCCAGTAGAAGCCGTCTTCGGCCTGTTGTTTGGTGATGGTGACAGGCACGGTCAGCTCCGCGCCGCTAATGGGGTTTTCGCCTGTCAGCCCACCCAGTGCGGTCCAGTTCATCGTCACTACTCCACCGTTAGGCAGGTGCTGTGCCAGCGGTTTGACAAATACCCGGAACGCGGGGTCGCCCGCTGGATTCAGAGGGTCCTCCCACAACGAGTTGCAGTTGAGCCAGTCTCTTGTCGTGCGTTGGAACTCTGCGGCTTCGGGCACGACGGTAACGGCATCGACATTGACCGATGCGCTCACCGAACGCTGTTCGTTGCCCGGCGCCCTTGACTTGCGAATCGTGTAAAACACTGGCAGTGCGGGGTTATTGCCGGCGGTAACAATGTATGACCAGGGGATATTTACCGTGATGGTCGGGCCGTCAGCGGTTTTGACGTCGTAGGTGGCCTCCGTTACCAGTGTGCCGTCCCAGTAGAAGTCCACCACCTCACCATCTACGGCAGGGGTGTAGAGGGGGAAGCTCAGTTTGGCGGGTCGGTTGGCGTCGCTGCGATGCAGTTCGTTCGCTGTGTCGGAGACTTCGCCTTTGACTGTTGGCGCAAGCAGTTGCGAGTTGATCGGGTCTGGCCAGTCCGGGTCCGGATCCGGGCCAGGGTGCACCGGGCCAATGACCGAGAAGTCGACGTCTACCGTTATGCTCTCAGGCCCGTAAGGCACCCCATGGCGCAGCACGCGGTAGCTGACAGCGGTATTCACGACGGTGTCGGCTTTGCCATAGGCCTTTTGCAGGACCTCATTGGGTACACGGATAAACAGTGGAAAGCCCCCGGAGCCAATTTCTTCCGAGAAGGGGTCCGTATCGGTGCCCCAGGTTACTTCGATCCTGTCACTGGGGCGGGAGTTGGCGAACTCTTCGATCTGGACAGTTACGCCCTCTGGCGCTCGCGCATCTTCCAGGTTGACCAAACCATCGATTTCGGCGGCCGGCACTTTGGGTGGCAGCAGGTTTTCCGGTAGCGTGCCCAGATTGACAAAAACCTCGGAAATGAAGGAAACCCGGCTGAGGTTGGTGGCTTTGTCTGCAAGCACATAACCCACGTAGTAATGCCCGTCGCTGAGCGTTTCAATATCGGCTTTTTTTATCAGCAGTTCACGGTTTGGAGGCAATAAGCCGCTATCCAGTGCGGGAGGAAGATCTGGGTATACAGGGACGCTTTTCGAGTAGAACAGTGCGTAGGTATCTTTTGCCTGTTGGTTGTCGTATTCAGCCAGGGTCAGCTTGATCCCGGTGGGGTTGGCAGTGAGCCAGGCATCGGTAATCGGTACAGCCGGGAGGCTCACTGCATCGGGGGTATCATTACCCCAGGGCGGTATGCTGTCGCAGATATAGGGTATGGGATTGGACCAGGTAACGTTGGTGTTGTACTTCTCGATGGAGTACTTCAGCTGGCGTTCACCATCCGGGGCAAGGTTTGCTTTGGGGATAAGCACGGCGTCGGGTAAGGTATCAATGTTGTCCGTGTTGAACTCAAGTTCCGGTCCTACCTTTTCGAATTCACCGACGACGCCATTGTCGTCCACCAAAGCAATATGAAGTTGCAGATAGTCGTTGCCGCGGGCAGGGTCTGGTACGTCCTCCCATTCTTCTATTGCTACCGGTAGATCATCGTTGAGGAGGTCCTTGTTCAAGGTGCCATCCGTCTGGTCGATGATGCCGGGTATCTTCGGGTCGGCCAGGGCGGTCTTGCGCCGGATCAATTTCGAGAGATAGTTAAAGCGTGCCAGTTTGGCGCGATGAAGTGCCGAGGTAGTGCTCATCTGAATCACTCCTGATAGTTTTGCTGTACCTGAAGGCATTGTGGGAATGTTATGTGCGCCGGCTGAGGACAGCCTAGCGCGGGGCGGAGTGGTGGGATACTGGTAAAAATGCTAGGTGAGGGGTTGAAACGTTTGAGTGCGATATATAAAAACCCCGACAGGCACAGTTGTAGTTTTTTGGCTACGAACGTCCTGGCGGGGCGCGCTAGTTATGCTGAGTTGTTAACGCTATAAATGGGACTAGAAGGACACACTCGCTCTTCGTGGCTCACCGGGCGGCGCACCGCGAAGGAATCTGTCATGTTCAACCATGTGGCGACGTGCATTTGCGCGGAATGCATTGGCGCTTGGTTTCGGATTTGGAGTTGGGCGCGGGGACAGACCGCTCTCTTTTAACATTTGACCTAGCGTCCGCCCCGCACTGTGCGCATTACGATTGCTGAACGCCTTCCAAGCCGCTCCGCCAAGTGACCGCACTCCATTCGCAATCCCCAAGCTAACACTCGCCAGGGCCAGGTACTGCGCCCATTTTCCCGCCTGCTCATCGTTGGAAATGGCCGCGACTGTCTGTGCTGCCGTACCGGCAATTGCCAACGCCGCAGTAGCCGTGTTCAAGATCGCTCCTGCAATCGTGGTGCCGGCAGCTTTGGCCAGGAAGAACCCCACCACGCCGGCGGATTGGCCCGCAGCAACGGTTGCGGCTGCCGATGACACTGCACCGGCCGCCGCCGGACCTAACGCGCCCACTGCGGCCAGCGATGCGCCTGCGGTGATCACGGCGCTAATGGTGGCCAATACTCCAATGCCCACCCACATCCACGTCATCCAGCCGCCGCCGCCGCCGCCCCGGCGTCCCAGCCAGTTTGGATCATCCTCGTCGGGGCGCCGTGGCCTGCCGCCGCCTCCCGACGCTGTCATGCCGGTGGGATCGCGCAGAGCAATCGGGTTGTTCAGGCAGTAGCTGTAGGGGTTCAACTCGCCGGTTTCGAACACGCTGCGGGGGTCGGGGCTGTTGAAGCGCCTGAGCCCAGGGTTGTAGGCGCGCACCCCGCGCCCCAGCATGTACCAGTCACTGCCCTCATCCAGCGCTTCACCGTTGAAGCCCAGGTGGCTGTGCAGGGGCACGGTGGTGTGCCGCTGGCCGTAAGCGCTGTAGCGGATGTCGCGAACCTCGCCGGCGTCGCATTCGGCAATCACACTGTGGCTTGCATCGGTCTGCAGCAACAGCGTTCTGGCGGGTGATTCGCTTTGCTGGGCCAGCGGCATATCGGCATGGAAGCTGAAACGCGTACACCTGCCGTCCTGAATGGCCAGGCTAAGGCGATTCTCATCGAACCAAAGCTGCCTCGGCGGGGCACTGCCTGCCTGGCTGGTCAGTATTTGCCCTTCACCGTCGTACTGGTATCGGTTTTGGCCATCAACCTGCAGCAAGCGGCTCTCTTCGTCGTATTCCAATGGCCGGCCGCGCTGGTCCACCGTCAGGTTGCCGTTTTGGTCATGGCTGAACGTCAACACTTCCTGCGAGGTGCCGCTGGTGGTAAGTGTCAGTGTTTCCAGCAGGAAACGGTCATCCTCTTTGTAGGTATACGCCGCCATTTCGGTGGAACCGTCTTCGAAAGTGGTCAGGCAATTACGGATGTTGTCGATGCTGTCGTAACGGAAAACCTGCTTGCGGGTTTTGCGTTTGGCCTCGTCCTCGGGTAGCTGGCTGCCGCTGTATTCGACGATGCTGAGCCTGCCGCGCGGGTCGTAGGTAAATGTCTCCATCAGCACCACGACGTTCCCGTCACGCAACACACGGTTGTCGAGCAGGTTGTCCTTGCCCCACGTCTGCAGCAATGTACGTACCGCCCTCTGGTCGAGGCGCTGGGTGCGGTTGCATTCACGGCCGTGGTCGTCGTACCCGAGGGACGTGATCAGCGTGCTGCCGTTACCCGTGTCGGTGCTGGTGACGGTCTCCAGCCTGCCCAGGTCGTTGTACGCGAACGTTGCCTGCAGGTTACCCTCGCGGGTGGACTCGAGGCGGCCCCGTTCATCGTACTCGTGCTCGACGGTCATGCCCCCGGCATCCGTGCGCGATTTCACGCGGTTGTAGAACGTGCTGACATAGCCTGCCGTGCGCTGCGCTTCACCGGTGTCCAGGGTTTCGCCAATCAATTGATCATGCACGTTGTACTGGTAGACACGGTTGCCATTGGCACCCCGTGACTCCTTCATCAGGGCCGTGACCGGGTCATAGACGAACTCGGTCTCTGACTGGTTCACGCTGTGGTGGGTGGGGAAGGGCGACAGAGGCAGGTTGTACTGATAATTGATGGTATCGCCTGCGCCGGTGACCCTGGCTTTCGGTACCGATTGGCCAGGGTCATATTCGAAGCCCTCGGTGCGTTTTCCGATGGTGAGCGAAGTCACCTTGCCCACGCCGTTGTAGCACCGCCTGCCCACCTCGAAGGGCGGCTGCGACCCGGCGCTGGAGATGGCGGTGATCGAGGTTGCCCACTCGCCGTCCGTATGGGGCGCATAGCAATGCTCGACGCGGGTATCGTCTGGCAGCACGCTGGCAATCATGCGCCCGAACGCGTCGTATTCGAATGCGGTCTTGTGTTTGCGTTCATCGACCTTGCCCACACATTGCCCGAGGCCGTCGTAGGTCATTGTCTGCTCCGCCTCGACGCTATCGTCCAGGCTCAGCCGCTCGACCCGCACGGGTTTCTCGAACGTATTGCTCCAGGTCCTGAACTTTTCACTTTTCAGCGTTTGTTGCGCGACCTGCAACCAGGTTGTCTTGCAGATGTTCTTGTGTGCATCTTCTTCGGTGGGGTCAAAAAGCACGTGCTCCTGTACGTTATCGCCGCGGATCACCACATTGCGCGCTTCCCAACTGTCGTACAGGTATCTCTGCGACAGGAATTGCACGTGGGTGGGGTAGGGCTGTGCATTCAGCCAGTCGTACTGGCGCTCTTCCACTTCCCGCCCCCTGGCGTCGTGCAGCAGTTCCTTGACCAGGAACAGGCGTTTTGGCGTTTCTGGGTCTACATGGCTGGCCAACGCCTGGTGTTCACGGCCCAATCCGTCGTACCGGGTTTCGGTAACCACCGCTGTGGGCGAGGTGAAGCGTTGGTAAGCCTGATCCTGCTCATTCGCACACAGGACATATTCATTACTGCGCACGGCTTCGCTGTCGTCCCCGCCGGCAACAATTTCATAGACGGGGCGCCGCAGCTTGTCGAGTACGGTGCGGCGCTCAACCTGGTCTTCGTCGATGTTCTGTAGCAGTTCCCCCGACAGCAGCGAATGGCCTTCGCTGGTCTGCAGGCTCGTGTTGTCGTGGCCTACCGTAGTAACTACAGTTTTGAAAACGCCAACCGAAGCCAAGTCATGCAAGCGCTCGTCACGCATCTGGCTCCATTCGAGCGTGTCGAACTGGTAGGCGTATTCGACAACGGTCTGGAGCATTGGCGGCTGGTCGGGTTCGTCGCCAGCCGGGTTGGGGAAGCCGACGACGCGCTTTTTCAGGCGACCATGCTGCAAAGGCTTTTCCGGCACGGGGCTTTCGCCTTCCTGCTCGTGATAGTCATAAGTGGTAACTTTAAGTGTGCTGTCGCCGTTCGTCAGCGTTTCGCTTTCAAGGCCGCACCAGTTCTCCTGCCTGGTTGCTTCGCTGCTGCTGGCCAGCACTTTGATTGCCTTGTAACGGCACGTGGTGACCACCGTCGGGGCGCCTCCCGGGTGCCCGGCCGCAGGCGTCACGGTTTTCGTATGCAGGTCACATACAAAGTTTTCAGCGTTGCCAGGGTAGCCGTCGTCTCCGTTCCGGTACCAACGGGAGGTTTCTACAATGCCATTAGCTGCTTTTTGCGTCAGCACATTGCCGTAGTCGTCGTATGTGGTTGTAGTTTCTTCTTCACGCTGGCGACTGTTATCGAGCACACGCCAGCGTGTTTGCATCTTGACCGGAAGCTGGCAGGCGTTGACCTGTTCTTCGAAGCGCCCGGCCCTCAGGTCATACGTAATGGTCTTCTCTTCGATGTTGTTGCCGATCACCTCGGTTTTCTCGGCATTCAACCTGCTGCCGCGATACACGGCCTCACGGGTGTTCAGATGAAACTTGTTGAATTCGCGCACGGTGCTGCGCACCGGTTTGTCATCGACCCAGAGCGTCTCGGTGGTGGTGTAGTCATAGTCCATCGCCTGGCGGAACAGGTTGTCCAGGCCGTCGTCGCGCCAGTCTAGCGTTACGTTGCCACCCAGGAAGTTGTGGCCATTGCTGGAGTAGGTGTAACGCGTGTCGATCGCCGGTTGCCCATGGCCCGGGTGTTGTATGTGCTGGGTCACCCGCGGCAACGGAGCAAGGCCCGAACCAATCGGGAACTGGTGGCCGCCATCACCGTAGGCAATCTCCTCCAAACCGCCTGCGGGGGTGCGGACCGTACTGATGCAGTCCACGTTTCGCACGCGGTCATAGGTGAAGCGCCAGCTTGCCAGGTTCTCGGTGGGCAGTTCGATGCGGTCTACCCGGTTGTTGGTACCCAATATCATGTTGTAGGTCGCGCTGCCGGCGTCCGAGGGCAAGGTCAGCCCGACCCGGTTGCCGGTGCGACTCACGTCCAGCAGGGTGACACCCCGCATGTCGGTGATCTTGGTCAACATCGGGAAACCGGCATGAAGGCCGTACTCCAGGTCAAGCCAGTGCCCCTGACGGCTGAAGATACGGGTCGCCACAGCCCTGGCCTGTGCGCCCGAGCCTTTTGGTTCGAGCACCTCCACCATGCCGGAACGGTGCACTACCCGCCATCGGTTCTCAGCGTCCTCGTAAAGGTGGAACGTGTCGATTTTCTTTTCCGACATTGTCAACTGGTTACCGCCGACGCGGCCATCGGCTTTGAAGGTTTCGCCGTTGGCCAGTGAAATGATTCGGCGGCCGCGAGCGGGGTCGAACTCGGAGGTCGGCAAGCTCCAGCCGCTGCCATAACCACGGTCGTGCGGGTTCAATGGGCTGTAGCGTAAATACAGGTCGATTTCAGGCGCCAGCAGGTCACTGCCGTTAAACGCGGAAAGCTCAACACGGAAGGTATAGAGCCCTGTTCGCGGGTCTACACCATTTTGTATGTGATTAAAAAAGTTGAATGCATTGGAACTGATGCTGGATTCGGTCGCCATGAGGTGCGCTCCGGAGGCTGTAGGGTACGGAATTCATGAGCTTGGGTCCCCACACTAACAAACGCCGCCGCCGCCGCCACCTGTTAAAAGTGCTAGTTCCGGCAGTGCCGGCACAGGTGTACAAAGTCCCCATCGTGATCGGCCAGCGAAGCAAGTGCCGATTAAAAAGCTACTAAGGGGAAAGCACATGGACGACGTTTGCAAAAGTCAGGTTTTTCAAAAGGGTGCCGATGAAGCCGCAACGGCAGCGCTACCGGCACCCACTATTCCGCTACTGGACGGTGACTCGCTGGACCTTGACAAACTGGGGCCTGAAGATCTCAAGACTTATATATATTATCCGGGCCTGGACCTGGGCCATGTGATATCGCCGCGTTTTTTTGGGTGTGGTGCAGCCGGTGAGATATTTGATCGGGACCCAACGGCACAGGTGGTGGAAAAGTTGGAGCCTGACGGCAGTTTCCTGGTTGAGGTAGACAATGCCCTGTTAAAAGGCCTGGATAAAGGGGTCGCTTTCTACTCGTATGCTGTCATCTCTCGTTTCAAAGAGCCATCCACGTTGCGTCACGTGGAGGAAACCTCTACCCGGTTGTTATTTTATATAAACAAGCAGGTTGAGCCCGCTTTGTCGGTGCCATTGCCACACTTTGTGGAAAGTGATGGGCTTGAAATTGATTTGAAGCGAGTGAGTGGGGATGGTCAGGTCATTACCTCCAATTATCCATTCATGGCGGTGGATGACAAAGTGGTGCTTTCATGGAATGACGAATTTGGTTTTCCAGAGAATTTCACAAAAACGCTAATTCAGGAAGATTTGGACAAACCTCTGGTGTGGCGGATTGATTCATCCTATTTGCAGATGGCTGGCGCCTGGTGCGAACTGGCGTATTCCATCCAGTATGAGAGCGGCGGGGAAAGCCATTCACCTGTGCAGCGCTTCGCTATCGTAACCAGTGAGAGCGGGCAATTACCCAGCCTGCCGGCACCTGAAGTACCTGGCCACAGTGGCGGCATGCTCGACCCAAGCCAGTACCTGCAGGGCTTGCCGGTGACAGTGGAAGACTATGGTGCGCAGGTCGGGGATGAAGTGTTGCTGACAGCCGCCGGTAAGCGCGTTAGCCGCGCCACGCTTCGCATTGATAGCTCGATAATGGACAGTGGTCGCTTGCATTTCAGGGTGCCGGGTGATTGGTTGCAGGAGCATGTTGGAGACCCAGTAAAACTGACTTGGCAATGGGCCCGGCTGGGCGCGGCTGCGGACTCCGTGCCATTGGATCTGGTGTTGCGTAAACCGCTGGATCTGAAAGTTCCATTCGTTGAAAACGCCACACCGAAGGATCCGGAGAATGATGAGGAAGTGGACCCGGACATGGTGCAGTTCGGCTTCATGTTCCCTGATCGGCTCAGGCAGGGGGCTTATGCCCAAGTGCCTGTTGAGTCAGACACAGGTAACGGCAAGATCACCATGCATTGGGAAGGGTTTGGTACAACCGGGAAGTACAGCACAGACAAGCCTACCGCTGGCAATAATTTAAGGTTCCAAATTCCTAGCACCGCGGTGCCTGCAAACTTCGGCAGACGCGTCAAAGTATTCTACACGGTAGAAGACGCCGACGGTGTGATACAGCCCTCACCTGCGTATGGCCTTAAAGTTGAAAAACTGACGGACACTGATTTTGAAGCCGTTCAGTGTCCGGACTATCCGAATGGGAATATTTCGCTATCAGCGGTGGCGACACACGTTACGTTTTATTTGAGCTCAAACAGTTGGCGCTTCTTCGCAATCGGACAACAAGTGCGTGTTTATGTAAAAGGCAAGGCAAAGCCTGGCGGGCCGTCACTGCCGGACGAAGTGATTCGGGATGATGTGCCGGTTTCTGAAGATGAATGGTTCAATGACGAGCTGAGGATGGACCTGGGCAAGGCGTACCTGGAAAAGCTTGAACTCAATACGGCTTTCAATGTGTATGTGGAAGTCAGCTTTGATGAAGGGGTCACGTTCGTACTAGGCAAGTCGGCAGAGTTTAATTTAGTACCCTGATGCTGTTAATTGCTGCGTGTATCGGTCGCGAATAGGCGCGGCGGCGTACCGCGGTGGGTGATGATAAATATTACGAGGGTGACGAAATGGCAGAGTATAACTTTAGTGAATTATATGCGTGGTTAAAAGAACAACCGCGCGCCCTGAATTGGGGGATGATTTCCTTCATGGACCGGAAGAAGTTGAACCTTCTTCTGCTGCAGGCTTACATACAGCGCTTCAAAACCAGCGCTTACCTGCCACCGATCACCGGGAGTATTCCAAATGGCGATGACCGGCGCTTTGCCCTGAACCAGTTCACACTGGATTGGCCACGGTTAGGCTTTGCGGGCGTGCAGGCCAATGACTCCAAAGCGGGTTTGATGATGCAGGTCATGTCGGGCACACAGCTGGGTTTGCGCTTGAGTGGAGCTGACTGGCAAGTGCGGGAAATCCGCGAAACCAGCCCGCTGCAAGGGCCCGAACTTAGCCTGGACCTGCTGCTTGCCAATGTACCTGGCGTGGTCGGCGAAGAGGGACGTGTGCGACTCGACCTGAAAGAAAGTTCAGACTTCAAGTTGGACGTGTCCAGCGACGCTGGCGAGCAAAGGCTGGTGGGGGAGTACTTCAAGCAAAAGTTCGAGGCTTTGCCGGATGCACAGCGTGTATTTCCGCTTGGCCAGATCGAAGCTGGCGGCAACCCGTTGCTGCGAGCCTCATCATTTGCCCTGCGCACCCAGGCACGCGGGCGTGACCCGGAAGATGACGAGGGGGCGGTACTCGCGCTGCTGTGCTACGAGGGAGATGATCAAGGGAATATACCCGGGCGTGATTTTCGTTACCTGATACCCAAAGACAAGCCGTATGACGCTACGGTCTTGTTTGAACCCACGCGAATCATGATGGCGCAGCTGCTTGAGTCCTTGAAGAGCATTGCAAACGACGTCGAGTTCAGGCTGGTTCGCGACGACAAGGGCAAGCCGATAGGGGCCGTCGCTTCGGGTGGGGAAATGGTGATCCCCGAACAGACACTGGTCCATGAGTTCGACACCGACCCAGGGATGGGGCCTTCCCGCCACATGATATTGAAGGTCAAGGTGTATGAGATGGTCTTGAAAATGACCGACGTATTTGAAGTGTCGGTAAATGACCAGACTGTTGAGGTCGCGTGGAAGGTTGCAGGTGTAATGGCCGTTATGCCATTGGATCTGGATGATGAAGAGGGGAAGATAGGACCAGCGATACGCTTGTGGATGGATACTTCAGAATTTTACAAGCGTGCTGAGGATGATTTTGAATATAGCTTCAAGACTTCGTATGACCTTGAGGATGTCGATGGCGGCATTTTAAAGTTCAAGGGTATGGAAATGCGGGAGGACAAGGCGCCCGCGCCAAAGATTGGGGAAATCAAACAGTATCCGAGCCCTCCGCTTGATCCATTCTATCAACTCATCGTGGGTTTATTAGCCTTCTATATGTTGCCCATGATGTTTGCCCTCGCGCTGATGCTGCAGGCCCTTATCGAAGCAAGTGACAACCCCGAACTCCCCAGTGTCGAGTCAATCTTGCGCGACGCGTTTGAGAAAAACTTCCAGTTCTCCCAGTCCCTCAAGGAATTGGTCGATGAAACGATCAAACTCTACTTCGGCAATGCCCTGATCGGCCAGGATCAGTTTGCACCGCGTGAAATCGCCCTCTTTGGTGCTGTGAACCCGGCAGCCACCGCCTTTGCCGTCGACCCTATGGAGCATACCTTGGCGGTGGCAAGTACACCGAAACAGTTCAATACGGTCCCGGCGCACCCCGGCAAGCTACGTTGGACATGCGAGCCCGTGCTGGACACTGTAGCCAGCGATCAGATCGGCGACATCAACCCGGATACGGGCCTTTATACCCCGCCTCGTGGGCAGGATTTTGACGGGGCGTTTGTACGGGTGCGCATCCACGCAGAGCACAAGGACACCAGTTTTAAAAGCTCAGCGTTGATTACCGTGGTGAAATCCCGCGTGCAGATCAATCCGTTGGCTTATGTGACGCAGGTAAACGGCACTGTCAATTTGCAAGCCGGTTACCTCGGCGATGCCAGCAACTTGAGATGGGCAGACCCCGCGTATGGCGAAGTGAACGCAAGCGGCAAAAACGCGGTGTACACCGCCCCGGCGGGAATGCCTCCCCTTGACCCGGCCTTCCCGAATGAACTTGCCGCCTTTACCGTCGACGAAATTGTGCTGAGCGAAGCCGGGGCGAACAATTCGGGTCACACCGCATTGGTAATCACTGAGAGCGCCATCAAACAACCGATGCAACTTCTACGGGAAGTAGATCCTGTCGCAGGCACGGTGAAGTTGACAGCCGTAATCAACGGCAGGGACCAAGATCCTGCAAAGATTCAGTGGGACGTGAAGTACGGCTCGGGTGCTGTTGATCCCGCCACGGGTGTGTATACCCACGATCAATCCAGCACCGATCAATTTGCCCTGATTACGGCAACGTTCGACACCCAGATCATTGGCATCTTCGACGGTTATGTACTGCAAACCCTGCCCCCGGCGAGGCTGGAAGATGCGGTGCAGGGGGTGGGTGCATTTGAGGTGCAGAAACATCCAGAGGGAGTGAAGTCATGAGCCAGAACAAACCAGTGTTACTGAGTGATTGGCTGCCCACCAACCCGGACCTGTTGAATTGGGACAGCATCACAGGCCTGTCGCTGGCGGGTGGTAATACCGCGCTAAGGCAAACCCATGCAATCCATTTGAGCCAGGGGCATGAAATAGAGGGTGTTTCGGGCCAGCTTGAAATGCCCATGAGCGATATTGTTTTTCACTTTGCGGGTTATCAGTTGTCTGGGCCGCAAGTGGACATTTCACGCGTGGCCTACGAAAGCGCCAGGCTGGACATGGTCGCCAACCTGTACGGTGGAACCCTCGTCGAAACCGAAGACACCTACAAGGTGCGCAGCCTTTCCGAGCATGACCCGCTGCTGGGACTTGAACTGAGGCAACAGGTTCGCGCCGATTTCAAGGATGGCGCGTTGGTGCTGGATATGTCCAAGGGCGAAAACATGCGCCTGGCCGTGAGCGATGACGAGAGCGTACGGGGGCAGGCGGGTGAGTGGTTGCGCGAGCAACTACCCGCAGAGGCCGAAAAACTCGATTACGTCATGGTCAAAGGTGTGCCGGGGCAGGCGGAACTGGAGTTGAAAACCGCCTACCTTGGCAGCCAAGCCGATGCTCAAGGCAAGGGCGATACGTTGGTGGTATTTGCCTCTTCGCAATACGGTAGTTCAGGTAACTTCCCGAATGCGAATGGCGATTTCCCCAGGCTCTTGCCAGACACCCACCTGCCTGATGCTGCGGTGCAGTTGATCAGTTCACGCCTGATGCATCGCAATGCCTTCCTGCCAGGCTTCACCCAGCTGCTTGAGGGGGGAAGCTTCAGCCATCGCATGGAAGATGGACGGCTGGTAGAAGTGGTTGCCGATGCAGGCACGTTGCGGATACCCGCTACCACTTACCAAAGCAGTGGGTTCACCTTTACCGGTGAGACTTTCCGCCTGGACGCGGCAGGTGGGTTCCAGGCCACGTTCGAGCGGGACATGGCCACCCAGCACTGGAACGCTGATTGCACGGTCACGTTCAGCTGTCTGCCCCAAGGTGCCGATGTACCGGATGAATATACGGCAGATTTCAGGGTGTCCCTGCACCATCGCTTCTACTTGCTGGCCTCCGCCGAGGCCGGCCAGGGCTGGCTGGAAGGGCAGTTTTTCTCGCCTTGGCCTGAAGCCCAAGAAGCACATCTGCTGCGTGGTCTGCCCGAGGGTGATGAGAACGCAGAACTCAGGTCGCAGGCAGAAGATTTTGCCGCTTACGCAGTGAAGCGGGCCATATTGCTGGCCATTGCACAAAAACTTGACGCTGAGGCACCGGAGCGCTGGGTGGCTGCGCTGGCGTTCGGGGCTGCCCATAAAGTTCAGCCCGAGCCTGCCGGCCTGGCGTTTCCGGGGGCCTTGTCGGTACCGGGGGTGCTGGGGAGCGATGCCGGGTTTGTCATTCGTGACGATGCTGTGAACGTGCCTGCGGGCGGCTTTCATGAGTTCAACGTTGATAACCCGCAGAACCAGACGCTGAGCTGGATGGCCGAAGCCCTCCCGGGTGGGCCCTCGCACCCGGGCACTTTTGTCGATGGCAAATACCGGGCACCGCCCGCGCACACCCTGGAACGGCGTTCGGGCCAGGTGTTGGTGGTCGCCTCCAATGAAGCGGGGCAGCGCAGCGTTGCCGTCGTCACGGTGGTGCGTCAGGCATTGTCGGCCAACCCGTACATCACCGTGATGCAAGCCGGCACGCAGCGTCTACTAAGGGCTGGCGTGCTGGACGGTGCGTCACTTGGTGCCAAGCCTTTGAAATGGACGATGGTCAATCACGACCCCGCCCACAGCGGTGAACAGCAAGAACAGGACCAGGGACGGCGTTGCCTTTATACGGCCAAGGCCGCCGACCCTGGCAACCACGATACCTACTGGTTGGAATCGTTCGAGGTGGAGCTTGAAGAGCCCTCTGCAAAACAGAGCGTGCATGTGCTTGTCACCCAGAGGCCTCCGGGGCTGGTTGTGGCGTTGGCCGAGGAAGCCAAGGCCGATGGCAAGCTGCAGTTCGTCGCCTATGTGAATGGCAGAACGGTAGATGCCAAGTGGAGGCTGGGCGTGGGCACGGGGCAAATCGACCCCGACACTGGCCTTTATGAGCCTGCGCAGAGCGGTGCGCAATCCCCGGGCATTCTGGTTTTTGCAACCTTCGACTCAGGTGACTTCGGTGTGTTCGAAGGGCACCAGATCATGCCGTTGCAGGCCATCCGCTTTACCGGCTTGAGCCGCCAGATGTTGGCGCCGAAGGCTCGCTCGGTATGACCACGAGCGCTAATTTTCAGGAGAGTGTCATGTCTGTAAATCCTATCGAGTATGTGCTGGCGCGTATGGACAAGCGCAACATTACCCAAGGTTGGGGCGCCGTTGCGGCGTTCAGCCGCTCGCGCCTGAACGACCTGCTGCATGAACAGTACCGGCAGCGCCTGAGTACGTTGAGCTTCCTGCCGCTGTTCAATGCCGACGTCTACCACCAGGACCATATCCGCACCCGAAGCGTTTTGCGCAAGATCGAGTTTGGCGCGCCGTTGCTGTCGTTTACCAATGCGTCGCTCACCGATTCCAGGGCGCAGCTTACCTTCCCCATTTTGGCGGGGGTCTACAGTGTGCAATCGCCATTGGCCGAGAACCTGCTGACGCGCTTCATCATCGATGAATCAATGGGTTACTCACTGGTGATTTCGGTTGAGCTTCGCCTTGTGACCGGTGAAGTCGACCGTCGCGGCAGGGTCACCCTGGACCTGGCTGAAGCGTCCGAATTCAGCTGCAACCTGGCTGGGGAAGACCCGCACGTCAATGGCCTGATCGCTGCAGCCATGCAGGAACAGTTCGAACAGTTGCCCGCGCACCGGGGCCAGTTTGAACTCGGTATGCTTGACTTTTCGGGCTATTCGCCACTGTCGCCCAAGCTATTTCGTATCCTGACGCAGCCGGCGCCAGGCGCCCAAACCCTGGGTGCAGCGAATTACGGTGACGGCGCGGTGCTGACGTTCATTCAACTGCGCGCAAACACGGGCCCGGGCGAGCTGCCTGAGCATTCGTTCCCCTACCTGATTCCTGATGATCTCAACGACGATGGCAGTGAGCGCTACTCGGCGACGATGGTCGTGGACAAAGCCCTGCTTGAGCATGTGCGTGATGATCGGCTGGATGTGTTGGCATCGATACTGTTCGCCACGTCGCACAAGTTTGTCGAGCGTGAGCGGCATACACCACACGATCTTGCGGTGTTTGGCAACATTGCAGCGGTCCCCCCCCTGTACAGCGTTGACCCGCAGACAAGAACGGTGCGTGCGGGCGACTCGGTAAAATTTACCTTGCGCGACCAGGCAGGGGATGAAGTGCCTGCCACCAAATGGTCTGCCCAGAGTCGCCAGAGCCATGCGGCAGTGGGTGATGGCAAGATCGACGCCAACGGTATGTACCAGGCCATCGGGGTCGAGGGCATCGGCCATCACAGCTTGACGATCGTGATTACGGCAGAACTTACCGTCGGTAACACTACCCATCAGGCGAGCGCGCAGGTGATCGTGCAGTTCGAGCAAGTGCAGGTGGCGCCGCGGGTGGGTGTGTTTGCCTCGCGTATACCCATGGCCCTGGGTGCCGCCATGCCGGTAGATGATATCGAGTGGTCTCTGCTGGGCACCGAGCGTGGTCAGCTTGCCCAGACCCACGGCAACCGGACCGTCTTCACCGCCGAGAACGCTGCCAACCGGCGCCAGCTGAGTGTTCAGCAGGTGCAAGCCAAAGGGGGCCAGCAGCGTATGTCGGCGCTGGTCATGCTCAATGGCTTGCAGTCGATGGTCATTGACCCTGTGCGTGCCCAGGGCCTGGAGCCGGGCGAGGTGGTGACACTGGCGGAGCGAGACCCGGCGTTGCTGCCTGGCGCACGTCGGCGCTGGCAGCTGATTGGGCCAGGTACGCTGGATGAAGCGGGTAACTATACGGCACCTTCGGGCGACGAACAGGGCACCAGCGTGGTGACCTGTGAGTTGGTACAAAACGGCGTAGTGCTGGCTGCCGGCTACAGCCTGCTGGAGTTTGGTGAGGCAAAACTGGCTGAGGAAGGCACCTGGCTCCGGTTGGTCAGCTACAAGATCAGCATACCGGGCGGGGGCGAGCAGGGCGCCAAGGGGGAATTGCTGAACAACGGCTTCCAGTCATTGCGCCTGCAAGCCGTCATCGAAACCGAAGCAGTAGACGGCAGGTTCTACCGGCTCAGTGCAGATGAGCGCGCCTACATCGGCTTGAACAACTTGATCAGTAAACAGCGACTGGTTGCGCTCAATGATGATAACCCGAGCGGCGGCATAGAAAAGGACTCCACGTTTAAATGGGCTACCCGCAAAGTAGCAAACCGTTTCGAGCTGTCCTATGGACAATTGGCCGGGGGTGCCCAGCCAGCCAATGAAGAGGCCATTACCCGACAGGACATTTATCTTCACTGCGCCGAGCGGGCGGGGGTGGCGAACGAATTGTACAGCACGTTCTATGTCGATGCCGGAGGAACAGAGTCTTCCGATGATGGTAGCAATGCGGTGGGGAACAAGGTCGAAGTGATACCCAAGGCGCCCCCTAGCTTCGGCAATGAAAACTATACGCTGACGCGTGTACGTGTGGAGGGCGGAACGGGTGACCCGAACGACCCCGGTGACCCCGCTTTCGACCTTTGGTTAAGAACGCTGGATTATTGGGTGTTCAAGTTGGCGGGCAGCCGCTTCGAGACCGTCGAGTTTCTGGAGCAGCAGAGATCGGACCCGCACGTGAGCCAATCCGCAATACGTTGGGAGTCCGAGCACCGTAACGAGATCATGTTCAGTTTTACCGGTTCCATCTTCCGGGACAAATTGGCCAAGGACGACGAGAAGTGGCAAGCCGCGGAGGTCAATATTCAGTTTGATGATGACCTTGCCACCTTGATGGCCAGGCGTCCGGAGCTCAGCACCCAAGTAAGTCTGACGAACTTTGAAGAAGGCAGCTTGGTAATCACTAATCATCGGGTGCCGGATTTCGCTTACAGGCCATCGGGCACAGCTGAGCGTGACCACCTTGCACGCGATGTCGTGGTATTACTGCGTGACCAACAGGGTAATGCGCACTACCGGCGATTTGCCTATAGGCCAGCCGGCACTTCCGGTCATCGGCATTACATCGAACACAGCCTGTTCACGCCAGTGTGAAGTTTGTCTGCCGCCTTCCGCGGAGGGCGGCCCTGTTCAACAGCATTTGCTGGAGAGTTACCATGAAATTTAATAGGTTTGTTATACGCTTTGCCATGTCACTGGCCCTGCTTGCCGGGGGGGCTGCTTTGATTCATGCGCAGGAAAGTGCCCCCCCTGCGACCACGAACACGGCGAGAATTTACTTTGCGGGTGGTAAGGGCGGCGAGCCTGACCAGAACACTTGTTCGTTTGAGGTTAAGGCTGGGGAATATAAGTTTAACGGTGGCAGTAACAATGATTGTACCAATGATGACATGTATTGGTACCGAATTGATAATGCCCCTTCTGCTGCGCTGATTACCTTGCATTCTGAGGATGATTGCAGAAGGGGTGATGATTGGTATTTCACGCTCAGGACTTATATTAATCCGGTGACAGTCGGCTGGCAGAAGATTTCGGATCTTGAGTATCTTAAGGCTGGGGATATTGTTACGCGTGGCCTCATGTATGACGAAGGGCATTATAAAAAAGGCAGCGGTATAGGCGGAAAAATTTCCTGCGTGACCATCGACTATTGATGCCCCGCTGAATCAAGGAGAATAATGATGTCGAATGATCGTTCAGTCCACTCAAACGCTTTCAATTTCATGAGCCACCTGACCGGCGGCGTCGATTCACGTACAGGCTTGTATACGTTTTCTGCCAACCTGCGCAGTATTACCGGCAACGATCAGTTGGGGCCCGAGTTCGACGTGCTGCTCCACTATAGCCCGCTCAATGTTGCTGACAGTGGTTATGGCAAAGGCTGGAATCTGCGTACTACCGAGTTCGACCCGGCCCGCGAGCGCCGGATCATTTCCCTGGCCAGCGGTGAAACGTTCAAGGTCGATGGCAGCGCCGGCACAAAAGAGCTGACGATGTCGGAAAAGAAAATCGACACGTTCCATCTCTATGAAGAGGTGACCGACAGCCAGTGGCGCGTGGTACATCGCAACCTGAAGGTGGAGATTCTTGAGAAAAAAGGTACCGGCGACAAGGCCAGGGCCGTGCCAACCCGTATCTTCAGCCCGCAGGGGCATTGGCTGAACCTGGAGTACGGCACTTATGCCAGCTACCCGGTGCTGACCAAGATCACCGACATGCGTGGCGACACCCTGCTGGAGGTGGTTCGCGATGGCAACCGGGTCAAGCTGACGGTACCAACGGATACCGACGGCGCCGTTTACACCATGGTGCTGGGCGTCGACAACCGTGTAGATCGTATCGAACTGCCTACCGAGAACCTGGCCAGCTGGCGCTTTACCTATAGCCGCGAGCGAAATGTCGATTGCATCAGTGCGGTCCGCACCCCTACAGGCGGTTTCGAGGAAATTGCCTACCGTGATGGCGGCCACCTGTTCCCGATCGGGTCAGGTCTTGACCCGATGCCGCGGGTGACCCGTCATGTACAGCATCCAGGCCATGGGCAACCCGCGATCGATACGCGTTACACCTACTCCGCTGATGGGCACAATTTCCTCGGCGGCAACATACAGCTGGACTGGATCAATGACGGGTTGGACAACCTGTTCCGCCAGGCCATCGACTATGACTATGGCACCACCGAGACCCTGTGGGTCGATGACATACCTGTGCGCAGCGTCGTCCGGGCGTTCAACAAGTTTCACCTGCTCACGAGCGAAACCACGTATGTGGGTGAGGAGTTGAATGGTGGGGCAACCGAAGTCATCGGCAATCAGATCAAGGAGGTGAAGACGCAGTACAACCTCAAGCCTGGGTTATTCAGGGAGCAGCCCAATTATTGCCAGTTGGTCCACGGCATCGAAACGCGGTGGTGGCTGAAAAGCAACCCTGCCAGTAACTTCAGACTGGCCGAAACCAGCACGTATGACGACCACGGCAACCTGCGGACCCACAAGGCAGTGACTGGCATTGAAGAGACCTACGAATGGTATGGCGCACAAGCGCCGGGTTTCCCGGGCCATGTGGAAGGCTTCGTTACCTACCTGAAGGTAAAAACGCAGAAACCTGCTCCCGGCAACCCCGGTACCGCGCCGGAGCGAACCACGCATTACACCTACCAGCAGTTGCCAACGCTGACCAGTGCTCAGTCGCAGACCCAGCAGCAACACTGGCTGGAGGTGGATGTTGAAACCTATACCAGCGGCGCCAACACAAAAACCACACACCATGCGTTTGAGCAGGCAGTGGATGAAACAGCCGTTGCGGCTGAGCCGCTCCAGCACGGCCGGCTAAAGAGCCAGCAAACGCGCTTCCCGAACCCGAACAAGGGGGAGCCGAACCAGCCAGAAACGCTCGACACCCTGATCGAGCACACCTACACCTTCGAGACGCTCACCTGGGACACAGCGAAGGCGCCAGGGCCGTTGGTCAAGGGTTCCATGCAAGTGCTACAGGACAAGCAGTTGCTGACCGGCTACGACGCCACCAGCAAGGAAACAAGAGTGCAGCATTCGCTGGCCACGGGTGAAACGGTGCTCAACCGTGATGACACCGATACGGAAATCATGACCGTGTGGGATGCACTGCTGCGCGTCGAGCGGGAAATCGTCAGCCCAGGCAAGGATGAAGAGGCGCTGCGGCGCTATGAGTACCAGCTGAGCGACGCGGACGACGTTCAGGCTACCCAGACGCGGTACGATGTGAAGGGTGTAATGACCGTGGCCTATTTCGACGGCGCTTACCGTACCGTCAGGGAAGAGCGGGAGGACCCTGATCATGACCTGGCAAAGGGCGATACCAAAGCCATCTACACGGCCAGTTTCGATGCATGGGGCAGGCCACTGGAAGAGACGGAAATCGACTGGCTCAAAGACCGTGACCTGCACCTGACCAGCCAGTACCGATACGACCAGTGGGGTGAACAATTGTGTGTCATCGGCCCTGATGGCGTAGCTGAGTTCGCGCAAACAAACCCTATCGGTGATGGCGAAACCGGCCCGATCAAGCGTGAGTGGCGGCAGAAGCTGCTTGACGACGCAGGCAATGAACTGGAGAACGGCGCCAAGACCGGGGTAACCGAGACCCAACTTGACCGTTTTGATTTGCCGGTTCAGGTTCGTCGCTGGGTGAAGAAGAAGCCGGCTGATGAAACGGAAACGGAACTCAAGAGCGAAGTGTTGACCGAGTACGATGGGTACGGCCGCAAACACAAGGAAGTGTCTGGGCTTGGTAGCGAATCTGAAAAGCAGATCGAAAAATTTACCTACGATGGGTTTGATCGCCTGCTGGCCCATGAACTGCGTGCAGGTGAGGTGGTTCACAGAACCTTTGCTGCGCACAGCGACAAGGATTTGCCAATCACCATTCGGGTGAACCAGCTGGCACTGCTGGGTGAGCAGCACTTCAACGGCCTGGACCTAATGGACTGGTCGATCACCGGTGGTCGCAGGCAGGTTTATCAATACAAGCCGGGTGAGCTCAAGCCGAGCAAGGTCATCACGCCCGTGGGCGAAATTGATTACGAATATCGCCCCTACCTGACCGAAGAACCTGTGCTGCGAACCCTGGGCGGCAAAAAGGCCAATTATGTATTCGACAAGCAGAATGCACGCCTGGAAAGCTGCGACGAGGTGGGCGGACAAGCATTTTCCCGCACGTACTACAGTACGGGTGAAGTGCGCGTTGAAACCCGCGGCGAATACGACATGGAGTACGGCTACAGTTACCGTGGGCGCATGGAGTCGTACCGGGATGTGCTCAAGCAGACCCAAGTCAATGAGTACGATAGTGTTGGCCGCCTTGATGTCACTACGCTGGGGGCGCTGTCGTGCAAATTCGAATACGATGATCTGGGCCGTACCGAGTCGTATGAAACCACGGAAGCAGCAAGCGGCAGCGCTGTTGTCAACTCGCTGAAAACGACGCTGCTGTACGACGACCTGGAGCGTGAATGCTCACGAACATTTACGTTCAGTAACGCGCCCGAGCAAGTACTGGCCCAACAGTACGACGAATTTGACCGCATCATTGAGCGCACGCTTTCGGAAGGTGGCACGGAGTTGCGTAAAGAGACGTACAAGTACGATACGCGCGGCAGGCTGACCACCTATACCTGTGAGGGCGAGCTGTGCCCGGTCGACCCTTACGGCAAGCAGATAGCCAGCCAGGTGTTCCGCTTTGATCCGATCGATAACATTAGCCAGGTGTTGACCCGGTTCGAGGGGGGGCAGAATATGGCGGTTTATCGTTTTGAGAACCCGGCGGACCCTGCTCAACTTTCACGCATTACCAATAACTTTGGCGAGCCGTACCCAGAAGAAATCAAGCTTGAATACGATGAGAATGGCAACCTGATACTCGATGATGCAGGTCGTAAACTGGAATATGACGCGCTCAACCGCCTGATCAAGGTAACGGACCTTGAAAAGGGGGAATGCCTGTACGGCTATGACCCGCAGAATATCCTGAGTTCGACTGACAGCGAGGCCTGATACTGAAGCGGGCTAGTGCTGCTCAGTCAAGCATAGTGGGGCTGCGAAGCGGCCCCAATTGCTTGTCTGCCAGGTTTTCAGCGATAGCGAAGGGTGAAGTTCAACGCGCCATTCGCTTCGCCAGCACGGACTGCGCTGGGCTCGTCGGTCTGGTAGAAGCGAGCGCCAAAGTTCAGTACGGTAGTGCCGTCCTGGATTGCTTGAAGGTCTTCTTCACGTCGCAGCGGCAGGGGGGTGCCGTCGTCTTTCAGTACCTGGATGCCAACTCCTTCAGCCGTGGAGTCAGGGGTGAGCGTGAATACGCCGTCCAGCCCAGGTACGGGCACTGAACTGTTGGCGGGGTCGAGTTCGATCGTCGCCCTGGTCATGCCCCCAGGGTCTGTCTTGCAGTTGCTCAGGGTAATGGTGAATGGCACGGTCGACGTTGTGGTGCCTTTGCCTGCGAAATGCGATTTGTCCCATGTCAGCAGGTCTACGGGGGTGTCGCTTATCGGGTCGCCGATGAGGCTGCACTGGGTTTGCAGTACATCGGCCTGCAACCGGTAGCGCAGTACCAGCCCCAAGCCTGTGGCGTCGAAATGCCCGGTGAACAGTTCAGTGTCGACCCGGTGCAGGCCGGGTGCTATATCCCCCGTCTTGACCAGGGTTACCTGGTTCCACAGCGTGCTCAGCCTGAATCCACCGAGCTGGTTGTTGAACTGCATGGTCGAGCGCATTGGAATGAAGGGGTTGTGCGGGCCATTTTCAGGCATGAAGAAGGCAGGGTCCGAGCCATTGAAGGGTGCCTCAAGCCGGATACGCGCGCCAACGCCGTCGATGTTGGTTTTCAGGATATACCCGTCAGACGGCTCGCCTTCCACTGGGGGAAGCGGATCGGGAAAGATATCCCTGGCGTTCATGTCGAAACGCCAGAGTACATCCCCATCGTTGTAGCAATGCAGTTCCGACCGAGGCATGGAAGGGGTGAACTGCCGTTGGTTGGGTGTGCCGATGGAGCTGCCGAGTTCGGCATTCAGGGGCACATGCATCACGCCGGTGAGTGTGCGTGTGATGGTCATCGGCTGGGTGCCTACGCTCCAACTGCAGCGGTCGCCCGCGTGGGCTTGGTAGCTGCTGAGCAGGGCAATGGGCAGTGCCCAGGGCATGAGGCGTTTCATTGGTAATTCCTGGTGGAGCGCGCCCGCTGTGGGCGCGAGTTTCATGGCGCAGGGGCGCGGGTCAAGTCATTCGCAAGCCAGTGATTGCAGGCGATAACCTTGCTGTTGAGGAACCGATTGCGGGTCCAGCGTGAACCGGCAGCGGTTTTCCAACGCTTCGCCCCAGCGTGCTTCGAGCCGCTGCAGACCATCGGCTACCGACACCATGACGCGGCCTGCAGGGCCGACCATACCCAGCACATTGCCGTCGGCGTCATGCAGCTGGCTGCCAAAGGGCAATGGCTGCTGATCCTTGGAGACAAGGGTGAGTACCACACGGTTGGCGCGGCGGGCCTCGAACCGGCTCTTGATGACTGCGCCGCGGCGAGGTACGGCATCGGCGGTGCCGTTGATGATTTCTACGTCCGGGTCCAGCTGGTCGGTGTCCAGCACCAGCTGGTTGAGCCGGTACGGGCGCAAGTGGGGAACCAGGGCGTAACCTTTCGCGTTGGTGCGAATGGCGCCGTGGTTCTTCAATCCCACGTCAGCGGTGTCGGGAACATGTACCAGGCCAATGGTTTCACCCAGGTAAGGCCCCAGCTCCATACCGTTGGCATGCAGCAACGCAGCCCCGCTCATGTTCAGCGACAGGCTGCGGTAGTCGTCCGCTGCAGACAGGCCGGCGCCGAAGGTTGCCTGTGGTGCCTGGTAGGCCAGGGCCAGGCCGGCGCTTTGTTGCTGCTGCTCGTTGGATGCGAGCGTGGCGTTGTAACTCAGGCGGTCGACCTGGCTGTGCAAGCTTGCCCGCTGCGCGGTGCCGTGGGCGGCGTGTTGCAGGTCCAGGCTCAAGCTGCTGCTGCGGCCGAATTCCAGCGGGACCGATACGGTCAGGCCGAACTGGCGGTCACTGCCCGCAGCGTGTTGCGTCAGCGATTGCGACCCATACAGGCTGTAGCTGACGCCGTTGTGCGACGTGCTGAAATTGAGCTGGAACTGGCGTTGGCTATCGCGGCGTTGCCAGTAATCCTGTTGTGACAGGGTAAGGCTGAGCGTGCTGCGTTCGCCAACACGCTGGTTGATCGAGCCTTCTACCCGGCTGCGCCGGCTGCCAAGGAACAGGCGGTCCTTACTGCGCTGGCTGATCCATTCGTCGAAATCCCGGTAACCTTGGGTCGAGTAGCGGTACCCGGCAAAGCGCAAATGGGTGCCGCTGTTGAAGGCTTTGCTGTACCTGGCGCTGTAGCTCATGCCCTGAAGAGTGCGTTGCTCTATTGGCGTAATATCGCTGCGTGCATGGGTGACATCGAAAGATAGCGCCCCGATTGCCCCCAGGTCCCGGGCAATGCCCATGGCGCCGGCGGTGTAGCCCTCGCTGGCCATCAGGCCGCCATACAGGGTGGCATTCCAGGGCATGCCCCTGGCCACTGTGCCTTGCCAAAGCAGTGGGTTTTCACCGCCATTGGCCGGGTTGTAACGGCCCAGCGTGGTGCTGTAGCGCCATACCCCAGGGCGTAGCAGGTTGGTGATGCTGGCATAGGGCTGGATGAAGCGCCTCACCTGGCCATCGGCTTCGGTGAGTACCACCTCCAGTTCGCCAGTAGCGCCCACGTTCAGGTCGTCGATCGCGTAGGGGCCAGGGCTGACGTAGGTTGAGTAGATCGGATAGCCGTTCTGCCACACTTCCAGTTTTGCGCGTGTCTGTGCCACGCCGCGCAGGGTAGGTGCGTAACTGCGCATCGCATCGGGCAACATGTCGAAATCAGTGGCCAGGCGTACGCCGGTAACCGGCACGCTGCGAAATACATCGCTGCTTGTGAATGTTTCGCCCAGGGTGATGTTGCCCCAGGTGCCCGGCAAATCGTGCTGGGCATAGGTGTACGCTCGGCTCCAGGTTTGCTGGCCCTCGTCATCGCGGCGCCAGGACTGGTTGCTGCGCAACCGCCAGCCGGCCAGGTTGATACCGCTGGTCAGGTACAGGTCCTGGGTGTTCTGGCTGCCGCGCCCGCGGCTGTCGCTTTGTTGCATGGAGGCCTGGTAACTGACGAAGGCAGCCGATATGCCGTTTTCCCAGCGCGCCGGGTCCACCTGGCCTGCCATGTCGCGGCGCAGGGCAATTTGCGGGATGGAAATGGCCAGCCGCAGTTGGCTTGCATCGAAGTCGACAAGTGCCCCTGGTACCAGGCGTGGCAGGTCCAGGCAGGCGTGTTCGAGTGCAGTGGGGTCGGCGATGGCATCCAGGCGCAGGCCCAGTTCGGCCATCAGGCTGGGGGCCAGGCAAGGCATCAATTGACTGCCGTCCGGGCTCAGCTCGAACTGCAATTCGCGCACACCTGCCGGGCCAAGGTTTACCAATAGTTGCACTGGATAGCGCCCGGGTGGCAGTTCCTTCTGGTCGGACAGCGCATGCAGGGCGTGGGTAACGTTCGCTCTTGGCTGCCCGGGGGACAGGTACAGGAAGCTGGCCTCGAACTCTGGGCCCGGCGCAGGGGCAGGGGTTGCCAGCGCCGTGCCAGTCGACAGGCAGATGGCCAGCGGGCAAACGAGGCGCAGGCGATAACGCCTGCACCCAGGGGGTTGCAGGATCATTGAGTGTCCTTTGGCGGTGGCCGTGAAGTCAGGTCAGGGGGTGTCGTGCACGGGCAGGGTCAGCGGCTTGCTGGTACCGCCATGGTCATTGATCACGGTCACGATGGCTTGCACGCCGGCACCTTCGAAGCCATTTGGCAGTGCAACCTCTAGCTGGGACATCGGCGCCATCATGTCGATACCGGGCAGGGCTTTTTGCTGCTTGCCCTTGACCAGGTCCAGGCGATTGAAGGTGAAGTGGAAGGGAGTGGGATTGTGCACGGTAAGGTGTGGGCGACCGTTACGCAGGGTTGTGGTGAGGTGCAGTTCCTTGAGCCGCTTTTCCGGGTTGCCTTGAACCTGAGCCGGTCGGTAGAACAGCTTGATCCGGGTGCGCAAGGCAATGTTGAGCTGGTTTTTGGCATCGCTGCTTGCCTGGGGAATTTCCTGCAGGTTGAAAAAGAACAACGATTCGCGGTCTTGTGGCAGATCGTTTGGCAGGCCGCTGATCTGCACCGACTGGTCCTTGCCGGCAGCAAGCCTGAACAGGGCAGGGGACGTCATGAACGGCACGGGCGTGGTGGTGTCGTCTGCTTGGGTATTGACCCAGGTCTGGGCGGCGAAGGGGCGTTGGCTGGGGTTGGCGATTACGACCGAGGCACTGCGTTGGGTGCTTTCGTAGATGATGCGCGTACTGCTGATGGTAAGGGCGGCGTGAGCGCTGTTCAGCAGGCAGGCCAGAAGCAGCAGGCAACCGCCCAGCAACGTCGAGGTGCGGGTGACGGGGAGCATGAAAAATGACCAATGAAAGAGGCAGGGGGATCCAGGTACGCGAAGGCACCTGGACAGGGCATCAAGGCAGCGTGATGCTGAAGTTCACGTCTGCGTTGGCAGAACCTTCGGTCACCGTACCTGCTGCGCCGGTTCTTACATAGGAACCATAAAACCTCAGGTCCGTCACGCCAGTGGAGGCCACGGGATAGTCTTTGGACGCGGTACGTGGAGGGATAGGTGCGTAAGCATCATCCTTGAGTGCCACTGCGAGGCCGCGTCTGCTATCGCGGATGGCATAGTACTCACCGCTTGCGCCTGCATCGCCGTTGAGAGAGTCAAAGGTGACCTTGGCGTTGTAGCCTGGCGGGATTGTGCAAGTAGCATCATCCGCATCAACCCGCAGCGCGAATGCGATGTCGGGGGTGGTAGCGTTTGCGGCGAAGTACTTGACCGAGTAGTTCTCGAGGTCAACCGCACCGATCGGCCCAGGGCCCCCTGGTATGACAATTTCGATCGGGCAGGTAGTGCCGCCGTTGATGTTGCCTTTGAAGAGGATCTGGCCTCGTTCATCAGCAAACGCTGTGCTGCTTGCCAGGCCAAGGGCAAGCACCATCAAAGTCTTTTTCATTATTCAATCCATACGTTTAAAGGTTGGCTAGCTGCGTGCAGGGCACGCGTGCTCCAAATTGCCAAGGCATCACTTGGAACGGCGCATAGCGTATGGACGGAAGGGCGAGGGGGATGTAGGTCGAGGTGCTGCAGGAGGGCGGAAATTTCGACAGGCACCCGGCCAGCTGAAGGCCAGGTGCCTGTTCGGGTCAGTGACGCAGCGTCGAGCCGGCCGGGTTCAGCAACTGCTTTTCGGCGTGCCAGTCAAAAGGCTCATCGTTCTGCTCGGCCTCGTAACGGCGTTCTTCCAGTTGTTGGTAGAGGGCCAGCTCTTCGTCGGGCATGTAGTGCAGGCAGTCACCGCCAAAGAACCACAACAGATCGCGGGGTACCAGGTGGGCGACCTGCGGGTAGCGCTGGATCACCTGGCAGATCAGGTCCTGGCCCAGGTACTGGCTTTCCAACGGGTTTTGCGGCAACAGGGTCAGCAGTTCGTCGAAGCGTTCGAGAAACAGGGCGTGGCTTTCCTCCGGTACCTGCTCGGCTTCACCCAGGGCCACCAGGATGGTGCGCAGGTGGTGCAGCAGTTGCAGGTGGTATTCCAGGTGGGGGTTGGCCATGGGGTGGTCCTCGGGGTGGTCGAAACGGGGGCGGAGTATACGCCGGTTGGGGAAGGGGCCGCAAAACGGCCCCGGTTTCATCGCACCTTGCCCTGTTCCGGCAGCAGTTGGGCCTTGTCGAACGCATCCACATCGATCACGGCCCGGCGTGCCTGCTCCGCCGCATGCAACCGTTGCCCCTCGCCAGCTTGCAGTGAACCGCTCTCGACGGCCGCATCGATGGCCGACTGCCCAGGTGCTGGCAGTACCTTGCCCTCCTTGATTGCCTGATGCAGCACTTTGTGCAGTGGCGCAGCCTCGTGCAGAAGATCACAAGCCCGTTGCAGTGCCGCCACCGGGTCGCCCTCGGCTTGTGGCCTGAAGCACCCGGCAAGCAATTCCTCCAACGCCGGGTCGCCTTTGCTGCGGCCGATCAGCGCCGCCACTTCGGCATCCAGTTCATCGCTCGGCCCGGTATGGCGGCGGCCGAAGGGGAATACCAGCACGCGCAGTGCGCAACCGACAAACCGGTTGGGGAAGTTGTCGAGCAGCCGGTCCAGCGCCTTTTCCGCCTGGCCCAGGCTTTCTTCCATGGCCCAGCGCAGCAAAGGCTGCATGTGCTCGGGCGAGCCCAGGTCGTGGTAGCGCTTGAGCGCAGCGCTGGACAGGTACAGGTAGCTGAGCACATCGCCCAGGCGCGCACTCAGGCGTTCACGGCGCTTGAGCGCACCACCGAGCAGCATCATCGACAGGTCGGCCAGCAGGGCGAAGGCGGCAGCCTGGCGATTGAGGGCGCGGAAGTAACCTTGGCTCAAGGCATCACCGGGTACTGGCTCGAAACGGCCTAGCCCCAGGTTGAAGACCAACGTGCTGGCGGCGTTGCCGGCGGCGAACATGATGTGTTTCATCAGCAGGTCGTCGAATTCCTTCAGCGCCTGGTCACGGTCCTCACGCCCGGCCAGGGCCATTTCCCTGAGCACGAACGGGTGGCAGCGGATGGCGCCCTGGCCGAAGATCATCAGGTTGCGCGAAAGGATGTTGGCGCCTTCGACCGTGATGAAGATCGGCGCCCCTTGCCAGTTGCGACCCAGGTAATTGTTGGGGCCCATGATGATGCCCTTGCCGCCGTGCACATCCATGGCGTGCTGGATGCATTCGCGGCCCCGCTCGGTCAGGTGGTACTTGAGAATGGCCGACAGCACCGAAGGCTTTTCGCCAAGGTCCACGGCCTTGGCGGTCAGCAGGCGGGCGCTGTCCATCAGCCAGGCGTTGCCGCCGATGCGTGCCAGCGACTCCTGGATGCCCTCGAAGGCCGCCAGCGGCACGTTGAACTGCTCGCGGATATTCGCGTACTGGCCGGTCACCAGGCTGGTGTACTTGGCCGCGCCGGTGCCAACTGCAGGCAGGGAAATCGAACGGCCTACCGACAGGCAGTTCATCAGCATCATCCAGCCTTTGCCGAGCATGGTCTGGCCGCCGATGAGGAAGTCCAGCGGCACGAACACGTCCTTGCCGCTGTTGGGGCCGTTCATGAAAGCGGCGCCCAGGGGCAGGTGGCGTTTGCCGATTTCGACACCTGGGGTGTCGGTGGGGATCAGCGCAAGGCTGATGCCCAATTCTTCCTCTTCGCCCAGCAGGTGGTCCGGGTCGTAGGCCTTGAAGGCCAGGCCCAGCAAGGTCGCGACCGGGCCCAGGGTGATGTAGCGTTTTTCCCAGTTCAGGCGCAGGCCCAGTACTTCTTCGCCATTCCACTGGCCTTTGCAGATGATACCGGTGTCGGGCATGGCGCCGGCATCGGAGCCGGCTAGCGGGCCGGTCAGGGCAAAGCAGGGGATTTCGTCGCCGCGAGCCAGGCGTGGCAGGTAGTGGTTACGTTGTTCGTCGGTGCCGTAATGCAGCAGCAGTTCGGCCGGGCCGAGGGAGTTGGGCACCATTACCGTGGAAGCCAGGTCGCCACTGCGGGTGGCCAGTTTCATCGCAACCTGCGAGTGGGCGTAGGCAGAGAAGCCTTTGCCGCCGTATTCCTTGGGGATGATCAGCGCAAAGAAGCCATGCTGCTTGATGTGATCCCAGGCTTCGGGCGGCAGGTCCAGGTCCTGGCCGATCTGCCAGTCACTGACCATGGCACACAGGTCTTCCGTGGGGCCGTCGATGAAGGCCTGTTCTTCTTCGGTCAGCTTCGGTGCCGGGTAGGCCAGCAAGGTGCGCCAGTCGGGGCGGCCGCTGAACAGTTCGCCATCCCACCACACTGTGCCTGCATCGATTGCTTCGCGCTCGGTTTGCGACATGGGCGGCAGGGTGCGCTGGAACCAGCTGAATACCGGGCCGGTGAACACCTTGCGGCGCCACTCCGGCAGCGCAACCAGGGCGATCTTCAACGCCAGTACGATCCAGATCACAGCCAGAAGCCAGCCGGGCGCACCGCTGAATATGCTCATCAGCAGCACATAGGCCGCCATGATGCCGAGAATCTGCAAGGGCGCCAGGCGCCGGTTCGTGAGGTACGCCGCGCCGATTACCAGCACTACCAACCACAACAGCAACATAATCGGTCCTCCTTGGAACCAGGGGGCTTTAGCCGTCCCAGACAGCTTAGACGCAATGCTGGGAACGGCAGCTTCAGAACAGTGACAGGGTGTGGCAGCGGGAGTTTCAGTTCATTGTTCGCCTGTACCGGCCTCTTCGCGGGTAAACCCGCTCCTACAGGTCGGTGGTGATCCCTGGGGGAGCGGGCGTGCCCGCGAAAGGGCCGGTACAGGCGGCGAAGGTCTGGAGTAGACTGCACCCCCACCGCATTTCATAAGGACGTTGCCATGCTGAAGATCTGGGGCCGCAAGAATTCGAGCAATGTGCGCAAGGCATTGTGGATTGCCCAGGAACTGGGCCTTGATTTCGAGTCCATCGACGCCGGTGGCGCTTTCGGCGTGGTCAACGAGCCGCACTACCGCGCCCGTAACCCCAACGGTCTGGTCCCCATGCTCGAAGACGGCGACTTGACCCTGTGGGAGTCCAACACCATCGTCCGCTACCTGTGCGCCGAGTACGGCGCCGAGCAGGGCTGGTACCTGGAAGGCCCGCGCCAACGCGCCCTGGCCGACAAATGGATGGACTGGACCACCTCGTCCTTCGCCGCACCCTTCCGCCCGCTGTTCTGGGGCTTGCTGCGCACCCCGGAAGACCAGCGCGACTGGGTGGCGATCAATGCCGCCCACAAGCAGTGCGCCCAATTGCTGGCCATTGCCGATGAAACCCTGGCCAAACAGCCGTACCTGTCCGGTGACCAGATCGGCATGGGCGACATCCCACTGGGCAGCTTCATCTATGCATGGTTCGAAATGCCCATCGAGCGCCCGGTCATGTACAACCTGCAAGCCTGGTATGAACGCCTGAAGCAACGCCCGGCCTACCAGGCCGCGGTGATGACCGCGCTCACTTGAACCTGCTTCGATAGTCATTATCAATAGATGTGACTGTACTTGTGCGGCCTGGCCTTGCACCATTGGCCGCACTCACTGCGCCAGTGACTTTACCTGGCGTGTCCTGCACCTTTTTTCGGTAAATGACCCGCTATGAGTTCCGCCCTGTCCATCAGACAGCTCACCAAGACCTACGGCAACGGCTTCCAGGCCCTCAAAGGCATCGACCTCGATGTTGCCGAAGGCGACTTCTTCGCCTTGCTCGGCCCCAACGGCGCCGGCAAATCCACCACCATCGGCATTCTTTCCACCCTGGTAAACAAGACCAGCGGCACGGTGAACGTGTTCGGCCATGACCTGGACCGCGAGCCTTCAGCGCTGAAGCGCTGCCTGGGTGTGGTGCCGCAGGAATTCAACTTCAACCAGTTCGAGAAAACCTTCGACATCGTCGTAACCCAGGCCGGTTACTACGGCATTCCGCCCAAGCTGGCCAAGGAACGCGCCGAGCAGTACCTGACCCAGCTAGGCCTGTGGGACAAGCGTGATGTGCAGTCGCGTTCGTTGTCTGGCGGCATGAAGCGCCGCTTGATGATTGCTCGCGCGCTGATTCACGAGCCGCGCCTGCTGATCCTCGACGAGCCTACCGCAGGTGTGGACATCGAACTGCGCCGCTCGATGTGGAGCTTTCTCACCGAGCTGAACCAGAAGGGCATCACCATCATCCTCACAACCCACTACCTGGAAGAGGCTGAGCAGCTGTGCCGCAACATCGGCATCATCGACCACGGCACCATCGTCGAGAACACCAGCATGCGCCAGTTGCTGGGCAAGCTGCATGTGGAAACCTTCGTGCTCGACATCAAGCAGGACCTGGCCAGTGCGCCGGTGCTGCAAGGCTACCCGTGCCGGCTGCTGACCCCGCACACCCTTGAGGTGCAGGTGGACAAGGACATCGGCATCACCGCGCTGTTTGGCCAGCTGGCGCTGCAGAACATCGAGGTGCAGAGCCTGCGCAACAAGACCAACCGACTCGAGGAGCTGTTTGTGTCCCTGGTGGAAAAAAACCTGTCGAAGGTGGCCGTATGAGTGTGGAACTGCGCACCAACTGGGTCGCCCTGAACACCATCGTCTACCGTGAAGTGCGGCGCTTCTTGCGCATCTGGCCGCAAACGTTGCTACCGCCTGCAATTACCATGGTGCTGTACTTCGTCATCTTCGGGAACCTGATCGGCCGGCAGATCGGCGACATGGGTGGTTTCACCTACATGCAGTACATCGTGCCGGGGCTGATCATGATGTCGGTGATCACCAACTCCTACGGCAACGTGGTGTCGAGCTTCTTCGGTAGCAAGTTCCAGCGCTCGATCGAAGAGCTGATGGTGTCACCGGTGTCGCCGCACACCATTCTCGTCGGCTATGTACTGGGTGGCGTGCTGCGCGGTCTGGCGGTCGGGGTGATCGTGACCATCCTGTCGATGTTCTTTACCGACCTGCAGGTGCACCACCTGGGTGTGACCGTGGTCGTGGTACTGCTGACAGCCACCATCTTCTCGCTGCTGGGCTTCGTCAACGCCGTGTTTGCACGCAATTTCGACGATATCTCGATCATCCCCACCTTTGTGCTGACGCCGCTGACCTACCTGGGCGGGGTGTTCTACTCGATCAACCTGCTGCCGCCGTTCTGGCAGACCGTGTCGCTGGCCAACCCGGTGCTGCACATGGTCAACTCGTTCCGCTACGGCATCCTAGGGGTGTCGGATATCAGCATTGGCACGGCGATCACCTTCATGCTGGTGGCCACCGCAGTGCTCTACACGTTGTGCATCCGCCTGCTGGTCAGCGGCCGCGGCATGCGGGCATGAGCCCTGTTGTGAACATCTGAGCTTGCGCCGGCGCCACTGCCGGCCAATCCACCAGCGCCAGTACAGCAGGGTGGTGAAGTAGGCGGCAATGCCCAGCACCACCCCGCACACCACCGACCCCAGCAGGAACGGCTGCCACACGGTGGCAAGTTGGTCGGTGATCCAGTCGAAGGTCAGTTCGTCGGGCAATGTTCGCGGCGGCACCTGCATCAGCCAGGCGCCGGTCATGTAGGTGACGAAGAACACCGGCGGCATGGTCAGCGGGTTGGTCAGCCACACCAGGCTGACCGCGATCGGCAGGTTGCCGCGTACCGGGATTGCCAGCGCCGCCGCCAGCAGCATCTGCATGGGGATGGGAATCAACGCCGCGAACAGGCCTACGCCCATGGCCCGTGCCACCGAATGGCGGTTCAGGTGCCAGAGGTTGGGGTCGTGCAGCAGCTTGCCGAAAAAGCGTAAGGACTTGTGTTCCCGAATGCTGGTCGGGTCCGGCATGTAGCGTTTGAAAAGTCGGCGCGGCATGTAGGCTCCCGGAGCGTTGATCCGGGCAGTATGCCCTTAATCCTGCGCTGTCTCGTTTAGAGTTTGTGACAATTGTTGAGCAAGCTTTGCCGGCAATTGAGCTATGCCTCAGGGGGTGATTTACCTTCTGGAGCTCTACCTCATGCGCACAGGGATGTTTGCGCTCGCGCTCGGGCTGCTGTGCCTGGGCTTTCTCCCCGTATTGCCATCGGTCGGATGGCTGCTAGCGCTTGCTGCGTGCGCTGTCGTCACTCTGTTTACCCGCGTTTGGCCGTTGGGCTGTTTTTTGCTGGGCCTGTGTTGGGCATGTTGGTCTGCTCAGCAGGCCGTGGATGATCGCCTGGCCGCTGGCCTGGATGGCCGGACCTTGTGGCTGGAGGGGCGGGTGGTCGGTTTGCCCGCCCGCACGGCGCAAGGCGTGCGCTTCGAGCTGGAGGCGGCACGCTCGCGGCGGGCCGAACTGCCGCAACGGTTGCAACTGAGCTGGTTCGAAGGGCCGCCGCTGCGGGCCGGTGAGCAGTGGCGGCTGGCCGTGACCTTGCAGCGCCCGGCCGGGCTGCTCAACCCACATGGGCCCGAGCGTGAGGTGCAGCTGCTGGCGCGGCGGGTGGGCGCCACCGGTACGGTAAAGGCCGGGCAGCTGCTGGCGCCGGTAACCGGTGGTTGGCGCGATGTGCTGCGCCAGCGCTTGCTGGCGGTTGAAGCCAATGGCCGGCAGGCAGCGTTGGTGGCACTGGTGCTTGGCGACGGCACAGGCCTGGCCCGGGAGGACTGGCAGACGTTGCAGGCCACCGGCACGGTGCACCTGCTGGTGATCTCTGGCCAGCATATCGGCCTGGTGGCGGGTTTGCTGTACGGCCTGGTCGCCGGACTGGCGCGTTTGGGGCTGTGGCCCGCTCGGTTACCGTGGCTGCCCTGGGCGTGTGGCCTGGCCATGGCGGCGGCCCTGGCCTACGGCTGGCTGGCCGGTGCCGGTGTGCCGGTGCAGCGCGCCTGCCTGATGCTGGCGGTGGTGTTGCTCTGGCGGCTGCGCTTTCGTCATCTCGGTGCGACGCTGCCGCTGTTGCTGGCGCTGGTCGCGGTGCTGCTGGTCGAACCACTGGCAGCGCTGCTGCCTGGGTTCTGGTTGTCATTTACGGCCGTGGCCACGCTTGTCTATTGCTTCAGTGCCCGGCTAGGTGGCTGGCGGCCTTGGCAGGCCTGGACGCGCGCGCAATGGGTGATCGCCATCGGCCTGCTGCCGGTGTTGCTGGCCACGGGCTTGCCGGTGAGCCTGAGTGCGCCGCTGGCCAATCTTGTCGCAGTGCCTTGGGTGAGCGTGGCGGTGCTGCCTTTGGCACTGCTGGGTACGTTGCTGCTGCCACTGGGCGGGGTAGGGGAGGCTTTGCTATGGCTGGCGGGTGGCCTGCTGGATGGGCTGTTCCGGCTGCTGGCGCTGGTGGCGCAGCAGCGTCCGGCGTGGGTGGCGCCGGCCCTGCCATTATGGGCCTGGCTATTGGTGAGCCTGGGCGCTCTGTTGGTTTTGCTGCCCCGTGGTGTGCCGCTGCGCGGGTTGGGCGGGGTGATGCTGCTGGCCTTGTGGGTGCCCAGGGAGCCGGTGCCCCACGGGCAGGTCGAGGTCTGGCAACTGGACGTTGGCCAAGGGCTGGCGGTGCTGTTGCGCACCCGGCATCACAGCCTGCTGTACGACGCAGGGCCCGCCCGGGGCGAAAGCGACCTGGGGGAGCGGGTGGTGCTACCGACGTTGCGCAAGCTGGGGGTGGGCAGCCTGGACACGATGGTGATCAGCCATGCGCATGCCGACCATGCGGGTGGTGCTGCGGCCATACAGCGTGGTCTGCCGGTCAGGCGGCTGATCGGCGGGGAAGCGCTGGATGATGTGCCATTGCAGCCTTGTGCCAGTGGCGAACAATGGGACTGGGATGGCGTGCGTTTTTCGCTGTGGCGTTGGGCGGCCGGGCAGAGCAGCAATGACCGTTCCTGTGTGCTGTTGGTAGAGGCGCAGGGCGAGCGCTTGCTGCTGGCGGGGGATATGGAAGCTGCTGCCGAACGCGCCTGGCTGGCGGACCATGAAACACCGCGTATCGACTGGTTGCAGTCACCGCACCATGGCAGCCGCAGTTCGTCGACCGAGGCGTTCATCCGGGCTACTGCGCCGCGTGGGGTATTGATTTCGCGAGGGCGCAACAACAGCTTCGGGCATCCGCATGTTCAGGTGATGGAGCGTTATCAGCGGCATGGGCTGGCGGTGCATGACACGGCGGTGGAGGGGGCGTTGCGGTTGGTGTTGGGGCGGCAGGGAGAGGTTGAGGGGATGAGGGGGCAGTGGCGGTTCTGGCGGGTTCGAGCTGAGTGAGAGGGAGGCAGGCAGGTGCATGCCATGACATTTTCAGCGCCTGTGAGATCGAGCGCCGCGCGGGCGGCGCTCGATCGCCCAGGCACCACACTTGTAACGGTGTACGCCTCCCAGCCCTGCACCCCAATTCCCTGACCTCCGGCAGATGAGCCCTCGGCGCGCCTATGGTAGAGTGGCGGCCTTTTTGCGAAGGGGCGTTTACTGTGTGGGAATTGGTCAAGTCCGGTGGTTGGATGATGCTGCCGATCATTCTGAGTTCCATCGCCGCCATGGCTATCGTCGTCGAGCGGCTGTGGACCCTGCGCGCCAGTCGCGTCACCCCGCCGCACCTGCTGGGCCAGGTGTGGATGTGGATCAAGGACAAGCAACTGACCAGTGACAAGCTCAAGGCCCTGCGCGCCGATTCGCCATTGGGCGAAATCCTTGCCGCAGGCCTGGCCAATTCGCGCCATGGCCGCGAAATCATGAAAGAGTGCATCGAGGAAGCCGCCTCGCGCGTCATTCACGAACTGGAGCGCTACATCAGCACGCTCGGCACCATCGCCGCCATGGCCCCGCTGCTGGGCCTGCTGGGCACCGTGCTGGGCATGATCGACATCTTCAGCGCCTTCATGGGCTCGCAGATGACTGCCAATGCGTCCGTGCTGGCCGGTGGTATCTCCAAGGCCCTGGTCACCACTGCGGCCGGCCTGATGGTCGGTATCCCGGCGGTGTTCTTCCACCGCTTCCTGCTGCGCCGCATCGATGAGCTGGTAGTGGGCATGGAGCAAGAGGCGATCAAGCTGGTGGAAGTGATCCAGGGCGACCGTGAAGTGGAAGTGGCCGGAGGCAAGGCGTGAAGTTCCGGCGCAATCGCCAGCGGGAGAACGTCGACATCAACCTGGCGTCGTTGATTGACGTGGTGTTCGTCCTGCTGCTGTTCTTCGTGGTCACCACCACCTTCACCCGCGAGACCCAGCTGCGCGTCGAGCTGCCCGAAGCTGCCAGCGCCGAGAAGGCGCCGGCCGACCAGGACAAGCTGGTGGAAATCACCATCAGCGCCGAAGGCGTGTATTCGGTGAACAACCACCTCCTGCCCAAAAGCGACCTAGCCACCTTGAGCGAAGCGATCGAGCGTGAGTCGGGCGGCGACAACAAGCTGCCGCTGGCGATCAGCGCCGACGGCAAGACCCCGCACCAGGCTGTGGTCACCGCAATGGACGCCGCCGGCAAGCTCGGTTTCAGCCAGTTGCGCATGACCACCGTCGAGGCGGCCCAGGGCACGCCTTGATGGCTTTCGCCGACCGTTTGCTCGCCGCCTGGTACGCCGGGCACCCAGCGCTGGTGCTGCTCCGCCCGCTGGAGGCGTTGTACCGCCGCGTGGTCACGCGCAAGCGGGCGCGTTTTCTCAGTGGCGAAAGTGCCAGCTACCGGGCGCCGGTGCCAATCATCGTGGTGGGCAACATCACCGTGGGCGGCACCGGCAAGACGCCGATGATTCTCTGGCTGATCGAGCACTGCCGCCAGCAGGGGCTGAAGGTGGGCGTGGTCAGCCGTGGCTATGGTGCCAAACCGCCGCAGCTGCCCTGGCGGGTGCAGGCCGACCAGCCGGCCGACCAGGCGGGCGATGAACCGCTGCTGATCGTGCAGCGCACCGGCGTACCGCTGATGATCGACCCCGACCGTTCCCGCGCTGTGCAGGCGTTGCTGGCCAGCGAACCGCTCGACCTGATCCTGTGCGATGACGGCATGCAGCACTACCGCCTGGCCCGCGACCTCGAACTGGTGCTGATCGATGCCGCCCGCGGCCTGGGCAATGGCCGCTGCGTGCCAGCCGGCCCTTTGCGCGAGCCCGCCGAACGCCTGAAGGATGCTGACGCGGTGCTGTTCAACGGTGCCAGTGCCGACCGCGCCGATGGTTTTGGCTTCTGCCTGCAGCCGTCCGCCCTGGTCAACCTGCGCAGTGGCGAGCGCCGTGCCCTCGACCATTTCCCCGCAGGCCAGCGCCTGCACGCGGTGGCCGGTATTGGCAACCCGCAACGTTTCTTCAATACCCTGCTGGGGCTAAACTGGCAGCCGGTGCCGCACCCCTTCGCCGACCATGCACAGTTCAGTGTCCAAAGCCTGGCCTTCAGCCCGCCGCTACCGCTGGTGATGACCGAGAAGGATGCGGTGAAATGCCGGGCCTTCGCCGCTGACGACTGGTGGTACCTGGCCGTCGAGGCGCAGCCCACGCCGGCTTTCAGCGCCTGGTTCGACAACCAGCTGCAGCGTCTGCTGCGCAAGCCCTGAGCCCGTTTTCAATTTTCGGCCACCTGGCCTAAAGGAAGCCTCCAATGGACACCAAACTGCTCGATATCCTGGCCTGCCCGATCACCAAGGGCCCGCTCAAGCTCAGCGCCGACAAGACCGAGCTGATCAGCAAGGGCGCTGGCCTGGCCTACCCGATCCGCGACGGCATCCCGGTCATGCTGGAAAGCGAGGCGCGCACCCTGACTGACGACGAGCGTCTGGACAAATGAGCCTGGACTTCACCGTGGTGATCCCCGCCCGGCTGCGCTCCACACGCCTGCCAGGCAAGCCGTTGCTGGCGATTGCCGGCAAGCCGATGGTGCAGCATGTGTGGGAGCAGGCGCGCAAAAGTGCTGCCAGCCGTGTGGTCATCGCCACCGACGACGCCAGTATCCTGGAAGCCTGCCAGGCTTTCGGCGCCGAAGTGCTGATGACCCGTGCCGACCATGAATCGGGCACCGACCGCCTGGCCGAAGTGGCTGCGCACCTGGGCTTGCCGGCTGACGCCATCGTGGTCAACGTGCAGGGCGACGAGCCGCTGATCCCGCCGGTGATCATCGACCAGGTGGCGGCCAACCTGGCTGCGCACCCGGAAGCTGGCATCGCCACCCTGGCCGAGCCGATTCATGAGCCGGAAACCGTGTTCAACCCCAACGCAGTCAAGGTGGTGAGCGACAAGAACGGCCTGGCCCTGACGTTCAGCCGCGCGCCTCTGCCCTGGGCCCGCGATGCTTTTGCCAGGGACCGCAACGTGCTGCCAGAAGGCGTGCCGTATCGCCGCCATATCGGCATGTACGCCTACCGCGTCGGCTTCCTGCAGGACTTTGTCGGTTGGGGCCCATGCGGGCTCGAACAGACCGAAGCGCTGGAGCAGCTGCGTGCCTTGTGGCACGGCGTGCGCATTCACGTCGAGGACGCCATCGAGGCGCCTGCCGTGGGCGTTGATACTCCTGAAGACCTGGAGCGCGTAAGGCGCTTGCTGGAGGCTTGATGCGCGTCCTGTTCGTCTGCCTGGGCAACATCTGCCGCTCGCCTACCGCCGAAGGCGTGCTGCGCCATCAATTACAGGCCGCCGGGCTTGCCGACCGGGTGCAAGTGGCTTCTGCCGGCACCGGCGACTGGCATGTCGGCAAGGCGCCAGACAGCCGCACCTGCAAGGCTGCGCTGGCACGCGGTTACGACCTGTCGGCGCAGCGTGCCCAGCAGGTCAAGGCGGCGCATTTTGCCGAGTACGACCTGGTCCTGGCCATGGACGAGAGCAACCTGCGCGATCTGCGCGCCCTGCGCCCGCACACCGCAGTGGGCGAACTCGACCTGTTCCTGCGTCGCTATGGCTCGGTGCTGGATGAGGTACCTGACCCGTACTACGGCGGTGCTGACGGCTTCGAGCAGGTGCTCGACCTGGTCGAGGCGGCCTGCCAGGCGCTGGTGCTGGAAATCAAGGGGCGGCTATGACAGGGCAGTGGCAGGAGCAGGTATCGCTCAAGCCGTACAACACCTTCGGCATCGACGTGAAGGCGCGTTACTTCAGCCAGGCGCAGGATGACCAGCAGGTGCGTCAGGCACTGGGCCAGGCGCAGCAGCGCGGGCTGCCGGTGTTGGTCATCGGTGGTGGTAGCAACCTGCTGCTCACCCGCGATATCGACGCGCTGGTGCTGCACATGGCCAGCCGTGGCCGCCGTGTGCTCAGCGACGATGGTGAACAAGTCGTGGTCGAAGCCGAGGCCGGTGAGCCGTGGCATGGATTTGTGCAGTGGACACTGGCGCAGGGCTATTGCGGGCTGGAAAACCTCAGCCTGATCCCCGGCACCGTGGGCGCCGCGCCGATGCAGAACGTGGGCGCCTATGGGGTGGAGATCAAGGACGTGTTTGCCGGCCTGACCGCCCTGGACCGCGAGACGGGCGAACTGCATGACTTCGGTTTGGCAGAATGTGCTTTCGGTTATCGCGACAGCCTGTTCAAGCGCAACCCCGGGCGCTGGTTGATCCTGCGCGTGCGTTTTGCCTTGAGCCGTACCTTGCAGGCCCACCTGGACTATGGCCCGGTGCGTCAGCGCTTGGCGGAGCAGGGCGTGGCCGAGCCGACTGCGCAGGCGATCAGTGATGCCATTTGCAGCATTCGCCGCGAAAAGCTGCCAGACCCGGTTGAGCTCGGCAATGCCGGGAGCTTTTTCAAGAACCCGGTGGTGTCGGCTGAGCTGGTTGAGCGTATTCGTGCGCAATACCCGGCAGTGGTGGCTTATCCTCAGGCCAATGGCCAAGTGAAGCTGGCGGCGGGCTGGTTGATCGAGCAGGCGGGCTGGAAGGGGCATCGCGACGGTGATGCGGGCGTGCATCGCTTGCAGTCGCTGGTGCTGGTCAATTACGGTCAGGCGAGCGGGGCACAGATGCATACGCTGGCGCAGCAGATCCAGGCGGATATCCTGGAGCGTTTCGGAGTGGTGCTGGAGATGGAGCCTAACCTCTACTGAGCGTTCGACTTTGGAGTTGCGGCGCTCGATCTCATAGGCGATGCCGCAGTAGCGACGAACAAAAGAAAAAGCCCCGCCAGTTCGCACTGGCGGGGCTTTTTCATTCAGCCTTGGCTATCAACCGTGATGAGGCTTGTGCTCATCGGCGGCTGCCAGGGCTGGCTCCTCGGTCGCTGCAGCAGCTTCCTGCGCGGCTTTGGCGGCGGCCTCGGCCTCACGCTTGCGGCGGCGCACTTCACGCGGGTCGTTCGGCGCACGGCCGTTGGCCAGCATGACGGTGGCAGCTTCTGCCTCCACCGGGGCTTCGACCGGGGCGGGCTCGACGACCACAGGTGCAGGCTCGGCCACTACTTCTGGCAGGGCTTCGACAACCGGTGCAGGCTGTTCGGCAACCGGAGCGTTTTCAACCACGGCCGGAGCCTGTTCGATTTCGCCCGCTTCGACGGCAGGCGTTTCAACAGGGGCTTCGGCGACGATCACCGGCTCGGCAACAGGCGCTTCTTCAACCACGGGTTGCGGAGCGACTTCGACCACAGGCTGGGCAGTGACCTCGGCCACGACAACCGGCTCGCTGACAGGCTGCTCCACCACAGGGGCTACGGCAACTTCTTCAGCCTTGGCTTCGGCTGCAACCTGCTCCACCTTTTCAGCCTTCTCGACCGGCTGGGCGGCTTGGCTGTTGTCGATCTCTGCTGTGGCAGCGACTTCGGCGGTGGCCAGTTCGGCCTGCTGGTTGGCCTGGGCTTCGGCGTCGGCGCTGATGTTGCTGCTGGCAACAGCGGCGGTCACGGCCAGGCCGGCGGCCAGTTCGGCACCCAGCTCGGTGGCCTGGTGCTGTTGTGGCTGCTCTTCGCTGCCTTCTTCCTCTTCGCCACCGTCGATCAGCTCGCCATTGGCGTTGCGCTGGCGTTCACGACGGTTGCTGCGACGACGCTGGCCACGGGAGCGGCGGCGCGGACGCTCGCCATCGGTGCCTTCCTGTTCGTCTTGCAGCAGCTCTTCGTTCGGCAGTTGCTCTTCGGTCAGTTCGGCAGCCTGCTCGGCCGCTTCTTCGGCTACGCGTGGCTGGCGCTCTTCGCGTGGTGGGCGCGGGGCACGTTCTTCGCGTGGCGCACGCTCTTCGCGAGGAGCACGTTCTTCGCGAGGAGCACGTTCTTCGCGTGGGGCACGCTCTTCACGCGGAGCGCGTTCTTCGCGAGGTGCGCGCTCTTCACGCGGAGCACGTTCTTCGCGAGGTGCACGCTCTTCACGTGGGGCGCGTTCTTCACGGGCTACACGCTCTTCACGTGGCTGGCGCTCTTCGCGTTCGGCTGGCGGGGTGGCATCCAGCGGCTCACGCAGTTCGCGCACGCGCTCTTCGCCGCGGTTGCTGCGGCGGTCTTCGCGTGGCTGGCGCGGGGCGCGTTCTTCGCGTGGGGCGCGTTCTTCACGAGGTGCACGCTCTTCACGTGGCGCACGCTCTTCGCGCGGTGCACGCTCCTCGCGTGGCTGGCGCTCTTCGCGCGGGGCGCGCTCGGCACGTTCTTCACGCGGCTTGCGCTCTTCGTCGCGGCGGCCGTTGCGGTTGCGGCTCTGTTGACGGCCGTTGCGGCGCTCCTCATTGCGCGGGCTGCGCTCGGCGGCCGGTTTCTCGGCGACGACCGGTGCAGCAGCGGCAGGTTCGTCCTTGCCGGCGAAGAGGCTGACCAGCGACTTCACCAGGCCTTTGAACAGGCTTGGCTCCGGGGCGCTCGGGGCCGGGGCGGCCGGGGCAGCAGCCTGAGGCTCTTCAGCAACCGGTACTGGCGCGTTGGTACGGGCCGGGGCGGTCTTGACCGCTGCTTCCTGGCGAACCAGGGTGCGGGTGGCGGTCTGCTGCGGTGCCTCTTCGGCTTCGGTGGTGGCGATCTCGTAGCTGGACTGGTTGTTCAGCACTTCCGGGTTGTCATCGCGCAGGCGCTGGACTTCGAAGTGCGGGGTTTCCAGGTGATCGTTCGGCAGGATGATGATGCGGGCACGGGTGCGCAGTTCGATCTTGGTGATCGAGTTGCGCTTCTCGTTGAGCAGGAACGCGGCCACCGGGATCGGTACTTGTGCGCGGACTTCGGCGGTGCGGTCCTTCAGGGCTTCTTCTTCGATCAGGCGCAGGATGGCCAGCGACAGCGACTCGACGTCACGGATGATGCCGGTGCCGGAGCAGCGTGGGCAGACGATGCCGCTGCTTTCGCCCAGCGATGGGCGCAGGCGCTGACGGGACATTTCCAGCAGGCCGAAGCGCGAGATGCGGCCCACCTGCACGCGGGCACGGTCCGCTTCCAGGCATTCGCGCACGCGTTCTTCAACGGCGCGCTGGTTTTTCGCCGGGGTCATGTCGATGAAGTCGATGACGATCAGCCCGCCGATGTCACGCAGGCGCAGCTGGCGGGCGATTTCCTCGGCCGCTTCCAGGTTGGTCTGCAGGGCGGTTTCTTCGATATCGCTGCCTTTGGTGGCGCGCGCCGAGTTGATGTCGATGGACACCAGAGCTTCGGTCGGGTCGATCACGATAGAGCCACCGGACGGCAGGTCGACCACGCGCTGGAAGGCGGTTTCGATCTGGCTTTCGATCTGGAAGCGGTTGAACAGCGGTACACTGTCTTCGTACAGTTTTACCTTGCTGGCGTACTGCGGCATCACCTGGCGGATGAAAGTCAGGGCTTCTTCCTGGGCGTCGATGCTGTCGATCAGCACTTCACCGATGTCCTGGCGCAGGTAGTCGCGGATGGCGCGGATGATGACGTTGCTTTCCTGGTAGATCAGGAATGGCGCGGCGCGGTCCAGGGACGCTTCCTTGATGGCGGTCCACAGCTGCAGCAGGTAGTCGAGGTCCCACTGCATTTCTTCGCTGCTGCGGCCAAGGCCGGCAGTGCGTACGATCAGGCCCATGTCGCCCGGCACGGTCAGGCCGTTCAGGGCTTCGCGCAGTTCGTTGCGCTCTTCGCCTTCGATGCGGCGGGAGATGCCGCCAGCACGCGGGTTGTTGGGCATCAGCACCAGGTAGCGGCCAGCCAGGCTGATGAAGGTGGTGAGGGCGGCGCCTTTGTTGCCGCGCTCTTCCTTCTCGACCTGGACGATGACTTCCTGGCCTTCGCTGAGCACTTCCTTGATGTTCACCCGGCCTTCGGGGGCTTTCTTGAAGTATTCGCGGGAGATTTCTTTCAGCGGCAGGAAGCCGTGACGTTCGGAACCGAAGTCGACGAAGGCGGCTTCGAGGCTGGGTTCGATGCGGGTGATCTTGCCTTTGTAGATGTTGGCCTTTTTCTGCTCACGTGCGCCGGACTCGATGTCCAGGTCGTAGAGGCGTTGGCCGTCCACCAGGGCTACACGCAACTCTTCGGGTTGAGTTGCGTTAATCAGCATTCTTTTCATGTTGTACCGTCGGTTTCCGGGCTGCCGGAAACGGCGTTCGGCACACACGACGTCTCATGGTCGGTGCCAAGGTGCGCAAAGGGTGGCCGGGCCACCCCCGTGTCGAGCGACGTTCGGCACCAGCCGGTTGCCCAGCCTGCCGTTGTCGCGACGACGCGTCCTGTTTGCTGCGGTGCCAACAAGGCCCCGGTGGCTTCGAATGGATATCGAATCAACCAAGCGGGCCTTGTGCACTCAGTCAGGAGGAGGAATCAACCTTCAGCCGTGGACGCCCGGGGGCATCTGTTCAGGACCTTATCCGCTCGCCAGCCGTCAGTGGCTGGTGGCCGGACGCGGTGCTACACGGTCCGAGGGCTGTGCATCTCCACCCTGCACGTATCCCTGATAATTCGGGTGCTGCCGCGCGCTGAATCCGCAACGGGTTGCATTTTTCGCCACTGCAGGTACTGCACTGGCGCCATTCATGTCCAAGGCAGGTATTTCCGAAGCATTCGCCGTGCGTTGCGTGGAAGCGACTCGCGGGCAGAGGTACTGCGAAAAGAATCGGGTAAGCAGGTGTAACACCGCGCTTGTCGTTTTTTTTCGCTCTTCTCTACACAGCGCTGGTGGCGATTCCAGGCAATTCGGTAAACTGGCGAAAACCCCGTAGGACGGCCTCGCGTCCTGGAGAATTGCGTTGGTCAGGGCCGGCTGAAAGCCTGGTGCCGCTGGCCTGCCGCTTTTGGCGGCGTTCGCGACTATAGCAGCAATGATTAAGTGCTTCAATTCCATAAAAAATTGTTATGATCCCGCAATGACGACCAATACCCCTCCGACTTCCGGCGTACAGCTGATCGAAGTCGCGCCGGAGCTTGCCGGCCAACGCATCGATAATTTCCTCATCACGGCCCTCAAGGGCGTGCCCAAGACTTTGGTCTACCGCATCCTGCGCAAGGGCGAAGTGCGGGTGAACAAAGGTCGGGTAAAGCCTGAGTACAAGATCCAGGCCGGCGACATCGTGCGGGTACCGCCCGTCCGCCTGCCGGAGCGTGACGAGCCGGCGCCGGTGGCCCAGGGCCTGCTGCAGCGGCTTGAGGCGGCCATTGTCTACGAAGACAAGGCGCTGATCGTGATGAACAAGCCGTCCGGCATTGCAGTGCATGGCGGCAGCGGCCTGAGCTTTGGCGTGATCGAAGCGCTGCGCCAGCTGCGCCCGGACGCCAAGGAGCTGGAGCTGGTACACCGCCTGGACCGCGACACCTCCGGCCTGCTGATGATCGCCAAGAAGCGCAGCATGCTGCGCCACCTGCATGCCGCCCTGCGTGGCGATGGTGTCGACAAGCGCTACATGGCGCTGGTGCGCGGCCACTGGCCGACCTCGAAGAAGCAGGTAAACGCCCCGTTGCTCAAGAGCAACCTGCGCTCCGGCGAGCGCATGGTCGAAGTGAACGAAGAGGGCAAGGAAGCGTTGACCCTGTTCCGGGTGCTGCGCCGTTTTGGCGAGTTTGCCACCATTGTCGAGGCCCGTCCGATCACTGGCCGTACCCACCAGATCCGCGTGCACACCCTGCATGCCGGGCACATGATTGCCGGTGACAGCAAGTACGGTGACGAAGACTTCAGTCGCGAAATTCGTGATTTGGGGGGCAAGCGCCTGTTCCTGCATGCCTATGCGCTGACCGTGCCGCTGCCGGACGGTGGTGAGCTGAAGCTTGAAGCGCCTGTGGATGAAGTCTGGGCGAAAACCATTGAACGTCTGAGTGCGTCCTGATCCATGAATAAAGGCTATGAGCTACTGATCTTCGACTGGGACGGTACCCTGGCCGATTCCATCGGGCGTATTGTCGAGGCCATGAATGCCGCCGCCGAGCGTGCCGGCGAGGCGCCCAGCAGCGACGACGCGGTCAAGGGCATCATCGGTCTGGCTCTGGGTGAGGCGATCCATACCCTGTACCCGCACCTGGCGCCTGAGCAGGTCGAGCGCTTCCGTCAGCACTATGCCGATATCTACATGGCGCTGGACCAGCAGCCTTCGCCGCTGTTCGAGGGCGTGGTCGAGTCGCTGGATGCCTTCCGTGCCGAGGGTTACCGCCTGGCGGTGGCCACGGGCAAGGCGCGTCGCGGGCTGGACCGGGTGCTCAAGGCCAATGGCTGGGAGCAGTTCTTCGACATCACCCGCGCAGCCGACGAGACCCGTGGCAAGCCGCACCCGCTGATGCTCGAGGAAATTCTCGGTCATTGCGGTGTCGAACCGGGGCGTGCGCTGATGGTCGGAGACTCGGCATTCGACCTGCAGATGGCCAGCAATGCCGGCATGCATTCGGTGGCGGTGGGCTATGGTGCTATGTCGCTGCAGGCGCTGGCCGAGTTTGGTCCGCAGGTATGCATCGACCACTTTTCCCAGCTGCGCGAGTGGCTGGCTGGTTCCGCAATTCCACTTCCAAGGTAGGTAAGCATGGCAGACGAATGGAAAGCCCCTGAGGCCGAACCCGAGGAGCGCGAAGGGCGCGAAGAGCGCAAGAGCTGGCAGCTGCTGGAAAAGACCTTGCTGGCCAGTGTGCAGGAGCAGCGCAGGGCGCGGCGCTGGGGGATCTTCTTCAAGCTGCTGACTTTCATCTATCTCTTCGGCTTCCTGGCTTTGTTCACGCCGCTGATGGACATGGACAAGGCGGCATCGCGCAGTGCCAGCCATACCGCGCTGGTCGAGGTGCGCGGGGTGATTGCCGACCAGGAGGGCGCCAGTGCCGACAACATCGTCAAGAGCCTGCGCGAGGCGTTCAAGGACAGCAAGACCAAGGCCGTGGTGATGCGCATCAACAGCCCGGGCGGCAGCCCGGTGCAGGCAGGTTACGTGTACGACGAAATCCGCCGCCTGCGTGCTGAATACCCGGCTATCAAGCTGTATGCAGTCATCGCGGATCTCGGCGCTTCTGGTGCCTATTACATTGCCAGTGCAGCGGATGAGATCTACGCCGATAAAGCCAGCCTGGTGGGTTCCATTGGTGTGACGGCGGCCGGTTATGGCTTTGTCGGCACCATGGAGAAGCTGGGGGTTGAGCGGCGTGCCTATACCTCGGGCGAGCACAAGGCCTTCCTCGATCCGTTCTCGCCTGAAAAGCCCGAAGAAACCCGGTTCTGGCAGGGTGTGCTGGATACCACTCACCAGCAGTTCATTGCCATGGTCAAGCAGGGGCGGGGCGAGCGGCTGAAGGACAAGGAGCATCCTGAGTTGTTCAGCGGCCTGATCTGGTCCGGCGAGCAGGCCAAGGCGTTGGGGCTGGTAGATGGACTGGGCAGTGCCAGCTATGTGGCGCGTGAGATTGTCGGCGAGAAAGAGCTGGTGGACTTCACTGTTCAGGAGTCGCCTTTCGATCGCTTCTCCAAGCGCGTGGGTGCCAGCGTGGCTGAGCACCTGGCGATGTGGATGGGGTTCCAGGGGCCTCAGTTACGCTGAAACTGCTGGGGGCGCTTTGCGCCCCGATAGCGACACAAGGCCGCTCCTACAGGGGGCGCGTCAGGCTTGGCGCGGCGCGATCCTGTAGGAGCGGCCTTGTGTCGCGATGGGCCGCAACGCGGCCCCCAAATATCAAGGGATGACAACCCCTTCCTTGGTCAGCATATCCACCAACCGAATCAGCGGCAGGCCGATCAGGCTGGTCGCATCGCACCCGTGGGTGCTCTGAAATAAACTCACACCCAAGCCCTCTGCCTTGAAGCTCCCTGCGCAATCCAGTGGCTGTTCCGCCGTCACATAGCGCTCCACCCGCTCCCGGCTCAATTCGCGAAGCGTCACCGTAAACGGCACGCAGTCCACCTGGCAGTGCCCGGTCGCGCTATTGAGCAATGCCAATCCGGTCAGAAAGCTCACCTGCTGCCCGCTGCACTCCAGCAGTTGCTCGCAAGCCCGCTCGAACGTGTGTGGTTTGCCCAGCACCTGTTCGCCCAGTACTGCAACCTGGTCCGAACCGATAATCAGGTGCCCGGGGTGGCTGCCCGCCAATGCCTCGGCCTTTTGCCTCGCCAGCCGGCGCACCAGTTCCACGGCGGGCTCGTCATCCCGTCGCTGTTCGTCTATGTCGGGGCTTGCCCAGGTGAAGGGCAGGCGCAGGCGTGTCAGCAGTTCGCGGCGATAGGCAGAGCTGGAAGCCAGTAACAAAGGAAGCATGGTAGACTCCGTTTCGGTTGAACCAATCCTATCACGCACGATGCCGCCGAATTTCCTTTGACAGGGACGGGGGGCATCCCTAGAATGCTGCGCCTATGTTGAATGACCCGATTCCACCTCACGTTGACCCGCGCAAATTAGCCGATCGTGGCGTAACCCTTAACGGTTCGCTGCAACTCGCTGATTTGGAAAGACTCTGCGACCCGCTTTCCGACAATGTCGGTACGGTGCAGGCGAAGTTCGATTTTGAACGAGATGAACAGCACGTAGTGGTTATCCACACCGAGCTGAACGTCGAGGTCAAGATGGTTTGCCAGCGTTGTCTTGAGCTGGTCACCCTGCCGATCTACAGCGAATGTACATACGCTGTGGTGAAGGAGGGTGCGAATACCCAGTCGTTGCCGAAAGGCTATGACGTGCTGGAACTGGGCGAAGATCCTTTGGATCTGCAGGCATTGGTCGAGGAGGAGCTTCTGCTCGCCTTGCCAATTGTGCCTGCTCACCATCCGGAAGAATGCCAGCAGCCGGCGGGCGCAGACGAGCCCGAATCGAGCAAGGACGAGGTATCGCGGTCCAACCCGTTCAGTGTTTTGGCGCAGTTAAAGCGTGACCCAAACGTTTAGGAGTTAATCAATTATGGCTGTTCAGCAGAACAAAAAATCCCGCTCTGCCCGTGACATGCGCCGTTCGCACGACGCCCTGTCGGAAAACGCGCTGTCGGTAGAGAAAACCACCGGTGAAATTCACCTGCGCCACCACGTTTCGCCAGAAGGCGTATACCGTGGTCGTAAAGTGATCGATAAGGGCGCTGACGAGTAATCCTTGTCCGCTCAGATCATCGCGATCGACGCAATGGGCGGGGACTTCGGTCCCCGCAGCATTGTCCAGGCTAGCATTGCCTGCCTTTCGGCTACCCCCTCGCTGCACCTGACCCTCGTCGGTCAACCCTCCCTCCTAGAAGATCTTGTCAGCGGCCTTGCGGCTGCGGATCGCGCGCGCCTGAAAATTGTCGCCGCCAGTGAGGTGATCGGTATGGACGAGCGGCCCTCCCAGGCGTTGCGCGGCAAACCGGACTCGTCGATGCGCATCGCCCTCGAACTGGTGCGTGACGGCAAGGCCCAGGCCTGCGTCAGTGCCGGCAACACCGGGGCGCTGATGGCGCTATCTCGCTTCGTGCTCAAGACCTTGCCGGGTATCGATCGGCCAGCCATGGTGGCGGCGATCCCGACCCAGGCGGGTTACTGCCAGCTGCTGGACCTGGGTGCCAATGTCGATTGCAGCGCCGAGAACCTCTTTCAGTTCGCGGTGATGGGCTCGGTGGCCGCCCAGGCCCTGGGTGTGCATCGGCCGCGTGTGGCATTGCTTAACATCGGCACCGAGGACATCAAGGGTAACCAGCAGGTCAAGCTGGCGGCCACGCTGTTGCAGAACGCTCGCGGCCTTAACTATGTCGGTTTCGTCGAGGGGGATGGCCTGTACAGGGGTGAGGCGGACGTGGTGGTGTGCGACGGTTTTGTCGGCAACATCCTGCTCAAGTCCAGCGAGGGCCTGGCGACGATGATCGGTGCGCGCATCGAAAAACTGTTCAAGGGCGGTGCTTTTGCCCGCGTTGCCGGGGCCATGGCCATGCCGTTGCTCAAGCGCCTGCAGGCCGACCTGGCGCCGGCGCGGCACAACGGTGCGAGCTTTCTGGGGTTGCAGGGTATCGTCATCAAGAGCCATGGCTCGGCGGGCGTGCAGGGCTTCCAGAGCGCCATCCAGCGGGCGTTGATCGAAATTCAGGAAAACCTGCCGCAGCGGCTGCATGGCCGCCTCGAAGATTTGTTGCCTTAGGCATTTCGCCGATGAAGTGCTTAAATGTGACCGCTTGGTCTGCGTATTCATCCAAGTTTTCAGATTCTGCGTCCAGCCCACGGCTCGGCGCACCCCATTCGACGACAAGATCATAAGGGCTTGTTCAATGTCTGCATCCCTCGCATTCGTCTTTCCCGGTCAAGGTTCCCAGTCGCTGGGCATGCTCAAGGAACTGGGCGCCGAAAAGCCGGTGATCGTTGAGACCTTCAAGGAGGCCTCCGACGCTCTGGGTTACGACCTGTGGAAGCTGGTCCAGGAAGGCCCGGAAGAACAACTCAATCAAACCGACAAGACTCAGCCTGCGATCCTCACCGCTTCCATCGCGCTGTGGCGCCTGTGGCTGGAGGAGGGCGGCGCCAAGCCGGCTTTCGTTTCTGGTCACAGCCTTGGTGAATACAGCGCCCTGGTTGCCGCAGGCAGCCTGTCGCTGAAAGATGCCGTGCGCTTGGTCGAGCGTCGCGGCCAGCTGATGCAGGAAGCCGTCCCGGCCGGCCATGGCGCCATGGCCGCGATCCTCGGCCTGGATGACGCCGTGGTGGTCGAGATCTGTGCCAGGGCGGCCGAAGATGAAGTGGTCAGCGCGGTGAACTTCAACTCGCCGGGCCAGGTGGTGATTGCTGGCAACAAGGCTGCGGTGGACCGTGCCATGGAGCTGTGCAAAGAGGCTGGTGCCAAGCGCGCCCTGCCATTGGCGGTCAGCGTACCGTCGCACTGTGCCCTGATGAAACCGGCCGCCGAGCGTTTCGCCGAGAACGTGAACGCCATCGAATGGAAGGCGCCACAAATTCCGGTGGTACAGAACGTCACCGCTGCCATTGCCCCTGACCTCGATGCCCTCAAGCATGACCTGCTGGCACAGCTGTATCAGCCTGTGCGCTGGGTCGAGTGCGTGCAGACCCTGGCTGCCAACGGTGCAGTCAACCTGGTCGAGTGCGGCCCGGGCAAGGTCCTGGCTGGCCTGAACAAGCGTTGCGCCGACGGCGTGACCACCTACAACCTCAATACCCCTGACGCCGTTGCCGCCACCCGCGCGGCACTGGCCTGATTTGGAGAAGCTTGCATGAGCCTGCAAGGTAAAGTTGCACTGGTCACCGGCGCCAGCCGTGGCATTGGCCAGGCCATCGCCCTCGAGCTGGGCCGCCAGGGCGCGACCGTGATCGGCACCGCCACTTCGGCCTCCGGCGCCGAGCGCATCGCCGCCACGCTGAAAGAGCACGGCATCACCGGTACCGGCATGGAGCTGAACGTGACCAGCGCCGAGTCCGTTGAAACTGTTCTGGGCGCCATCGCCGAACAGTTTGGCGCGCCGGCCATCCTGGTCAACAACGCCGGTATCACCCGCGACAACCTCATGCTGCGCATGAAGGACGACGAGTGGTTCGACGTGATCGACACCAACCTGAACAGCCTCTACCGTCTGTCCAAGGGCGTGCTGCGTGGCATGACCAAGGCACGTTGGGGTCGTATCATCAGCATCGGCTCGGTCGTCGGTGCCATGGGTAACGCTGGCCAGGCCAACTACGCCGCCGCCAAGGCTGGCCTGGAAGGCTTCAGCCGCGCCCTGGCGCGTGAAGTGGGCTCGCGTGGGATCACCGTAAACTCGGTAACGCCGGGCTTCATCGACACCGACATGACCCGCGAACTGCCAGAAGCGCAGCGTGAAGCCTTGCAAACCCAGATTCCGCTGGGCCGCCTGGGCCAGGCCGATGAAATCGCCAAGGTGGTTTCGTTCCTGGCGTCCGACGGTGCAGCCTATGTGACCGGTGCTACCGTGCCGGTCAACGGCGGGATGTACATGTAACACCGCAACTCAATGTGACGGATTTCGTAAAAAAAGAGTCATACTGCGAGCCTAAAATCCGTTATAAAGCTGCAACCAGATTCCAGGCAGTGGGTAGGGTGTCTAGCCTGAAAGTGCGTTTAGCTTGAAAAGCGAACGTCTTTCTATAAAATTGGCCACCGGCCAGCTGCCTGACATATGTCCATTAGGAGTGAAAACTAGGTATGAGCACCATCGAAGAACGCGTCAAGAAAATCGTCGCCGAGCAACTGGGCGTCAAAGAAGAAGAAGTGACTAATACCAAGTCCTTCGTCGATGACCTGGGTGCCGATTCGCTTGACACCGTTGAACTGGTGATGGCTCTGGAAGAGGAATTCGAGACCGAAATCCCTGACGAAGAAGCCGAGAAAATCACTACCGTTCAAGCTGCTATCGACTACGTCCAAGCCCACTCGGCCTAAGACGCTTCAGTCGACGTTTCTTGTCGGGGAAAACCGCACTGCCTTCGCCGGCGTGCGGTTTTTTCTTTGCGAGCGCCTCGCATTTTCCAGGCCGCTTCGTTCACCGCGCACCAAGAGCCTGTTGCCATTCCATTCCTGCGCTTGAATGTAATCGCAAGAGACTCTGTTATTAGAAAAGGAGAGTACTGTGTCGCGTAGACGCGTCGTGGTCACCGGTATGGGTATGCTGTCACCACTGGGTACCGATGTACCGAGCACCTGGCAGGGCATTCTGGCTGGCCGCAGTGGCATTGGTCCGATCAAACACACGGACCTGTCTGCCTACTCCACCCGTTTTGGCGGCTCGGTGAAAGGCTTCGAGGTCGAGCAATACCTGTCGGCCAAAGAGGCCCGCAAGCTTGACCTGTTCATCCAGTACGGCCTGGCGGCCGGTTTCCAGGCGGTGCGCAGTGCCGGCCTGGAGGTTACCGACGCCAACCGTGAGCGCATTGGCGTGGCCATGGGCTCGGGGATCGGCGGCCTGACCAACATCGAGGAAACCAGCCGTACGCTGCACGATTCGGGGCCGCGTCGCATTTCGCCGTTCTTCGTGCCGGGCTCGATCATCAACATGATCTCCGGGTTCCTGTCGATCCATCTGGGGCTGCAGGGGCCGAACTACGCCATTGCCACTGCCTGCACCACTGGCACTCATTGCATCGGCATGGCCGCGCGCAATATCGCCTACGGTGAAGCTGACGTGATGATTGCAGGTGGCGCAGAGATGGCTGCCTGTGGCCTGGGCATGGGCGGCTTCGGTGCCTCCCGTGCGCTGTCCACGCGCAACGACGAGCCCAGCCGGGCCAGCCGCCCGTGGGACAAGGGCCGTGATGGCTTTGTATTGTCGGACGGTGCCGGTGCCCTGGTACTCGAAGAGCTGGAACACGCCAAGGCCCGTGGTGCGACCATCTATGCCGAGCTGGTCGGCTTTGGCATGAGCGGCGACGCCTACCACATGACTTCGCCACCTGATACCGGTGAAGGCGCTGCCCGCTGCATGGCCAACGCCCTGCGCGATGCCGGCATACAGCCAGAAGAGGTCAGCTACATCAACGCCCACGGTACCTCGACCCCTGCGGGCGACGTGGCCGAAGTGGCCGCGATCAAGCGCGTGTTTGGTCAGCATGCCTACAAGCTGGCCGTCAGTTCGACCAAGTCGATGACCGGCCATCTGCTGGGCGCTGCGGGTGCGGTGGAAGCGATCTTCAGCGTGCTGGCGATCAACAGCCAGATGGCCCCGCCCACCATCAATCTGGACGAGCCGGACGAAGGCTGCGACCTCGACTTCGTGCCGCACCAGGCGCGCAGCATGCCGATAGACGTGGTGTTGTCCAACTCGTTCGGCTTTGGCGGCACCAACGGCTCGCTGGTGTTCCGCCGGTTCGCCGGTTGATGCACAGCTGGGTCGATGGCCAGCCCGCGGTTGCAGTCAACCTGCAGAACCGCGGCCTGGCCTACGGCGATGGCCTGTTCGAGACCATTGCCGTGCGCGGCGGCCAGCCCAGCTTGCTGGACGGCCACCTCGCACGCCTGGCGCTGGGTTGTCAGCGCCTGGCGATCAGTGCCGACCTGGCGCTGGTGCGCGACGAGCTCCTGCGTTATGCCAGCCAGCTCGGTGAAGGTGTAGCCAAACTCATCCTTACCCGTGGTGACAGCCAGCGTGGCTATGCGCCAGTTGCCGGTGCCGTACCGCGGCGAATCCTGCAGGGCAGCCCGTTACCCAGCTATCCTGTGGAGCATGCCGAGCACGGCGTGCGCTTGTTTCCGTGCCAGACCCGGCTTGGGGAGCAACCGCTGCTGGCCGGCCTCAAACACCTCAACCGCCTGGAGCAGGTGCTGGCCCGTGCCGAATGGCAGGACAGCGAGCATGCCGAAGGCCTGATGCGTGACGGGCAGGGCAGGGTGATCGAAGGCGTGTACAGCAATCTGTTCCTGGTGCGCGATGGCGTGCTGCTCACTGCCGACCTCAGCCGTTGTGGGGTGGCCGGGGTGATGCGTGCTGCATTGCTGGAACAGGCCGCGCTGCTGGGCATCCCGGCGCAGGTCGCTGACCTGCCGTTTGACGCGCTGGAGCAGGCAGATGAAGTATTTGTTTGCAATAGTGTTTACGGCATCTGGCCCGTGCGGGGCGTAGCCGCGCTAAACTGGTCGCCTGGCCCGCTCACCCGTAAACTGCAGGCCGTTGCCCGTACGTTACTGGAAACCTGAATTCGTGAGACGTAAATTCCTGCTACTGCTGGAAATGGGCTTGATACTTGCCGGGCTGGCGCTTGGCTGGTCAGCCTGGAAGGTCAACTCGGTGCTGGAGCAGCCCTTGCACGTGACGCAGGAGCGCCTGCTCGACGTGCCTAATGGCACCAACCCGAACCGCATGTTCTATCGCATGCAACAAGAAGGGTTGCTAGACGACGCCGTCTGGTTGCGCCTGTACTGGCGCTTCAACATGGCTGGCACCGCCCTGCACACCGGCGAATACCGCCTCACACCTGGTATGACGGTCGAGCAGTTGTTCGACGCCTGGCGCCGGGCCGATGTGGTGCAGTACAACCTCACCCTGGTCGAAGGCTGGACCTTCCGTCAGGTGCGCTCGGCTGTTGCCAAGCATGAAAAGATCAAGCACACCCTGGACGGCCTGTCGGATTCCGAAGTGATGGACAAGCTCGGCCATACCGGCGTGTTCCCCGAAGGGCGCTTCTTCCCGGACACCTACCGCTTCGTGCGTGGCATGAGCGATGTCGAGTTGCTGCAGCAGGCCTACATGCGCCTGGACGAAGTGCTGGCAAAGGAGTGGGCGGAGCGCACCACCGACCTGCCGTATCGCGACCCGTACCAGGCGCTGATCATGGCCTCGCTGGTGGAAAAGGAAACCGGTATCCCCCAGGAGCGTGGGCAGATTGCCGGCGTATTTGTACGGCGCCTGCGCCTGGGCATGATGCTGCAGACCGACCCGACGGTGATCTACGGCATGGGTGAGCGCTATAACGGCAGGATTACCCGCGCTGACCTGCGCGAACCGACGCCCTACAACACCTATACCATGACCGGGCTGCCACCCACGCCGATTGCCATGGTCGGCCGCGAAGCGATTCACGCGGCGCTCAACCCGTCCAATGGCACCAGCCTTTACTTCGTCGCCCGCGGCGATGGCAGCCATGTGTTCTCCGACGACCTCGACGACCACAACTCGGCGGTGCGCGAGTTCCAGCTCAAGCGTCGTACAGACTACCGCTCCAGCCCTGCGCCGCAGCAAGAGGCACAGCCGGGTACTGACGACGCCCAGCCCCAGGTGCCTGCGACTGACGAGCCGGCTGCACAGCCAGCACCCGAAGCGCCGCCTGCGCAGGATGCCCCTGCTGGTGGCGCGCAAGCGGCCGAGCGGCCGACGCCTGACGAACAACATTAAGGACTGCCTGTGAGCGGCTTGTTTATTACGCTGGAAGGCCCCGAAGGCGCGGGCAAGAGCACCAACCGCGACTACCTGGCTGCGCGCTTGCGCGAGCAGGGCCTGGATGTAGTGCTGACCCGTGAGCCGGGTGGTACGCCGCTGGCCGAAAAAGTGCGCGAGCTGCTGCTGGCCCCCACCGATGAAAGCATGGCGGCCGACACCGAGCTGTTGCTGGTGTTCGCGGCGCGCGCCCAACACCTGGCACAGGTAATCCGCCCGGCGCTGGCCCGCGGCGCCGTGGTGCTGTGTGACCGCTTCACCGACGCCACTTATGCCTACCAGGGCGGTGGGCGCGGTTTGTCGGTCGAGCGCATCGCTACCCTGGAGCAATTCGTCCAGGGTGACCTGCGCCCGGACCTGACTTTGGTCTTCGACCTGCCGGTGGAGGTGGGCCTGGCCCGCGCTGCGGCACGCGGTCGCCTGGACCGTTTCGAGCAGGAGGGCCAGGCGTTCTTCGAAGCGGTGCGCCAGGCTTACCTGCAGCGCGCCCGCCGTGAGCCTCAGCGCTACAGCCTGCTCGATGCCGCACAATCGCTGGAGGCCGTGCAGCGCGCCATCGACTTGCTGGTGCCGGCGATTGTGGAGCGTTGCCGTGGCTGACGCCTACCCCTGGCAGCAGGCCCTTTGGCAGCAACTGGCCGGCCGCAGCCAGCACGCGCACGCCTACCTGCTGCACGGGCCGCAGGGTATCGGCAAGCGGGCCATGGCCGAGCGGCTGATGGCCCGCCTGCTGTGCCAGCAGCCCCAAGGGCTGGATGCCTGCGGCGGGTGCAAGTCCTGCCTGTTGCTCAAGGCCGGCAGCCACCCGGACAACTTTGTGCTTGAGCCTGAAGAGGCCGACAAGCCGATCAAGGTCGACCAGGTGCGCGAGCTGGTGGCGTTCGTGGTGCAAACCGCGCAATTGGGTGGGCGCAAGGTGGTGTTGATCGAGCCTGTCGAGGCGATGAACGTCAACGCCTCCAACGCGCTGCTCAAAAGCCTCGAAGAGCCATCTGGCAATACGGTGCTGCTGCTGGTCACGCACCAGCCCAGCCGCTTGTTGCCGACTATCAAGAGCCGCTGCCAGCAGGTGGCGTGCCCGCAGCCAAGCCTGGCCCAGAGCCAGGCCTGGCTGGCGGGTGCGTTGCCTGACAGTGGCGAGGCCGAGCGTGACGAGCTACTGACGCTGGCCGCCGGTTCGCCATTGATGGCGGTCAGCCTGCAGGCACAAGGTGTGCGCGAGCAACGTGCGCTGGTTACTGACGGGGTGAAGAAGCTGATCAAGCAGCAGCAATCGCCCAGCCAGCTGGCCGATGCCTGGAACGGCGTGCCACTGCTGTTGCTGTTCGACTGGTTCTGCGACTGGGCGCACCTGATCCTGCGCTACCAGTTGACCCAGGACGAGGAGGGTTTAGGCTTGGCCGATATGCGCAAGGTTGTGCAATACCTGGCGCAGAAGAGCCGCCAGGCCAAGGTGCTGGAGGTGCAGGCCTGGATCCTGGAGCAGCGCCAGAAGGTGCTGGGCAAGGCCAACCTCAACCGCGCCCTGCTGCTCGAATCGTTGCTGGCTCACTGGCTGCAACTGCCGGGTACCCGCTGATTTTCATTTTTTCATGTGTGCCGTTATCCCATGCTCGTAGATTCCCATTGCCACCTTGACCGTCTTGACCTGAGCGCCCACCAGGGCTCCCTCGATGCTGCCTTGCAGGCGGCGCGTGAGCGGGGGGTCGGGCATTTTCTGTGTATTGGCGTCAGTGCCGAAAACGCCGGCGCGGTGAAGGCGTTGAGCGAGCAGTACGCCGATGTCGATTGCTCGGTGGGTGTGCACCCGTTGGACCTGGCACCGGGTGAAACCCCTGCGCTGGAATGGCTGCTGCGCGAGCTGGCCCACCCCCATGTGGTGGCGATTGGCGAAACCGGGCTTGACTACCACTATGAGCCGGAAGCTGCCGAGCTGCAGCAGGCTTCGTTCCGCCTGCACCTGGAAGCCTCGCGGCAGACCGGCAAGCCGGTCATCGTGCACACCCGGGCGGCACGTGCCGATACCCTGGCACTGCTGCGTGAGGCCAACCTGCCGCAGGCCGGCGTGCTGCATTGCTTTACCGAAGATTGGGAGATGGCCAAGGCCGCGCTGGACCTTGGGTATTACATATCGCTGTCTGGCATCGTCACCTTCCGCAATGCCGATGCCCTGCGCGAAGTGGCTCGGCAGGTGCCGGTCGATCGTTTGCTGGTCGAGACCGATTCGCCGTATCTGGCACCCATTCCGTACCGTGGCAAACCGAACTTGCCGCAGTATGTGCGGGAAGTGGCGGAGTATGTGGCTTCGCTGCGGGGCGCCAGTTATGAGCAACTGGCTGAGCAGACTACTGCCAACTTCAAGCGGTTGTTCCCGTTGGCGCGGGTGGCTTGATTCTCGGCGACTGGAGTTATGTGAGGGCCGCAAAGTGCCTGGCATAGCATTTTCAGCGCCTGTGAGATCGAGCGCCGCCCGCGCGGCGCTGGATCTCACAGGCGCTGCAAAACTTGAGACCGGCTTCTTCTGGAAACACACAAAAAAAACCCGGGTTCTGGGGGGGGAATCCGGGTTAAGACCATTAGGAGTAAAACAAAGGTACGCGGTCCCTGAGCACCTTTATCGGCGCGCCACTTGGGGGGGATGCGCCGCGCCAACACTTCAAGTATTGGTCAGCTTTGGCGCAGTGCCAGCCTATATTGGTCGTTTTTTAAACAAATTTGGAATACGCCGAGGTTTCAATCCTCCCGCAGCGCATGGCAGTAAGCATGGTGAAACACAGACATGCGTGGATGATCCGTGCAATTTCTCGCAAGTTAGGCATAATAAACCGCTTCGATTGTCATCCAGTCCTTCCCATGCAGAAAGAACCTCGTAAGGTCCGTGAGTTTCGCCGTCGCGAACAGGAAATCCTCGACACCGCGCTCAAGCTGTTTCTCGAACAGGGTGAGGACAGCGTCACCGTCGAAATGATCGCCGACGCCGTGGGTATCGGCAAAGGCACGATCTACAAGCATTTCAAGTCCAAGGCGGAAATCTACCTGCGCCTGATGCTCGACTATGAGCGCGACCTGAACGAACTGTTGCACTCGGCCGACGTCGACCGTGACAAGGAAGCCCTGTCACGCGCCTACTTCGAGTTCCGCATGCGCGACCCGCAACGTTACCGGCTGTTCGACCGCTTGGAAGAGAAGGTGGTCAAGGGCAACCAGGTGCCGGAAATGGTCGAGCAACTGCACAGTATCCGTGCCTCCAACTTCGATCGCCTGACTCAGCTGATCAAGGGCCGCATCAGCGAAGGCAAGCTCGAAGACGTACCGCCGTATTTCCATTACTGCGCCGCCTGGGCGCTGGTGCACGGCGCCGTGGCGCTGTACCACTCGCCGTTCTGGAGCAATGTGCTGGAGGATCAGGAAGGCTTCTTCCAGTTCCTGATGGACATCGGTGTGCGCATGGGCAACAAGCGCAAACGTGACCCGGAACCGACCAACTGAAGCGTTCCGTCATTTAACGCTGAAGCCGGCAGGGTGCGGGGGCTTGCAAAAACCTGATTTATGAGTCAGGTTTCGCCTGCCCCTTATCATCCATGCCGGAGTCATTCATGATTGTCGATCGTCAAGGCAGGCGCTTTCGCAACCTGCGTGTCAGCCTGACGGCTGCTTGCAACTATGCCTGCACCTACTGCGTGCCAGACGGCAAACGCCTGGTGGCGGCGCAAGACGAACTCTCGGCAGATGCTCTGGCCCGCGGCGTGGCCTACCTTATCGAAGCGGCCGGTATCGAGCGCTTGCGCATCACAGGGGGTGAGCCGCTGGTCAGTCCGCGCCTGGATGCCTTTCTGGCCGCCGTGGCCAAGCTCGACCTCGACGATATTTCGCTGACCACCAATGGCCAGCTGTTGGCGCGCAAGTTGCCCCAGCTGCAAGCGGCGGGTATCCGACGCCTGAATGTTTCCCTCGACACTCTCGACCCCCACGCCTTCCGCCGCATTGCCCGGGGCGGTGACCTGGCCAGTGTGTTGGCGGGGATGGAGCAGGCCAGTGCACTGGGCATGCGAATCAAGGTGAACATGGTGCCAATGCGCGGGCACAACCTCGACCAGGTATTGCCGCTGCTGGATTACTGCCTGGAGCGCGGCTTCGAGTTGCGCTTCATCGAACTCATGCGCATGGGCCACCTGGCCCGTGAGCACAATGCCTTTGTGCAGCAGTTCGTCGGGCTCGACCAGTTGCTGGCGCTGATCGGCGGCAAGCATGCCTATGTCCAGGTCGATGCGCCGCTGGACGCCACAGCCCTGCGCTATGAAATCCCGGGCATTGGCCACTTCGGCATCATCGCCAACGAGAGCGTACCGTTTTGCCGTACCTGCTCGCGCTTGCGCCTGTCCTCCACCGGCTGGTTGCATGGCTGCCTGTCTTCGGGCAATCGCCACTTCGTCGGTGACCTGCTGGAAAAGCCGCGTCATCAGGCCCTGCCGGCCCTGCAGCGCCTGTTGGTCAAGGCGCTGGCGGACAAACAGGACCTGGCGTTTTCCGGGGACGTGATGGTGATGAAGGTGATTGGCGGCTGAAGCTGGCGCAAAAGCTGCATCCGCCGGCTATTCGCCGGTTTTTCGTCGCCGGCCACTGGAGGAAAGATGCGTAGCCTGGTCTTGCTGCTGGCGCTGATGGCGCTGGGCGGCTGCATGAATGTCAGCGATATGGGCGAGGGCGTTCGCTACCACATGAGCGATGCCGGTCTGCTGGACCACAGCGATACCCGGCGTACCCTGTCGATCCGCCTGCAGCCCGACTCGTTCATCTTCATCGGCCAGGGTGCATTCGTGCCGCCGGGCAAGGGGCCGGTGCCACGGCAGAACGCGGTGGCTGACGAGGCATTCAAGAGCTTTGTCGAGTATTTCCCGATGGTGCGCCGCGCCCAAGGCCCGCTGGGCCTGGAAGAGGCCATTGCCCAGGCGCGTTCGGTGGGTGCCGACTACGTCCTGTACACCCGCTTCGCCCGTACCGACGATCGCATCGGCAATGGCGATGAGTGGTATGACGAACAGGCCGTGGATCGGCTGGGCTGGGACACTGGCGTGGTGCAGATGATGTTGATCGAAACCAATACCCGCTACCTGATCGACACCGCACGCATCAAGAGCCGTGGCGGTTTGTTGACGTTCCACGACAACACCCCGGCGGATTTGCTTGGTGCGCCGATGCGCGAGTACGCTCGTAGCCTTCTGGGTATGAGCGAATGAGGCAGGCGTGATGAGTGATTCCGGCAAGGCCAATGATCTTCTGGCACAGATCCCCAAGGCCAAGGGCCTGCCGCCGGTGCATCTGTGGAACCCGGATTTTTGCGGTGACATCGACATGCGCATTGCCCGCGATGGCACCTGGTATTACCTGGGCACGCCGATCGGGCGCAAGCCGATGGTGCGGTTGTTTTCCACGATCATTCGCCGCGATGGCGATGACTACTTCCTGATTACCCCGGTAGAAAAGGTTGGCATCCGCGTCGACGATGCGCCATTCGTGGCAGTGGCGCTGGAGGTGCTGGGGGAGGGGGAGCAGCAGGTGCTGCGCTTCACCAGCAATGTCGAGGACCAGGTTGACGCCGGGCCGGACAACCCCCTGCGTGTGGTCATCGACCCGGTGACGCAAGAACCATCGCCCTATGTGCTGATGCGCAGCAACCTTGAGGCGCTGATTCACCGCAATGTGTTCTATCAGTTGGTAGAGCTGGCGGTGCCGCGTGAGATTGACGGCGAGGAATGGCTGGGGGTGTGGAGCCAGGGCGTGTTCTACCCGATTGGGCGTAGCAGCTGAGCTCTTGGTTGCCTGTACCGGCCTCTTCGCGGGCATGCCCACTCCCACAGGTACAGCACCTGTGGCGAATGAACTTGTGGGAGCGGGCGTGCCCGCGAAGAGGGCGGCACAGGTAAAATCGGCCCCCTGCTTTTACCTCGAATTGGCCATTTGTCTTCAGCCAACGAAGGCCTAACCTGCTGGCATTAGCCATCCAGGAGAAGCCCACCATGAAACCCTTGGCCATCGTCCTTTTTGCCCTGCTCGCCGCCCAAACCCCCGCCTGGGCCCACGGCGACGTTGCTGACCAGGTCAAAGTCCTGCAGCAGCAACAACCCTCGAACGCCCCGGGCAAAACGGCTGTCATGCTTACGGTGAGCTATGCCCCTGGCGAGGCATCGCCGGCGCATCAGCACCCCGGCGCAGTGATGGCCTATGTTCTGGAGGGGGCAGTGGTGTCGAAGCTCAACAATGATCAGGAAAAGACCTACAAGGCCGGTGAGTATTGGTACGAAGCGCCTGGCACCGTGCACAGCGTGTCACGCAACGCCAGCAAGACCCAGCCCGCCAAGCTGCTGGTCTGGAGCCTGGTGGACGAGGGCAAGCCAGTGACCGAGCCGCTGGGCCAGTAAATCCGATGCAATGAAAAAGCCCCCGGTTGCTTGCGCACCCGGGGGCTTTTCAATGTTTGGCTCCGCGACCTGGACTCGAACCAGGGACCCAATGATTAACAGTCATTTGCTCTACCGACTGAGCTATCGCGGAATCTGCGCGTATCTTACTGATTGCCTGGAAGAAGTCAAGCCTCTCCCAGGTAAATCAACAGGTTACAGCACTTCGACGATGGCCTTGGTCACCACGTGGATGTTGCTCTGGTTCAGCGCGGCAACCGCGATGCGGCCGGTGTCCAGCGCGTAGATGCCAAACTCGTTCTTCAGGCGCGCCACTTGTTCAACGGTCAGGCCCGAGTAGGAGAACATGCCCGCCTGGCGGCCAACGAAGCTGAAGTCGCGCTTGGCGCCATATTCAGCCAGCAGGCTGACCATTTGCTGGCGCATGCCGTGGATGCGCTGGCGCATCTCGCCCAGCTCGGCTTCCCACATCTGGCGCAGTTCATCGCTGTTCAGCACGGTAGCGACGATGGTTGCACCGTGGGTCGGCGGGTTGGAGTAGGTGGTGCGGATTACGCGCTTGACCTGCGACAGCACGCGCGTGCTCTCGTCCTTCGAGGCGGTGACGATCGACAGTGCGCCAACGCGCTCGCCGTACAGTGAGAACGACTTGGAGAACGAGCTGGAAACGAAGAACTCCAGGCCCGATTCGGCGAACAGGCGCACGGCGAAGGCGTCTTCGGCGATGCCGTCACCAAAGCCCTGGTAGGCCATGTCGAGGAACGGCACATGGCCCTTGGCCTTGACCACTTCCAGGACGTTTTTCCAGTCGTCCAGGCCCAGGTCGACGCCAGTCGGGTTGTGGCAGCAGGCATGCAGCACGACGATCGAGCCGGACGGCAGGTTGTTCAGGTCTTCGAGCATGCCGGCACGGTTGACGTCGTTGCTCGGCGCGTCGTAGTAGCGGTAGTTCTGGACCGGGAAACCGGCGGTCTCGAACAGCGCGCGGTGGTTTTCCCAGCTCGGGTCGCTGATGGCAACCACGGCATTGGGCGACAGGCGCTTGAGGAAGTCGGCGCCGATCTTCAGCGCGCCGGTGCCGCCAACGGCCTGCACGGTGACCACGCGGCCAGCGGCCAGCAGTGGCGACTCGGCGCCGAAGATCAGTTTTTGCACGGCCTGGTCGTAAGTGGCGATGCCGTCGATCGGCAGGTAGCCGCGCGAGGCGTGCTGGGCGGCACGCTGGGTTTCGGCTTCGATCACGGCGCGCAGCAGCGGAATGCGGCCTTCCTCATTGCAGTACACGCCAACGCCCAGATTGACCTTGTCGGTACGTGGGTCGGCGTTGAATGCTTCGTTGAGGCCCAGGATAGGGTCGCGGGGTGCCAGCTCGACAGCGGAAAACAGGCTCATTGTTACCTTGGCTCTGATTGGAGAGTGATAGGACGTACACGCTCCAGCCGAATGCACTGAAGCGGTGCACAAACGGGGAGTCAGTATAGTGATACCGCCCGGTCACTGCGACACTCTGGCACAGCTTTTCCAGCTATTTGCGCAAATATTTTTCGACCATTGGTCTAAATGCCGGGTCCACTGTAACAGGCGCTCACAGCCTGGCCTTGAAAGCGCCCCCGGATAACCGCATTTGGGTATAGACTACTGGCTAAATTTACAGTTGCTGCAACACCGCGAGGTCAAACATGTCCGAGTTCCAGCTCGTCACCCGTTTTCAGCCGGCCGGCGACCAGCCCGAGGCCATCCGCCAGATGGTCGAAGGCATCGAGGCGGGGCTGTCGCACCAGACGCTGCTCGGCGTAACTGGCTCGGGCAAGACCTTCAGCATCGCCAACGTCATCGCCCAGGTGCAGCGTCCGACGCTGGTGCTGGCACCGAACAAGACCCTGGCCGCGCAGTTGTACGGCGAGTTCAAGGCCTTCTTCCCCAACAACGCGGTGGAGTATTTCGTTTCCTACTACGACTACTACCAGCCCGAGGCCTACGTGCCGTCGTCGGACACCTTCATCGAGAAGGACGCCTCGATCAACGACCACATCGAGCAGATGCGCCTGTCGGCGACCAAGGCGCTGCTTGAGCGGCGTGATGCAATCATCGTCACCACCGTGTCGTGCATCTATGGCCTGGGCAGCCCCGAGTCCTACCTGAAAATGGTCCTGCATGTGGACCGCGGCGACAAGCTCGACCAGCGCGCACTGCTGCGCCGGCTGGCCGACCTGCAGTACACCCGCAACGAAATGGACTTTGCCCGTGCCACCTTCCGCGTGCGCGGTGATGTGATCGATATCTTCCCGGCAGAGTCCGACCTTGAAGCCATCCGCATCGAACTGTTCGATGACGAGGTGGAGAACATCGCCGCCTTCGACCCGCTCACCGGCGAGGTTTTCCGCAAGTTGCCACGTTTCACCTTCTACCCCAAGAGCCACTACGTTACCCCGCGGGAAACCCTGCTGGAGGCCGTGGAGGGCATCAAGGAAGAGTTGAAGGAGCGCTTGGAGTACCTGCACAAGGCCAACAAGCTGGTGGAAGCGCAGCGCCTGGAGCAGCGCACCCGTTTCGATCTGGAAATGATCATGGAGCTGGGTTACTGCAACGGCATCGAGAACTACTCGCGCTACCTGTCCGGCCGCCCGGCCGGTGCGCCACCGCCCACCCTGTACGACTACCTGCCAGCCGATGCACTGCTGGTGATCGACGAATCACACGTCAGCGTTCCGCAGGTCGGGGCCATGTACAAGGGCGACCGTTCACGCAAGGAAACACTGGTCGAATACGGCTTCCGCATGCCCTCGGCACTGGACAACCGGCCGATGCGCTTCGACGAATGGGAGGATGTCAGCCCGCAGACCATCTTCGTGTCCGCTACCCCGGGCCCCTACGAAGCCGAGCATTCCGGGCGCGTGGTAGAGCAGGTGGTGCGCCCGACCGGCCTGGTAGACCCGCAGGTCGAGATACGCCCGGCACTGACCCAGGTGGACGACTTGCTGTCGGAAATCCGCAAGCGCGTGGCGCTGGGCGAGCGGGTGCTGGCCACTACGCTGACCAAGCGCATGGCCGAGGACCTCTCTGATTACCTGGCCGACCACGATGTGCGGGTGCGCTACCTGCACTCGGACATCGACACGGTGGAGCGGGTAGAGATCATCCGCGACCTGCGCCTGGGCACCTTCGACGTGCTGGTGGGCATCAACCTGCTGCGCGAAGGCCTGGACATGCCGGAGGTTTCGCTGGTAGCCATCCTCGATGCCGACAAGGAGGGCTTCCTGCGCTCCGAGCGCTCGCTGATCCAGACCATCGGCCGCGCTGCGCGTAACCTCAATGGCCGGGCGATCCTGTACGCCGACAACATCACCGGCTCGATGCAGCGGGCGATTGACGAAACCGAGCGACGCCGTGAAAAGCAGGTCGCCTTCAACGAAGCCAACGGTATCGTGCCCAAGGGCGTGGTCAAGGACATCACCGACATCATGGAAGGCGCCACCGTGCCTGGCGCGCGCAGCAAAAAGCGCAAGGGCATGGCCAAGGCGGCAGAAGAGAGCGCCCGTTACGAGGCCGAGCTGCGTACGCCGGGCGAGATCACCAAGCGTATCAAGCAGCTTGAAGAGAAGATGATGCAGTTCGCCCGCGACCTGGAGTTCGAAGCTGCGGCGCAGCTGCGCGACGAGATTACCCAGCTGCGCGAGCGGTTGATTACCAGCTGATTGTGTCAGCGGCTAAAGACATAAAGGTGACGCGATCAGTGTAGGAGCGGCCTTGTGTCGCGAAAGGGCTGCGCAGCAGCCCCAGAAGCATCGAATGTGGCACAACCCTGGGGCTGCTGCGCAGCCCTTTCGCGA